>CAYORG010000011.1:0-71663 GCA_964406315.1 uncultured Bacteroidales bacterium | reverse complement strand
TTGATATTGAAGAACGCAGAAAATTTATTCTTGCATCCTATAATGTTGGATTGGGTCATGTTCTCGATGCTCGTGCTCTTGCTGCAAAAAATGGATTTGATGAGAATGTTTGGGATAATAATGTCGATCAGTTCATTATAAATAAATCCAATCCAAAGTACTATACCGATCCGGTAGTAAAATACGGATATTGCCGGGGTACGGAAACTTATAACTATGTTGCAGGCATTTACAAACGGTATGAACACTATCGGAATCTTGTAATACAATAGCATTCTTATTTCCACATGCTTTACAACAATATTCCTGGATATTTCTTTTTAACCCGTTCAAGAATTGCTATAAATTCGGATAGTATCATTGCGGTTGCACCCCATACTATTTCGTTCTTGATAGCATAATAGGGAGTGGTGATTACAAGAGAATTTTCCAGTTCCAATTGAATAGTATGTATTAAATTCTTACGAAACAAATCTTGAATAGTATACAAAAAAGCATATTCAACTTCGTGATGATCAAGAATAAATTCCAATTTGTTTTTTATAGAGCAGGAAAACACAAAGGGTTGTACCTTAAATCCACTCACAGGTATATATAAAGGAGTAAGTTTTCCCAGCAAATCCTGTTTTCTGATTTTAACGCCTATTTCTTCATCGCTTTCTCTTATTGCTGTTTCAACAAGGGAATGATCATTTGCTTCTGCTTTGCCTCCGGGGAAACTGACTTGTCCGCTATGATGTCCATTATAAACAGTTCTTTTGGTAAATACAATTTCCATCTTTTCAAGACTGGAAATCATGATGATTGCAACGGTAGCGTTCTCTTTTATATTTTGGGTTGAAGCAATCTCTCTGCCTTTAGCAGCTAATTTTCTTTGTGTCTCTAATCCTGGAAGATCTGATGAGAGTTCTTTTTTTATTGCAGTAAATAAATTCATTGGTCTCAGTTGTATCTAAGAGTTTTCACCGGGTCGATATGCATAATGATCAGTGCAGGCATGAACATTGCCAGGAAAATAAGTATCAAACTTCCAATGTTCGTAAATACAAAAATCTCAGGAGTCAGATTTATAGGAACATAATCAATAAAATACGAAGATCTGTTCAATTTAATACACTGAAATCTGTCCTGCACATAACATAGGGCAATGGCAATTATATTTCCGATGACCAGTCCCTTAAGGATCAAAAAGAAAGCCTGGTAAAGAAAGATTCTTTTTAACATTTGATTGCAGGCGCCAATAGATTTTAAAAGACCGATAGTATTCGTTCGGTCAAGTATTATAATAATTAATCCCGAGATCATATTTACAACGGCTACCACAATCATCAACAATAAAATGATAAATACATTCATATCCAAAAGATTTAGCCAGTGGAAAATCTGTGGATATTTCTCAATTATATTTACAATTCGTAATCTGGAACCGTCATCCAGAAATTCAAATCCGGCAATGTTTCTTATGGTGCTTGTAATATCGTCAATTTTACTATAGTCCTCAATCAATATTTCGAAACCACTGATTTGATCTTCATCCCAATCATAAAGTTTCTGAATATGCCCAATATCAACAAGTATAAATTGCTCATCAAAATCTTCCAGGCTTGTTTCAAAAATGCCGCTGATTTTAAAGCGACGGGGTCTGGGCCTTTCACCAAAGAAAAACATAATGAATTCCTCCCCGACATTTAATTTTAGAAGTGAGGATAACCTTTTTGAAATTAAAACCTCATTTGTTTTTACTGAATCATTCACTAAAAATGAACTTCCTTCCACAAGGTTTTTATTGAAAAAACTCCAGTCGAAATCAGAACCAACACCTTTTGCAATAACTCCCTGGTTTTCTCTGCCAGCTTTAATAATTCCCGGTTTTGTGGCGAATACCTGCAAGTGTTTTACCTGCGGAATACTTTCAATTGTTTGTAAAAAGTTCTGATCTGAAGATATTGGAATAGACTCAAAGGAATTGTTTGCATCAAAATTGACTATTTGAATATGGCTGCCAAATCCGACTACTTTGTTCCGGATTTCTTTTTTGAATCCAGTAACAACAGCCAGGGATATTATCATAACTGCAATGCTCAGTGAAATGGAGAACACCGATAACTGAACAATCGACCTCGACATCAGCTTCTTCCCTTCTTTATCAAAAGTAAAGCGCTTTGCTATGAAATACTCAGTATTCAAAATAATCAGACTTTGTAGAGTTCATAAAAATAGTAAATTAGCCAGGCATTCACTATGATTCCGCCAATGAAAAACAGATTAATACGTAAGTTGATAAATAGTGCACTGGTAATATTGGCAATTTGTTTTCCAGGATGTTCAAATGCAATAGATAATACGGATATACAACCGGGATCATATCAATTGGAAAAATATATCAAGCTTCTGGAAGGTAAGCGTATTGCACTGGTTGTAAATCACACATCTGTCATTAATAATACACATATACTGGATACTCTTAGGAGCAGAGGTATAACAATTGAAAAAATATTTTCTCCGGAACATGGTTTTCTTGGAAGAAATCAAGCAGGAGTTGATGTTGGTGATGAAAAGTATTCCCAATCGTTAATCCCTGTTATATCACTTTATGGAACCAAGAAGAAACCTGCCATTACAGATATGGAGAATCTGGAATTAATAGTGTTTGATATACAAGATGTTGGAGTTAGATTTTATACTTACCTGAGTACTCTTCACTATGTTATGGAGGCTTGTGCAGAAAACAATATTCCTTTCATAGTGTTTGACAGACCAAATCCGAATGGATTTTATATTGATGGTCCTGTGTTGCAAAAAGAATTCAGGTCTTTTATCGGTTTGCATCCTGTTCCACTGGTATATGGAATGACAATTGGTGAGTATGCAAACATGATCAATGGAGAAGGGTGGTTAAAAAACTCTGTTACATGTGATTTAACAATTATCAAGTGTGAAAATTATAATCATTCCAGTCATTATATTTTACCGGTCAATCCATCACCAAATCTCAGGGAAATGAGGGCAATATATCTGTATCCATCTCTGGCATTTTTTGAAGGCACAATAATTTCTGAGGGCAGAGGAACGGATTTCCCCTTTCTTGTTGCAGGTCATCCGGATTATCCTGATCATACTTTTTCATTTATTCCATTGAATGAAAATAACAAAGGACCTGATCCCAAGTTAAAGGATAAAACCTGTTTTGGAATTGACCTGCGTGAAATCTGTCTGGATTCGTTAATAAGTAAAAATGAAATAGATTTAAGTTATCTTATAGATATGTATAATGCTTTAAATAAGAGAAAAGATTTTTTTTCGGACTATTTTGATCTGCTTGCCGGAACGGATCAATTGAAAAAACAAATTATAGAAGGGAAAAGCATCGAACAAATTAAGAAATCCTGGATTGCTGAGATAGAAGAGTTTAAAAGAATCAGGGCAAAGTATTTGCTTTACCCCGATTAGAAAAATTATTTTTCCATATGATTGTTCATCATTACCATTTCTTTTTCAGGTAGTCTGCCCGGATACTTTTTAAGTCCTTCAGCAAGACATTCCATTGCAATTTTCAGTTTATTCTGATTGATAACATAAGCAATGCGTACTTCCTGTTTTCCAAGGCCACCTTCAGTATAAAAGCCTGCTCCGGGAGCCAGCATAATCGTATTTCCTTTGTATTCAAAATCACTTAACATCCACATGGCAAATTTTTCCGCATCGTCAACAGGTAGTTTTGCCATAATATAAAAAGCACCCTTTGGCTTGGTACAAAATACTCCCGGAATTTGATTCAATGCATTGGTAATGTAATTTCTTCTGGCAAGATATTCGTCAAAGGCTCCACTCATGTATTCCTCAGATGAATCAATGGCCGCTTCACCGGCAATTTGGCCTACATAAGGAGGGCTTAACCTGGCCTGACAAAATTTTAATGCCGTGTCACGCAAATATTTATTTTTGGTTATTAAGGCCCCCGTTCTCAGACCAGTGGCACTATAACGTTTTGAAAGCGAATCGATCAGAATTGCATGCTGATCCATTCCTTCCAATTGCATGATCGATATAAATTCTTCGTCATCGTAAACAAATTCGCGGTATACTTCATCTGAGAGAAGAAATAAATCGTATTTTAATACCAGGTCTCGTATTTGTTCAAGTTCTTTTCGGCTGTAAACATGACCGGTAGGATTGTTAGGATTGCATATTATTATGCCCCTGGTTTTCTCGGTTATCTTTTTCTCAAATTCTGAAATGGGCGGAAGAATAAATCCATCTTCAATATGTGATGTAATGGCTACAACATTTACGTCTGTTGATGTTGCAAAACTATAATAATTAGCATAAAAAGGCTCCGGAACAAGGATTTCATCATTTGCATTAAGACAGGTTAGCAAGGTTATGGTGATTGCCTCTGAACCGCCTGTTGTGATAAGAATATCTTCATAATTAACATGAATATTATGTCGTTTGTAATATTCCACCAACTTTCGCCGAAGAGATTCCATCCCGGCACTGTGACTGTATTCCAATACTTTAACATCCAGATTTCTGATCGCTGCTAGAGCTTTGTCGGAAGTTGGAATATCGGGTTGACCAATATTCAGTCGAAGAACATTCTTTCCTCTCTTGATTGCCTCTTCGGCAAGGGGTACCAGTTTTCTGATCGGTGAATTTGGCATCAGCGTGCCTCTTTTTGAAATCTTTGGCATTTCTTATTAATTATTAGTACGAAAAACAAACTCACAGATAAATGTATCTGTGAGTCACAATTATCTATATGATGGTTTTTTTAATTTACTGCCGCTTGAGCTTTTGGTTCAACTTTCCCTTTTATTCTTAATACTATTGGAGTTTCAGTACCATTTGAATATACCGTGATGGATTTTGAAAACTGACCAATCCGTCTTGTATCATATCTTGCCTTGATGGAAGATGATTCTCCGGGTTTAATAGGTTCACGGGGCCATTCCGGAACAGTACATCCACAAGAGCTACGTACATTACTGAGTATTAATGGATCAGTTCCTGTATTCGTAAAAAGAAATTCAAAAATTCCATCTCCACCTTGTTCAATAACGCGAAATTCGGATTCCTTTTGTGCAAATTCTATGGATGGACCGAATACGGATTGTCCCTCTTCAACAGCTGGTGTTTGTGAGCAACTATATGTAAATGAAACAATTACAAATAAAATACTAACAATAACTTTTTTCATAGCAATGAATTTTACAATTTGCAAATTTAAAGATATTTTATTTAGATAATATGTATTTTTTTCAATTATATCAACAATCATGCTAAAGAAAACCGGGATTTCAAAAATACAAATGGTCTGAGAGGCCATTTACCCACTTCAACGTAATTTATTTAAAATGGTTTGGGAAATCTTTATAAAGGTTAATTTCTTCATAAATTCATTATATGATTCTTAATTTATATTTTTACGCGACTTTTATAATGATTTGTTGAATATGGATTAATTTTTATGGAGATTCCCAGTAAATACAGCCCAAAAGATGTTGAGAAGAAATGGTACGACTATTGGATGGAGCATAAACTTTTCAGATCTGTACCCGATACAAGAGAACCTTATACGATCGTAATACCACCACCAAATGTGACGGGTGTTCTGCATATGGGACACATGCTGAATAATACCATTCAGGATATCCTGATCAGAAGGGCCAGAATGACAGGGAAAAATGCTTGTTGGGTGCCTGGTACAGACCATGCTTCCATTGCAACAGAAGCGAAAGTAGTAGCAAAGTTAAGAGACGAAGGCATAAACAAAGGCGACTTAACACGTGAAGATTTTATGAAGCATGCCTGGGAATGGAAAGAAAAACATGGTGGAATTATTCTGGAGCAACTTAAAAAACTCGGAGCATCCTGTGATTGGGATCGTACGTGTTTCACAATGGATGAAAAACTTTCATCAAGTGTGATTAAGGTTTTTATCGATTTATACAATAAAGGATTTGTGTACAAAGGAGTTCGAATGGTCAACTGGGATCCCCAGGCCAAAACTGCCCTGTCAGATGAAGAAGTGATTTATAAAGAAGAGAAATCAAAATTGTATTATATCAGGTACAAAGTTGTGGGAACTGTCGATGAGTGGCTTACTATTGCTACAACGCGACCGGAGACTATATTGGGAGACACTGCTTTGTGTATTCATCCTGCTGATAAAAGATTTAAAAAATATGTGGGAGAAACAGTGTTGGTACCACTGGTTGAAAGACCTGTGCCTGTGATTGAGGATGATTATGTGGATATGGAATTCGGAACAGGATGCCTTAAAATTACACCCGCTCATGATGAAAATGATTACATCATCGGAGAGAAACACAAATTGGAAACGATTGATATCTTCAATGAAGATGGAACATTGAATGAATCAGCAGAATTATTTATCGGTGAGGATCGGTTTAAAGCAAGGAAACTGATAATTCCTGAGCTTGAGAAGTCTGGTTACCTGGTAAAGGAAGAGGATTATGTGAATAAAATCGGTTACTCGGAACGTACCGATGTCGTCATAGAGCCCCGCCTGTCTGCCCAGTGGTTTATTAAAATGAAAGATCTGGCAAAACCGGCTCTTGATCACGTAATGAATAACGATGTGAAATTTCACCCGCCAAAGTTCAAGAATCTCTACAAACACTGGATGGAAAATATCAAGGACTGGTGTATTAGCCGGCAGCTGTGGTGGGGTCACCGAATACCGGTATACTATCTTCCCGATGGAGAATATGTTGTTGCTGAAACCATTGAGGAAGCAGTAAAACTTGCGCAGGAAAAAAAGAATAATTCAAAACTTACGGAAAAAGATCTTAGGCAGGATGAAGATGTGCTTGATACATGGGCGTCTTCCTGGTTATGGCCTATATCTATATTTGATGGCATAAACCATCCTGACAATGAAGATATAAGGTATTATTATCCTACATCTGATCTGGTCACTGCTCCTGATATCATTTTTTTCTGGGTGGCAAGAATGATTATTGCCGGATACGAATTTCGAAATGAAAAACCATTTGATAATGTATATTTTACAGGAATGGTACGTGATAAGTTCAGGAGAAAAATGTCCAAATCGCTTGGAAATTCACCCGATCCGCTCGAACTAATAGATAAATATGGTGCAGATGGTGTCCGTGTTGGCATGTTGTTATGTTCTCCGGCAGGAAATGATCTTTTGTTTGATGAGTCATTGACCGAACAGGGAAGAAATTTTTGCAATAAACTATGGAATACGTTCCGACTTATTAAAGGCTGGAAGGTAGATAAAAAGCTTGAACAGCCTGAAGTGACAAAGCAGGCGATTGCATGGTTTGAAGCTAAATTAAACCAATCTCTTAAGCTAATCAACGATCATTTTTCAAAATTCCGTATCAGCAGCGCATTGATGGTGGTGTATACTCTGATAAGGGATGAGTTTTCAGGATGGTACCTGGAAGCTGTTAAACCCGAATATCAGAAACCAATTGACATGTTAACCTTCGGGAAAACCCTTGACTTTCTTAACAAATTATTAAAAGTTTTGCATCCTTTTATGCCTTTTATTTCCGAGGAGATCTACCAGTTGATTTCAGAGAGAGAAGACGGTGAAAGTATTATGTCGAGTGAAATGCCAGAGCCCGGATTGTTTGATGCTAAACTTCTTAAAGAATTTGAAAAGGCAAAAGAGATTATTGCATCCATAAGAAATATCCGGCAAGGGAAAAATATTCCTCAAAAAGAAAAACTAAATCTATGTGTGAGTTTTAATGAATCAAAATACAACAAAACTTTTTTATCCGTTGTAAGAAAACTGGCTAATATTGACGGGATTTCATTTGCTGAAATAATCGAAAATGATTCATCCTCATTTATGGTTGGGACAGTACACTACAGTGTTCCACTCGGCAGTAGTATTAACGTCGAAGAAGAGAAAAAAAAGCTTCAGGAAGAATTAGGCTATCAGCAAGGGTTTCTTTCATCGGTAATGAAAAAACTCAACAACGAGAGTTTTATTAAAAATGCACCTGAAACAGTTGTAACTGTTGAGAAAAAGAAAAAAGCTGACGCGGAAAAAAAAATAAGATCTCTTACGGAACGTCTGAAATCCATTTCATAAATCATGTGATCGAAAATTCATCAAGGTGCAAGTCTTCTGACAATCCATTGATTTTTAATGAGACTAAATTCAAACCGGTCATGCAGCCTGTTTTCTCTTTCCTGCCAAAATTCAAAAAGATCAGGCATAAGCCGGTAACCTCCCCAATGTGAAGGTCGGGGAACAGATTTCCCTTCATATTTTTGTTTAAATTTCAATTCCTGGTTTACAAGGTAATCACGAGATGCAATTTCTTCGCTTTGAGGAGATATCCATGCTTCGATTTTGCTGCCGAAAGGCCTGGTATCAAAGTATGCATCAGATTCTTCCTGTGAAATTTTATCAATCTTACCTTCTATTCGGACCTGTCGTTTTATGGTATGCCATGGAAAGAGCAAAGAACCATATGAATTCTTTTTCAGGTGTTTTCCTTTTTTACTTTGATAGTTTGAATAAAATGTGAATCCTTTTTGATTAAACTCTTTTAATAATACAATTCTTGAACTGGGCCGGTTTGATTCTGAGACAGTACTTAATATCATAACATTAGGATCATCAAGACCTTCATTAATAGCATCTTCAAGCCAGATGTCGAACTGTTTGAAAGGATCCTGTAAAAGATCAGCCTCATTCAACTCGTTTTCTTCATAATCGTTTTCTAATTCATTCAGATCAGCCATATTATTTAAATTCTGTTAAACACAAACGAATAAAGAATGTTTATGGTTCTTGTATTGTAAGGTTGGCATTTTTAATGCTGGCATTTAATTCAAAACCTATTAATAATACAAGTGCATTGAAATTCAGCCATAACATCAAAGCAATTAATGCCCCTATAGAACCAAAAAATCTATTGAATTGTGCAAAATTATTAACAAAGTAAGAGAAACCAAGAGAAGCAACAACTGTGAGTATGGTTGCCAAAGTTGATCCGGCAGAAAAGAACCTCCATTTTGTTTTGCGTTGCGGTGCCAGGTAATACAAAAAGGAAATGCAGAAAAAAGTTAAGCCAACAATTACGATCCATTTGCCGATTATAAAAAAATAAAAAGTAATATTCATTTGAATATACCCACTACTGCTAAGATTTTCGATAAATAGTTTATTTAAAAACATAATCAGTGTAGCGAGCAATACCAGGGAATAGAAAATAAAAACCAGTACAATTGCTACAAGTCGCTGCGTATACCAGGAGCGGGTTTCAATGGTATGAAAGGTTGCATTAAAAGCTTCTATCATACCGTGAATTCCTTTCTGCGCAAAAAATAAACTGACAAGAAATCCAAACAATGGCAAACCACTTCGCTTTTTAAATATTTCATTCAAGAGTGACTCAATAGCGATATAAGAATTATCCGGCATAATTTCATCAAACACCTCGAATAGCTCTTGCTGTAAATTTGTGATCGGAAGATATGGAATAAGTGCAAGTAAAAAGATTACTCCGGGACCTAAAGCCAACATGAAATTAAATGCGATAGATGTTGCTCTTGTATTTAATGAGCCTTTCTGTAATCCCCTGGAAAAGAACCAGATAACATCGTACAAAGGTACTCTATCGAAACCTGGCAGAGAAACCTTTCTTAGTTTTTCCCCCAGCCGATGAATCTGTTTATTAAATATCCGGTATGTTCTTTCGTATGATGGTTTGTCCATAATGGATCAGAAGTCTAAAGCCTTAAGACTTAAATCAATACTTCCTGTCTGATGTGTAAGGGCGCCGATGGAAATAAAATCAACACCACATTCGGCATAATCACGCAGATTATGCAAAGTTATTCCTCCTGAAGATTCTATTTTGTATTTGTTGTCTATGATCTTCACGGCATTCCTGGTATCTTCGATCGAGAAATTGTCCAGCATAATAAAATCAATACCCCCTACTTTAAGAATTTGCTTTACGTCATTAATGTTTCTGGCTTCTATCTCAATTTTAAGGTCTAATTTTTTCTTCTGCAAATATTTTTTGGTGTTTCTGATGGCATTTTCTATGCCTCCTGCAAAATCGATATGATTGTCTTTGATAAGGATCATATCATATAAGCCCATTCTGTGATTTTCTCCTCCACCATATTTTACTGCTGCTTTATCCAGCATTCGCATACCAGGAGTTGTTTTCCTGGTATCAAGAATTTTTGTTTTCAATCCTTTAAGTCTTTCGACATATTGACTGGTTTGAGTTGCAATTCCACTCATGCGCTGCATAATATTTAAAACAAGTCTTTCAGCCTGAAGGATGATATGAACTCTGCCTTCCACAACAAAGGCTATGTCACCATGCTTTACTTTTGATCCGTCAGTGATTTTGTTTTCAAAGAAAATATTTGGATCGAGTTTTTTAAATATAAGTTCTGCAATTTCAATACCAGCAATTATGCCTTCCTGTTTTATGATCAGTTGAGCTTTACCGGTTGCTTCAGCAGGAATACAGGACAGAGAAGTATGATCACCGTCTCCGAGATCTTCAATAAGGGCCAGTTCAATTAGTTCTTCAATTAATTTATTCAGCATATTCGTTTTCTATTCTCAATTGATGAATAAAGATTTTAGAATTGATTGTTTTCAGTAGAAATGTAATTCTGTATGCTTTTGATGTTGAAGTATACCGGCCAATTGCATATTTTGAAGATTCTTTTCCACCTTCATGCAGTATCTTGAATTGCTTGGGTGGATTTTTAGCAAAAAAATCACGAAGTATAATTTCAGCCTGAGTTTTACTATAAATCTCCTCCTTTTCAAAAAAGGTGAGTTCAATTGTCTGATTAAAATACTGTGACAATTTTGATGCATCGCCCGAACTAAAGGATGCGACAATACCTCCGGGAATATCTCCTGAAAATGCTCTCTGACTTATTATGATCAGACATAGGATCAAAAACAGACTTTTTTTCACTTGTTTCATAACGGAATGATTTATTACTCTGGTCAAAAATCAAAAATCGAACCAAATTAAGCAAATATATATTTACAATCTATTTCTTCATACAAAACATTCATGTGGTTTTTTGATACTTTCGTATTCTGAAGTGATTGCATCCATTCAATTTTATTGACAAAAAGCAAGCAGAACAGTATAATATTATTCATATTAATGCCTTAAATGAAATTTACATTTTACAATATTGGCAAAACGGACAAACCATATATTCAGCAAGGTATCAATGATTATTGCCATAGAATAAAACATTTTATTGATTTTTCCATCATTGATATACCTGGTATTAAGTCCTCTCAAAACCTGTCAGACGGCTTGATCAAAAAGAAGGAAGGAGAGGCTTTAAAAAAAGTGCTTCAAAAGCACGATATTATCGTATTGCTCGATGAAAACGGCAATGAAATGAATTCACGACAATTTGCCGGGTGGTTGAATAAATTGCAAACGCAAAGTTATAAAAATGTTGCATTTGTTAGCGGAGGAGCATACGGATTTTCGGATGTTATTCTTAAATTGGCACACTATAAAATCTCTTTATCGAAAATGACATTTACACATCAGATGGTTCGGTTGATATTTACTGAACAATTGTATAGAGCCTGCACCATTCTGAAAGGCATGAATTATCATAATGATTAACTGAAACACCTTTCTGTTATGATTTCAAAACGGTTGCTTATCATATCCCTGATAATAATTACAATTTCTGTTTTATTGGCAAATTTTTCAGGGATATTTGAAAACAAGTTGAGATATGCTAAAAATGTGGAACAAATACTTCATCAAAAATGCGAGCAGGTTGAAAATTATTTTAATAAACTGAATAAATACGATCAGGAATACAATTATGAGATTATTCAGAAGCTTGATCATGAAGACATCATATTGTTCAGGTATATCGACAATCAACTTGTCTTTTGGTCATCAAATGCAATTCCTGTATTTGAAAATTACCCCGATACTCTTTTCAATCTTAGCATGATAAAAATTTTTAATTCTTATTATCATGTTATTTCTTCTGACAATGATTCTGTCAAAAATGTTGGTTTGATCAGGATCAAAAGTCGTTATCCTTACGAGAATGATTTTCTTCAAACCGGTTTTAATCCTGATTTTCGTCTTCCCCGGGATACAAAAATTAGTTTTCGGTCTGAGAATGGTTATGACATTCACGATATGGAAGGCAACTATTTATTTAGTATAATACTGCCGGATCTCACGAATGACAAAACCCCACGTTCTGGTATTGCCACGGTATTCCTTTTTCTTGGATTGATTCTTCTGGGATATTACTTATACATAGTCCTTAAAAATATAGCTGATAAAAAGAAAAGACTTTCAACAATACCGATCGTCATTTTTTCCATCTCTATCCTTCGAATCGTTCAGCTTGGTTTAAAACTAAACATTGACGGTTTTGCTTTGTTTGATCCGTTTACTTATGCTGGTTCATTATTTGTTCCCAGCCTCGGAGATCTTCTGTTAAATTCTTTGTTAATATTGTTTTATGCCATACTGATTTGCAGGGTTATCGGAGTAAACAATATTCCGGGCAACATTTCAAAAGGCAGACAAACACTCTATTTTGTTTTTTATGATTTGCTGGCATTGGTCTTTTTTGTTCATGCTCACTATTTTTTCCATAGCCTTATTTTTAATTCTAATATTTCTTTTCAACCCAATGCAATTGACAGGTTATCAATTTATTCATTAATTAGTTTTCTTATCAACGGGATCAATTTTTATGCATTGGGCATTGTTCTGATTTGGGTGATTAAACATACGATTTTGTTGGAATCCGTTTTTCGAAATCTCCAGGTTTTTGTTATTACATCAGCCATAGTTTTTTTTGTTCTCTTTGTTACAGGTTATCCTATTGATTTCATCTCGATTGTTTCCTATTTGCTCTTCTTTCTTTTATTTCTCTGGTTTTCTTACAAGAATTACAACCTGTCCGGCTATTCATTCCTGGTGGTTTTTGTATTGTTTTTCTCAGTGTATTCTTTGCTATACATTTTGCATGAAGCTGGTAAAAAGGAGGATATCATCAGAAAATCCCTTGCTTACAGTCTTACAAATGAGCATGATCCGGTTGCAGAATATCTTTTTGAGCAATTAAGTCAGGATGTTGAAAATGATACACATATATCTTCTTATCTAAGTCAGGAAGAAATAAATATTGATGAGTTTTACAATTACCTGAGTAAGAATTATTTTACGGGGTATTGGAACAAATACAATTTGCAGATCACGTTATGTGGTCCTACGGATAGTGTTCTGATTGAAATTCCGGATTACCAGTGGTTCTATTGTTATGGGTTTTTTGATGATATTATCAGTGAAATTGGCCTGGGTTTGCCGGGATCCAATTTTTATTACCTTGATAATTACACCGGAAGGATTAGCTATGTTGGTCGCTTTCCATTTAAAATTGCAGAGTTTCCTTATGAAATTACTCTATTTATTGAACTCGACTCTAAAATTACACAAGATCTGTTGGGTTATCCCGAGTTGTTGCTTGATCAGAAATTTCACCAGGAAAGATTGATCGATAAATATTCTTATGCCAAATATTACAAAGGGGATCTGGTTGCGCAGTATGGTGATTTTAGTTATAGCATGAGTTCTAAAGTTTTCGGAGATTTAACATCGGAATTTCAAAAGGTCACACTGGATGGGTATGAACATCTTTTGTACAGTTCCGAATCAGATAATCTGATTGTAATAAGTCTGCCCAAACCTAAATTTATAGATGTATTAATAGCATTTTCCTACCTGTTTCTTTTTTATTATGTATCCCTTATACTAGTTTTTGCCGCACGCAATTTGAATCAGTCTGAGATCCGGTTTCTTGGAAACCTTAGAAGTAAAATTCAGTTTACCATAATTTCGATACTCTTAGTTTCACTAGTCTTAATTGCAGGCAGTACAATTTGGCTGAACATCAGAAATTACAGGCAATATCAGGATAAAGTCCTCCATGAGAAAATCCATTCCATATTGATTGAACTTACTCATAAACTGGAACTTGAAAATGAATTAACAACCGACTGGCAAAGAGATAAATATGATAATCTAAACCAGCTGTTGATAAAATTCTCAGATGTTTTTTATACAGATATAAATTTATACAATCCAAATGGACAGCTACTTGCTACATCCCGTTCGGAAATTTTTCAAAGAGGTTTGTTAGGAACCAAAATGAACCCAACAGCTTTTTTAAAATTATCGCAGGAAAAGAGAGCCCAATTCATTCATCGGGAGAATATCAGCAATCTATCCTATTTATCGGCATATGCACCTTTTGAAAACAGTGAAGGTAAATTACTGGCCTATTTGAATCTACCTTATTTCACCAAGCAAAAAGAATTGCAGGCTTCATTGTCTGCTTTGATTGTTACCATTATCAATATATATGTTATTCTGATATTGATAACCATTGTTATTACTATCCTGATCTCTGATCAGATTACCAGGCCACTTGAACTTTTGCAATTGCGCTTCAGGGATTTAAAATTGGGTAGCAGATTTGAACAGATACATTACAAACGGAAGGATGAAATTGCCAACCTTGTGAATGAGTACAACAGGATGGTAATCGAACTTCAGCGGAGTATTGAATTATTGGCCCGGTCTGAGCGTGAATCTGCCTGGCGTGAAATGGCAAAACAGATAGCGCATGAAATTAAGAATCCTTTAACGCCCATGAGATTAAACGTACAGCATTTGCAAAAATCATGGAACGATAAGCATGAAAACCAGGAGGAATACTTAAAAAATATTACCAATACATTGCTTGAGCAAATTGATAACCTTTCAGCAATTGCAACGGAATTTTCAAACTTTGCCAAGATGCCTGACGCAAAAATTGAACGTGTTGATCTGATAGAAATACTGAAGAAATCTGTTGATCTTTTTGAAGGAGCTGCCCATTATAAGATCTATTTTTCATCAGAGTATTCCGGCATTGAAATCAATGCGGACAGGGAGCAGCTTTCACGTTTGTTCATGAACATTATTAAGAATGCAATTCAGTCTGTTCCGGATGACAGAATGGGTGAGATAAAGGTAAATGTTGAGAAAAGCTCTCAAAAGGTTATCGTGTTGATATCTGACAATGGCAGGGGAATACCGGACGAAATAAAGCCAAAATTATTCATGCCCAATTTTACTACAAAAAGCAGCGGAATGGGTTTGGGTTTGGCCATAGTCAGAAATATCATGGATCACATGGAAGGAGAGATAAGTTTTAGAACCAAACTCAACGAAGGAACTGTTTTTAAGCTTATATTTCCGGTAAAAACTGAAAAAAAAATGCGGAAATAAGCTAAATCAAAGGAGTTTATCCGTATTGAATTGTTAACATAATGTTTATTTGACCGTATATATAATTTATATATTTGAAAGGAACTTAAAATTTTGAAACTTTTGAAGAAATTTTTAGTCTATATTTTTCTGTTAAGTATAAGTCATTCAGCTATTTCTCAAGTGAATCCTATTGGCGGTATTGTGAACAAGTATTACGAGGTAGGTACTGTTGCGGATGATCATGTTGACCTGACGGCAGCACCGGGGGATCTGCAGCCCGGCGATAAGGTGATATTAATGCAGATGACCGGTGTGGAAGTGCTGCCAGGCGGAGATTTTCCAACAACCAATCTTACCTGGTCTACTTTCAGGAATGGGGGAAGATTTGAAATGCTGGCAGTGAGTAGTGTCAACGGCGTCAGGATTGAGTTCACAGTGACTATCAATTCTTCAAAATTTTCAAATGCCGAGAAAATACAACTGGTAAAGATCTATGAAGCCAATTATGCTACAGTAACCAGTTCTTATCCTCTCTTAGCTCAGGATTGGAATGGGACTACGGGGGGTGTAATTGCTCTTGTGATATTCAAGAAACTTACGCTGGATGATGATATTATAGCGAGTAATGCAGGTTTTTGGGGAGCGCAATCTGAACCCGGTTTTGTTGGCGGATGCAGGGAAAATATAATCGACACACTATATTTTGATGATTCAGTAAATGGAATAGCCGGTAAGAAAGGAGAAGGGATTATTATGGTGAGTTTTGGTTCGGTCTATACGAAGGGAACGGGCGCGGTAATTAACGGGGGAGGCGGGGGTCTTGGCAAATATGCCGGGGGAGCCGGAGGATCTCATTATGGTATCGGAGGAAACGGAGGCAATCAAAGAACGGAATGCACAACTTATAAAAATGCGATAGGAGGATTGGCTTTAACAACGAGTTTTTATGGATTTAACAGCAACAGGGTAACCATGGGAGGTGGAGGAGGATCTTCCGTACAGGATGCAAATCATACTGCTACAAAGGGAGGAGACGGAGGAGGACTCGTGATCATTATGACCGATGTGCTTGAGAATAAAAACAACAGCGGTATCTATGCATCAGGGGAATCTGTTGGAGGATTGGCAACTGCAGGCGCAGGAGGAGGAGGAGCAGGTGGAGGCGTATTGCTGGATGTCAATGTATTCACAGGCCCAGATGATTTACACCTTGATGTTCAGGGTGGCGACGGAGGTTCCACCGGTGATTCTCTTACAGGAGCCGGTGGTGGTGGAGGCGGAGGCATTATCTGGTATTCCGGAACCAGTTTGCCCGGCAATGTTACGTATAATATTTCACGCGGTGAAGGAGGAGAAGCAGAAGAACTGGATCTTGAAGGACTTAACGGAGATCCGGGAAGTACCCTGGCCAATCTCCAGCTTCCCCTAAACGGATTTCTGTTCAATACAATCGACGGGCCGGATACAATATGTGAAGGGCAAAAGCCACATCTGATCAACGGAAGCATTCCAAGAGGCAAATCCGTGTCATACATATATGAATGGCTTCAGAGCAATGATGACTCGAGCTGGGTTCCTGCCAGCGGAACAGGAGATACGTTAAGTTTTCAACCCGATGAAATAACCAATACCACTTACTATACCAGGGTCATCCTGGATACCCTCACAGATGATCCGTTTACACCTCCCGAAAAATATGTTTATGATACGGCATTTTCCATAGAAGTATTTGTTTTCCCTTCGATTATGAACAATACGATTGCTGTTCATGATACGCTATGTTCAGGTCAGAATCCTCCCTTTACGTTAACAGGCAGCGATGTAAGCGGCGGAGATGACAACAACTATAGTTACAACTGGTATTCCGGGGAGGATGGTATAATAGACTGGGAAAACAGCATCTCTGCAGATAGTATTTTGATTGAGGGAGATTTGTATGAAACAACTTATTATGCACGTGTGGTTACGTCTCATGAAGTATGTATTGATACCAGCAATATTGATTCCATTACAGTATTGGAACCCATAAGCAATAATATCTTTTCACCGATTGCAGATACTGCCATTTGTGAAAATACAAATGCAGGTATTGTGAAGGCAACAACCTCTGCACAGCTTGGTGGTGGAGATGGCATTTATTCTTTTGCATGGATGGAAAGTACGAATGATGAAAACTATTCTGTAATTGCAGGAGCTGTCGGGACGGATTATCCTGCAGGAGTATTAACAGAAGATATGTACTACAAACGTATTGTGTATTCTGGCAGTGATGCGGTTTGTAAAGACACTACCTCACCTTCATTTTTTGTTGAGGTTTACAATTCAATCTCTAACAACAGCATAACAGGATCTGCCACACAGTATGTTTGTTACAATTCAGAGAAACAGCTTACAGGTTCAAATCCTTCAGGTGGTAGCGGATCTTATGCTTATAACTGGGAAGAATGGGTTGATGGATCGGGCTGGCAACCGGCTTCCGGAAGTCATACAAATATTCATTTTACTTCTCCTTCTCTAACCGATACAGTATCTTATAGAAGATTTGTTTCATCAGGACAAAATGCAGAATGCAAAGATACTTCTTCTGCCGTACTGATAGATATTAATCCTTTGCCAATGGGAGATATTGCAGAAAGTATTGATACCTTATGTGCAGAGGATATTCTTACCGTACATTATAGCCTGTCAGGTAACGGGCCTTGGTCAATGACAGTTGGAGGAGGAAATATCAATCATACCGAAACCAATATCTCGGATCCGGAAGGAGATTTCTCCTTTGCAGCTTCAGAGTCTGCATCAATCAGGGTTCTTGAGATTGTGGATGACAGCTTATGCCAGGCTGACGAAACGGGTTTTGTAAATGCTGTCGAGCTTACGGTTTTTGAAGTTCCTGTTGCAGATGCCGGGGATGACATTGAAATCTGCGGTTTGGCAACGACTTTATCAGCCAGTCCTTCTGCCGGTTCAGGTTTGTGGTCGGGAGGAAATGCCGTATTTGATGATCCGACAAGCTCAATTACAAATGTTACTGTAGATGAATATAATGTTTACAATTTTATCTGGACTGAAACAAACTGGAACTGTATAAATGAAGATGAGGTCTCAGTTACCTTTTATGAGCAGCCACAGGAAGCAATAGCCGGTGAAAACCAGGACCTGGATTACACATTTAGCACAACACTGAATGCTCAGCCGCCTGATATTGGAGTCGGACACTGGCAGTTTATAACAGGTTCCGGATCGTTTGAAGATTCTGCATTACATAATACCAGGGTTGATTTCCCGGAGGTTGGAACTTATGAACTTAGCTGGACTGTCATTAATGGCACATGCGATCCTGTCAGCAATTCCATACTGATCGTTGTAAACGATCTTGCTATTTTTAACGGATTTTCACCTAATGGAGACGGAGTAAATGATGAGTTTATTCTCAACATGAGTGGATTGAATCAGGCAAAACTGATCATACTGGATCGATGGGGTGGTGTTGTATATGAGACAAATGGTACAGATGAATTAATTTGGAACGGAGAAAATAAAAACGGAAAAATTGTTCCTGTCGGCACCTACTTCTATGTAATTAAAGAAGAAGGTCTACCGGACAGGAAAGGTTATGTTGAACTGCGTAAATGATTTTAAGAATAAAAATATTAATTTTTTTACTCTTCTGTTTCTGTATAGTTGAAGTGTATGCTCAGCAAACAGCAGAAGTATCGTTATTCGATCAGAATCTTACATACCTGAATCCGGCGGCGACCGGAAACCAGGAAGCACTTGCTCTCAGTTTTTTTTATCGGAACAACTGGACAGGCATGGACGGCGCGCCTTCCACTCAGTTTGTCAGTGTGCATGCTCCTCTGAAAAATCCCAAAGTTGCACTTGGAGTGATGCTTGAACACGAAAGTATTGGTATTACAAATTATACTGGCATATACTTTAATTATGCCTATAGATTCAATCTCGGCCCCGGCAAATTATCTTTGGGTTTAAAGCTGGGATTGAATAGCGGATCACAAAAATATGTTGATTTACGTGAAGATGATGATCAGGCATTTAATGAAAATAACAGAACATTTTTTGTTCCCAATGCCGGATTTGGTGCTTTGTATTATTCCGATACGTATTGGGCGAGTGTTTCCATACCCCGGTTTTTTGGTTATAAGAGCGAGGCTTCCGGAAAATACAAGATGTCTCATGATATTTCAGAATATGAATACCATTTAGCCGGTGGGGGGAAAATAGCCCTGCCTAATGAATTTAGTGTTGAACCTTCGGCACAAATAGTATATTGCGCAGCATATCCTTTGAGTTTTTCTGTAAATGCTATGGGATTGTATAAGAACAGTTACAAAGCCGGCCTGGGATACAGGTATAAGGAAGCTATTATAATTATGATAGGATACAATTTAACCAGACAATTTTCATTAGGATATAGTTATGATATTAATATAGGTGAGGTATCTGATTATACTTCCGGCTCTCATGAGATAAATATTCAGTATAAATTCGGATACAAAGTAAATGCGTCAAATCCCCGGGGATTTTAAGCTATGAAGTCAGTAAGAATCATATTGTTTGTTTTATTAATAATAGTAAGTCGTTTTGCCGGTGCTCAAACATTCTTCCGGATAGATCGTCTTCCGATTAACACAAATGTTTATAGCGAAATGGCTCCTGCAATCTATAAAAATGGTATTATCTTCAGTTCCAATCGCAAGCAGGATATAATTGTCGTAACAGTTGATCAGGAAGGGGAGTATCTTTATAATCTCTATTTTTCAGTGACAAAAGGTGAAAAAAAATGGACTAGACCAGAACCATTTGCAAAAGAATTAATATCCCGTTATCATGAAAGTTCTGCTTCTGTGAGCAGTGATGGAAAGATACTTTTTTATACATCGACAATTAATGCATCAGGAAAAATAGGTGATAAAATTGGAGGGGATACATTAAATGGTATCATGATTTCTTCAAAAGGTAACGAAGGCTGGTTGTCTCCAAAACAATTCTCTTATAACAGTGAGGAGTACAATGTAGGTTTTCCCTGCATAAGTAATGATGGGAACAGGTTGTATTTTTCAGCTCAGAATCCTGATGGATTTGGTGGTTATGATATTTATTATTCGGAAAAAAAGGGAAACAGTTGGGATGAACCGGTGAATGCAGGGGATAAGATTAACACTTCCGGAAATGAAATATTCCCGTTTATTTATCATGATACGAGATTGTATTTTTCATCAGATGGTCGCGAAGGTGTGGGGGAAATGGATATTTTTTACAGCGATCTGTTAGATAATGATTGGACTGATGCTGTGAATATGCCTCAACCATTTAATTCAAGATCAGATGATTTTGCTTTTGTTGTCAATGCAGAAATGGATACAGGCTATTTTACATCAGATCGAAGAGGGACTGATGATATTTATCAGTTTGTCTCAACATTTCCGAGTTTTGCCGAATGTCCTGAACAGGTTGAGGAAACATATTGTTATGAGTTTTATGAATCAGGATTAATTAATCTTGATACAACAAGTATGGAATATGAATGGGATTTTGGAGATGGTTCAGTTCTCAGACAATCGAGAGTTGTTCATTGTTTTGAATCTCCCGGATATTATCTTGTGCAGTTGAATGTGGTTGATACCCTGACTGGTGAGATATCAAAAAGTGAAGCCACGTATGATCTGTTAATTGAAAAAATGGAACAACCCTATATAATTATTCCTGACACAGCGTATGTAAATGAGAATATCACTTTTGATGCATCAGAATCGCACATTAAACAATTTGCTATTGAAAACTACTATTGGGATTTTGGAGATGGTGTGATGGAAAATACAAATGAAGCTGAACACAGTTACAATAAACCGGGAATTTATATTGTCAGACTTGGTTTGACCGGAAAAAACAGTGATGAACCTGATAAGATTCAGAAAGCTTGCGTAAACAAAAAAATTGTAATAGTGAATAGGTGATTGAAACGAATAACTTTTTATTGAAGATTACGTAGATAAAACTTATACTCAATGATGTTGTATATTTGAAATACAACCGGACATAAAAAATAACTTTTTTAACCAATGAAACGTATTTGTTTTCTTTCAATAATCATAGTCATTTGCTTAGCATCAGTTGGCCAACCTGTTCCGGCCGGTGATGAGAATATACCGTATTTAATGACTTTTGGGAGCAAAGCAGAAACTTCATGGGGAGATGATGACTTTTCTCAGACTTTCTTTTTTCTAATACCAGAGACTTTTAAGGAACCGGTATTTATACGTGTGTTTGATCCTGATACAGGAGGAGATATAGATGAAATAAATGGAATATGGGATACACGCACTGTGTTTTCGGTATATGGTGGAAAAGAATGTTATTCACACAAAGATGCACAGGAAACCGATCCGAAGGGCAATTACAAAAGTGGGGTTCTCCTTGCCTCTAAAGTATTTGGTGAAAATCCAAAATACAATAATAACTGGTATACATTCGGTCCGTTTAACCCAACAGAGGGAGAATATGTAGAAAAATTCGGAGGATATGTCATTAAAATTATTGCTGATGGGGTGGCTGGTAATGATGGCAATTTATACAGGTATTTTTTGAGTACTGGCTATTCAGCTAATAAGCCGGTTGAAGGAGGGAATGCGTTTGCTTATGAATATTCTTTTCGGATGTATGATAATCCCAATGAAATATCCCATATTTATCCTTATGTTGATGATAGAACAATAACAGTAAAACTTTCTAACTTCGACTGGGATTTGGATGGAGCAATAAGAACAGTATCGGTTGCAAGAAACAATCAGAGGAGCCCAGTATCCGGAGATGACCACTGGATTTCAGATGAATTTAAGATCTTTGATGAAGAAAAAAACACATCCCTGGATATACAGTTTATTAAAAAGAAAGCACCTCCGGTAATAAATAATAACGTTGTGGTGAATGTCAGGAACCAATACAATGAATTGTTGCCATTTTATGTTATTCCTATTGGAGGTGTACCAAAATATAAGTATGGGATCGGAGCAAACAGAGTAAATCCATGAGTTTACCTTTGAAACTCTTTAATAATATGAGAACCAACGGGGGTAGTATCGTTTCACTGTCTATTGTTATTTCAATATTCATTTCTTCTATTGGATATTCTCAAAATAACAGATTTAGAAATTTTGGGATTAATGAAGGACTTTGTCATCCCTTTGTTTATAATATTATTCAGGATAATAACGGATTTATCTGGTTTGGCACAGGGGAAGGATTATGTCGTTATGACGGAATTGACTTTGTATCTTCAGCAAGCTTTGATTCTTTGCCGGTAGATGTTGTTAATATAAGTTATGCTGATAGCCTGGGGAAATTATGGTTTGGTTTTAACAATGGCGAAATATGGTCATACGATGGAAATTACTTCACTCCCTTTCTGTTTGATGAAAGCATGAGTTTGTCCATTACCGGGATTACGCAAAGTTATGAGCACGGAATAATTATTGCAACCCAGAATAAAGGATTATACCGTCTAAATGAAAAAGGAAAACCGGAAGCTTTTCATCCGGACTTTTCCAATTACCTGATATCCAGTATTCATGTCAGAGGGAGTAATCTCTTGCTGGGAACCCAGGAAGGATTATTTATACACGATTTATCGGATACTGAAGACACTGTACCAAGAGGTATTGATCAATTGAGTTATATAAAAATACAGTCAATCAATGATGCATACAATGGAAATTCTTTTTGGATTGGTACTGAAGATGCCGGTTTATACCTTTTGACAATATTACAGGATACATTTCATCTTAAAAGCATTGGAGAAAAATTTGGTTTACACTATGAGAATATTCAGGATGTTGAATTTGATATTGACTCAAATCTCTGGATTTGTACTTTCAGCTCAGGACTGTTAAAAATCAATGTAGACTCTGAAAATCAGGGTTCTGTTAATTCAATCATCAGATATGATAAAGAGAATGGTTTTTCAACAGATTTTGTTAAATGTGTTTTTAAAGACAGAGAGAAAAACATTTGGATTGGCACTTATGGAGAAGGTTTCACCTTAAGAACAAACCAGCCGTTTGAATTTCAAAATTATGCTCATAGTGAGTTGGGAAATAATATTATTTCTCTTGCATTAAATGACAGTATTATGTGGCTTGGAGGGGAGACGGGTGTTTTACAGGTAAATAAAAAAACATCCGAACTACACTATCTGGGTAGCGGATGCCTGTTGCCAAGGGACAGGATCACAAGTATGTATTTCAATCACGAAACCCTTTGGGTAGGAACTGAAAAACATGGTGTTTTAAAGAAGGATATACGGTCAAAAACATTCTCATCTTTCCTTTTTGAGAATAATTCCCTTAGCAATTCTGTGAATTACATAACGGGTGATGCAGATAATTTGTATGTAGCAACCAAGAATGGAATTTATATTACCAATATTCATTCGGGAGAACGTTACCACTACAACACACTCAAAGGATTGCCGCACAATGACATTAAACATTTATTTCTTGATTCGGAAAACAGGTTACTTTTTGCTACGAGAACAAATGGAATTTATGAAATTAATGTAAAGGGAGAAGTGGAGGAATTTTTCACAGTTGGAAAATATGAACTCGATTTTAATTCCATTACGCAGGATGTTAATGGCAATATCTGGATTGGCACATACGGACAGGGAATATTTATTTTAATGCCTGATACCGTAATGAATCTGACCGTTAAGGATGGTATTAAATCCAACTATTGCTACAGTATTATTTCAGCTGACAGCAATTATATCTGGACAGGACATCGTTTAGGAATTAGCAGAATCAATATCAATTCGTTAGCGATTGCAGTTTTTGATTCTGATAACGGAATTTCCGGGGACTGCAATCTCAATTCTACAGCCATTGATAGCGACAGAATCCTGTATTTTGGTACATCAGAAGGATTAATAACCTATGATGTTATTAAGGGGCGGAGAGATCAACTTGATCCAAAAACAAATATTCTTAAAGTGATTATATCAGATAAAGAATATGATTTTCGCGAACCTATCATATTGCCTTATTCAGCTTACAAGTTAAGAATTGAGTTCATTGGTCTTTGTTATTCCGATCCGGAGGCTGTTACTTATCAGTACAAGTTGGAAGGTTATGACCTTGACTGGTCTGAAGTATCAGGTAACAGATTCGTTATTTATCCCCGTATTGAAGATGGAGAGTATACTTTTTTACTAAAATCTTATGGCAAAAACGGAGTAACTGAATTGTCCCCGATAAGTTTTACTATAAGAGTCAAATTGCCTGTGTGGAAAACCTGGTGGTTCGTCACATTATTAATCATTATTCTGATTCTCTCAATAGTAGTAGTCATTAAATACAGAGAAAGAAAACAGAAACAGATTCAGGAATATCTTGAACAGCGTCTGGATGAGAGGACCCGTGAAGTTGTAGAACAAAAAGAAGAAATTGAGATCAAAAACAGGGATATTACTGATAGTATAAATTATGCACAGCGTATACAATCCAGTATTTTACCTCCAATTAAAAAACTTCAACAAAACTTTTCAGGATCATTTATTTTTTATCAACCTCGCGATATTGTCAGCGGTGATTTCTATTGGTTTGATAAAATCAATAACAACAAATTCGTTATTGTATGTGCTGACAGTACTGGTCATGGAGTACCAGGTGCTTTTATGTCGATGATTGGTACTACACTTATTAAAGATATCAGTATTCGTTCAGCAGTGAATTCACCTTCAGAAGTTCTCAGAGATCTTGATGCAGAATTGCGCAGCACACTGAATCAGAATATTGAAATCAGTTCTGATCAATCAAATGATGGTATGGATATCATTGTGTGCGAAATTGATACTAAAACAAATTATCTGAGATATGCATCAGCTATGAGACCAATGATTGTTTACAGAGGAGGGGAACAAATTTATATTAAGGGGAGCAGAAGTTCTGTTGGCGGTCACTATGATAAGGAAGATAAAATTTTTAAAGATGAAGGAATTCAGCTTGATAAAGGCGATTTAATCTATATGTTTTCTGATGGTTATCCTGATCAATTTGGTGGGCCAATTGGTAAGAAATTCAAAATGGTAAGATTAAAAAATCTTCTGAAAGACATCCATCAAAAACCAATGGAAGAACAATACGACTATGTGAAAAGTACTTTTAACCTATGGAAAGAAGAATATGATCAGGTGGATGATGTATTATTTATGGGGATAAAAATCTAATAATCCTTCACAACAGCAGTTCATTCTAATTTTATATTTTTTTATTGATATGCACCCATTTTGAGCATATTGATTTCCTGCTGCGTTAAAAATCTCCATTTTCCTCTTTGTAATCCTTTTTTAGTAAGACCTGCAAAATATACTCTGTCCAATTTTTTTATGTTGTACCCAAGGTGATTAAAAATACGACGCACAATTCGATTTCTCCCAGAATGTAGTTCAATTCCAATTTCTGTTTTGTCGGTATTGTCAATGTAACTTATATTGTCGGTTGAAATAAAACCATCGTCTAAGGTTATACCTTTTACTATCTGATGAAAATGTGTTTTTGATAATGACTTATCAAGCGTTACGTGGTAGATCTTTTTCTTATTATGACTGGGATGAGTTAGTTTTTTGGTCAGGTCACCATCATTTGTAATTAATAAAACACCTGTTGTATTTCTATCCAACCTGCCAACAGGATATACCCTCTCTTTACAAGCATTATGAATGATGTTCAATACAGTTTTTTTTGCGAACGGATCCCTAAGGGTTGTGATGTAATCTTTCGGTTTATTCAGAAGTATGTAGACAAGGCGTTCCGCTTTTATCTTCTCATTGTTGTAACGAACATCATCATTCAATTTGATTTTCGTGCCCAGTTGAGTTATTATCCTGCCATTGACGCTTACTAAACCAGCTTTTATGTATTCATCAGCCTCTCTTCTGGAACATAAACCGGAATTTGCAATGTATTTGTTCAAACGTATTTCATCTGCGTCATTGTTGCTTCCGGCAGTATTCGTATAGTTATGAATTTCTGGCCTGTTTCCTTTTCTTTGTTTGTAAGAACCGTTATTTTGTTTTCTAACCGGATTTCCTTTTCTCATTATTTTACAATAAAATCAATTGATTTAGTTCACATGCTCCTTCCAAAAAATAGTATTTTTGTTTTGCAAAAGTACATGAAATCTATACATCAGGAAAAGAATTATGACACTAATAAAATCAATATCAGGAATTAGAGGCACAGTTGGAGGAAAATCTGGAGAGAACCTGACTCCTTTGGATGTGTTGAAATATACCGCCGCATATGCCATATGGGCGAAAGAGAATACAGATAGTAAAAACAAAAGCATTGTTTTGGGCAGAGATGCAAGAGTTTCAGGCCCAATGTTTGCTAACATCATATCTTCAACATTACAGGGGATGGGTATTGATGTGATAGACCTTGGCATGGCAACTACACCCACAACTGAAATAGCAGTAAGATATTTGCATGCAAGCGGAGGAATAATCCTTACAGCAAGTCATAATCCGGCACAATGGAATGCATTAAAACTACTAAATAAAAAAGGTGAGTTTCTTTCCGATAAGGATGGCAAAAAAATACTTGAAATAGCTGAACATGATCGTTTCAACTTTAGCTCATATGATCATTTGGGTAACTATTCCACAAATTCGGAAATGAATACTTTGCATATTCAGGAGATTATGAAATTGCCATTTATCGATATTGATGCGATTAAAAATTCTGAATTTACAGTTGCTGTTGATTGTGTGAATTCAGTTGGTGGAATCATAATTCCTGAATTATTGAAAGCATTGGGAGTTAAAAACCGTATTGATCTGTATTGTGAGCCAAATGGATTTTTCCCTCATAATCCTGAACCTTTGCCTGAAAACCTGAATGAGCTATCTAATTTAATCAAAGAGATTGGGGCAGATGTCGGTTTTGTTGTTGACCCGGATGTCGATCGTCTGGCAATCCTTAATGAAGATGGTTCCATATTTGGAGAAGAGTATACACTTGTTGCAATAGCTGATTATATTCTGACGATCAAAGGAGGAGGTAATACGGTTTCAAACCTATCTTCCACTCAGGCTTTGAAGGAAATTACTGAAAAGAAAGGAGGCAGATATGAAGCATCAGCAGTTGGTGAAGTGAATGTAGTTGAAAAAATGAAAGCAATACAGGCTATTATCGGGGGTGAAGGCAACGGAGGGGTTATCCTGCCTGAATTGCACTATGGAAGAGATGCATTGGTTGGAATAGCAATTTTTTTAACCCATCTGGCAACTTCAGGATTGAAGTGTTCTGAATTGAGAAAACGCTACCCAAATTACGTAATATCCAAAAACAGAATTGAATTGGAATCAGGTGTAGACATTGATCGTATTTTTCAAAAAATAAAAAAGAAATACGAATCGTATAAGATTGTTGATATAGATGGAGTAAAGATTTTTTTTCAGAACGAATGGGTGCATTTGCGCAAATCGAATACAGAGCCTATTGTAAGAATATATGCTGAAAGCTCTGACATACAAAAAAGTGAGGTATTGGCAAAAAAACTAATTGAAGATATAAAATCCCTGATTTGATATACTTGTCGCACTTTCTCTTTATTCAGGTTTTATGCAATATCAACTAAATCATTTATTTCCTTATATTTTATAAATCAACTTGGATACAGGATAGGAGAGCCTTCAAATTTTTTCTTGGGAAAATTTAGTTATATTTGCGCCACTGCTGAAATCAGATACTTAAATAATACAGTAACATATTAAAAATTAGATAGAAATGCGAAACAAAGGAGCCATTTTAACTTTAGTAATTGCTCTGACACTTGTATGTTTATATCAATTGTCATTTACTTTCGTGGCAGTTAATATCAGAAATCAGGCAAAAGAATATGCCAATGGCGATCCTGTTAAGGAAGAGAAATATCTTGATAGCCTGGCAAACGAAAGTGTATATGATATACTTATTAATGATTTTACTTTTCGTGAAGTACAGGAAAGAGAGATCAATTTTGGTCTCGATCTAAAAGGCGGGATGAATGTAATACTCGAAATTTCAACGATTGATGTAATTCGTTCACTTGCAAATAACAGTACCGATACTACTTTTAATAAAGCATTGGCTTT
The DNA here is from genome assembly GCA_964406315.1 of uncultured Bacteroidales bacterium. Classification (GTDB taxonomy): domain Bacteria; phylum Bacteroidota; class Bacteroidia; order Bacteroidales; family UBA10428; genus UBA10428. The sequence continues at coordinate 43,190 of CAYORG010000011.1, read as the reverse complement.
GGCAAAGGAAAAACAAAGGAAAACAAATAAGGATTTTATTACCCTGTTTGGTGAATCATTTGAAGAAGTTGATCCGGGAGCTAGCTTATCGGCCATTTTTACTTCGCAAGATTTGCGTGATCGGGTTAAACCGGGTACTCCTAACGATGAGGTTCTTCGTATTATCAAGGAAGAAGCTCATGGTGCAATTGATAACGCATTCAATATTATACGCACCAGAATTGACCAGTTTGGAGTTACACAGCCTAACATACAATACCTGGATACGAAAGATCGGATTCTTGTTGACTTGCCGGGTGTAAAAAATAAGGAAAGAGTGAGACGTTTACTGCAGGGTACGGCAAATCTTGAATTCTGGGAAACTTTCCAGAATGCTGAGTTAATACAGAACATGTATCAAGCGGATGCAATGGTGAGAGATTATCTTGCTGCACAAAAGAAAAGTAAAACAGTAAACAAGGAGGAGGAAGTTGTTGTTTCGGAAGAACCTGCTGCTGTGAAGGATACTACAGAATCTTTGTCATTGATGGATCAGATAAAAAGTGATACTACTCTTGGAGATTCTATTCCTCAGAGCATAGAAGAAACGTATCCTTTACTTAGTATCCTGAGACCAATGCAGGATCCTCAGACAAGGCAACCCTTCCCGGGAGCTGTAGTTGGAATAGCTCGCATGAAAGATACTTCAAAGATCAACTATTATCTTCAGCTTGCTATTGAAAAGAAGATGTTTCCGCGTGAGGTAAGATTCATGTGGTCAGCGCTTCCTGACCTGGATGAGAATAAGAAACCCACAGACCTTTACAGGTTATATGCCATAAAAGTCAGAAGCAGGGATGGACAACCACCACTTGATGGTGAGGCTATTGTTTCTGCCAGCCAGGAATTTGATGAAGCAAGTGGTTTCGCATATGTTCTGATGAATATGAATGCGGAAGGGACCAAGAAATGGGCGCATATTACAAAGGAAAACCTTAAAAAAGTAATTTGTATTGTAATGGATAATAAGGTGTATTCCGGCCCAACCGTTCAAACTGAAATAGCAGGTGGTAGTTCACAGATTACAGGCAGTTTTACTATCAATGATGCCCAGGATCTGGCCAATTTGCTGAAATCAGGTAAATTGCCTGCTCCTGCACATATTATTCAGGAAAATATTGTCGGACCTTCTTTGGGAGAAAGGGCGGTTCGTGAAGGATTCAGTTCATTTTTGATAGCCTTCATTGTTGTTCTTTTTTATATGGTCTTTTATTATAGCAGAAGAGCCGGCCTTGTGGCAGACATTGCACTTTTAGCTAATATGTTTTTCATTGCCGGAGTTCTCGCCTCTCTGGGTGCTTCACTTACCCTCCCCGGTATTGCCGGTATTGTGCTGACAATAGGCATGTCAGTTGACGCAAATGTTTTGATTTATGAACGAATAAGAGAAGAACTGGCGACAGGAAAAGGCGTTCGAATGGCAGTATCAGATGGCTATAAGAATGCATATTCTGCAATTATTGATGCCAATGTAACTACCCTTATAACCGCCATCATTCTATACGTTTTTGGAACCGGCCCGATTAAGGGTTTTGCAACAACCCTCTGGATTGGTATCTGTACCTCTTTATTCAGTGCTATTTTCATAACAAGATTAATTTTTGAAAGACTATTGAATAAAAACAGAGAAATCACTTTTGCAACCAACCTGACAAGAAATGCTTTTAAAAATGTTAATATCAACTTCATCAATCAACGTAAAATTGCTTATGTAATATCGTCAGCGATTGTTTTGATATCAATAGGATCACTTATTATACGTGGGTTGGATACAGGAGTTGATTTCACAGGCGGAAGAAATTACATCATTAAATTTGATAATCCTGTAGAAACACATCAGGTTGCTGATCTTTTAACAAACCAATTTGGTGAAACTCCAAAAGTAATAACCTTTGGTGCTGATGACCAGGTTCGTATTACAACCCGATATAAAATTGATGAAGATGGGGCTGAACTTGATGAGGAAATTCAGCAATTGATATACACTGGGTTGAAACCTATCTTGGGGAGTGACGTCGATTATGATACATTCTATGACAAGTATTGGCAGAGCAACCAAAAAGTAGGACCAACCATAGCAGACGATATCAAGAGGCAGGCCGTAGTAGCAATTTTTGTTGCCCTGATCTTTATGTTTTTATACATTATTCTGAGATTCAGAAACTGGCAATATGGTTTTGGTGCTGTTGCGGCACTTATTCATGACGCGTTGATTGTTTTGGGAATTTTCTCTTTGTTTTATGGATTTATGCCTTTCTCTCTTGAAATTGACCAGGCTTTTATAGCTGCAATACTTACAGTGGTTGGTTACTCAATTAATGATACGGTGGTGATCTTTGACCGGATCAGGGAGAATCTTACCATTTATCCCAAACGGGAACGGAAAGAGATCATGAATCTTGCGTTGAATAGTACACTTAGCCGTACTTTCAGTACATCCTTCAGTACATTTATCGTATTAATTACTATCTTCATATTTGGAGGCGAGGTTATCAGAGGTTTTGTATTCGCTCTTCTGTTAGGTATTATCGTTGGTACATATTCATCATTATTTGTAGCTACCCCGGTAGTTTATGATTCGATCAAGAAATCAGAAAAGAGAAGGGAAACCAAGAATCGCACATAATATTTACGGGCTTTGATCATTATTCTGAAAGCCTCAACAAACTTAATTCAGGCCTTAAGCATTGTTGAGGCTTTTTGCTATCTTTGAATGGTATTATTTAGAACTGCAGATTATGTTTTTATTTATCGGCGGACCGGAAATTGCGATCATTATCTTATTTATACTTATCCTGTTTGGATCAAAGAAAATTCCTGATTTTGCGAAAATGATGGGCAAAGGAATGAGGGAATTCAGAAAAGCTACCGAAGAAATTAAAAAAGAGATCAATGAGGGAACAAAAGATATAAATGATGATATTAAGGATTTGAAGAACAATCTGTAAAAATAGTCTGAAATAATCTCATTCAAAATTCTCAATCCTTTTAATGGAATATCTATTATTACTTCTTGGCTTTATTCTTTTGTTGTATGGAGGAAAATTCCTGATTAAAGGAGGTGTTGCACTTGCTGACAAGTTCAATCTGTCTTCTTTGGTTATTGGCTTAACAGTAGTTTCCTTTGGGACTTCTGCACCGGAACTTTTTGTAAGTGTTGTTGCTGCAATAAAAGGTCATCCCGATGTTGCAATAGGGAATGTAATAGGTTCGAATATTGCCAATATTTCACTTGTACTTGCTTTAACTGCAATTATTATTCCAATACCGGTTAGAAGCAATTCAGTAAAAATTGATGCCCCATTTATGCTTTTGGTTAGTTTTTTATTGTGGGCATTTTTGTATAACCAACGGTTGGTTCGATGGGAAGGTGCATTGTTTTTGATATTGATAGTAGGCTATACAGTAGGATTGTTTAAGTTTTCAAAACAAAGCATTCAGGATAAAGCCAAGCAAGTATCAATCGAAAAAATGAAATTGTGGAAAATTATTCTCCTGCTTATTCTTGCATATCTTGGTCTGGCATTTGGTTCTGATCTTTTGGTTGATAATGCAAGTATTATTGCTGCAAATTTTGGGATCAGTGAAAGAGTTATTGCTATTTCTATAGTCGCATTCGGAACAAGTTTGCCTGAATTAACAACTTCTTTATTAGCTGCTATAAAAGGGGAAATGGATATTTCCATCGGCAATATTATCGGGTCAAATATTTTTAATATTCTGGTTGTATTAGGATTAACGAGTCTTATTAAACCCATGTCGGTTGACAATAGATTTTTACAATTTGATATTTTTTGGATGCTGGGGGTTTCAATCTTTCTTTTTCTGTTTATTTTGCCATTAAAAGGAGGTAAACTCACTCGTATAAAGGCGAGTATCCTTTTTTTGATTTATTGTATTTATCTGTATTTGCTTTTTTTTAAAAATTTATGATTCAGATAACAAATATTAAGAAGTCTTTTGGTCCTTTGGAAGTTCTCAAAGGGATTGATGTAACCATTCATAAAAAAGAGATAGTAACCATTGTTGGGGCAAGCGGAGCAGGAAAAACGACACTCCTCCAGATTATGGGAACATTGATGATACCCGACAGCGGGAATATTTTGATTCATGATATTGATATAAGCCGCTTAAATGACAGACAATTGGCTTCCTTTAGAAATAAGAAAATCGGATTTGTATTTCAATTTCATCATCTCCTTCCTGAGTTCACTGCTTTGGAAAATATATGCATACCTTCATTTATTGCAAGAGAAGCAAGAAAAACAGCTGAAAAACGAGCATATGATCTGCTGGAAATGCTTAATCTTAAAGCCAGAGCTAATCATAAACCATCCGAATTATCGGGAGGTGAGCAACAGAGAGTTGCCGTTGCCCGTGCACTCATAAATAATCCTCTGGTCATTCTGGCCGATGAGCCTTCCGGAAATCTCGACACCCAAAATAAAAATGAATTGCATAAACTCTTTTTTGATTTGCGTGATCAACTGAATCAGACTTTTGTTATCGTAACACATGATAAGGAACTGGCTCGAATGGCAGACCGGACGTTACAAATAAAAGACGGAAGCATTGTTAATAATAGCTGAAAAGGGAATACGGATTTCTTTTATTCAATTCGTTTTCCAAAAGGAGTAATAGCAAAACCAGCCATTTTCACATGTTGAATTGCAAAAGGAATACCTATAATTGTAATAGAAAATATAAAGGCTAACAGAAGGTGTGTAACTGCTATCCAGAATCCGCCAAACAGAATCCATAAAATATTAAAGAGCACAAATAAACAACCTCCTGCATGTTCTGTTTCAACAGCTTTTGCTCCAAATGGTGCTATTGCAAAAACTGAAAGTTTGAAACATTGAAGACCGAAAGGAATGCCAATGATTGTAATACAGAGTGCAAGACCTCCAAGAAGGTATTCAAAAAATAATATGATACCTCCTCCAAAGAGTATCCAAAGAATATTTAACAAGACATTCAATTCGTTCTGATTTCTTTTGTATCTGAAAATTTTTGTCCTATTTTGTTTTCATCACATAAATGTAAAACATTTTTTAAAATTGGAAGAATTAAAGGAATTGTTGGAAGAAAAATATAATAAATACAATAACAGAAGTTTTATTGATAGTGATCCTATTTGCATTCCTCATATGTTCTTTCGCAAAGAAAATATTGAGATTTCATCTTTTCTTACTGCAACACTTGCCTGGGGGAATCGTAAATCCATCATTAATAACAGTAGAAAACTTATGACCCTTCTGGATAATGATCCTATTGATTTTGTGATGAATGCCAGAGAGAAGGATTACAAGGTATTGAATTCATTTTACCACAGAACATTCTGTGGTATTGATGCATTGTATTTTTTACGTTCCCTGTCGAATATCTACAGAATTCATGGAGGATTGGAACAACTTTTTTCAAATGAGTTTAGACGTAAAGGAAATGTTAAAGATTGTCTGATACGATTCGTGGAAGTATTTTTTGAACTTGAGCATCCTCTCAGAACTGAAAAGCATATGGCAGATGTCAGGAAAGGAGCATCAGCAAAACGTTTGAACATGTTTCTCAGATGGATGATCAGAAAAGATAACAAGGGAGTAGATTTTGGTTTGTGGCCAAAAATACCGTCGTCCGGACTTTTTATACCTCTTGATATTCATTCCGGGAATGTAGCGAGAAACCTGGGGTTGCTCAAACGCAGGCAAAATGATTGGAAAGCTGTTGAAGAACTCACTTCAGCTTTAAGACGTTTTGATACTGACGATCCTGTTAAGTATGATTTTGCACTTTTTGGTATGGGAGTATTTGAGAAATAAGCATGGTCATAGGAATCATATAAAAAAAAGTAACAACTGCAATGGGACATCAATATTTCACATTTAAAAAATTTATAATAAAGCAGGACAAATGTGCGATGAAAGTAGGTACGGATGGAGTACTTCTGGGAGCCTGGGTAAAGGTTGATAACGTGAAAAGGGTACTTGATGTGGGAACAGGAACAGGATTAATAGCGATTATGCTGGGTCAGAGATCAACAGCTGATATCGATGCAATTGAAATTGAAAAACCGGCAGCTCAGCAGGCAATTGAAAATAGTTTGAATTGTCCCTGGAGAAAAAAAATCAGAGTTTACCCTGTTTCTTTACAGGAATTTCTGAAAAAAAATACAATGCACTACGATTTGATTGTAACCAATCCGCCCTATTATTCAAATTCTTACAAAAACTATGATACAGGAAGAAAAGTTGCAAGGCATAATGAATTCCTGTCACGTGATGAATTATTATCCGGTGTAGCAGAATTATTAACTTCCAAAGGCAGATTTGCCATAATATATACTACAGAAGCATTTGATCGTTTGTGCTCTGAGGCATTGAAATACAAACTGCATTTGATTCGCTATACAGAAGTTTTTCCCACTCCTGATAAACCCTCTAAAAGAATACTGGCAGAATTTTCATTTCAACCAGGTACTGTGGAAAGCAGTAAAATTATAATTGAAAACAATGGCAGACATAACTATTCGCCACAGTATATAAACATGACTAAAGAATTCTATCTATATTTCTGAAGAAAACCAATACATCAATCAGACTCCTGATTTTCTTCAGAATCAGCAGAATAAAATCTACCCATACCATATTTTATGGTTGGAGAAGAGCAAAGAATCAATAAAATCAGTTCTTTAAAAGGCTCAACCGATCTTCGTCAATAATCTCACCAGTTTCACGCAGTTCGTATCTAAACTTACCATCCGCCTGTAAAACTCGCTTGATACGGACAGGAGTTTTCCCGTCTACAAAAACCAACTGAGCGTTCTTGTATTTAGATATCATTTTAAAAAAGGTTTAACAGCACACAACAAAAGTAAAATATTTAATGAATAACACAATTATAATGGACCTAGAAATAATTGTATTATGTGAAGTGATATGAATTAAGAGTTATAAGATGAAAATTGTTAATTAATAATTCATATAAATTCGCATTGATTTTTTGGCACCCTTGGGTAAAGGTCTAATTTTACTTTTTCAAACATAGATTTTAATTGTATTATTTTGAATAAGGTTGTAGAGACACCATTAATGAAGCAATATTATTCCATTAAGGAAAAACATCCTGATGCTGTATTGCTTTTCAGGGTTGGTGATTTTTATGAGACGTTTGGTGAAGATGCAATAAGAGCATCCGAAATATTGGGCATTACACTTACAAAAAGAGCCAACGGAGCTGCTTCATTTGTTGAACTGGCCGGTTTTCCTTATCATGCACTTGATACATATTTGCCTAAGCTGGTAAGGGCCGGTCAAAGGGTAGCAATTTGCGAACAACTGGAAGATCCAAAGCTTGCAAAAAAAATTGTCAAAAGAGGCATTACTGAGTTGGTAACTCCTGGTGTATCATTAAATGATAATGTGCTTGAAAATAAGGAAAACAATTTTCTTGCCAGCATACATTTTGATAATAAACTTGCAGGCATTGCATTTTTGGATATATCAACCGGAGAGTTTTATGCTGCTGAAGGATCTTACGAGTATATTGACAAATTGCTGAATAGTTTTTCTCCTAAGGAAGTAATTTTTGAGAAGGGTATGCAAAAAAAGTTTAATGAAACATTTGGGCATAAGCATTATGTATTTCCTCTCGATGATTGGATTTATACTGATGATTCTGCAAATGACAGGCTAAGAAAACATTTCGATACAACAAGTCTTAAAGGATATGGTGTTGGAGGTCTTAAATTAGGTATTGTTGCTGCCGGAGCAATTTTGCATTATCTTGATATTACACAGCACACTCAATTACAGCACATTACGGGTCTTTCCCGAATTGAAGAAGATCGTTATGTCTGGCTCGATAAGTTTACGATTCGAAATCTTGAATTATTTCATTCTATTAATGAAGGAGCCAAAACATTAAGCGATGTTATGGACAAAACAATCTCTCCTATGGGAAGCCGATTGTTGAAGCGATGGATCAACCTTCCATTGAAAGGAATAGCATCTATAAACGAAAGATTGGACATTGTTGAGTTTTATCTTAAACATCCGGAATTCAGAGAAGAGATTTCAAACCATCTGAAACAAATTGGTGATCTGGAAAGGATCACATCTAAAATATCCGTAGGAAAGATAACCCCCAGGGAAGTAGTACATTTGAAGTTTGCACTAACCGCAATCGGACCAATAAAAAAAGTATGTCAGAATTCGGGAGAGACTCCTCTAATAAAAATTGCAGAACAGCTTAATCCTTGTTTCAGCATCCGGGAACGAATTGAAAAAGAGCTTCTTCCGGAACCTTCTTCACAAATATCGAAAGGTAGTGTAATCGCTTCAGGTGTGTCTGCCGAACTTGATGAATTGCGGGAAATCTTAAGCTCTGGCAAAGATTACCTGATTAAAATTCAGGAACGGGAAAGTCATAAAACGGGTATACCTTCATTAAAAGTAGCATACAATAATGTATTCGGTTATTACATTGAGGTTAGAAATACACACAAAAACAAAGTACCTGGTGAGTGGATCAGAAAACAGACACTTGTCAGTGCGGAAAGATACATAACTGAAGAATTAAAGGAATACGAATCTAAGATACTTGGTGCTGAAGAAAAGATATTAATAATAGAAACCAAATTGTTTCAGAATCTTGTTGAGGGAATTGCTGATTATATAACAACAATTCAGTTGAATGCATCATTATTGGCAAAGCTTGATTGCTTGCTATCATTTTCAAAATGTGCCCTGGAGAATAAATATTCTCGTCCTGAGATCAATGATTCTGAGATTATAGATATCCGGGAGGGTCGACATCCGGTAATAGAACAGCAATTGCCTGTTGATGAGTCCTATGTGGCTAATGATGTATATCTGGATTGTGATGAACAACAAATAATTATCATCACAGGTCCGAATATGGTAGGGAAATCAGCATTATTGCGTCAAACAGCTTTGATTGTGTTGATGGCTCAAATGGGAAGTTTTGTTCCTGCATTAAAGGCCAATATTGGCTATGTAGATAAAATATTTACACGGGTTGGAGCTTCAGACAACATTTCTCTGGGCGAATCGACTTTCATGGTTGAAATGCTGGAAACGGCCAGTATCTTAAACAATGTTTCTTCCCGAAGCCTGGTGTTACTTGACGAAATCGGCAGAGGAACGAGTACATATGATGGTATATCAATTGCATGGGCAATGGTTGAGTATTTGCATGAGCATCAGCATGCAAGAGCCAAAACGTTATTTGCCACGCATTATCATGAGTTGAATGAAATGGAAGGGTATTTTGAAAGAGTAAAAAATTTTAATGTTACCGTTAAAGAATTGGATGATCGGGTTATTTTTATCCGAAAACTGAAGAGAGGAGGCAGTGAGCACAGTTTTGGAATTCATGTGGCCCGAATGGCCGGTATGCCAAAAAGTATTGTAAAACGTGCCAATGAAATTCTGAAAGAGTTAGAACAATCGCATGATAACAAATCATTATCGAGACCTATTTCTGATGTTGCTGAAAACAGGGAAGGAATGCAATTGAGTATTTTTCAATTGGACGATCCTGTGTTAAAACAAATTCGCGATGAAATAAAAAACACGGATATTAATAATTTAACTCCGATTGAAGCATTGAATAAATTGAATGAAATTAAGAAACTAACCGGTTTGTAATTCGATGATCCGGAGTGCTTTAAAATCCTGATTTCTGCATTTGGCTATAATAAAAAAAGCTCTATATTTGCACCACTTATCAAGCGATTCAGAGGAAAACTCTGATGCATAATAAAGGGTAAGCAGTTCTTTAAAATTGTTCATCTTAATCGCGGAAATAGCTCAGCTCCGAAAAACCAGAAATCTTTGATTTTATTGTTTTTCGAGAGTCCTCGAAACTTCGGGATTGGTAGAGAGAGAAAGGTTTCTAATAGCAATGGATTAATGATGAATAATAATACAAGCGGAAATAGCTCAGTTGGTAGAGCACGACCTTGCCAAGGTCGGGGTCGCGGGTTCGAGTCCCGTTTTCCGCTCTTTTTTTATTCCTGAGACTCAAATTTCAAAAGTGAAATGCATTGAAATTTGTAAGTCGAACAATCCCGATAGCGTAGCGTATCGGGATAAATGCGTCTAATACTGCGATGCTTGCAGCGAATATAAAAAGATCCCTTATTAATACCTCGATAGCTATGCTTCGAGGTAGTTCATTGAGTTTGTTTTACCCAGATAATATGGCGCCCGGGTGGCGGAACTGGTAGACGCGCTGGACTTAAAATCCAGTGGACAGCAATGTTCGTGCGGGTTCAAGTCCCGCCCCGGGTACAAAAAAAAGAGTGAGAGTGAGCACGAGGTACAAGCGAACACGATCACTCTGCTTTTTATCCGCCGTAGTTCTGAATTATCAGAACGAATGAGGACAAAACTAACCTGACTGGAGGGAGATACACACTTCTTTCGCCAATAATATATTTCAGTTGTAAAGCGAGAGCAAGACACTTTCACTTCACTTCTATTCGGGAAACAAAAAAAGCTCCCCGAAGGAGCTTTTTTAAATTTCTATTTGGGATTTGGTCCTGGAGGCGGGCCTACTCCATTATCCCCATCATCAGGATCAGGTAGCCGGTTTGTAAAGAAGATAAGATATTTCATAACGGCATTACTATTAATTAGCCTACTCTGTATAGCTTTTCGGCATCCGCTTTATGCAATATAATTCATTTTCATGATAAATTCCAGTTATATGGTTTAATTTTATGGGCTGTTCCTTTCATATTATCTTCTAATATATGTCATGGATTAAGGCTCTTGTATCAGGACAAATTATTATTGTATGTTTAATAAGCAGTATACTTTTTGCCTCTGATTTTACAATCTATAAAAATGATTATCAAAACAAATTAATCACTCCTGAGCATATTCTTTATGACTTTTTGCCGGCAGACTCAGATCAGAAAAATATATATCAAATTTTGCTCAATCATTTTTTGGATGGAGATTCACTGTTCCTGGCAGGTGAGATTTTGCAGGCAGAAAGGCATTACAATAAAGGACTTGGTATTGCCAGGGATCTTAATTTAACCTGGCAATCCATCATAATAAACTGTCGCCTGGGTTTTATGTATTACTGGACAGCCAATTTTGAGCAGGCTGAAAAACACTACAAAGATTCATGGCAATTGATTATAGGAGAAAGTACTATAAAAGATACTCTTGCTGTGATCGAGTCTTATGTATTAAGTTCAATGATAGATATAACTGAATTCAGTTCTTTATTAGAAGTATTAAAATTGGATGATTTGTTTCATAATGAATTTTATCCTTTTTCGGATCAAAGGAAAAGCAAATTTCATTTTCTAAAAGCCATGTCGTATAAGGAAGAAGCGGAGTATAATCTTTATAGTAATGAATTGTATAGCGCTGAGCAATTGCTTAATAAATCGTTTCCCGGTTCGCCGCTATGGATATTCCTAATTCGATTGCAGCAGGCAGAATTGTATATTAAATATCACGAATTCAACCTGGCACTTGAGTTTCTGAATGAACTGGAAATGCAGGTAAGTAGTAAGAAGAAATACAAAAGTTTTCAATATTTTGTGTATTCAAATCTTGGAGAAACCTATACCAGGTTACGCGATTATATGCAGGCTCAGAAATACTATGAGAAAGCAGATAAATTTGTTCTGGATAGTCATCATATTTTTATGGCTGAGTATCATTTAATAAAGGGGTATGTTTATGAAAAGCTAAATTCCTATTCAGAAGCAAAAGCATCCTATAAAATCGCTGAACAAATATATTATGACCATAATATACAGGATGAAAGACTTGCAAAAGTATTCTGGTATCTGGCATCTATTTCAAAGTCCTTAAAAAATGAAAGTGCTGAACTGGATTATCTGGAAAAAGCTGAAGAAATCTTACAAAATCATCCTGACCCTAATTTAAAACTGTTTATTATAAGAAGGTTAGGACTGTATTATTATGTAAGAGAAAGATATGATTTGGCCATATTCATTTTCAATCTTGTTCTGGATGATCTGGATAAAGTATTGCATGATGAAACGTATTTTAAGTCCAGGTATGCTTATTTTGTAAATTTTGAATATCCTTTCCTTCTGAGAAAACGTGCCCATGCTTTTTATTATATTTCGAAAAAGAATGATTATGATCTTGTACCCTTACAAAATTCTTATTGTGATCTTAAAAATCTACTGGAAATCAACCTTAAGTTGTATGATCAATTGACATATGAACAATCAAAAAAAGCTTCACTTTCCCTAATTCGATATACGTATAATGATATAATTAATATAGGATATGAGTTATATAGAAAAACAAATAATGATTCAATAGCACATGAACTTTTTTATTTTGCTGAAAAAAGCAAAGCTCATATGCTCAGAAGTTTTGTTTCAGATGAAACTGCAAAAAGATTATCCGGTATCCCGGAAAATTTAATTCTTAGAGCCAGAATCATGCAGAAAGAAATTGATTCTATGCAATATGATATTAAGCATCTTAGTATACAAGAGGTCAATAATGATAGTTATGCAATAAATCGGATAATAAATAAAATTAGTGAATATCAAAGTTTTAAAGAAGATTTGGAGAAGAAATATCCTGAATATTTAAAATACAGGGAAGATGAGAAAAGCATATCAATTCATACGATACAGGAAAAACTCAGATCAAATCAGGTTATTCTGGAATATCACTTTACTCATAATGCCTTTTATATTTTCTATATCGATAAAACAATGTTCAAATTATTTATTTCACCCTTGACAAAAGATTTTCCGCCTAGAGTATTGGCATATAGGAAAATCATTGCAGAAATGAAATACAATGATTTTTCGAGAAATACTTTTAATGAATTTTGTCAACAATCTTATGGTTTTTACGAGCTTATGATAAAACCTGTTGAGAATTTAATAAAAGATAAGAGATTAATCATTGTTCCCGATGGTGAACTCATATTAATTCCTTATGAAAGTCTTTTAAAACAAAACATAGATACTCTGAATCTGAAAATATCATATAGTGAACTGGATTATCTTATTAAAACGAATGCAATAAGTTACCTCTATTCGAGCAATCAATTGCTGGACGATACAAATATTAGGAAAAACAAAGTTCGCTATGCTGGTTTTGCACCCGACTACAAAGATTCAGAGATTAATACAACAAAAAAGAATTCTATTGATTCACCTTTTCCAAATCTGCCAGGCGCTGTCGAAGAGGTACAAAGCATCAGTAAGTATTTTAAAGGCAGGTCATTTCTTGGCAAAGAAGCCAGTAAAGAAAGGTTTTTTAAAGAAGGCATAAGGAATGAAATAGTCCATCTGGCAATGCATACAATCATTAATGCAGAAGAGCCTATGAGCTCACAGCTTGTTTTTACAACAGAAGATGATCCTGAAAAACAGTTGTATGCCTATGAAGTTTATGCACAAAAACTTACTGCCAGTTTGATTGTGCTTAGTGCATGCAACACCGGTGTAGGTGAAATCGTAAGGGGAGAGGGGGTATTTAATATTGCAAGAGCGTTTATACAGGCAGGGGTAAAGGATATCATTTTAACTCAGTGGTCTGTTGCAGATCAATCAAGTGCTTTTTTGATGAATAGATTTTACTACTATTTGTCTGAAGGATTTGAAGTCGATGTTGCACTGCAACATGCAAAAATTGATTTTCTCAAGAATGGAGATCCCGTAAAAGCTCATCCATTTTACTGGGCAGGATATGTAGCAATTGGTAATCCAATTTCTTATACCTATACGAATAGAAAATGGATTATTATTTTCTCAGTTATAATTTTGATGTGTGGGGTATTTTGGATAAAACTGAAGCTATATCCTTAATTTTTTAAGTATAGTATTTGCTCTCTTACTATAGATGTTTTCTTCATCAGATAGAATTTTCAAATATTTTCTTGCTTTTTCAACATCACCGGTTTTTAAATATACCATTGCAAGATACCATCTTGCATGCAAAGAATAGGGTGTAAATGAATCTTCTAAAATGGTCAGCAATTCTGAAATAGCCAGATCATTTTTATCAAGTTCAATTGCATTCATTGAGTAATAAAATCTGGCAGCCTGATCAGTAGTATTTTTTTCGAGATAATTCTTTAAGATTTCAAAAGAAACTTTATAATTTCCTTCCTGATAAAGTATATATGATAACTGGATTTTATCGGTGGAGTTTATGACTGAGCGGGTTGTGATATCAGTTTGATATGGATTATAATACAAATGGAAAATCTCTTGCGGGGATTTAAATGAAAGGATTTGGGAAAGGCTAAAACCAATTAATACAAGTATGGTAGCAGCCACAGGGTACTTCATGTATTTCATAAAATTCGCTTTCTCTCCGGATGTTGTCTCAGTATCTTTTTTATTCAGCAATGTAATAATATTGTTGCGCAATTCAAAGATTTGATCATCTTTGATAGACTCATTAATATCTTCGTGCAAATTCACTTCAGCAGAGAATTCCTTATTTTTATTTATCAACTCCCTTATCTTTTCACTCTCTTCTTTATTCATTTTACCATCTAGGTAAGTTTCTATCATTCTGGTGTATTTCATTACTCAACTCTTTATATTTGCTGCTATTCTTAATTTTTAAAACCAACGATTTTTTGCATCGAAACCGCCTGTTTTTTGTATGCTGATCTGAGCTATATCCCATAATCTTTGTTATCTCTTTAATAGGGATATTATTCAAAAACATTCTAAGTACTTTCTTACAATTCTGACTAAGCTCCTCAAATTTTTCCCGATAAAGTTTTAATCTTTCATTCCTGTCAATTGCATCAATTAATAGTAACTCTTCATCTGTATAATGGTCAGTTGTTTTAGCAGGTACTGCTCGTTTAGTTCTTAAGTTTAATTCCTTAAGCCACATCAAGTGTGCAATAGAATATATAAATGTTGTTAAAGAACTGGTAAGCCGGAAATCTTTTTCTCTGACTTTTCTTAAGAGTACAATAATACTCTCCTGGAAAATATCTTTAGCATCTTCAATATCTCCGTTGTTGGAAACCACAAGATGCCGGATTGTTTTAAAACATTCATTATATAAATGCTCTAAAACTTTTGTATCACCATTAGCAATACCTTCTAATAACTCCTTATCTGAGTATACTGTTTTTTGATACAATTGTATATTCTGTTTTTGTTACAATAGTAACCCTAAAAACGATAATTTTAAAATTAATTAATCAGTGAAGTAATTCGATAGAAGTTCACAAGTACATATTAAATTTCTGTCTCCAAATGCATCATCAATTCTTGAAACCGGAGGCCAATATTTCTTTGTATGCAACCATTTCATTGGAAATGCAGCTTTTTCTCTACTGTAGCAATGATTCCAACTGTCATCACACAATTCATTCATACAGTGTGGTGCATTGGTTAATACATTGTCTTGATCATAGTTTTCAGAGATTTCCATAATTTCAGAGTGAATAGCCAACATGACCTGAATAAATCGATCAAGTTCACGTTTGGATTCACTTTCAGTAGGCTCAACCATAAATGTTCCATGCACCGGAAAGGATAATGTTGGAGCATGAAATCCATAATCCATTAAACGCTTTGCAATATCAGCTTCAGTTATGTTTGCAATTTTTTTAAAGTGACGACAATCAAGGATTAATTCATGTGCAACGAAATTATTCTTTCCTTTGTATAAAACTCTGAAAGCATCATCCAAACAAACGGCAAGATAATTTGCATTGAGAATTGCTATTTTGCTACAATAGGTTAATCCTTCAGCACCAAGCAAATTACAATAAGCGTGTGAAATAGTAAGAATACTTGCACTACCCCAGGGTGCAGAAGAAATACACTTTATCCCTTTTGCTCCTCCTGTTTGTGCAAAAGGGTGATTTGGCATATATTCAACAAGATGGTCTGCTACACATATTGGGCCTGCTCCAGGTCCACCACCTCCATGAGGAATTGCAAATGTTTTATGCAGATTAAGATGACAAACGTCGGCTCCAATCAGAGCAGGATTCGTTAATCCTACCTGAGCATTCATATTTGCTCCGTCCATATATACCAATCCTCCATAGCGATGAATGATATCAGTCATTTCTTTAATTTTCTCTTCAAATACGCCATGTGTTGAAGGGTATGTTACCATAAAAGCGCCAAGATTTTCACTATTTGATCCTGCTTTAATCTTTAAATCGTCAATTTCAATATTTCCTTTTTCATCACAATTCACCAATACAACTTCCATCCCAGCCATTCTGGCACTGGCGGGATTTGTGCCATGTGCCGATGTCGGAATTAATACGACATTTCTATGTGAGTTTCCATTTTGCTTATGGAATTCTCTGATTACCATCAAACCGGCATATTCACCTGCAGCACCTGAATTTGGTTGAAATGAGATTGCTTTAAAACCTGTAATTTCTTTAAGAATTTCTCCTAACTCATGAAATAACTGCTGATATCCCTCAGTTTGATCGATAGGAGCAAATGGGTGAATTTCACCAAATTCAGGCCAGTTAAGCGGCATAAGCTCGATCGCAGCATTCAGTTTCATTGTGCATGAGCCCAACGAAATCATTGAATCTGTGAGAGAAAGATCTTTACGCTCAAGATTTTTAATGTATCGCATCATTTCAGTTTCCGAGTGGTACTTTGAAAATATTTCTGATTTCAGGAATTGACTTTTTCTTCTGAAATTTGAATGAAAATGGATCTTATTTTCAGTTTGTTTCAGTTCGGCAAAAGGTTTTTCCATTGCAGATGCAAAAACTTCTATAAGTTTGTTAAGATCTTCCAGATTTGTTGTTTCATCTGTACTTATACCAATTGAATTGTCACTAAAATACCTGAGGTTTATTTTTCTTTCCAATGCCTGAATTTGAATAGTGCGTTGAGCAATGTTTTCTGGCAGCTGCACTTTTAAAGTATCGAAAAAATATTTGTTCAATTGTTTGTACCCTAATTTTGTTAGTGTTTTTTCTAAGGTGCCGGCAGTTTGGTGACAATGTAAAGCGATTCTTTCAAGACCTTCGGCACCATGGTATATAGCATACATTCCTGCCATAGTAGCCAACAGAGCCTGGGCAGTACAAATATTTGAGGTGGCTTTTTCTCTTTTAATATGCTGTTCGCGCGTTTGAAGAGCCATACGCAGAGCGATTCTCTCATGCTTGTCCTTTGATACACCTATAATTCTTCCGGGAATATACCTTTTGTATCTTTCTTTTGTAGCAAAAAATGCTGCATGAGGGCCGCCAAATCCCATGGGCAGACCAAAGCGCTGAGCCGAACCAACGACTACATCTGCTCCCCATTCTCCGGGAGGAGTCAGAATTGCCAGACTTAAAAGATCAGCGGATACTGATACACCACAATCAAAAGAATGAGCTTTTGTAATAATCTCCGAATAATTTCTAATTTCTCCATTTCCGGATGGATATGAAAAGAATATTCCAAAGAATGCATGATCCAGCTGAATGTTCTCATAAGAGTCAATCACCAGTTCTATTCCAAAAGGTTCTGCACGGGTTTGAAGTACTTCCAGGGTTTGAGGAAAAACATCTGAATCAACAAAGAATTTCATTTTTTTTTGTTCTCCCTTTTGTTTGGTTCTGGCGTTAAATAGCATCGTCATGGCTTCTGCAGCAGCAGTTGATTCATCCAATAATGATGCATTAGCGATTTCCATAGATGTTAAATCAGCAATAGCTGTTTGAAAATTCAGCAATGCTTCAAGTCTGCCCTGAGATATTTCTGCCTGATAAGGAGTATATGATGTATACCAACCTGGATTTTCGAGAATATTTCTCTGAATAACAGCGGGGAAAATTGTATTGTAAAAACCTGCACCAATATATGACTTATACATTTTATTTTTTGATGCAATGTGCTTGATCTTTTTAAAATATTCATATTCTGAAATTCCATCAGGAAGATTGAGAGGATTTTTCATGCGTATATTTGAAGGTACGGTTTTATCAATAAGTTCTTCAAGGCTATTTACGCCAATTTTTAACAGCATTTCCGGAATCTCATTTTTACGGGGCCCAATATGGCGGTTCATGAATTTATCAGCTGACATAGTATAATTATTTTAATCAAATATTTTTAAAATAGCCAATTGCTTTTAGAATAAAAAAGGATTTGTATCATATTCGTATCGAATAGTAGAAGCAGGTCCATGTCCCGGATATACAACAGTTTCTCCTGGCAGTGGCATAAGTTTTGTTTTGATACCCTGAATAAGCTGATTATAATTGCCTCCCGGAAGATCTGTTCTGCCGATACTTCCTTTGAACAATACATCACCTGTTATTAGCAAATGATTTTCTTTATTATAAAAAACAAGACTTCCCGGTGAATGTCCGGGAATATGATAAATCATTAATTCTGATTCTCCGAAAATTAGTTTATCATTTTCCGATATGGTACTATCCGGAAATGGAGGCTGATCAATACGCATACCAAAAAACTCCGCAAAAATTGTAGCTCCTTCAATTACTATTTTTTCTGACTCATGAGCATAAAACGGGATGTCATATAAATTTATAATTCGTTGACAACCAAGCACGTGATCAACATGACAATGCGTGTTATAAATAGCTTTCGGATTCAATCCGCTATTCGTAATGTAATCAATAAATTTTTTCTCTTCTAATTCTGAACTGATTCCGGGATCAATTATAATACAGTCATTTGTAGCATCTGACAGAACGTATGTATTTTCCTGAAAGGAATTGAAAACGAAGCTTTTAATTGTAATCATTTTTTTGATCTATTGTCATTAAACTTTTCCTTTTAACATGGGAACAAATACAAATGAGCCATGTTCTGTTATATTGTAATCATGTTCTGAACTTCTTTCAATTAATGTCATTGTCTGTGAGGTATTATTACCTAAAGGCAAGACCATCCTTCCATGAATTTTCAATTGTTCCATGAGTTTTTTTGGTACTTCAGCAGCGGCTGCAGTAATAATAATTTTATCAAATGGAGCATAGGTGGGCAATCCTTCGTACCCATCACCATAAAAGAAATGTGGGTGATAACCCAATTTGGGCAAAAGATTCTGTGCCTTCATCTTCAATACTTTAAACCGTTCAATCGTATATACCTTTGCTCCCATTGCAATAAGCACAGCAGCCTGATAGCCTGAGCCTGTGCCTACCTCAAGGACTTTGTCACCTTTCTGAATGTTTAATAACTGAGTTTGAAATGCAACCGTAAAGGGTTGAGAAATGGTTTGATTGGCAGCAATTGGGAAGGCCTGATCTTTATAAGCAAAATGAATAAAACTACTATCCATGAACAAATGCCGTGGAACCTGATTTATAGCATCAAGAACCCTTTGAGCATTGATCCCTTTTTTATTGATTTCATCTACCAGTTTTTTACGTAATCCTTTATGCAGATAGCTATCTTCCATTGGTATTAAATCAAATTCAGAAAATTTTGTAAAATAAACGAATCTTAGTCATATAATAAGGATAAAAAATGAAAAAACGGAATTCAGTAATTATTGAAGTAAGAGTATAACATTATTTCTATATTTGTCTTGATTTTTAAGGAAGAATTTCTCACCTGACATGAATCGAAATTTACAACTATTTAAGTATATTATATCTGATCTGTTATCAGCCTCTCTGGCCTGGGCTTGTTTTTACGTTTACAGGAAACTATATATTGAACCTCTAAAGTTTGGATATTCAATACCCATTGAATTTGGAGCAAGATTCTATCTCGGATTAGTTTTAATCCCTTTGTTTTGGATATTGTTATATTATGCTTCGGGTTACTACAGGGAAGTGTTTAGAAAATCAAGGTTGGCAGAGCTCTGGTTTACCATGAGAATTACATTCATAGGTGTTTTAATACTTTTTTTCGGATTAATATTGGATGATGTTATTGTGAATTATTCGAACTATTATAGATCATTTATTGCATTATATCTCTTTCATTTTGTGCTGACTTATCTACCCAGATTAATTATTACTACAGATATTACAAAGAAGATACACAACAGAAAATTAGGATTTAATACGATACTGATCGGAGGAAATGATAAAGCCGTTGAAACCTATGAAGAAATATCAAATCAAAAGCAGGGAACAGGAAATATATTCGTTGGTTTTGTAAATGTAAATGAGGGAAATGAATTTCTTCTTGCCTCTAAATTGAAGCATTTGGGATCCATTGATGATGTAAAGGAGATCATTCGAAAATATAAAGTCAATGAAGTAATTATTGCTCTTGAGTATACAGAACATGACAGGATTAAGAACATATTGAATTTATTGATTGATAGTAATGTTGCAATTAAAACAATTCCCGGGATGTATGAAATTTTCACCGGCAAGGTAAAAATGTCTGCAATTTTTGGTACGCCTCTGATAGAAATTTCGCATCATCTAATGCCTGCCTGGCAAGAGAATTTAAAACATTTTTTTGATATAATAGTATCCTTACTTGCCTTAATAATATTATCTCCCCTTTTGTTAATACTTACTTCGGGAGTTAAGCTTTCTTCAAAAGGTCCTATTTTTTACAGGCAAAAGCGTATTGGAAAGAACGGAAGGCCATTTATTATTTATAAATTTCGCTCGATGTATATAGACGCAGAAGTTAACGGGCCGGAATTGTCTTCAAAAGATGATCAGAGAGTAACACCTTTTGGGCGCTTTATGAGAAAATCAAGACTCGATGAAATTCCAAATTTCATTAATGTACTTAAGGGTGATATGTCATTGGTCGGACCACGGCCTGAAAGAGAATATTTCATTAATCAAATTATGAAAAGAGCGCCTCATTATATACAATTGCTGAAAGTGAAGCCAGGCATTACTTCCTGGGGTCAGGTTAAATATGGTTATGCAGAAAATGTAGATCAGATGGTTAAACGTATGAAATATGATCTGTTGTATATTGAGAATATGTCTCTTTATGTTGATCTGAAAATATTAATCTACACCTTACTTATCATATTCAAGGGAAAGGGAATGTAAAAGTATCTGATTGATATACAAGCGATTCCTTAATTATTATTGTTTAACTGAAAAGACTTAATGGTTTTATAGACCGGACCTTCTTTTTTTAGGATACTTTCAACAAGTTGAAAATTTTGTATTTTATAATGATCAGGGATATGATCTTGTTCCTGAAGAAACATTGCTAATTCTTTTCTTTCAACAAGAAATTTTATTCTGCCCAGCGTCAAATGAGGTGAGAACTTTTTATCATCCGATTCAAAACCCAGTTGATATAAAGTTTTTTCAATTGTAGCTTGTATGGAAGATAAAATTGGGTTTTCCTTGAATCCGTACCATATTATATGTGGATTATTTGATTTTCCAAAAGTTCCCAAACCATCAGATTTCAAAACAAATTGATTGAATTTTGGAGTAAGATGTTCAAGAATCTGGATAATCGGCGTAATAATATGGGATTCCACCTCACCAAGGAACTTCATTGTCAAATGAAAGTTATCAGGGTCAACCCATTTAATTGTACTTCTTTGCAACAGATGTTGAAGTTGTTCTTGAAGATTGATAATACTCTCAGGGCAGGTAATTTTTATCCCGATAAACAATCGCTGCATATTGAAGAGGTTAAGAAATTATTTTATGATTACAATTGCCCGTTTTCCATTAGAATCATAATTTCATTTATCAATCTGTCTTCACCTTCTGCATCAAATTCACTTTTCAGGTTCTGTCCAAAAATTCGGGCAATAGTCTGCCAGAAGAAAGCGGTGAAGGAGCTTTTGAGTTCTTTCAATAAATCATATGAAGTTTCACCAATTTCGCGGTCGATAAGTTTTAAAAGAATTCTTCCCTGGGTTATCGTAAGATTTCTTATGTCGTCCTCATATTCCTCCATAATTTCTTTTTCAACCAGTTTTATATATATTCTTTTCTGTCTTTCTGTTGAAAGGCTCATCATTTTAGCCGATATGGAATCGTACTTTTTTCCGGCAGCTTTGGCTAAAGGATAAACCTTTTTAATATGTTTTACCAGCCGGTAGTATTTTCTCCATTGACGTTTTGAATTAAATTTAGGTTTTGGAAATATGATTACTTCATCAATGCTTGAAATATATATGGTATCTCCCTCAATGACTACAATATGAAAAACATTTTCATTTGTTAACTCACTGTAATCCTGCGCTTTTATCATAAATACAAACAGAAAACAGAAAACAAAGAATATGGATATCCTCTTTTTCATGCTAATTATTTATTTCACCTTTTGCAATTACTATACCAATTTTTCTGACTTAAATATTAAACGAAATTAGCAATTAATGGTTTGTATTCATTAATACTTTTTCTTTTGGCAAGTTTTCTTTATAAATTTAGGATTGTCTTTTTATTATTAATATGTGATAAGATTATGGATAAAAGTCGAAGTGGTGGCAAAGACAGAGAATATACAAATGGGGAGATAACTGTATACTGGAAGCCATCAAAATGCATTCATGTAACTACATGTTACAAGGAATTAATAGAAGTGTTTAATCCGAGGAAACGACCATGGGTGAATATATACGGCGCTCCTACCAATGAAATAATCAGAGTAGTAAATTTATGCCCTACAGGTGCTTTGACCTTTGCATGGAATGATGAGAAGAAATTAAATCATACGGATGCAAACAACATAGATAAATCAAAGGAAGAAGAGGAGGGTTTTGCCGAAGTTAGAATTATGAAAGACGGCCCTCTTGTGGTAAAAGGGAAATTTAAAATTGTTGGATCTGAAGGAGTGGAACTTCGACAAATGAAAATGGCTTCATTTTGCAGATGCGGAAAATCAAAAAAAATGCCGTTTTGTGATGGGACACACAGAAAAATAGGATTTACCAGTGATTAAAAGACAATTGAATCCTGCGAGCGCATTCCCCGTAGCTTGCTGCGGGGTTAGCGAGCACAAAAATAATAAACAAAAAAAGGATCGAAGATTCCTCGCCGCTTGCGGCGAGGAGCTTCAATACCTTTTATTAAGTCAACAAACCTGTATATACATACTATGCTTAATTTAAATATAACCTCAGAAACTTCAAAACTTGAAGCTGTCATTATTCATGAGCCTGGGCCGGAGGTCGAAAATATGACCCCTGCTACTGCTAAAAGAGCCTTATACAGCGACATTTTAAACCTTTCTATAGCCGGGAAAGAATATGGTCAGTTTAAAGGAATACTTGAGCAAATTTGCAGGGTTTACGAAATTAAAGATCTTCTTCATGAAACTTTATCAATTCCTGAAGCCAGAAATCAGATTATTAGAGAGTTAACAGATTATATTCAGGATGAAAAGCTTGTTCTACAGTTGGAGTCGTTAACCAATGTTGAGTTATGCCGGCAGATCATTGAAGGTATTCCATTAATTCAACAAACATTAACGAATTTTCTGAATAAAAACCGTCATCATATTAGTCCTTTACACAATATTTTTTTTACCAGAGATTCTTCATTTGTTATTGGCAATACTGTTTTTATCTCTGCCATGGCAAAAAAGATACGAGAACCTGAAGCAATCCTTATGAAAACATTATTTACGTATCATCCGGAATTTTCATGTAATAATGTAATAGATCTAACGGATAACCTTAAGGGTGTAAATGAAACACTTACAATTGAAGGAGGGGATGTTTTGGTATTGAACGATAATACCCTGATCATTGGAATAGGCGCCAGAACTTCCGCTGGTGGGGTAGATCATTTTATTCGGGAAGTAATACATTGTACTTCTGTGAAAAATATACTAATTCAGGAGTTACCTGATGACCCCGAGTCATTCATACATCTTGATATGGTGTTTACTTTACTTAACAATAATGAGTGTATGATTTACGATCCTCTTATATTGGGTGAAAATAAGTATCATACAGTTCTAATGGAAATTGACAATAAGAGTGTTACAAAGATTGAATATGTTGACAATTTATTGCAGGGATTAAAAATAACAGGAAAGGAATTTTATCCTGTATCATGTGGAGGTTCAAAGCATATGCTTCAGGAAAGAGAACAATGGCACAGTGGGGCAAATTTCTTAGCATTTGAACACGGAAAACTGATTGGTTACGACAGGAATGTTTATACTGCACAGGAACTTAATACTGCAGGGTATGAAGTGATTACAGCACAGGATGTAATTGATAAGAAAAAATCATATAAAGATTACGAAAAGGTGCTCATTACTGTTGAAGGGGCCGAACTATCTCGTGGCGGAGGAGGTGCCCGATGCATGACGATGCCTGTCAGAAGGGAATAGTAATTTTCGGATATCTTACAGAATATCAGAAAGATACACCTGCAATAATGAATTAACCGATTAGCTTTTTTATCAGATCAGCGGCTTCCTGAAGTGTGATTGCTGAAAATACTTTTAATCCTGAATCATCAATAATTTTTTTACCTCCTTCTGCATTTGTTCCTTGCAAACGAACAATAACCGGGATTTTACTATTTCCGATCGAATGATATGCATCTACTACTCCTTGTGCGACTCTGTCGCAGCGTACTATCCCTCCAAAAATGTTAATTAATATAGATTTCACTCTCTGATCTTTTAAAATAAGGCGAAATCCGGCTTCAACAGTATGAGCACTGGCATTGCCACCTACATCAAGAAAATTTGCCGGTTCACCGCCTGAAAGTTTGATAATGTCCATTGTGGCCATGGCCAATCCGGCACCATTTACCATGCAGCCAACATTTCCATCGAGCTTAATAAAATTTAGATTGTGAACGGAAGCTTCAATCTCGGCCTGATCTTCTTCATTATGATCTCTAAGTTTTTCGTATTCCGGATGTCTGATAAAGGCATTATCATCCAGGTTTACTTTTGAATCGGCAGCAATTATAAGATCATCAGAGGTCTTTATTACCGGATTAATCTCAAATAGGGAGGCATTACAGTGAACATAAGCCTTATACAAAGCTTTAACAAATTTTGTCATTTCTTTAAAGGCTTTTCCTGAAAGTTTAAGATTAAATGCAATTTTTCTTGCCTGGAAGTCCTGAATACCCAATAACGGATCAATAACTTCCTTGAATATTAAATCGGGAGTTGTTTTTGCTACAGTTTCAATATCCATACCTCCTTCCGGAGAGTACATGATCATATTTTTTTCGCTTGATCTGTCCAATACAATACTCATATAATATTCTTCAACCGGATGATCGCCGGGATAATATATTCCTTGTTCAATAAGTATTTTTTGTACTTTTTTACCCTGAGAGCCGGTTTGCGGAGTGATAAGTGTCATTCCCAGTATTTGTTCAGAATATTTTTCTACCTCATCAAATGATTTTGCTATTTTGACTCCACCTCCTTTTCCTCTGCCACCTGCATGAATCTGGGCTTTTACAGCCCATGTGTCGCTATTTGTAATGGTCTGAATTTGTTCGGCTGCTTTACGTGATTCTTTTGGATCAAAAACCACAACGCCTTCGGGTACCTGAACTCCATGGTCTTTTAATATTTGTTTTCCCTGGTATTCGTGAATATTCATTACATTTCTATGTTCTGATGGGTTACGAAAATATCTGTTTTTTTCACAAGTATATATTTATGTTGTTTTATTGGTCTTGTGTAACTTATCATGAATATTTTATTCATTCCCTTTTGTGAATTTATAAATAAAATATTCATGAACGTTTCATTCGAATAAAATTGTACTAAACATCAAATATTCAAATATTTATATTCAATATATTTTAGCATTCTACTATTATACTCATGAAATTCGTCCAGAAATTATTTCGGAATAAGCCATGTTTTGTTTATTGCCTTGTTGTGACTATCCGCTGAAGGATTGTGGTGCAAAAGTCAATGCTTTTGTGTGCAACCTGATCCGATTCTTTGAAGAGGATTTCAGTTTGGCAAAGAAGCAGAATATAATATTTACAATAGAACTTCATTTGTATAGAAATAATTTATTTGTTTTGCATTCATGTTAAATGAATCAATATGAGAAAACTATTAAACGAGGAGCTCAACCGATTAAGCCTTAACGAATATAAAGCAGCAAAAAAATTGCCATTGGTATTGGTTCTGGATAATGTAAGGAGCAGGAATAACATTGGTTCAATTTTCAGAACTTCTGATGCATTTCTTGTTGAATCAGTTGCTTTATGCGGAATAACAGCAACGCCTCCGCATAAGGACATCCATAAAACTGCCCTGGGAGCAACCGAGTCCGTTCATTGGGAATATTTTAAAAAAACAGAAACCGTCATTGAGAGATTGAGGGAAAAAGGATATAAGATTTATGCAGTAGAACAAACAGAGGAGAGTATAATGCTTGACAAGATTGCTATTCAGTCTGGTGAAAAATATGCATTTGTCCTGGGTCACGAAGTGAGAGGGATACAGCAAAAAATTGTTGATTTGTGCGATTTATCAATTGAGATACAGCAGCATGGAACAAAACACTCACTAAATGTATCGGTTTGTGCAGGGATACTCGTCTGGGAAGTTTATAAGAAAATGATGAAATAAAAAAAGCGGCCTTTTCCAAAGCCGCTTTAGTAAGTATTTTATTCTATTTTTATTCTACTATTTTAACAAATGCTTCATTTGCAGCATATTTCAGGAATTCAGCATCTTTTTTGGCATAATCTTTCCATTTTGCATCTTTGGCAATTGCAGCAGAAAGGTTATTGAATACTACTTCATCTCTTCCTGCACGTGCTCCTGCAACAGCTCTCAGGTAATCAACTTTTGCACATTTTGTATCACCCATTTCACCAAGAGTAGCTAAGCATTTGCTAACATCATCATTCAAAAGTTGTGCGAGTGCAGCATTGAAAGAAGCTTTATTACCAAAATAATTCACTGCAGCAGTATAATCTCCTTGTTTAATTTTAATAATTCCCAGATTATAATTTACTGCATCACCTGCACCCATAGCAGAGGTAAACAGTTCTTCAGCTTTTGTGATATCTCCTTCAGCAAGTGCTACAGCTCCAAGATTGTTCTTAATTACATCATCATCCTGAATTGCCTGAGCTTCTTCGAAAGCGGCTTTTGCTTCGGCTGTTTTTCCCTGTTCCATCAAAATGTAACCAACATTGTTTTTGGCTCTGAAAGATTCAGGATAGTTTTTAGCAGCAACCTGATAGATACGAAGTTTTTCATTGTTATCATCAGTTAATGTAGCTGCATAAAGGATTTCTTCAAGGTTTAAAGTGTCAGGATCAGATTGTGAAAGGGCTATTATTTCTTCGTCAGTGTATCCAATATTTTCAACATTGATAAACATCTGAGAACGACGCAGCAAAGGAAGCACTTCTACTTTTATTTCTTCAAAAGCTTCAGCTATATTTTTAATTTCTTTTTCTCTAACTGCAGGGTCAGAATACATGGAAAGGACACGAAGAATAAGTTCTTTGTCTTTAATGTCTGATTTTTCCATAAGTTTTTTGAATCCGTCCCAGTCTTCAGGTGTTTCGAGAGTACTTAAAAATCCTTCAGTATCAAAACCTTCAACTTTCATTTTCTTTAACGCACGTGCAAGGTATCTTTCAGCAGCATCCCCTCTGTTACCTGATAATCTTTCATTCAGGTCATATGCTCCGTCAGGTGATGCATAGGAAGAAATTTTTGCGTCTTTGATTACAATAGCTGAATCGGTTGATGCCTTGCCTATTTTTTTCTGAAATTCCGCAACTTGTTCTTTTTTTAGCTCTGAATTCCGGATATCATATTTATTGATTACATAAAGGATTTCAGCGTCGTAAGTTTCAGGAACTATTCTCTGGAATTTGTCTCCAACAAGAATTGCTTGTGCTTTATCGTTAACCAGAGTTGGTGTGGCGATAACACCATCAGCGATCTTAATTCCAGGGATAAGTACCGGATCTTTATCTTTTATTTGAGCACTCATTTCAACAACCAGCTCTGATTTCAACATTTCTGGCTTATAAGGAATTTTGCCGGTATAAGTATAATTGCCACCTGCATAGGGGATAACTTTATTGTTTGCTTCAACTTTTTCACCCTGTAATGTAGTCGGTTCGAATTCTGTTTGACCGTCTTCGTATTTTAATACCGGAGTAGCAGTAACTACAGCTTTCTTATTGAAGTATTTTTCCGGGAAAGTCGTGTTGATGGTTACTTCTACTTCACCACCATGGGTTTCGACTGGAGAAGGTTGAACATCGTAATCAACGGTGCTGGAGTTATCTACCATTTTGTTTAAACCTCCACAGCTGCTAATTACAATAGCTGCAACACCAAGAGTCAATAGGTTCAGCGTAAGTTTTTTCATGATGTACTTGTTATTTAATTTACAATTTTAATTTATGCTGGTTTGAATAAAAATTTAGCTCTAATACAAACATAATAATGTTTTCAATATAAAAAAAATAAAACCTTCCATGAGGTTTCAATTTTTTGCTAAAATAAGAAAAATTAGAAAACTGCTTAATAATCAATAGAATAAAATTATAAAAAGAAATGATAATTCCTTGCACTATTTGTGTAGATTCAGTTTTTAAAATCTTTAAAGCACATTAAATCAATGATTTACAATTCATTTTTTATTTTTTCATTACAATTGTTGATTTTGCCGATATTTTTTATGGTCTTTCATTTTTCCGAACAAATACCCTGAAATCATACCTGTTGCCAAAAAAATCAGGATAAAATTTTCCGGACTTTTTTTTATAGTCCAGGCAATTAACAATCCAAGAACTGCGCCAAGCATTCCAAACAAAAAAGTATACAATGAAGAGTAATATGTAGCAAATCTGAGCTTATGTTCCTTTTTTAAATGGGATTCTATTTTATCTTTTGTGAGTACAAATTTTTTTCTTGTATCTGCAAAATCAAGGCATTCAGGCAATTCATCAGCCATTTTCTCCAACAGCTTAATGTGAATCTCACATTGTGGGCATGTGGAAGAATACAATATTGTTTTATCAGCCAGTATTGGTAACCGGGCAATGTTATAAAACTTAAAATCTGATGGATGAAATTTGGTTTTTTTATTTTCAAGTGTCCGATAAAAATGATTCAGCCATATTCTTTTGTTCATGATTTACCTAATCTGTTCGTAAAGCTTTACAAAAGCAAATAGCTGCGTTAAAACTGCGGCGAAAGTGTGTGTCCATAACCCTGCTCTTATTGTCGAAGCCGATTCCGGCGCAGACACATGGCGACGGACAGGCAGGCTTGCGGTTTATTTAATACAGCCTTTGTTTATTCTTTATGATGATTGTCTTTTTTGTCTTTATCAGGTTTTGGCAAAAGCACTTTTCTGGATAGTTTAAGATTCCCGGTTTTGGCATCGATATCGATTAATTTTACTTCAATTGTGTCTCCAACCTTCATCTCATCTTCGACGTTATTGATTCTGCGCCATTCAATTTCAGAAATATGCAACAAACCATCTTTTCCGGGAAGTATTTCAACAAAAGCCCCGAAGCTTACTATCGATTTCACTTTTCCTTTATAGATTTTCCCAATTTCAGGAACTTCAACGATTGCTTTTATACGTTTCAATGCAGCCTCAATAGTTTCTTTATCGATTGCGAAAACATCAACTATTCCAACATTATCCACTTCTTCAATAACAATAGTTGCTCCCGTTGTATTTTGTATTTCCTGAATTACTTTTCCGCCAGGGCCAATCAAAGGACCTATCATTTCTTTTGGTATGATAATCTTTTCAATTCTTGGCACATGTTGTTTGTAGTCAGCTCTTGGCTCAGATATGGTTTCAAGCATTTTATCAAGTATATATAGTCTGCCTTTTTTGGCTTGCTCAAGAGCTTCTTCAAGAGTTTCGTATGATAAACCTTCAACTTTAATATCCATTTGTGTTGCAGTTATGCCATCCTTTGTTCCGGCAACTTTGAAATCCATATCACCAAGATGGTCTTCGTCACCCAAAATATCTGAAAGAATAGCATATTTTCCCGATTCCGGATCGGTTATCAATCCCATTGCAATTCCCGAAACAGGCTTTTTAAGTTGCACTCCCGAATCCATTAAGGAAAGGGTTCCTGCACAAACGGTGGCCATCGATGAAGATCCGTTAGATTCAAGAATGTCAGATACTACTCGTATTGCATAAGGATTTTCTTCCGGTATCATTTTTTTCAAAGCCCGGTGGGCTAAATTCCCATGTCCTATTTCCCGTCGGCTGATTCCTCTTAAAGGTCTTGCATCCCCAGTAGAAAAAGGAGGAAAATTATAATGAAGAACAAACTTGTCGGTACCCTGAATCAGGACTTCATCAATAACTTTTTCATCCAGTTTTGTCCCCAAAGTTACCGTGGTAAGAGACTGTGTTTCTCCTCTTGTAAAAACAGCAGAGCCATGAGATGCAGGCAGGTAATCCACTTCGCACCAGATTGGTCTTATTTCATCCGTTTTTCTTCCATCAACCCGCACTTTCTCATCGAGTATGAGTGATCGTACGGATTTCTTCTCCACTTCATGATAATATCTATCGATTAAAATTTCCGGAACTTCGTCATCTTCAGTCAATGTAGATGTGTACCATTCAATAAATTCGGCTTTAACAGTGTCAAGAGTATCATGTCTTTCTTGCTTGCCGGGAGTATTTTTTACTACATCATACACTTTTTTGTAGGTTTTTTCCCAAACAAGCTTTTCCAGTTCTTCATCATTTGTTTCATGCGAGTATTCTCTTTTTTCAGTTTTGCCAACTTCTTTTGTAAGTTCAATCTGAACCTTACATTGTTTTTTTATTTCCTCATGGGCATATTTAATAGCTTCAAGCATCTCTTTTTCAGAGACTTCATCCATTTCTCCTTCTACCATCAGAATATTATCAAGTGTAGCACCAACAATGATATCCAGGTCAGCTTCTTGCAGTTCGGTGAAAGTCGGATTTATTTTTAACTGTCCGTTGATACGCGCAACACGTACTTCTGAAATGGGGCCGTTAAACGGTATATCTGACACTGAAAGTGCTGCTGAAGCAGCTAATCCTGCAAGAGCATCCGGAGTGATGTCTTTATCGGCTGAAAACAGATATATATTCACGAAAGTTTCTGCATGGAAATCATCCGGGAAAAGTGGTCGTAAAGCCCTGTCAACAAGACGGGAAATTAAAATTTCATAATCACCCGGACGTGATTCACGTTTTAGGAAACCTCCGGGGAAACGACCAGCCGAAGCATATTTTTCCTTGTATTCAACCTGAAGCGGCATAAAGTCAACATCTTCTTTGGCTTCTTTTGCACAAGTAACAGCTGCTAATAGGATGGTATTTCCTTGTTTGACAATTACTGATCCATCAGCTTGTTTAGCAAGTTTTCCAGTTTCTATCTCAATTTTTCTGTTATCGCCCAGGTCAATTGTTTTTAAAATTGCTGTATACATAGTTATTAAATTAAACACGTTTGTTTCATTAAGGCATTATCAGGCGATTATGATATTCAGAATAATCGTTGCTTTTTTTGACAATACTCCTTGTTGATGGAAAGAAAAAAGGCAATTGCTCAGATTGCCTTTTTTCTTTTATTTTCTTAATTCCAAAGTCTTAATAATTGCTCTATATCTTTCAATATCTCTTTTTTTCAAATAATCAAGTAGTCTCCGTCTTTTACCAACTAACTTAAGGAGAGCACGTTGTGTGCTAAAATCTTTATCATTTGTCTTTAAATGGTCGGTGAGGTGGTTAATCCGGTTAGAAAATAAGGCAATCTGGCTTTCTGGTGAACCAGTGTCTTTATCAGACTTTCCATATTTGCCAAAAATTTCTTGCTTTTGTTCAGATGTTAAATTCATATATTCAATCAATTAAATATGGCCAAAAAATAGAAACGCAAAGGTAGATAAAATTTGTAATAAACCAAGTCTCTAATTCGTTTTAAACATCTTTGTTGACCAAAAAAGTTCAGGCCAGGATAAGATATTTATACGAAAAAAATCATTTGTTGACTATTTTCCCAGGGTCAAACATTTTCACCTTCAATCAGTGTTTTCTTTAACCGATTGATCTGGTTCTTGGTTCCAAGAACAAAAATTTTATCGGTGGAGGATAAAAGGACTTCAGGTAAGGGGTTGACAATAAAGGAATTATCTGATCGTTTTAAACCGATAATATTTGCCCCTGATTCATTTCGAATATCAAGTTCTCTAATGGATTTTCCTTCAAAACAAGAATGCATTTTAATACAATTTACTTCTTCAAGTGCTACATTTTCAAAGCTTTGAAGCATTAAAAAATCCAGGAATTCCACTACATCCGGTTGGGCAACGAGTTTTGCCATACGCTGGCCACCAATACGATCAGGCATAATTACATTTGTTGCACCTGCTCGTTTCAGTTTAATATCAGAATGTTCATTTGATGCGCGACTTATAATTTTTAAGCCTGGATTCATCTCACGGGCTGTAAGTACAACGAATAAATTGTCGGCATCCACAGGAAGGGTGGTAATTAAAGCTTTTGCTTTTTCAATCTGGCACATCCCTAAAACATCATCACGTGTTGCGTCGCCATGTATATATAGTAATTTTGGATTTTCCAGGATGTGTTCCATAGGTTCTTCTTCCCGTTCAATAATAACAATATCAGCATTGTGATCAAGCAATTCCTGAACGGCCTGCTGACCATTTCGACCATATCCGCAAATGATAACATGATCTTTTAATTTTTGAATTTTGCTTCTCACTTTTCTGCTTTTATAATAATGACCAATTGCTCCATCAACAACATATCTGGTAAATGTTGTTACAGCATAAGCAAATATACCAAAACTAAAAATAATCAGAAATGCCGTAAAATACATACCGATTGGTGAAAGAGGATGAATCTCGCGAAAACCGACTGTTGCAATCGTAATAATTGTCATAAAAAATGCATCAGTAAAGCTAAAATCTTCAATCACCATAAAACCGATTACGCCTATCATGATTATTCCAAACAAAAGACTAAGGGCGATATATGCATTTTTAAGATTTTCTCTTTTCATGTATTGTTTTTCTTTAATACTAAATGACCAATCTGGCATTCAAGACATCGTTTTTTCTCGCAATAAAAATTGGCAAGTTGCAATAATGCCTGACTATCGGCTGCATGCCGACATTTAACATCTAATTTATTCCATATTTTGATAATTTTGTTATTCTCCGGTTTGATTTGTTCTAAAAAACGTAAGGCTTTTACCTTGTACCTATCATTGTTCTTTACTTCAGCATATACAAACATAAAGGGAATGATTGTATTTATTATCATTGAATCTATCGTTTTGTCTCCCATAGATTTAATTTTGTACTCTGATTCATTCCCAAACGTATAATGAGTATCCCAATAAGTACTTGTTTTCGACCTGTATAGTGTACGTATTTGTTCAGGGTTCTCACAGGCAAGTGTTTTCGAGAATAAATTACCGGAACCGGAAAGTAACGAGCTAAATTCTGCAATTCTAAGAGTCGGGAAGTTGGATGGTCTGAGTCTGAGAAATTTCCATAAGTGCATCTTTATTCCTTTCAATTGAAATTTCCTTTTTAAATAGTCATATTCTTTTTTAAGATTTAAAAAATATTCATCCCTGCAGGATATTGTTAGAAACCCTGCTTGCCCAAAGAGCAAGGCTTCTATCTGAAAAGTATTGTTTCTCAGTTTTGTAAGGATCTTCAGCGGAACTGTTTTTGCAAGCATTTCAAATGGTAAAGCATTGACTTTTAAACCGAGATTTTTTACGATGGCTATATAAAATGCTTCTTCCCAGTTGTTTTTTGCAAATTTCAATACGTTTTTTATTGTATCGGTTTTGTTTTGAAGTCGTTCAATTACCAATGAACTTAACCAGAAGGAAAGTAGTGATTTATCTAGTCTTTTAATTGATTTGAAGCACCTGATAAGTTCTTCTTCTTTAATTAACTGGTAATATCTTTCTGTAATTTTATTATCCGGGATTAATGAGATGCAGGGAATTCTTCTGTTTATGGTATTAAAACAACCAGCGTCTATATTTTGTGCAATATGCAGTATTACATTGTCGTAAGCTGGATTTGTGTTGTGTTTGTGAGCTTTCCAGTCGGACGACTTCATATGAATTTCCACATTTCCTACCCATATTGTACCATCAATTCTCATTTTGGCGTTGATAAAATCCGGACCACTGTCATGGTTTTGTGTTCCCGGGTTGAGAATAATGATCTTTTCATTTGTATCAGCAAGATATTCTTTGTTTTCAAAAAAGGAATGTTTCCACATGTATTGTAATAAGGCTTCTTGCATATTAACGTTAGGGTTGATTCCGATAAAGATAGAAAATGCAGGTAAAAATGAAAATTTTATAGCAATCCTTTTATAGAAAGAATTTTTTCCATTTCTGACTGAATATTCTTTGCTTCTTCCGCTGCTTTTGCTGCAAAATCCTTTTGGTTTCCGGCGAAAATGACAGATCGTGAAGCATTGATCAGCAATCCGCATTGTTTGTTTATACCGTATTCGGATACTTCATTAAGGTCACCGCCCTGTGCTCCTATTCCTGGCACTAATAAAAAATGATCAGGGATTTGTTGGCGAATCAGTGCTAACATTGAAGCTTTTGTTGCACCTACCACATACATGATATTGTCTTTATTCCCCCATTTTTTTGATACATCAATTACTTCACTGAAAAGGGGCTTGTCTTTTTTGGACGCAAAGTATTGAAAATCGGCAGCACTTTGATTTGAGGTAAGAGCAAGAATTATTACGTATTTATCTGTAAAACTCAAAAAAGGTTGAACAGAATCTTTTCCCATGTATGGTGCAACAGTGACAGCATCAAACTTCATATTTTCAAAAAATGCTTTCGCATACATTGCTGAAGTATTCCCAATATCACCTCGTTTTGCATCTGCAATAAGGAAAATATCGGGATGGTTACTTTTTATGTATTCAACCGTGAGTTCAAGATCAGACCAGCCTTTTACTCCACGACTTTCATAAAATGCAAGATTGGGTTTATATGCCACAGCATATTGGGCAGTAGCATCAACAATTTCTTTGTTAAAGTCAAATACAACCCGCTTCGATGTTGAAAGACAGGAAGGTATTTTTTCTATAGCAGAATCGAGCCCGATGCAGAGGTAGCTTTTCTTTTTCTTAATGTTGGAGAACAGTGTTTCTGAATTCATATTGTATATTAGTTCAATCCGCTTGCTTTCAATCGCTCAGCATTTTCAGCCATCTGCAATTTATCAATTAATTCCTGAATATCCCCGTTGATGATGCTGTGTAAATTATACAACGTCAGGTTTATCCGGTGATCAGTGACCCGTCCCTGAGGATAGTTGTAAGTTCTTATTTTTGCTGAACGATCACCGGTAGATACCATGGTTTTTCTTTTTGATGAGATATCATCAAGGTATTTCTGATATTCCAGGTTATACAATCTGGTTCGGAGTTCAGCCATCGCTTTGTCAAGATTCTTTAATTTGGATTTTTGATCCTGACAGGTGACCACTATACCTGTTGGTATGTGTGTGAGCCTTATTGCCGAATAGGTAGTGTTCACAGATTGCCCGCCTGGTCCAGAAGAGCAATATTCATCTCTTTTAATATCCTCACCTCTGATTTCTATATCAAATTCATCTGCTTCGGGAAGCACTGCTACAGTGGCGGCCGAAGTATGCACCCGTCCCTGGGTTTCTGTCTGAGGAACTCTTTGTACACGGTGAACTCCTGATTCGTATTTAAGTATTCCATAAACTCCAACCCCCCTCACGTTTAGAATGATTTCTTTATATCCTCCAACTGTTCCTTCGGTGAAATTGCTGACCTCTGTTCTCCATCCTTTTGTTTCACAGAATTTTGTATACATGCGCAATAAATCACCGGCAAAAATACTGGCTTCATCACCACCTGTTCCTGCCCGAATTTCCAAAACCGCATTTTTATCATCCTCAGGATCTGCCGGCAACAACAGGATCTTTATCTTTGCTTCAAGAGGACTTACTTTTTCAATCAGTGAGTCAAGTTCCTCCTTGGCCATTTCACGCATTTCTTCATCTTTCTCCGTAGCTAAAATATCTTTTGCATTTGCAATATTGCTTAATAGATTTTTATAATCGTTGTATGCCTTCACTACAGGTTCAAGACTTTTGTATTCTTTGTTCAATTGCACATAACGCTTCATATCATTAATGATATCAGGTTGTGTAATTAGATTACCCACTTCTTCAAACCGGGTTTTTACACCCTGTAACTTCTGTAATATTAAGTTTTCTGCCATCGCCATCATAAATCAATACACAAATTCTCCAAATTCACCTTTGATTGTTAATTTTTTGCCATTAAAATTCTCAACTCTTCCAAGAATTTGAGCATCTACATTAAAACTTTTTGAGATATCAATGATAATCTGAGCATATTTTTCCGGAAGATATATTTCAAAGCGGTGCCCCATGTTGAAAACTTCGTACATTTCTTTCCAATCAGTTCCGGATTGTTTTTGTATCACTTTAAATAGCGGAGGTACCTGAAACATATTGTCTTTTATTACATGAAGATTTTTAATGAATTTCATCACTTTTGTTTGCGCACCTCCGGAACAGTGTATCATCCCATTGATATAGGGTCTTATTTCATGAAGAACTTTAATAATGATTGGAGCATAAGTTCTGGTAGGGGAAAGGACTAATTTACCGGCTTCAATATTTAATCCGTTAATTTTTTCAGTAACTGAATATTTGCCGGTATAAACCAGTGAAGATGGAATAAGGTCGTCATAGCTTTCAGGGTATTTTGATGCAATATGATTGCTAAACATATCATGCCGGGCAGAAGTAAGCCCATTGCTGCCAATGCCACTATTGTATTCATATTCGTAGCTTGCCTGCCCATAAGAGGATAATCCAACAATTACATCTCCTGCCTGTATATTATTTTCAATAATTTCAGTGCGTTTCATGCGACAGGTTACCGTTGAGTCTACAACTATTGTTCTTACCAAATCTCCAATGTCAGCCGTTTCTCCGCCTGTAAGAAAGATATGTACACCGTAATTTGAAAGATCTGAAATGAATTCATCAAATCCGCGAAGAATATACATGATGATATCACCGGGAATCTTAAGTTTGTTTCTTCCGATTGTTGAGGAGAGTAAAATATCTGAAGTAGCACCTACACAAAGCAAATCATCAAGGTTCATAACAATAGCATCCTGTGCAATGCCTTTCCAAACACTTAGATCGAGAGTCTCTCTCCAATAGACATAAGCCAGGGAAGATTTAGTGCCTGCACCATCTGCATGCATTATTGTACAATATTTGGGATTGCCGGTTAAAAAATCGGGCAACACCTTACAAAATGCGTTTGGAAATAGGCCCTTGTCAAAGTCATCAATGGCTTTGTATACATCTTCTTTCTGGGTTGAAACTCCTCTTTGTCCGTACCGTAATGTCTTACTCATGTGAATAAATCAATTCGTGCTGCAAAAATATAAATAATAATAATACAGAAAGGAAGCCTAATGATTAATGCCTGTCATGATGGTAAAAATAGATAAGAAAATGAAAAAAGGGCTGTACTGTTTATACCCCCTTTTTTCTGAACGATCCGTAACAACTTATTTCATCCGTTTATACCTTTCATGTTCGTTTCATATTACCGGATATGTAAGTAAGGAACTCGTTCCTGAAATCTTTATCCAGGAATTTTCCATGGTAACTACTTGTAGTCGTTGAGCTTCCATGATCTTTGATTCCACGAATGGACACACACATGTGTTCAGCTTCAACAAGAACAGCAACATCATCTGTTTTGAGAACCTGCATAAGTTCTTCTGCAATCTGCTCCGTTAAACGTTCCTGAACTTGCGGACGTTTTGCAAAATGATCAACAATGCGATTTATTTTGGATAAACCGATAACATGACCATTTGAGAAGTATGCTACATGGGCTTTTCCTAAGATAGGAACAAAATGATGCTCGCAATAGGAATTGACCTTAATGTCTTTTTCAACAAGCATCTGATTATAGCTATATTTATTCTCAAACAGAGTTACCTGCGGCTTGTTTTTAGGATTCAATCCGCTGAATATTTCATTTACATACATTCTGGCTACACGAAGTGGAGTGTTTTTAAGACTATCATCAGTTAGGTCTAAACCGAGGATTGCCATTATCTCCTGAAAATGCCATTCTATTTTTTTGATTTTCGACTCATCATCCAATGTGAACGCATCTTCACGTAGTGGTGTATTTTTGCTTTTTTCAACAGGATGATCTCCAATTATTCTTAAAAATTCATTGAATTGTTCAGGTTCTAATGGATCTGTCGATTTTGCTATGTTGCTTTGAATATTCATTTCTGTATCGGTTTTATTACAATGACTGGACCTGCAGGGTATCAATTAAAATTGTAATCTTTAAGTTTCGTCATTAATTTTTTACGTGTGAAAAAAATACGACTTTTCACAGTACCAATCTTTAGATTGAGTTTATCGGCAATTTCTTTGTATTTGTATCCCTGAGTATGCATTAAGAATGGTTCTTTAAACTCATTGCTAAGCTCATCAATTTTCTTTTGAATTTCTTTCACCGAAAATTCAGAATCCGGGGTTTCAAAAGATGATTCCTGGTTCAGATTCAGGTAATACAAATCTTCTGTATTATCGAATGTTGTATTGGCTTTTACATTCCGCCGGTAATTGTTAATAAATGTGTTTTTCATAATTGTGAAAGTCCAGGCTTTCAGATTGGTATTTTCTTCAAATTTATCCCGGTATGTTATAGCTTTTACAAATGTCTCCTGAAGCAAGTCTTTTGCATCTTCCGTATTGGATGTCAGACTCATTGCAAATCTTTCCAGATTTTCGGAAAGATTTGTTAGCTGGTAGTTGAATTCAATTGCTGTCATATGCCTAATTTTTATCGTTGATACATAATTAAAATGTTTAACAAAAATAAACAAAAGTTAAACATATATCAAAATGCAAACACCTTGAACATCCTCTTAAAGGCTCTATTTTAAATAAGGCCCATTGGTAAAAATCACTAATAATAATAGATGAAGAGGGTTTATTAAGAAACATTCTAAATAATATATAAATAGCAATTGATATGATTAATTATGTTTAATAAAATGAATAAATAATTAAACATATATTTTTTACATTTGATTTTTGAATTTGTAGTATTCTCCTAAGCGGGCTGTCCTGTTTCCATCTCAAAATGAATTGCATTTACAGCCACAGCTATTGTATCCGGAAGGATAAAATGGCAAATGAGGAATTATTTCGTTGAAATCGAATCCAGTTGAAGGATAAGTTCCTGAGGAGAACTAATAAAGAATGCATTGCCTGGAAAATCATTTTTTAAGCCTGATGCCTGATTTCCGGTAACAAAAAAAGTTTTTTTT
This sequence comes from uncultured Bacteroidales bacterium, assembly GCA_964406315.1. GTDB lineage: Bacteria > Bacteroidota > Bacteroidia > Bacteroidales > UBA10428 > UBA10428. Next base: position 3,815 of record CAYORG010000011.1, on the reverse strand, counting down.
GAAAATAATTTTGTGATGTTTAGCAGGTAGTTGAAGATATCACAATTAGCCATTGATGTAATAAATGAAGTGAGAAAATAATCAGGATTACAGGATTTACTGACTTCAATCAGATCATTCAAAGGAACACTTTGTCCGAGGTAAATTACTTTATGTCCTCTTTTTCTGATCAGGTAGCTAGCGAATAAGAGACTCATTTCATGCATTTCTCCTTCAGGCAGAAAAAGAACAAATGTTTTTCCATGCGACTGGGTATCTCTTATTTGATCGTCAATGGCAACAAGCATTTTTCGCCTGACCAGATTTGAAACAAAATGTTCCTGGGCAGGATTAATGGAGCCTGTCTGCCACATGATACCGATTTTTACCAGGAAGGGATTAAGGATTTTTATGGCCGTATTTTCAAATCCAAATTGAATAATTGCTCTTGACAGGATTTTTTCAAATTTATATTCATCAAGATCTATCATTGCAATGGTAAGATTTTCAATCAGACTTTCAGAATCAGGAAAATATTCGGACAGCTTATTGATATTTTCAGCAATTTCAACAGGCGAAAACTGAGCGATTTTAGAAATTTTAAATCCGTTCTTGTTAAGAATAGAAATGTTTAACAGTTTTTTCAGATCCGAGTCACAATAGGCCCTGATATTTGTTGAGGTCCTTTCGGGGTCAATGAGTCCGTATCGTTTTTCCCATATGCGTATTGTATGAGCTTTAATGCCCGTGAGCCGCTCAAGATCTCGTATGGAATAATTTGCCATGGGATTTTTTATTGTTTTGTCCTTAAAATTAGTATTATATAAAAACAATCACTGCTTAAACATGAAAATTGGAAAGTTTGTTTACAAAGTATCAGATTTTTCTGATAATACTGATTCCGTCACGAAAAGGAATAATTATATTTTCGACACGTATGTCGTTTTTTATCAGCTCATTAAATGCAATAATACCTTTTGTTTCCTTGTCATGGTACTTTTTATTGCAAACTACTTTTCCATTCCATAACACATTGTCTGCAAGAATAAATCCACCAGGATTGATTTTATCAAAACTCAATGTATAATAATCAACGTATTCCTGTTTATCGGCATCAATAAATACCAGATCAAATTGCATGTTAAGTGTTGGTATTATTTCTTTGGCATTGCCTGTGATAAGATCAATCTTTTCAGAAAGACCTGCTTTTTGAAAATATTTTTTTGAGTACCTGTTCAGTTCATCGTTTTTTTCGATGGTAATTAATCTACCGTCTTCAGATAGCCCTTTTGCAAGGCATATAGCAGAGTATCCGGTAAATGTACCGATCTCGAGTATGTATCTGGGTTTTATCATATAAGAGACAAGCTCAAGGAATTTTCCGAGAAGTGGTCCCGAAAGCATCCTGGGGTAAATTGCCTTCAGGTTTGTTTCGCGGTTAAGTTCAGTAAGAATTTCATTCTCGGGTGTGGAATGAGAGAATATATACTTTTCTATCAAAGGATTATTGTTGTCCATAACAAATTAGTAAAATATCAGGGATGAAAGTTGATTTGTAATAAGTACTTCATTTGCAATTTCTCTGATTTCATTGGATGTAATATTTTCTATTTTTTGTGCAACTTCATGAAATGGGTAAACTTTGTCAAACAATATCATACTGCGTCCGTTGGCTAACATTTGATTTTCGTTATGTTCCGCGGCTATCGCTATTTGACCGATCAGTTGTCTTTTTGCCTTTGACAGCTGAACTGTTCCCAGTTTTTGTTCTTTCAATTTTTTAAAATCGGAATGAATCAGATCAACGCATTGATTCAGGTGCTTTGTATCAGTCCCAAAATAGACATGAAATATTCCCACATCCGAATATGTTGAATAGTTCGATTCAATATTGTAAGCCAGGCCTTTTTTCTCGCGCAGTGTCATATTCAAACGTGAGTTCATTCCAGGTCCTCCCAGAAGATTGTTCAACAAATGCATTGCATATCTTCTTTCATCTTTGTTGCTGTATGTCTGGTTGCCGATAATACAATGTGTTTGGTAGGTGTTTTTTTTATTCTTTCTGTGCAATGGCTGATAAGATTTGAAATTGTATTCGTTCCGGTTTTTTTTCCGTTGTGCCTGATCAACATTTGAGAAATGCTTAATAAAGTATTTCAGAATACGGGGAAAGGGAACACTGCTAACACTTGAGACTACAATTTCATTGGTTGCATAATTGCTCATTACAAAATCAATAATATCATTTCTCGTATATGAATTCAGAACTTTTTTTGTACCAAGAATGTTTCTTGCAATCGGGTTTGTGTTAAAAACCAGTTCTTCAAAATCGTCATATATCTGGTCGGTTGGGGAATCTTTGTATGAGTTTATTTCATCAATAATGACCTCTTTCTCTTTTATGATTTCTTTCTGTGGAAAGACTGAATGAAACAATACATCGGAGAGCAAATCAAATGCCCTGGAATAATAATTATTAAAAAAGGTAGTGTAGATGCAAGTTTCTTCTTTTGTAGTGTAAGCATTCATTTCTCCGCCAACATCTTCCATCCGGCTAAGGATATGATATGCTTTTCTTTTTTTCGTACCCTTAAAAATAAGGTGTTCAATCAGGTGGGCCATGCCATGCTGATTTTCAAGCTCATCTCTCGACCCGGTGTTTATAAATATTCCGCAATGTGCAACAGGTGAATTTACAGCTTGATGAATCAATCGAATACCATTTTGTAAAACATGCGTATAATATTCCATTTTACCTGATCTGAATAAAAAAGAGTTACTAAATTATGAAATGATATTGTTATTCCTAACGAATTATTTCAATTATACAAGTGATTGTAAATTAAGGTTTTTGTAAAAATATGCAGGCATAATTTATGTAGGCATAGTGTTCAATTTTAATGGTATTTCCGTTTTGTCAAACACTTTTTTTTGTATAGATTTGCAGCGCTTAACAAAAAGGTGGCATAGCTCAGCTCCGAAAAACCAGAAATCTTTAATTTCATTGTTTTTCGAGAGTCCTCGAAAATCTAAACAACAGAAATGTTGTAAGATTTTCGGGATTGGTAGAGCAAGCAATTTGAAATAATATATATCTATGGTGGCATAGCTCAGTTGGTAGAGCAACGGACTGAAAATCCGTGTGTCCCTGGTTCGATTCCAGGTGCTACCACTTAAAATCAGAGTGAGAACGAACACTCTCACTTTTTCATATGTTTTTTAAAAAATCCCAACACACAAGCATTTGTTTCGAACTGCTCCCATGCAGTTCGACTATCTTTTTGTCACCCACACAAAAAGATAGCAAAAAAGTCTCCGTACGAGAAAAATAACTTGAATTCTTTTGCAATACTTTTTTCTTGCGGAATTAAACTCACTCCTCCTTCGTCGTCGTTCAGACAAAATTCCTTCGCATGGCATATGCGCCAAAAAGTCTTACAAGAATTACTACGCCATTTTTCTTAGACGGATTTATAAAAGGATATACATTATTACTTAATCATAAAACTTTAGTTCACTATTTTTAATTATATGAAAAACAACTTTAAGTAAAATATCTAAAAGGAGTTTTTTATTGATTTTCATCTTAAACGTTAATGGCTTGTATAAATATTTGACATCAGGCTTGATGCTTTTTGGCAATAAAGAAGTAATTTATTAACTTGACTTAATAATTGTAATTCTTTGCATATCATAATAGTAACGTAATAAGGCAAGTATAAAGTAACTCCTAAATAATAGTTGCTTTTCTGAGTACAAAGAAGTTTTGTATAGTTACATTAAAATAAACCCCACCGAAGCGGGGTTATAGGAAATAATTCCTTCGGCATATAGCC
>CAYORG010000010.1:0-76606 GCA_964406315.1 uncultured Bacteroidales bacterium | reverse complement strand
ATCCATAGGGATTGGACGCCGTAAGTGAAATGTAATATGTTGTGTCATAATGAGACAGATTTGTATAGTTCTTAATAAATGTTGGCGATGGATTTGTGCTGGTAGTACCGTTCCCGAAGTTCCACAAATAGGAAAGAGATCCGCCTGACGAATTGTTATTGAAAGTCACGGCCAATGGTGAACAACCCAAAGGATCCACAAGGTTAAAAGCGGCAATAACATGCGGATAAACAGATATAGTCCGTACCAGCGTATCGGTACACCCTTCAAAATTTTCCGTAACCAGACGTACATAATACATAGTATCCGATGCCATATTTTCATTCCAGTACTGATGTGTAAAGGAAGGATCAGATGTATTTGAAATGGGTGATCCGTCACCAAAATCCCATTCAAATAAATGCGCCCTCACACTTAAGTTTGAAAAAGTTGCCAGAACAGGCGTACAATTATTATCATAATCGATACCAAAATTGGCCCTGATAAACGGATGTACTGTAATGAGTGTATCGTACTCATCATCACAAAAATATTCCGATGTGGCTGTCATTTGCACATTGTAAACAGAATCTGCATCCGATCTGTTGTAAAAGTTGTGCAGGAATGACGACCCCAGTGTATCCTGAAGGATCGTACCGTCATCAAAATCCCAGTTATAAAAGAGTTTATACCCAACCGAATGATTGGCGAACAGGATGGTATCCGCATCGCATATTTCTACCCTGTCGGCATCAAACTCAGCATGTACTTCAGGAAAAACAACAATGTCGCGCTGCGGAAAGGAATCAACACAACCCCACTGGTTCATACCCCACAAATTGATATGAAGCGTATCGGGTCCGGCAGTTATGCTTGTATCCCGATGATACAAATATATAGGATCCTTATTCAGTGCAATATAATTGCTGTCGCCGTAGAAATAGTCAATATGCCAGTAAAACGTGTCAACTCCAATGGAATTCCCCGGATTCAACTCAATATCCAAAGGAGAACAACTGGCGCTGGTCTCAATTGCCATTACGGTTCTTACCCTTGGGTGAACCGTGATGTTTTTAGAAATGGAATCAAGACAACCAAAAGGTGATTCCGTAGTGAGTCGAACAGTATATACATGATCTGTTGAATCAAAATTGTAATATCGGTGTACCGGATCTTCTTCAAACGACTGGGAATAATCTCCAAAGTCCCAGTAAAAACTCGTGCTGTCGTAATGACCGGTCGTCTGGTTTGTGAATTGTATATCAAGAGGCGGACAACCCCTGTTGGTGTCGACATCAAATCCTGCTGTAATCCTTGGTTTTACGCTTACAGTCTTGGTTTTCTCGCTTCCGCAGCTATAAAAAGAAGCAAAGGCATGAAGCTCAATGGTGTAATTGATGATCGAGTCCGTATTGTTTTCCGGGAAGGTCCAGGTGAATGGATTGGATATTGTATCCTGATCAATTTCCTGGTAAGGATTCGTAAACACCCATACCATTTTATCACAATCAATCGGCAGAGCTGTGTTAGTAGTATTGGTAATGGTTATAGGATTCGGAGAACATACTTCATTGTCGCTTAACACGAAGTTCGCATTTGGTCCGACCACTACCTTGGCAAAGATTGTGATCGTTGTATCAGCAAAACATTCCTGCTCAATATCCACATTAAAGGAATAATCTGCAGTGGTTGGAGGATACAGGTAGGGATCAGCGATACTTGTATCTGACAGGTAATCAACAATTGAATCGGCAAGGGGATCGGTACTATACCAGTGATAGGATATGCCTCCTCCTGCCACCAGGTGTATCGGATCCAGATTACAATAGACACCTGCGGGAGGAGACAGATATCCGCCTATACCTGCCGACGATTCACTGGATGCATAATCGGAAAAATACCCGTATTTGCATCCTGTACCGGCACCTCCGTTAATCACACCCAGGTGAAAACGTGCCACGGAATTACTGACCCGTGCTTCCGCTCCGGGAGGAATATTGGTGGCGAAAAAAGCATTCACTGTGGGATTTTGCCTTAATACAACAAAAGCCGAATCAGTATCAATGTAATCAAAATAAGCCTCGGGGACAGGATAGGTTACAGCTCCCACTGTAAGAGTAAAATTGCTGGAACTCTGATTTTTCCTCGGACTGCCATCTACCGTGTCATTCCTGACCATAATGTTCACATAAAAATTATCCAGGCCATTGGGAGTACGGGTAAACGTTACATCATGCGATCCGGTACACCCCTCAATGGTTGGCAATAACGCACCTCCCATTTCACAGCCAAAGCCTGTTATGTGATTTACATATATAGGCTTATCACTAGAGACGTGTGTAGAGACATTGACTATGGAATAATGTTCTACATCTCCCGCATTAAGAAATCCCTGCGAAACACCGTCAATGAAAATTTCGGTCGCATTTTCAGTGGCAGTAACAAATATACGTTCTCCATAATATAAGTATCCTCTCATCACGATGTATTCCCTTCCGACTATTTCTACCGGTACGATCTGATCTCCCATAATATCCCTGCACCCTTCCGGATGGGCCATGGAATCATCGTAGATGGTAATGGCAATGTCTTTGTCCGATGTAACGTGCACTCCGTTAATATGCCGGTTGGCAGCACGGTCAGCTGCCCTGAAAACGAAGGTTTCCCCCGCATTGAGCACTACAGTACGTACTGCTGGTATTGGAAAATACAACCAGCCGTCGTTCTGTTGTACAGTGACAGTTGTGTTGTTTTCCGTAGCCACGATCACAAATCCGCTCCAGTCCGTGCCACTGTAATTTCCATTGTTCCAAAAATCCTGCGTGGATACCCAGAAATCCCTTCCCAAGGCATTTTTCCCTTTCAAAGGGAATATATCCCTGTTCCAGTATTGGTCAAGCTCATAATATACGGTGATCTCTCCCGGATCCGATTCGATCTTGAACCCGTTGATCTGCATTCCGTTTAACAAATCGGATGAAGGATAGTTCTCAATTTCATCAAAAGCAAGGATATTATCTAACCTGAGTGTATAGTGCTCCATCTCCGCCAGATCGAATTCAATGGGAACAAACGTAAGATCAGCCGGACGGCTGAGTATGACATGTGTTGCATAAGCCGCAGTAAAATGCATATATATAGGAGCCCCGTTCCATGGATCATCGCCATGTACGGAAGATACATCCGGTGCGGCAAACCAGAATTCATTGTCAGTTTGAGCATAGGTGTTGAGGGTACAGCTTATAACGATCAGGAGTAGACTTAAAAATCGCATGATTAGAATGGTTTAGTATATCTGCTTAATATACGTTAAAAAAACGGAAAAGGTTTATAAAATAATGAACTGGAAGCACTTAAATACAATTCAGACAGGTAAATTTATGTTGAAAAAAATATAACCTAACAATATGCTATACGTAGAAATAATAAATGTCGTTTAACAGAATCTGATTAAAATGAAAAGATATTTGCTTTACAGATTGTTGGCAATTCACGTTATGTGTATTTTTTTGATCCCTTTGCTGACAGCACAGACCGATACACTTTACTATCTCAATTCCAGTTTTGAAACATCTGAAGACCAGGCAACATGGACCAGTATGCCAGCTCATCCGACTGTGAAATGGAAGTATGACACAGGTGGTGATCAGTATCCATTAAGTGCAAAAAGCGGAATCCTTAATGCATGGCTCTTTTGGCCTGATCCCGGAACAAGTGTATACAGAACGCTTCAATCACAGGCCATTGATCTCTCTGTTGCCGAGAGGCCTGAGTTAACTTTCTGGCATGCCCAGGCAAAAAGTTTCCTTGGTCAGGATGAATTAACCATACTGTTTAAAGCAGGTTCCGCTGCCGACTGGGATACAATAATTGCCTATACTGAACGCATGGATGACTGGACAGGAGAAATATATAATATTAATGAGATCGATGAGAAATACCTGTGTGAAGACTTCTACCTGGGATTCCTGGGTATGGCCAACGGTGGACACGGAGTTTGTGTTGACAGTGTCGTAATAAAAGAAAAAGCCATCATTGATAAATTTGTGAAGAGTATTGCCTATACCGATGTAGAGCATGAAGTAATAGCTTCCAAAACCGAACAACTGCCTTTGATCAGGGTAGAAATTGAAATCATGGGAAACAATGGCATCAGCGACCTTAACAGTGTGGCTTTTCAGTTGAATTCAGGAAGTGAAAGTTATTTTAAGTCTTCAGGATTCAAATTGTTTCATACAATAAGCAGTAGTTACAAAAGTAAAGAGAACGGTCACCCCACACAAGTCGGTTCTGCCGTATCCATTTCAGGAGGAGAAGTGGAGTTTACCGGTCTTTCCCACGAGCTGGAGCTTGGTAAAAACTACCTGTGGCTCACGGCAGATCTGGCCAACGACATTGAACACAACAGCCAGTTTACTTTTGGTGTGGATGCACAATCACTCTCCTACAATGATACCCTTTTGCCAGTGTCATCGATTTCAAACGTTGTAACTGCCACTGTAGAAGAAGCTGTTTTTTATGACAATTACTCAACTACCACAGGCTGGGATCTTGAAGGGGATTTTGAGATCGCCATTCCCGAAGGAAAACTAATTGGCACAAAATCAAAAGATCCCGGATTTGCCTATTCCGGAACCAAAGTGTTAGGAACTGATCTTACCGATGACGGTGCCTATCCCGATACAATAAACGGTACCAATATTTACCATGCTACCTCCCCGATGATCAACCTCAGGTATTATAACAATATAAAGATTTATATGAGGAAATGGATTGATTTCAATCCGATTGACCGGGCCTCTATGTCCGTATCCGTTAACGGAGGAAAATCATGGACGACCATCTGGCAGAGTTATATCGATCATCCGACGGCTTCTTCTTACTGGGATGAATTGTTATTTTCCGATATTGCCAATACACTGTTGTCCAGGAACGACAGCGTTCAATTCCGTCTTTCGGTATTGGATACCGATGCACAGGTAGGAGACAGCAGGGCAGGATTCAATATGGATAATTTCACCATTCTTGGAAATCATCTTGCCAAAGATTTGGCTATTACGGAAATACACTCTCCCTTCGATGATTGTATCGGCTTTTACAACGATACGGTAAAAGTAACCATAAGAAATTTTGCTGAAGAATCTACACCTGCAATGATTCCTGTGTATTTTGGATTATGGGGTGTCGACAGCACTTTGGTATATGATACAATATACTCATCAATAGGCATTGACGATAGCATTGTTTTTACATTCAGCAAGCTGGCAAATTTCCCCCAGGGAGATATTTACGATAAATTTGTAATAGGTGTTGCACTGGATGGTGACGAAGATATTTCAAACGATACAATGACAAAACCTCTTTTTATTCGTGATACCTATATTCCGCCTTCTACTGAAGATTTTGAATATAAAGGAGGTATATGGCTTCCTTCCGAAGGTTCAACCTGGCTTTGTAAAGAACCAGAAGGCGGAAGTATTCCTAAACTTCCGGATTCACCGAATTCATGGATACTTTCCCCATACGGCAATTATGAGAACAGCGATACTGCATACATCGAGAGCAACTGCTATGACCTTTCATTCGTCCGGCGACATATTATTGAACTTGATTACTGGCTGGATTCCGAAGAAGGTAAAGACGGAGCAGCAGTGGAATATTCCATTGACGACGGCGAGAACTGGACCCTTGTAAATCATACTGCATTAAGCACCTATTGGGGCTGGTACGACAGTCCGGTTGATGCCCTGGGGCATAATGGGTGGTCAGGGATTAGTGGTGACTGGCTAACAGTGAAAGAATTATTGCCTGAATCATTGAGCACAGAGGTAAAAGTAAAATTCAGGATGAAATGGGCATCAGACGATGATAACAATGGCAGGGGTCTTGCATTTGATAATTTCAAACTGTACCCTGCGCCCGTCGATGTCGGAGTGTCAAGCATATCCGTTCCGAAAGATACATGTCAGTATACATATCCTGACGAACTGAGCATTTGGGTGACAAACTTCGGATACAATGATCTGAATACGAACGATACAATTATCCTTGGTTACGATTTTGAAAGTGAACCTGCGGTAATAGACACCTTCTCCCTGGCATCCGATCTAATACCAGGCGATAGTGTATTGCATGTCATGCCAACTTCGTTCGATGTAAATACCCCGGGGACTTATCAAATAAAAGCATACACTCTCATTGAAGACGATCCGTTCTTCTATGGCACAAATAACGATACACTCATTAAATCGTTCGAAATATGGCAAAGCCCGATTACCGGACTTGTCGATACAATTTCTTCAAGAAGACCTGATACCGTTCTTATTGAGCCTATTTTTGATCCGGATTACTCTTATTTGTGGGGGGATAATTCAACAACTCCCGTTTATGATGTTGAAGATCCGGGTATGTATTATCTCACGGTCACTGAAATAGTCCATGGATGCGAAACATACGATTCTATATACATCGAGTTCTTATTTAACGATGTATCAGTTGACAGCATTATCTGGCCGCAATCTTCCTGTGAATTAACAAATGCTGAGAATGTACAGTTGCAAGTAAGGAATACAGGAACAGATAGCCTGATAATCGGAGATAAAATTATGCTTTACTATGAACTGAACAGTAATCCGGTTGTAAAAGATTCAATTGTTCTTGAAACCAGACTATTATCGGGTGCTGCAAAATGGTTTACTTTTGAGAGCAGAACCGAAGATATGAGTGCAATTGGAGATTACAACCTGAAAACATATTGTTATTTTGGCGGGGATACGATTCCTGAGAATGACACCATAGAAAGAACAATCAGTGTATATGGTTATCCTGATCTTGATCTTGGAAACGATACCATTATTGACGGATTGAGTTATTATATTGATGTCGATCCTACTTTTGCTTCTTATTTATGGAATGATGGAAATGAAAATGGATCAAGGCTGATAGATACTTCAGGAATATACTGGCTTGATGTTGTTGACGTACATGGATGTCCTGCATCCGATACAATTGACATCTGGTTCAGAATTCATGATATAAGACCTGTTATGCTGGTAAGTCCTGCAAATGCCTGCAACAGAACCGGCAGCGAACCGATCATACTCAGGATACAGAATTACGGAAGCGATACCCTTACTTCATCAAATAATATTGCAGTATCATTCAAATATGAAAGCCAGCCAAGAGTAAATGCAAATGTTACCGTCAGTGAACTTCTCCCCGGTCAGTATTATGATCATACATTTGTTTCGGAAAGTGTTGATCTGACTCCACTGGGTGATTATGATTTCAATCTGACCGCTGTCACAGCCGGTGATATGAGAATTGAAAACGACACCCTGGATTGGGTTGTAAGTACTCTGGAAAATCCTATAATAGATTTAGGTGTTGAAGAAGATTCCGTATACAAAGTGGCAGAAATGCTACTTAACGCAGGCTACGGCGAGAATTATACATATTTATGGCATGATAACTCAACGGAACAAACCTATACAGTAACTGATGTAACAAATGTAGAAGTGTTTGTTCTGGACACTGTAACAGGTTGCTATGGTGGCGATACGGTAACTGTTCATCTGGATATATTAGACTATGTCATTGCATCGATTGACATTGATGAAAATGCATGTTCCGGAGATTATGAAGATGTTGAGGTGCTTATACTGAATAATGGAAACCAACCAAGAACGTATGCATTTATTACGTTGGTATACCGACGCGGAGGTGACTATTTATTTACCGAAGAATTTGAAAACATCGGTACATGGATAGATAATACTTCAAAGATCCATACTACTCAGCAGACTATTCCTCTGAATGATTTGGGTTCGGACAATATAAGCATAACCATTAGTTCAGAAGGTGATCTAAGACCCGAAAATGATGAGTTCAATCTCCCTATTGATGTAATTCCAAGTCCGGATGTGAACTTTGGCGGTGAATCCCTGGAAGTAGAATTCCCGTATACGCTTGATGCCGGATCAGGTCATGCCTCTTATTTATGGAGTGACGGCTCGACAGAGTCAACCTATACGGCTACTCAGGCGGGAACATATAGCGTAACAGTTACCGGCACAAATGGTTGTCAGACAGTCCGGTCAGTGTATCTTGATACTGATCTTGCAGTTAGTTCTATAGCAGCAGATGAATGGAATATTCAGTATTATCCGAATCCTGCAAATGAATACATTACTGTTGAAGCTGAGTTTGAACGCCCGGGAGAATACATTCTTGAACTCTTTAATGCGCAAAACAGCATATTGATGATGCGTCGTATTGAAAATAAGGAATTTAATGAGGATCTATATATAGGTGATCTGCCTGCTGGTCTCTACTTCATCCGAATTCGAAACCACGAAGCCTATCATATCAGTAAATTGGTAATTCGATAATACATTATCCATATGCTTTCATTAAAGCCGCAGCATTTAGCTCGCGGCTTTTTTAATAGTATAAATGATAATTGTCCTGTTTTATAATTTTTAAAATTTATAAATTTCTAATTATCAAATACTTAAACATGATAAAAATCATTTTTAAGAACTAATAAAATGATCAACAAACTGATAGCCTGGATAATTCCTTTTCTTCCGGAAAAATTCATATGGATTTTCTCAAAAAAATACATTGCAGGAAAGAATTTTTATGATGCGGTAAAAATTGTTAAGCTTTTAAATGCTAAAGGAATTTTAACAACAATTGATATTTTGGGTGAATTTTTAAGCAATAAAGAACAGGCTAAAAACTTTCAAAAAAAGTATATTCAAACTATTGAAAAGTCTTCAGAAAATGATCTTCTCACTACCTTTTCATTAAAACCAACAATGTTTGACTTGCTCAAAGATTTTGAGTTTTGTTATCAGACTATTCGTGAGATAGTTATTGGTGCTGTCAGGCATAATTTCATGGTTAGAATTGATATGGAAGACTCTCAATGTACGGATTTGGAACTTGAGCTCTTTGAGAAGCTTTATAATGAATATCCTTCCAATGTTGGTATTGTAATTCAATCCTATCTGAAAAGATCTCCTTCGGATTTGAAAACCATACAACAATTTTCCAACCCGAAACACCCGGTGAACATCAGGTTATGCAAAGGCATTTATATTGAGCCGCCGGATATAGCTTATAAAAAAAAGGACGAAATAAATACCAATTTTTTACGATGCCTTGATTTTATTTTAGCCCAAAATATGTTTGCGGCGATTGCTACACATGATAAAAAATTAATTTGCAATTGCCTTTCGTTAATTTCAAAACACAAAACCAAAAGAAATTATTATGAATTTCAGATGTTGTATGGTGTTACTCCAAGATTGCGTGATGCAATTGTAAATGAAGGACACACTATGCGCATTTATGTTCCTTATGGTGAAAAATGGTTTCATTACTGCACCAGAAGATTAAAAGAAAACCCTCACATAGTATGTGATATCATTTTAGGGTTTTTGGTTAGAAAATAACAGGCAAAAAAAATTTATTTTGTCCTTAACTGTTTTAAAAGATAATCTTTAAACTCAACTTCGGTTACATAGACTTTGAGTACTTTCTCATCAGGCAGCACTTTTCGTAATTTTTCACTATATGTGATCAACAAATCCGTTTCCTGCTTTTCATAAAAAAGATATTTTTCAAGGGTTTCCGTAATTTCATTTGTTGACATGTAATCAGCATTTTGCATATAATATCGAATAAGTGCTCTTTTCTCAGAAGATATTTTGTTTTTCCGATTCTGATACTCATTATAAATAGGCCAGAAATTATTTGCCTCAGTATTTGAAAGGTTTAGTTTTTTATTGAAAAATTCCACTTTTTGTTTCCTGATATTATCCTTTTCAGATTTTGAGGACTGTCCAAAAGCACAGACAGCAAACAGAACCAATAAATAAGTAAGTAAAAACTTCTTCATTATCTTAAGATTAAAGTTCATTTACAATGGATTCAATTTCTACATCCTCATCCAATAAATACTGAATAATTTCATCCTTATATGTCGGATCTGATTCATAATCGTAAATCATTTCTTCAGCTTCCTGTTGTACAGTATAATTTTCTATTAAATACGTTTCCTCAAGGTCATAAATGTTATCTTCAAATGCCAATGCTATTTCTGAGCTTAACAGTACTGTTTCGCTGTGTTTATTCTCTGATATATTATAATAAACCAAAGCTGCAATTAGAATTGCAGCTGCTGATGCAACTGAATATATATAGGGTTTAAGAGAGTAATATAACGATCTTTTTTTAGAATCTTTCTGTTTACCAAGTTTATCCTGTAAACGAGAGGAAAAATCATTAAAATATCCATCCGGAACTGTAAAAGGATTTTGTTTTTTAATCTCAGAAAGTTTCATTGATATCTATTTTTATTTGGCATAGCTATTTGCTTCCTTAAGTTTGACTGTTAAAATTAGAAAAGGTTTATTCGTCCATAAGAAATTTTTCTATTTTTTTTACTGCATGATGATATGATGCTTTCAGAGAACCTACTGAAGTATCAAGTATTTCAGCTATGGTCTCATACTTCATTTCGTCATAATACCTCATTAAAAAGACTATTCTCTGCTTCTCAGGCAAGGTGAGAATTGCTTTCTGGAGCTTCTTCTGGATTTGGTCTCCATTGAAATATTCATCACTTTCAAGATTCCTTTCTAAACTATATTCAACATCAACCAAAGGCACAAAAGATCTTTTCTTTTTCTTTCTTAAGAAACTAAGAGCCTCATTCGTGGCAATTCTGTATAACCATGTAAAAAGACTTGCATCTTCTCTAAAACTCTTTAAGCCATTCCATGCTTTAATAAATGTGTTCTGCAGCGTATCATCGGTATCCTCATGATCAATAATCAGTTTTCTCACATGCCAATACAGACGTTCCTGATACCTTTTTACAATAAGGTTAAAGGCATAATCACTTTTCTCCGGCTCATGAAATAACCGTATGAGTTCAGAATCAGAATATTCTCCCTTCCTATTAGCCATTCCTGTTATCGACAAAAGGTATTTTTACTCTGTTTGATGAAAATTATACAAAAAGGTTTAACCTTTTTCAATATCAAATAATATTCAGATATAAAATTAAATACTTTGTTTTCTTTTTATTCTATAAATCAGTTGATTTCATCCGATTTTTCAATGGCCAGCAAATGATCGACATTTCCCCATTCTTCGAGCATCCATTGTTTATTCTTAGTTGAAAAGACATTGATCGAAGCATTGTAAATTGTAAAATTCCTGGTATCTGATAAAGGATAATGAAAAACCATGCGTATCATACAATCAAGAACGCCTCCATGTGTAATTATCAGAATCCGTTTCCCCTCATGAACACTTATTATCCTGTTTAATCCTTTCGTAACTCTGTCATAGAATTCTGCGAGACTCTCACCATTTTCTATTTTATAACTGACCTTCCTTTTCATGAACCCGGATAAAACATCAGGATACTTTTCTGATATTTCTTCTCTGGTAAGACCTTCCATAATTCCAAAATTTCGTTCTCTTAAAGCCTGGTCCCGAATAACAGTTAGGTTGGTTTTGGAAGAGATTATTTCTGCTGTTTTTATTGCCCTTCCCAAATCACTTGAAATCATTACATTAAACTTCCTGCTGTATAATTCCCGGGCCAGCAGTTCTGCCTGCCTTAAACCTTTTGATGTCAGATTGCTGTCCTGTATTCCCTGCAACCGCATTGCAACATTCCATTCAGTCTCTCCATGCCTGATCAATGTAATCCATGTCTTTTCCATTGAACATAATTTGAATAATTATACCTGTTATATAATTCTTTAACTATCAGCTATTTATATTTATTTCTCCTTAGAATTTTTCTTCACATCATCATATTTTCTGATTTTATAATTCAGATATCCAATTGCAATTGCCACAACAGGATTTATCAGATTAAAAAAACAGTAGGGTAAATAGGTAAGCGTAGATACTCCAAGCACTCTGGACTGGGTTGCTCCGCATGTATTCCAGGGTACCAGAACTGAAGTCAATGTTCCTCCGTCTTCAAGTGTTCTGCTCAGAACCTCCGGTTTTAATCCTCTTTTTTTATAGATATCAGCATACATCCTGCCCGGAACAACAATTGAAATGTATTGATCCGATGCTGTAATATTAAAAAATATTGATGTGAAAATTGTTGACATGATCAATGATCCCGTTGATTTCACTTTGCTGATTATTGCTTCTGTAATACGTGATAAAAATCCGGCCGCCTCCATAGAACCACCAAAAACCATTGCAGATATTATAAGCCAAACAGTATTCAGCATACCTTTCATGCCACCGGTAGAAAAAAGTTCGTTAACAATCGAATTATCTGATGCAATATTTATATCCCCAAACATGGCCTGCATAAATGCTTTATATGATTGAATCAGATAAGGTGCATGCATTTGTGCAATTTCTCTGATTTGTTGAGGTTGAAAGATTACAGCAAATACACCTCCCAACAATGTTCCGATCAAAAGTGAAGGCAGCGGAGGTGTCTTTTTAATAATGACAACAATTAATAATACAGGAACCAGCAATAATACGGGAGAGATATAAAAATCCCTGTCAATAGCCATCAGTACTCCTTCTATATTTGCCACATCATTGTTGTAATCATATACAAACCCTGTTGTGAGAAAAATCAGGATGGCCAATACAATGGATGGGCCGGTTGTAATTGTCATATACCTGATATGAGTAAACAGGTCAGTTCCTGCAACGGCAGGTGCCAGGTTTGTTGTATCAGACAACGGCGACATCTTATCTCCAAAATATGCGCCTGAAATGATTGCCCCGGCTACCATTCCTTCATGTATTCCTAAAGTTTTTCCAATTCCAAGAAGGGCAACACCAATCGTGGCAATGGTAGTCCATGATGATCCTGTGGCAAGAGAAACAAGTCCGCAAACAACAATTGCTGTTACAAGAAAAACTTTGGGGTGAATAATTTTCAAACCATAATATATCATTGCCGGTACAACACCACTGATAAGCCATGTGCCTGCAAGAGAACCTATAAGAAGCAGAATGAGCATGGCTGGCATGGCTTTACCGATATTCTGCAATATTGAATCACTGATTTTAACCCAATTGATCCTGAAGTGAATTGCAATTAACGAAGTAAGTGATGCAGCGAGCAACAAAATAATTTGATTTGATCCGTCAAGTGTTTTTTCTTTGAAAATCAGTACATTGGCTGTAAGAAAAACGATCAGAAAAATAACCGGCAAAAACGAAACCAGCAACGAAGGTCTTTTTGAGATATTCATCAATTATAAAATAAATTGCGTGCATTTCAAAGAACGTGTTTTTGCAAGAAAAATCCTAAAATACAAGTCTAGTATTTGAAATTAACATGCTTCAGAACAGTATAATTTACCAGAACTTTTACCTTCTGCCGTTGATATCAAATCCCGATAGGGATTGAATTTTAATCCCTACATGTGAAACTCGTGAAGCGAATAAAAAAAACAAAACGATCCTTTCAGGCATAGCGGCAAGATATAAATACCTATATAATTTAACATAATTATAACATATGAAAGAAAGAATACACAATGAATTAATTAATTTTGTAATTTGTATATAGCAATGCCTGTCAAAATCCTGCATAATACATTTTACTATGGTATTGAATTATAATTTTTTTGAGCCGGACGAAAATAAGGAACCACAAAAAGGGAAAGTGCTGTTAAGTGAACCTTTTTTGTTGGATAATTATTTCAAGCGTTCTATTGTACTGATAACAGAGCACAATGAAAATGGCACCATTGGTTTTGTGTTAAACAAACCTGTTGATGTAAATATTAATGAGGTAGTTGAGAATTTTCCAAAAATCGATGCCGATGTCGCACTTGGAGGTCCGGTTAGCACAAATACATTGCATTACCTTCATACATTAGGGGATATAATACCTGAGAGTGTTCATGTTCTGGGAAACATATACTGGGGAGGTGATTTTGAAGTTGTTGAAAGATTAATTTCGTCAGGAAATATTGATAAGGGACAAATCCGCTTTTTTCTTGGATATTCCGGGTGGTCACCAAATCAATTAGAAGATGAGCTTGCAGAAAATGCATGGGTTGTAGGTGATATTTCTCCGGATGAAGTTATGATGCCTATGAACAAACATTTCTGGACAAAAACATTGCAGCGCATGGGTAAAAAATACGAAATGTGGGCAAATTTCCCGGAAAATCCGGAAATGAATTAATCTTTAAAAGCTTTTCTTTTCAATTCAGCCAGTAATTTTCTTGTTACAAAATTAAAATATCTTCTGTCTTTGTATGCTCCAATCCATCTGATCCCCTGAATTGCATTTGTAATAAAAATTTCATCCGCTTCAATCAAATCTTTCTTAAGTATACTACATTCTTTAATATTGAAGTTTGAGGAGGAAGCGATTTCAATTATAACCTCTCTCATAATTCCTGAAATACAACCTTCTGACAAAGGAGGTGTTATAATCTCTTTCTCAAAAACAAGAAACAGATTTGAACCAATGCATTCAGCTATACGCTTGTACTCATTCAGAATAATACATTCATCCAGGTTATTATCCCTGCGATATAAACCTGCCAGAATATACACTAAAGCATTATTGGTCTTTAAATTTGATAACCTGTTAACAGGTTTATAAAGCTCATTGAAAATATCTATTACCAGACCCTTTGGATTTAATTCATACATCTCATTTTCAAGAGCCGAAGCTTCAAGCATCCAGGAGATGGAGTTTTTTTCAGGAGTATACAAACCACCCTGATTCCGATATACGGTAAGCCTTAGTCGCGCACCTTTAAAAATCCTGTTTTTATTTAAAAGCTTCTCAATATAATTCCGGATTAGTTCAAGTGTCAAATTATTTCCGGCATTCATCTTTAACACGCTCATACCATATGATAACCTGCGCCAGTGATGATCTATAAATTGAGGTTCAGTGCCAAGACAATGTATGGTTTCAAATAAAGCATCTCCATAACAAAAAGCTCTGTTATCATGTCTCAAACTGTTTTCATCGCTTAACAAAAACTTACCGTTATGACAAATGAATCTGGAATGCATAAAGCATAAGTATATCAGCAATCAATTTATAAAATACCAAGCTGTGAAAGAAAAAATTTAAACAAGCTGAAATCAATAAACAGTGGAAAAACAAAGCCAAAAACAGCACCAAGAAAATGTGCATCGTGGTTAATATTATCACCTCCCCTACGCGACATATATTGAGCATACAAAAGATAAACTATGGCAAATATTATTCCGGGAATGCCAATTAAACCATAGAGATATAACTTTTGCCAGGGCTCAAAAAAAATGCTGAAAAAAACAACTGCTGATACAGCACCCGACGCCCCAACAGAATTATACATCGGATTATCCTTAAATTTAATCAAACTGATCGTTGATGCAAAAACGATTGCCGACAAATACAAAATCAAATAAACCAGCAATGGGAATTTGATCATATCCTGGCCTGCGAGGATTTTTAATGTCTGTTCAACATATACACCAAAAAAATACAAAACAAACATATTGATAATTAAATGCCACCAGTTTGCATGCACAAAACCATGAGTCAGTAACCGGTAGTATTCTTTCCTGTGATATATCTGGTAAGCATTAAATTGAAGACGATAAAACAAAGATTTGTTGCTTAATGCCAGTACAGATATCAAAGAGGTAATTGCTATTAATAGTAATGTCATATTTTCAATTCAATTAAGTATTTTATAAATCAATTCTTTCAATAGATCATGTGGAGTGCCTGATAAATTTCCAACACCTTTCGATTTTAAATCGTATTCTCTGAGCAGATGAATAATACTTGCGGTTTTTGCTGGATTGAAAACCTGTGCCGCTTTTTGATATTCTGAAACAAAGTATGGATGAATTTTAAGTTTCTCGGAAATATTCTGTTTCGATTTGTCTTTCATAACAGCATATAGAAAAACTTTGCTAAAGAAAAAATATAGGGATGTAATAGTAACAGTTATCGGGTTACTTTTCTGATTGTGTCCAAAATATTCTGCAATTCGAAAAGCTTTTAGTGCGTCTCTTTCCACTAATGCTTTCTGCAATTCAATTGTATTGTAATCTTTGCTGATGCCTATGTTTTCTTCAATTGATCTGATCGATATTTGCTTTTCATTATCCGGAAGAGTAATCATAAGCTTTTCAAGCTCCATTTCAATTTTTTCCAGATCACTCCCTAAATACTGAGTTAACAGTAGTGATGCCTGGGGTTGAATAGAATACCCCTTTTCCTTTAAATGCTGGTTAATCCAGCCGGGAATTTTGTCTTCATAAAGTCTTTTGGATTCAAAAACAACACCGGCTTTTTCAAATTCCTTATAAAGCTTTTTCCTCTTATCAAAACTTTTATATTTATAACCCAAAACCAGAATTGTTGATTTTAAAGGATTAGAGACATAATAAATAAGGTCATTAAAGTTTCCTAAATTCTGAGCTTCCCGAACAACAACAACTTGATATTCCGACACCATAGGAAATCTTTTGGCTGCATTTATCACAGCAGCTGCATCATAATCTTTACCATACATGATGGTTAAATTAAAAGCTTTCTCCTCTTCCTTCAGAACATTCTTTGAAATGTATTCACAAATCCTGTCAATATAATATGGCTCATCTCCCATAAGCAGATATACCGGAACAAATTTTCTGTTCTTAAGATCCTTTATGATTTGCTCATAAGTCATAGAATAACTTTCAATCTGGCTAAAAATAGAAAAAGATTATTAATTTGCCTTTGCGAATTACAAATATCAACAATCTATTATGAAGAAGCTTAATCTTCCGGAATATTCGTTTAAGATTACTTCTGAAGACACCAGGTTGTTTATATACGATACATTCAGAAAAAAAAAGGTATTACTTACGCCTGAGGAATGGGTCAGACAAAATATCCTGATGTTTCTGGTCCGGGAAAAAAAATACCCCGCATCTCTCATTTCAATTGAATCAGGGATCAAAGTCAACCGATTAATGAAACGATATGATGCGCTGGTATATAACCTGCATGGAAGTCCGGTAATGTTAATTGAATGTAAAGCTCCTGGGATTGCTATCCATCAGGATACATTTGATCAGATATCAGCCTATAATCTTTCTGTTACCGCAAAATTCCTTTTAATAAGCAATGGAATTAAGCATTATTGCTGCAGATTGAATGAACCCGGAAATTCTTACGATTTTCTGGAGGAGATCCCTTTCTTTCATGAATTATGAAGATTTGTTCTTCCTGCTCTTCCAGATACCCTTGCTTTCCTCACTTCCCTCAATATAGCCGTATCCATATCCATAACCATATCCATATTTAGATTTTGGGACAATAACATCATTGAGTATAATGTTGATTTTTTCAATCTTTCGTACCTCAAGATCTTCAAGAACATTGGTCAATACTTCCTGTGATGTAAAATTATAGCGCACAACAAGAAGAATAATATCAGAATATGAATACAGTTGCAATGCATCCGAGACCACTCCAACAGGTGGAGAATCAACAATGATGAGATCATATTTCTTATCCAACTCTTTGAAGAGAATCTTTGCCTGATCAGAGGCTGCCAGTTCCGATGGATTCGGAGGTATAGGACCTGCTAATATGAGATCAAAATTCATCTTCTCATTACTATAGATAATCTCATTATATCTGGCATTTTTGCTCAAATAGTTGCTCAAGCCAACTTGTTTATTCAAACCAAGATATTCCCTGAGATGGGACTTTCTTAAATCAAAATCAACCAGAATTGTTTTCTTGCCATAAAAAGCATAAACTGATGCAAGGTTTAACGCCGTGAAGCTTTTCCCCTCTCCTTGTATTGCAGATGTTACAAGAATTGTATTGGATTTGCTCTCATCAATAACAAACTGAAGATTTGTCCTCAGCGTCCGATAGGATTCCGTAAGTACCGAGTTTGGTTCAGTAAGCACTGCAGAAAAATTTTTGAATTTTGAATCAATAACCTGTCCCACAATGGGTTGTTTGGATATCTTCTGGATATCTTCCCGTATTCGTATCTTGTTGTTAAGGGTTTCTCTGAAATAAATCAAGGCTCCCGGGCAAAAAAATCCTAGCATCAGTGCCAGAATTAAAGTCAGTTTAACGTTTGGAGATACAATTACAGCATCTGCAGAATCTGCAACATCCAGAATCTCATTTGCCGGCAAATTGGATGCTTTAAATATTTCCATTTCTGAACGACGGGTTAAAAGATAGGTATACAACTCATCGTTCAATTTAAATTTTCGTTCAATATTCAATAGCTGCTGCTGATCTTTAGGAAGACGGTTCAATGTTTGTTCAGCACTAAAAATCTGAGTATTGGTTTCTTCAATTTCAATTTCAGTGGCTTCCAGTATGGTGCTGGCAGCATCTATTAATTTTCGTCTTGTATCATCAATTCTTACTTCGAGTGAACTTAGATAAGGATTATCTTTAATTGAGTTAAATGAAATTTCAGTTCGTTCACTGTACAACTCTGCCAATTCGACAATCAGACTGTTCAGAACAGGATCGTTGATTTCGAGAGTTGTAGGTGCTATTAAATCGTTGATATCAGATTTCGTCTGCAAACTCTGAAGCAAATAACTGAAATAGCGTTTTTTTACAAGAAGCTTTGCTCTTCCAACTTCCAGAACTTCAAGTTTAGTATATACTTTCTCTGCCTGAAATCCAATATCCAGCACCTGTTTTGACGATTTAAAATCCTGAAGCCGTTCACCTGAAAGATACAGTGAATCAACGATATCACCCAATTGAGCATCAATAAAACGAATTGTCGCCACTGCTATTTTATTATCTCGTTCCACACCTCTGATCAGATACTCTTTCACAAGCTTATTCAGAAAATCTCCGGCTTTTCCCGGATTCCTGTAACGAAATGAGATACTGAGAATGGAAGATCCCCGATCGTTTTCGATTTTAAAATTCCTGAAAATTGCAATGAGTTGTGCAAGAGAATGAAACTTATAATAATAATCCTTATCCAACTCCTGATTCTTGATAAACGCATAACCTGGTAAAATAGTAAAACGACAAAATGAATTGCCGGTAATCTGGCCAAATTTCACTGTGTCAGAAAATTTAAATTCAGGTATAATTTGCTGAGACCTCTCCCTTGAAAAATCATAGAGAATGACTTCTTCGCCTTCTGCTTCAATTTTCATCAATGAGTCGTTTATAAAGACCAATGAAAAATAAATTCCTACGGGTTGCAAATGTGTTGTGTCAATTTCAATTGTAAACGGAGTATTTTTATACAACTCAACTTTGTTGAATCCCTGCCTTATATAATAACTTGTTCTGAAATCCAGTTGCTTTAGTGCGCGGGAAGTAACTGATTTCGAACGCAAAACACCCTTTTCATTTTCCAATTGATATGGATCGGAATACAGGGAAGTGAACAATTCTGCTTTATCGAGTGGATTTTGTTCTCTGTTTACCAGTATATGAGTAGACAATTCATACTGCTTTGTAGACAATGAAATAAAAATGATACCAAGCAGTATTGCCAATATAATACTGCCTGCAAAAAACAGCCAGTTGCGAATAAATAGTCTGAACCATTTCTTGATATCTATACCTTGCTCCTCCAATGCAATCAGATCTTCATCTTTCATTTAGGCAATCCTGTATTTTAATCCAAAAACAATGCTGCTGCCAAAATAGCTATCGAAAAGAAATAGAACAGTGTTTGGTATGGAAATTTATCGTAGGCCCATGATTTTGAACCTCTCGGCTCGATGTATAAAACATCATTCGGCTGCATATAATAATAAGGAGACTCGAGTAAGCGATTATCCGTTAAATCAAGCATATAAATCTCAGAGCCATTCTGAGTTTGCCTTACCAGTTTTGCCTCTTTATAATTTCCATAATCCGTTATTCCACCTGCTAATCCTATCGCCTGAAACACATTGATCTGATCTTGTTCAATGGTAAAGTTGCCCGGAGAATTTACTTCTCCAAGTACACCAACCTGGTAATTCACCAGCTTTACGAACGCTGTCGCTTCTTTGAAATACTCATTGAGCTGAGTCTGTATAGATTGTTGCACCTCCTGAATAGTCAATCCTTTCACAAACAGTTTTTCTATAAATGAAAAGGATATATATCCAAACTCATCTACTACATATGTATTTAAATATTGATATGTAGAATTCATCAGGTATGGAAAATCGGACTGAAAAAACTTACTCGTCTTGGGATCAACACTATAAACGCGTATGTAAATATTATCTCCTGTCTGAATCCTGTATGTTGTTGTACGCGGATTCGAAAATTGAGTGGTCATCTCTTTATTGACTCTCTCTTGTATTAATTTCACTTTTTTTTGTGAAACACACGAAGTCAATAGTAGTGCTACCGTTAAGACAGCAATAACGGGTGTGCTAATCTGGTTGTAAATACGTTCCATATCAATAGATTTTAATGATTTACTTATTATGAATTGCTTTGTATAAATTTTGCTTTGATCCTGCTTCGTAAGCTACGACAAATGCTCTTCCCGGTATGCCATTTCGAAGAGTAACTGCCTGCTGATAATCTGTACCCGCGTAGATCTGGTATTTAAACCACCCTTCCTCTATTATCTCCCTCCAGTTGGCAGAATGCCGGCAAACCGATTTTATTTCGTCTTCTGATAATCTCACTTTCGAAGCCATAACCTGTACATAAAAATCGATTTTATTTTCAATTATATCCCTTCCATGACGCTTAACATCTGCTTCAACAACCCTTGTCATTTCACGTGCTTCCAGAAGACCAATTGTCATTCCATCATTTGTTGCTATTACCCAGGCATTTCTGACTCCTGAATGGACTGCGATGCGATTTGCATTGGTAAACAGTCTGAATCCTGTAATGCGATATTTGTACCAGTTTTCTTCTCTGATCACTTCAATGGTTAAACTGCCTGGATATATTGCACGCATCTGAGTTCTGGTAATAGGAATTCTGCTTGCTGCCAATTGAACCATAAACCTGACACCTGAAGATTGTGAGACAGCACTAATGTCAAAGACTTCCCTTGAATGCATACCGACTTCCTTTTCAGAAATTTCTTCTTCATAAAATGCTTCAGGAATTGTCGTCTCTCCTACAGGTTCAATGTAATCCTGAGGTATTTCGGCTATCAATGAATCCTGATCTGCAGGAATCGTTTCTGAATACACCGGCTTACTATATGTTGCATAAATATCTCCTGTCGCATGCTGATGCAATATTGTCCTTGCTTCCTCAACAGAAATTTCAGAAACGCCAACCGCTCCTGCTCTGGTAACCATTATAGGTTCCGGAATAGACTCATCTTCAATATAATCATCGTATTTCTGAATTACTGTTTGATCTATTGCCAAATTCTCACTGATCTGATCAATGTCACTTGATTTATGATCCTCCTGTTCCTGATCATTGTAATAATCATCTGCAAGCTCTTCGTCTTGCGGAAAGCTAATAGCCTCACCCCATTGGGCTTTAAATGCCAATACCATATTTTCAATCGCCGCATTTTCCATCCCGGCTGCATCGTTCAATAATGCAGCCTTTTCATAAGGATTGTTTACCCCCGATGCTTCCTTCCTTTTCAGAGAGGCATTGTTCATCATTTCTTCAGCAGCCGTTATGTAACTTTCAGGATCGCCATAAGTAACAGTATTTGACGCTTCAATATTTCTCCGGCAGATTTCGTACAGGGATTGATATGCTCCGGAATAAATTTTATCAGCCTGCATTTGTGCTGAAAGAGCATTATTTTCAGCTTTGGCTATTTTTTTCTGTAATGTCTTTTCATCCAGTTCATAATCAGACTGCAATTCCAGCGCTTCGTTATAATAATTATTCGCCTCCTGTGTTAATTCTCCTGCCTCTTTTATTTTCTCCAGTGCTTTATCTACAGCATTCTTATCCTTACCAAGGATGTAATTATTCAATTCGGAAATTTCCTGGCCTGAAGATTTTATTGCCAAAATACAAAGGAGTATCAGAAGACAATATTTAGTCGCTGCTTTAATTATGGATTGAATAAACGATAACATCAACTGTTCAGAAAAATTTAGCATTTGTTGATCCCAAATGTTACTTTATATGAAATTATTTCATATTAAGTTATAAATATTATTTGAAAATTTGTTATATAAGTAACTAAAAATGTTAATTATCTGCATTAATCAATTGAAGTATTACTTCATCGACATATTCATTGCGGGTAGTTTTTAACCATTCCTTTTTTGTGCCTATTATTCTGAATCCGGCTTTTTGAAAAAGGTTAAGACTGGCTGTATTTTCAGATTGTATGTTACAATACAGTTGATGAAGGTTAAGCGTTGAAAATGCATATGCAATAATTTCTTTAAGAGCGAGAGAAGCAATTCCTTTGTTCCGGTCTGATTTGCCTCCAATCAAAATACCTACGCCTGCCCTGAGATGGATAGGATTGAAGTCAAAAAGATCAATAGAACCCACAGTCCGCCTTTTTTTATCTTCAAGAATATCTATCATCAATCGCAGTTGTTTCGCCTGGTAGATATCAAGGTGTGAATTGTTAAGGTATTTTTGCAAAATATATCTTGAGAATGGAGCAATTGTGTCACTTATCAGCCAAACCTGCTTATCATTCTCCCATTTGTAGAGTAAATCAATATCTTCGGGCTCAAGAGCTCTGAGGTTAATTTTTGTCGGATTCTTCATTTATTTGGTGCTTTTAATTCCCTGATAATTCTGAATTGTGTTTATATTTCTTATAAATGCATCAGGATACCCTGATTTTCTTAATTCAAACAATATGACCAAAGCTTTGGAATATACTTTGAATTCTCCGTAAGTATACCGATGCAGACCATCATTGCCAAGGGATATAGTCAATGGTGAGATTGAAAACAGTTTTTTACTCTTATGCTTTTCCAGGGCCATTACCTGTATTGTATAAACAGATACGGTATCAGCAACAGAATCGTCTTTTTTTGTATCAGAAATTACGTCCTTGTTCATTGCCTGATTTTCCGGGGCATACGAACTGTCCTGAAAAACACCGGTAGAGGTGATTTCAGAATCAGATGCAAATGCAACGATTTCACTATATGCCAAATCAGAAAATTCTCTTGTTTGAATTTTATAGATGTCATTTTTTCCAAATCCCTCTGCCGTATCACGTGAAAAATACCCCGTACCAGTTTCTTTATAATATACGAAAAATATATCATCACCTGTTGTATTTAAAGATGTGCCCAGATTAATTGGATTTTTCCAACCACCCCTTTCATTTATTTCTGAACACATTATGTCCATGTTCCCAATTGTTTCATGACCATCAGAACTAAAGTATAATCCCGAACCGTCAACCGTTATGAATGGTGCTTCTTCATTTCTTTCCGTATTGATAACAGGCCCTAAGTTTACTACATTGCCCCAATCGCTCTCCTCTCTATTTGCACAATAGATGTCAAAACCACCTTCTCCTCCCGGCCTGTTGCTGGCAAAATATAAATAGTATCCATCTGAACTTATACAAACGCTGGATTCATGATAACGTGTATTAATTTTTGAAGACAAAGGATTCATCGGTTCCCATATGCTGTCATTCATTTTGCTGACATAAATATCATAGTTATTCTGATCAGTACAAATCAGATACAATTCTGATCCATCATAAGACAAAGAAGCCGTGTAGCAGTTCCCATATGAACCAATTTGCTCATTTATTTCCATCGGTTGAGTCCATCCTGAAAGAGTCTTTTTTGTCATAACGACTCTATCATAAGACTCCCAAAACTGTGTATATATCATTGTCATTTCATCTCCGCTTAAAACGGGATTGTAGTCTGAAAAACGAGTATTAATGTTATGCCCCAGATTTATTATCCCAACCTGCTTCTTCGTTTGTTGAAACTCTTTCGAAATGCCCAATGCAACAATACGATCCTGTATTAATTTGTGTTTTTCCTTATCAGATTCAGCAATTAATTCTTTGTATTTATGATATGCATAGGAAGCCTCGGACAAATTATTGTCTCTATGATTTGCATCGCCCAGTAACAGCCATGTTTCAATGGGGGCTCTGCTATCTTTATACTTTCCTGCAACATATTTCCTGTTTATCTCCAATACGGATTTTTTAAGGTATGGAAGAGCCTTGTGCTGTTCACCTATTATATTCATATAGCAATATCCAACCCGATAATTGATATTACAATTGTCAGGATTGTATTTAAGCGATGACAAATAAAAGTTTAAGGCTTCACGAAATCTTTTCTGTTCCAAATAAAATTCACCATAGAGAAAGTCTTCTCTCGGATCATTAGTTGCCTGTCCATTCACTTTGGATATGAATAACAGAGCAGAAAAGAAAATTAAAAAACAGTATTTGTTGTATTTTCGAAAAGCTTTCAATTTTATAATTAATGCTTCACCGAATGTTTACCTGGATTCCTCAAAATTTAAAATTGTATTTTCTTTTATTATGATCAGAAAAATATCTGTTTCCCCGTATCCTTCAATATCTTCTGTCGCGTAATATCCTTCCCGAAGTTTATCAGACGGACAATAATAAAGGTTGTTTCGTGTATCATTTATCGGATACCCGATATTCACAGGAATTGTCCATTTTTTCCCATCCTTTTTGCTGTAAAATATATCATACCCTCCCATATTGTAATGCCCTTCAGATGAAAAAAACAGAACATTCGGAGAAGAAAAATCATAGGCACATTGTTCATTGAACTCAGTATTTATGGATTTACCAAGATTCTTAGGCTTACTCCATATCCCCTTCGATGTGAGCTTTGATTGAAAAATATCATACCCTCCCTTACTTTTTGATCGGTTGCTCGAAATATATATTTCATTTCCTTCCCTGTTAAAACTTGCATGAATATCGGAAGATGCTGAATTTATATCGGCCAAAGCCACTGCCTTTGACCATGTTCCTTCTTCTAAAAAAGAAATGTATATATTTTCCGTACCTGTTTCTTTCCTAACCAGTAGAAGTTGTTTCCCATCGTATGATAATCCGGTAGGACAGAATTCACCATCTGATAAAATCTCAGGATTAATATTTGTTGCTTTTCGCCATTTTTCTTTCTCCCGGACTGAATAAAAAACTGCGTCATAAAATTTAAGGCGTCTGATAAAAACAAGTGTCTGCCCATCACCGGAAACTACAGGCCTTTCTTCAACAAAATCACTGTTAATAGCATCTCCAAGATTAACTTTTTCATAATCGAGAGGTGCATCCTGAATTATTTTGGCTCTTTCGCATGATTTTATTTCATTCTCAACAATATTTTGATTGTAGTTCCCCCAGAAATAAGGTGAATCAATAAATTTCTCATAACTTTCCAATGCTTTGTCCAGTTGATTGTTTATTCTATAGGCATTCCCAAGATAAAAATATGCATGCAATGGAGCATTCACCTCATCCTGTGATCTTTTTTTATACTTGTTTTTTGGCACAATTCTTTTAATGGCTTTCTCGAAATACGGAATAGCACGATGTTCCTTTGAAGGTATATTCAGATAACATTCTCCGACCTTAAAATTATAGTTGGAATTAAGAGAATCGATGGCTAAAAGTTTCAGATAATAAATCACGGCGTCCTTATATTCTCCGCGATTGAAAAAATATTCCCCATCCTTAAAGTATTCAGCAATTGCCTTATTATCCTGGCATAGTGAATTCGGAAAATCAACGCATAATACAAACAATATTGCCAGATAAAAGAATGACCTTTTCATAGATTGCAAAGTTGGTTATTTCAAAAATAATAAAAAGGGTACTTACATGTAGCTCAATTTATCAAGAGTTCACTTTGAAGTTAAGTTCGTATACAAAAACAGGACGGATCCTGCACAATATTAATGTGCCTTCAGATGGTCAGGGACAAGATCAATTCGCTTGATAATTATCACATTTTTATCAATGCCTATGACTTCAAATTCGACTCTGCGGTTGTATTTTCGACCTTCACTATTATCAGATCCATCAGAGTTTGTATTTACAGCAATAAAATCAACTTCTCCTTTTTCTATTGGCTTCAATCTTCCTGCATCAATACCCTTTTCAATCAAATAGTTCATCACGGCCAGAGCTCTTTTTTTTGCCAGTTTGAGATTGTATTCAGCAGGTCCTAACGGATCGGTATATCCAAGCAATTCAACATACACATCTTCATTTGATTTAAGAAGACCAATCAATGGTTTCATATCACTTTTACCCGTTTCAGACAAAATGTACTTGTCAAATCCAAACAAAACAGGTGAGATAACAATTGTTTTTATTTCAGAAACCTCCATGGGTTCTTTCTCCTCAATCTCTGTGCTATCAGCTATGTCAACAGGAGGCTTTGTGAGAATCTCCACCAGGGTTTGTGCTTCTGTTGTTTCAGGTTGTTCTGTAATACTTTCCTCAACCTCAACTGGATATACAACCTGATAAATATCTGTAATCCCATACCCTTCCTCCATAATTTTTGCCATATAAGCAATTTCCCCGTTATTCCAGGGAAAATAGAATAAATCATCATCGGTTGTATTGATAGGATAACCAAGATTCTGAGGCATCGACCATTCTTTTTCGCTAATACGCTCAGATTTGAAAATATCATAACCCCCCATGCCTCTGAATCCCTGAGAACTAAAATACAGGATTTTTTCATCTTCCGTGATAAACGGAGTATCCTCATTAAGTTTTGAGTTTATTGTTTCTCCTATATTGATGGCTGGCCCCCATTTGCCTTCATCATCAAGATGGGCTATGTAGATATCCATTTCTCCTTTGTTCCCTTTTCTGTTGCTTGTAAAATAAAGTGTTTCCCCATTTTTTGAAACAGAAGCATGCGATTCCCAATATTTGGTATTAATATTGGCTCCCAGAGGAACAGATTTAATCCACCTGTTATCCATGTAATAACTAACATATATATCGCTATTGAAAGCGTCCTCCCTGGAAAGAAACAGCATTTTCCCATCAAAAGAAATCGAGGCGACAAACTGATCCCCATCTGACATCAACTGAGGTGTAATATTTTCAGGCTCAGACCATTTGTTATCAATTTTTTTTGAAAAATAAACGGCATTATAAAATGGAAGCTTATGCATATATACAAGAGTTGTTCCGTCGCCTGATACAACAGCCTTATAGTTCTCATTTCCCTGATTGATAGTTGACCCCAGATTAATAAATTCAACCTCTACCGGTTCCTTCATAAATTCAATGGCAATATTGGAAGCTTCAATTTGTTGATCAGTATACTCATGCAGATTGGTTTCGTCTTCAGGCAATAATTCTTTGTATTTATTGTAAGAATTGATTGCTTCTTTAAGCCTGTTATTAACACGATAAGCATTGCCCAGGTATAAATAAACATCGATAGGTGCATTTTTTTCTTTGAGGCTTGATTCACGATATTTGGGTGAAACAGATTCTTTTGCTTTTTCCAGGTACTCAATTGCTTTGTATTTTTGTCCTACAATATTCAAATAACATATTCCTATTCTATAGTTAATGTTCGCATTATTCTCATACCCTCTTCTGTAAACTTGCAGGTAATCATTAAGCGCATCAGCATAAAACTCCTGAGCAAGAAAGAATTCAGCATCAGAGAAATATTCCTTTAATGCAATTTCACTTTCACTGCGTTGAGCATAAGATGATACCAGAGTAGCAAGGCAACAAAGAAATGTTAAGATAAGCTTATTCATCAGGATTGCTTTTTATTCAAATTTAAGTCAATAACATGAGAAAAACAGATTACAGTATCAACAATCTTAATCTGTAAGAAAGCAAGCTTAAATTAATAAAAAAACGGAATATTCTAAAGAAGCACTCCTCAGTTAATTATTTCTGTTTCTGAATTAAAGCTTCAGGAATTTCAATCTCTATTAAAAATAGTACACCTGAAATTTCATATATTGGCTCTATTTCAACCCTTCTGTTATATCGTCTTCCTTCCGGACTATCTGTCCCGTCAGCATTTGTATTCATCGCTATCGGATTTGATTCGCCTTTAGCAACGATCTTAAACCTATCCTCGTCAACAGAACTTGAACTAAGGTAATTGACTATGATTTCAGCACGGAGTTTGGATAATTTTAGGTTATAGCTTTCGCTGCCCACAGCATCAGTATAGCCAATAATTTGAAAAGTTATTGAATCATATTTCTCCATCCAGCTTCTTAATTCATCAAGAAAAATCTTACTTTCTTCAGAAATCTTATAACTATCGAACCCGAAATGAATATGTTTCAAGCGTAACGTATCTTTTGCAATGCCTTCTGCTACAAGACTATCAACAGCCAATGCCTGAATATTTGTTACCAGTTCTTTATCTGTATCCCCTTCATTGAAGACAATAGTTCCTTCACTGGATTTTCCGCTGTTATCAACAACTGCAACTGAAAATGAGCCGGCAGGTAATAACAATTCATAACTCCCATCGGGATTTGGATTTGTTTGTATTAGTGTATCAGACGTTTCGCTGTTAATAACCAAAACTTGCTGATCTTTATAATTTGTGCTGTCTGTCGTTTCAGATCTGCCTCTAAGTGTAAATCGAGGTGAGTTTGCAAATACCATGCTATTGTACCGGTAAATATCATACAAAGTATTGCCGGGTTTCTCCAGACGTGACATCAAACCAGAAACGCCTTCTTCAAGCGGAAAATAAAACAAGTCATCATCTGTGGTAGATACCGGTGAACCCATATTAATCGGTTGACGCCATTCGTTTTCTCTTTTGCGTTGTGCCCGGAAAATATCATAACCTCCCATATTTAAATGGCCCTGTGAACTAAAATAAAGTATTTCGTTGTCAACATTCATGATTGGATTCTCTTCATTAAACGGAGTATTAATCGTTGATCCAAGGTTGACAGCAGGTCCCCAGTCACCATTCTCATCAATTTCAGACATATAAATATCCAAACCTCCATAACCTTCCGGTCGGTTGCTGGTAAAATACAGGGTCTTACCATCAACAGAAAAGCTGGCATGAGTTTCGTGATATTTTGTGTTTATATTCTCATTCAATGATTCCAGCCTGGACCATCCATCTTCAGTCAATCTGGTGGTATATATTTCGCCAGCTTTTAATACTTCATACAAATACAGCAACAACTGCCTGCCATCAGAAGAAGCACCAACAAGAATATGGTCTCCATCACTGCCAATCTTTGGAGTCAGGTTACCCGGTATTCCCCATCCTTCATCCCCCATTTGAACCTGCATGAGAGCATCATAAAACTTCAATTCTTCCATATAGTAAAGAACACTGTCATGCCTAACCAAGACAGGGTTATAGTTTGAGAATTCATCGTTGATCTGCTCGGGCAATCTCTCTGTTCTGGCTTCACCCGGAAATGCTGCAAGCAAAATAGCATTTTCACATCGTCTTATGTGCATATCAATAATTGCATCCATTTCCAGATCATTGTTTGCCAATGTATCTCGCAACGATTCAAAAATCTTTATCGCCCTTTTAGGTTCATTGTTGATGCGATAAGCAATTCCGAGCATCATAATAGCTTTCAACGGCGCTTTTGTTTCTTCGATTGAATTTTGATAATTAAACGTTATATTCTGACAAGCATCTTCCAGATAAGGAATGGATTTATCCTTCTGCCCCCGGATGTTCAAATAACATATCCCTATTTTATAGGAGATATTTGGGTTTATTATATCTTTTTTTTCTAATAGCATATAGAGCGGCAGTGCTTCAACATACTCTTCCGCATCAAGATATTCTTCAGCATCGTCATATATATCCTTATTTGACAGCCATATCTGGCAAAAGAGATGAATCCCAAAAGAAATTTGAAATAATAGTATTAGGATTAAACGTAAGATATATTTCATATCATTCTACTATTTTTTTCGTTTCAGGGTTATCAGAATAATAACTATCAATATTACAACATTTACTAAAACTATGGCTGTCAGGAATTTTTTATTCTTCCAGATACTTATTCCTTTGTTTTTATCTTTCATTCTCAACCTTTCTGACAACCCACGTTCCAATATCATTCTAATAAGCAGGTTGTTAATGTCTGACTCTGTAAAGTGATAATCCTGTGCAACAACAAGCAGATATTGCAACAGCTCAAAAGGATTAGAGAAATACTTCAGCGATGTATCTGCAAGTGCATCATTGATTGATTTGATATTATAGGACTTGATCTTTTCAGAAAACTCACTGATGCCAGTAATGCCTATCAGGTCCAGCAACAAATTGTACACTTCTTCTCTGGAATAATTCTTGTACTGCGATTGTTCCACAAGATATTTCAACAAATTCTCGTAGGTATTGATTTGACTTTCATCAAGATTCAGTAATAAAAGCTGGGATTTTAAGGTGCCACTTGCATTATTGGTCAGTACTTCATTAAATATATTGAGATAATATCTTCTGTTTAATGATACCTTCTCAAGAGTTTTAATGAGTTCTTCGTATGTGAAGTTTTCATTCTTAACCGCATCGAACAAATGATTCAATAAATCAACAGAATTATGAATAGCCAATGATTCAATCTGTAACTGAGCCAGATAATTCTTTAATTCGCTTGAGGCTGCTATCAATACATTCTGGAAGAAAAATTGCAGATCTTCAGTAGTAGATGCGAGCTGCAATATAGAATTCGCATCCTGATCTCCTATATTGTCAGTAAAAAGTTCCCAAGTCCGAACCGATCCGGAAATATCAAGATCCCCTGCATAAAATTCTGTTGTATCCTTCTGAAAACTTGACAGATAACCGTATAATGAATTTCCATCAACAAAATCATTGGTCAGCAATTCAAGCAAAACATTCTGCATGTCTATCTTCGAAATCAGGTTTTTATTTACCAGAGTCTTAACATAAATCAAGGGAATTGAAGAAGAGTCAAGAGTAGTTTCCCATACTGTATCCTGGTCAGGATATACTGCTTTGAATTCCGAATCGAACATATCCTTGTCTTTTTGAGAAAAATAGATGGAGAACAACCTGTTCACATCATCTGAGGTAAATCCTTCCTTATCGGAAACCTCGATCAGGTGACGGTAGAGCTGGGAATAACTATCAAAATCATTCATTTCAATTTTTCTCAGGTATTTTTGGAGTATACCTTCAGAGATCATACCAAATGATTTTATATAAACAGATGCTCCCGGTACAATTTCTTCCAGCTTTTTTTCTTCCTCGACTGCCAAAGGCAAATAATAGGTAATGCTAACAAGAGCTGAGGAAACACCTCCTTCAGGGTCAGTAGCTGTGAACTCTAACAAGTTCTCTCCGGGTTTAGGTTTATAGAAATATGTAAATCTTTTTCTTACAGATTCAACAGACTCTGTAAAAATGAGACTATCATTTACCAAAATTCGGATATCTAAATCAGCTCCTTTTGGTACAATCAGATCAATGGGAATTATGCTTGAATCTGTTACAGCATAAAAATCACTTTTCGTTTTAATCTTTGTTTTTGCGGCAGTTGGAATCGGTGGACTGATAACAGACGATTTTTCCAGTACAATCTCAGGAATGATGACAAGAGACTCAGGTTGATTGACAGTCAAATCAAAGTTTTGTTGAAATGTTTCAGTTTCCGGACCTTCAATGAATAAGATATATTCTCCCTGAGACACGGAAAGAGAGAGTTTACCGTCATCTTCAACTTTTGTCTCACTGACTATTTCTTTTGTATTCGCATCGAGTATTGTTGCTTTCAGCTTTCGGTAATATTTTGGATCTGCATCACCAGTTATGATTTTTCCCTGCACACGGAATGTTCTCGGTATGTATTTGTTATAAACTTCAACTTCATAAATATCAAGCATTCCCTCTGTATTGTTTTCATCAAATAGTGCCATAAAACCAAAAGAGTTCACTCCCATCGGACAATAGAATAAATCATCTCCTGTAGTGTTTAAAGGAGAACCCATATTTCTGGGCTTACTCCAGGTGCCATCACTTTGTAAATTGCTAATAAAAACATCGTATCCTCCAATTGTCTTATGACCCTGAGAACTAAAAAACAAAGTATATCCTTCATTAGAGATAAATGGCGTTTCTTCGTTGTTTGGTGAGTTAATAACTGGACCAAGGTTTACTGCCGGCTGCCAGTCGCCTTTAGGATTGCGCTTTGATTTGTAAATATCCAGCCCACCGTATCCACCTGATCGGTTTGAAGTGAAATAAAGATATTCTCCGTCAACTGAAGGTGATGCGTGTGATTCCCAATATTTCGTGTTGATATTGTCATTTAGTTTGATCAACGGACTCCATCTTTCTCCTTCCATTTTGCTGGAGTAAATATTTCCATCAAAATTATCGCTCCTGTATACGAAAATCTCATCTCCAAAATAGGATATTCCACAGGAGTAAGAATTTCCGTCCAGACCAAAATCAGGTGTGAGGTTTTCAGGTTCAGACCAGGTGCCATCACTATTTCTCCTGCTGATAAAAACACCATCATAGAATTGAAGCTTTCTTGTGAATATCAATGTATTCCCATCACCTGAAACCACAGGATTAATTTCTTCAAACCTTGTATTGATAGGATTCCGAACATTCACAGGTGAAAAATAAATCGGTTCCCGTAACATTTTTTTTGCTAACTGACACGCATCGATATCCTCATCAACAATTGTCAAATTAAATTCTGCAGGATCAGCAAGTTCTCTGAATCGACGATAATTTTCTATCGCTTTGTCCAGCATGTTGTTTATATGATATGCTCTTCCCAGATAATAATATGCTTCAAGCGGAGCCTTCTTCTCCCTGTAATTGTTCTGTCTGTAATCCAGAGATATGTTCTTTGAAGCTTTTTCCAGATATTGAATTGACTTAGTGATAAGGTAAACATCGTTAAGATAACATATGCCAATTTTATACTGAACGTTATAATTCTCCGGTTCAACCCGAAGTATTTGCTGGTATAATGGTAAGGCATCCTTGTATTCCTCAAATAAAAAATAAGATTCTGCTTCAATAAATAATTTCTTAGGATTTGTTTCTTCCTGAGCGGATAATTTCAAACAGAAAAGCAACAGAAAAACAAAGAGAGATGGAAACGAATTATAAATTCTCATCTTTTAACGAATTGGTTGGAAATAAACAAATTTAAAAATAATTTATAATGCACGTAATGAATATTTCATGAGAGTACCCACTTATTAAGGTAAATCTTCTGTTTTTTAAGGTAAAAGACTTAAAAAACAGGTAATTCTTCCGATAAATACTTCCCTATAGTCTGTACAAATGAACCTCCCAGTGAACCATCAATAACCCTATGATCATAGGTTAGAGATAAAACAAGAATATCTCTGATCCCTATTGAATCATTCCCGTTAATCAAAACAACTCCGGGTTTTTTCTTTATTGCCCCTACCGCTAATATAGCCACTTCAGGCTGATTTATTATCGGTGTACCGGAAATATTATCATATTTCCCCATATTTGTTATTGTAAATGTGCCTCCTTTTATTTCGGCAGGTAACAATTTGTTTTTCCTTGCTCTATCTGAAAGATCAGCGATTTGCCTGGCTATGCTGATAAAATTACATTTGTCAGCATCCTTAATTACCGGCACAATAAGGTTGCCATCGGGCAACGCAGTAGCAATCCCAATATTTATATATTTTTTTCTGACAATATAGTCGCCAGCTACAGAAACATTTATTCCGGGAAAATCCTTTAACGCTTTTACTGTTGCTAAAACGATTATGGGTGTATAAGTCAGTTTCACTCCATGTTTTTTAAAGAAATCCTCTTTTTTTATTTCTCTCCAATTCACCAAAGATGTAACATCAATTTCAACAGTTGATGTAACATGCGGAGAAATACGTTTGGAGCGTACCATATGCTCGGCAATTAATTTCCTGGTCCGATCCATCTCAATCAATTCTTCTCCCGGCTGTAAAATGTAACTGTTTTTTGGGCTCTCTTTTCCGGCATCCAAATTTTGATTACCGGATATCTCTGTGTCATATTCATTCCTGAATTTTCTTCCTGATTGAATGTATGAATTTAAATCCTCCTTTGTTATTCTTCCTCCCAGTCCGGTAACGCTGATATGTTGTAATTCGTTAAAAGAGATGCCCCTGTTTTTCGCAAAATATCGTACATAGGGAGTGATAAGGTTCCCACCCGCAGACTGTTTTACTTCAAAAGATTTTTGAGAGCCGGATGATTTTTTTTCTTTAATTCTCATCTCTGTTTCAATCTCCTCTTTCATATTTTTGGAAGCTGGTCTTTCAGATAGATCAGGTTCTTCTTCATCATCCTTGTCTTCCGGAATTGCTCCCTTTTTTTCAACCTCACTTTCAATAATTGCCAATACTTCCCCAACCTTTGGTATTTCTCCTTCCCGGTAAATAATTCTGGAAATAACTCCAGATGCCGGGGAGGGTATTTCAGAATCAACTTTGTCTGTAGCCACCTCCAACAAAGGATCATCTTCCTGAATAAACTCACCGACACTAACAAACCATCTTGTTATTGCAGCTTCTATTATACCCTCTCCCATAGCCGGTAATATAACCTCTGTTTTACTCATTGCATTTATTTGCCTAAATATCTGAAATCCCTGAAAATAATAGATATGTCAGTGCTCATCTTATAATCTTTTGCATATAACAAGTTCATACGTTTAATAGTTTCACTATTTATTTTTTTATTCCTTGATCCGGGTATTGGAGTTAGAATACCCTTGTTTAGCTTTGGTAGCGTGCCGATCTCAGCTTCATTATCCGGATAAAATCCTATCCATGTTCTGAAACCTGTCAGAGTCAGAAAAATATTTCTGATCAAACCCAATGGGTTCCTGACAATGAATAATGCGACCGGTAAGATTAATAATAAAACCAACGCCACCAGGATATCGAATAACCTTTTCGTTCTTTTTGCAAAACCCTGGCTAAGAGAATTAAAATGTACTATATACAATTCACCGGCTGTATTAATGGAATTGCTGCCAATAATTGAAAGACTTTCGGGTGGAGCAATTTTATAGTCTATTGAAGGGTCGCTAATGCTTAACATGGTTTGAATGATTTTCTGTGAAGGAATATCCTTCCCACAAAAAACAATTTCATCAATCCGGTTTATTTTGACAATCTCATTCAATTGTGAGAGATCACCCATGTATGTCTCGTTATTGCCCTTTCCGTTAATTCCCACAATGCCTACCAGATTTGGAACAATATTGCTCTGTTTCATGATGGAAAATACACGATTACTCTCTTTCAATGAACCTGCAATAATAATTCTTTTCTTTTGTCTGCTCAAAGACAGGTTTACAGTATGAAACAGTTTTCCAACAGTGATCCGGGTTAAAAAAACCGACACTGTTGCCCAAACAGTACCCAACAATAAGAGAGCCCTTGAATACCTTAAGCTTTCAGGAAGAAGAGCATAGATAATAAACAGGGCAATTGTTCCCATCGAAATACCCTTTAACAAGTCAACAATTCGTGTTCGCTTTTCATAAGCTCCGGCAATAAATAAAAAGAAAAACCATAATAAAATATATGCCGGTACAACATAATTAAGGTATTCTTCCGGATAATAATTATCCATTCCAAACTTAATTTTTTCCCAAAATGGTTCAAAAAAATAAAACCCGAAATAAATAAGAAATGCATCGGACAAGGGTACAATTGCTTTTAGGAAAAATCTTCTGAATATGGACAGAGATGCCCGCAAATAAATTGCCAGATTAATCAGTACACTGAACAGAAAAGCATTTTTTACAGAAAAGTGTTTTCTGGCAAAAATGATCATTGCCTTATAAAAAACCATTACGTAATTGATGCTTCCCTTTTTTGTGCTTTCCCCTTTATAATGGATAATAGTAGTTTCAGGAAAGTAATAATTGTTATACCCTGCAAGAATGATTCTGTATGACAAGTCAATATCTTCGCCATACATAAAAAATGCTTCATCAAGATGTCCTATCTTGTCCAAAACATTTTTCCTGATAAACATAAATGCACCTGGTAAAATCTCAATTTTACTGATCTTGTTATTATCGAGATATCCCAGATGGTATTTCCCAAATAATTTCGATTTGGGGAAAAGTCTGGACAATCCGAATATTTTAAAAAATGAAACCAATGGGGTGGGTAACGATCTTTTCGATTCGGGAAGGAAATTTCCTTTGCCGTCAATCATTTTCACTCCGAGCCCTCCTGCATCGGAATGGCTGTCCATAAAAGATATGCATTTCGAGAATGTATCTTCCTGTACAATCGTATCAGGATTAAGCATCAGCAGATATTTCCCTTTGGCAATAGCCAATCCCTGATTATTCGCTTTGGAAAAACCATAATTCTTTTTATTCTCAATCAGAATAACTTCATGAAATTTTTCTTTGATCATCCGGCAAGAGCCATCAACAGAATTATTATCAACAACAATAATTTCACAATGAATGCCTTCAATGGATTTGTAAACCGAATGAAGACATTGCTCAAGAAAATACTTGACATTATAATTTACTATAATTACCGAAAGATCCATCGGCCAGAAAAGAGGATAAATTTACAATAATATAATTAAGAAGTACTGTTAGATTTTACTTTGGAATTTTAATCTCTTCAGCGCATTCCATCATTAACAATCGACAAGCATTTCTATGCCCCAATGTACATGACTTATTGAAATGATAACATGCATTTTCCATTTCTTCCAGTCTGAAATAAGTCATGGCCAGATTAAAATGAGTAATAGGATTTTCACTTTCGATCTTCAGGGCCTTCTCAAATTGTAATGCAGCTTCATCATATTCTCTTAATTCATATTTCACCATTCCTTTCCCGTGATATGCTGCAGCAGATCTGGAATTTGCCGCCAGCGCTTCATCAAAATCAGATTCTGCCAGATCAAAATCCTGAAGGTAAAAATGAGCCATGCCCCGGTTAAGATATACCTTGTAAACAGATTCTTCAGGCATATCAAGCTGCAAAGCTCGATCAAAATCTTCAATTGCCTTGTTGTATTTTTCTTTCTGCAGATGAAGAAGAGCTCTCAGATAATAATATTCAGGATGATTATTATACATCCTGATATATTCTTCAATATCTCTATATGCATCCTTGCTTCTCTCATTTTCAATAAGAATGCTTATTTTCTTCTCCTGTATATCAATATTGTCAGGCTGTCTGACAAGAAAATCTTCCAGTGTTGTGAGAGCCCTGATAATATCTCCGGATGCAACATATCGATCTGCCAGTAATAATGTTGATTCAACATCTTCCTGCTGTGAAAACAGACTACCATTCAACAGAACTATCAGAAGAATAGAAAGTAATAATCTGTTGTTCATAATTCTATTCTATTTGCGACGTAAGATAGTAAAAAGATATGTGAGTTTACCCTTACACGGATACAATTAATAAACACTCTGCATCAAGTTATTCCCTGATACAGGTTAAAAAGCACCATGCCCATTTGACGAAATTCAAATCTATATATTACTTCCTTTCGAGCTTTTTAAAATCCTGACTAAGGAAGCCATCCGGATTTTTACTTGATATTTTATGATAATCGAAATAATAGAAATTAGCATCGGCAGCACCTATGATTATCTTGTAACACCTTGCATTGATTTTTGTGCCTTCCGGTCCCACTTTATGCAAAAAAACCACATCATCATTTCTTCTGGAAATAGCATCAGTAATATCTTCTTTCGTAACAATCCGGAAATCTGATGAGTATATTTTTTTTATTCTTGCTGTTGAATTCACATCATTTGAAAGTTCTTCTTCAAGCAGATACAATGTCTTTCCCTGAATATCTTTCATATTGTCGTTATAGTGTTGCAGCACATTGGCAGAAACAATCTCAGGATGATCTTTGATCAATAATGCGTGGTTTTGAATAAATCTCACCAGAATAGCAAGTTTGTATATATAATTATCCTCCTCAACATTATAATATGCCAGTGGTACTGATGCAATATCAGGCATT
The DNA here is from genome assembly GCA_964406315.1 of uncultured Bacteroidales bacterium. Classification (GTDB taxonomy): domain Bacteria; phylum Bacteroidota; class Bacteroidia; order Bacteroidales; family UBA10428; genus UBA10428. Next base: position 38,671 of record CAYORG010000010.1, on the reverse strand, counting down.
TGATTTTTTCTGTAATAATTTCCTCCAAGCGATAAATGAAGAAATCTATAAATGGCATCTGTTTTATCGTTCTCAAAAGTGACTTTTGACATATAGAGAAAGGAATATTGAGGATCAAAACGAAGTTCTTCAAACTGTTTTAAGGTAATGAATTCAAATTTTGTAATATCCCATTCCTGTTGCATAACTTCCTTTATTACAATGTTATATTCCATTAGCGGATTATCGAGCAATACCACCATAGTTTTTGTATTAAAGAATGCATTGATATCATCTCTGGTTGGCACATAACTTTGTGACAGAACGATTGCAGATAGTGCAATAAAAACCAAGCTGATTATTGACTTTTTCATAATGTTATCGTTTAATTTTTTGGAAAATAAAGAGGATTTTTAGCATTGTATTTTCTGATATATACGAACTTAAGTTGTTTTCTCTTCTTTTTACTTAATGCAACATATTCATCGTACAATTCCGGATCCTGCATAAGGATAACTTCAATTGCTTCATAGGAATAGTCAAGAACCCTGCCAGTATTGAAATCCAAAAGATACTGCCGCATCTCCGTAGAAGGATATGATGTAGACGGAATTCTGTATGGATCGTAATAATAAGAATTGTAATAGTATGGTGAATTGTAATAATCAGTATAGGTTGTATGACTTGCAATGAAATGACATATAGAACCAATTAGTGTAATTCTGAAGAAATCATCCTCTATTTGGATATAGATAAATCCGTTTCTGGAATACCCCCATATTTTATCTGGATTCAGTTTGTTCCGGTTGCCCAGGTTATCATAATAATAAACACCGGATTTTACCAATACCTTATCAAAAAAATCCGGATCATTGTAATCGTATTCCGAAATAATCCTTGATTTTGGCAAAGGCGAATTTGTTTTAACATCTTCAAAGTTAAGGTAAAGGCCTTCCTTAAACTGAAAATCAGAATTATACTCAACCATGTTGGAAGAATCTGCCTGAGAAAAATTGGTTTGGGTACTTAAAAATACTAAAATCAGTATGGCAATATATCTCATATGAAAGATTGTCTCCTTCAACAAATTTAACTTTTCTCAATTAAAGTCTGAAATTAACAACCGGTTTTATAACAGCTTTTTGGTTAATAATTACTTTGCGGATTGTCCTTTTAAAAACGAATAAAATTACTATTTATGCTAATTATTAATTAAATTTAATAAGTAATATAACAAATTACCCTGTTATGGGATTACTTCGATACCTTACAAATTATTTCTCAAAGAAAGTTGATAACAACCTTGATACGGAAGTTATTAACAAGGTAATAACCATAAGCTATGCATCTACGATATCTCTCTTTTTCTATATTACCTTCGGCATCATAGCCCTGTTCAATGAAAATTATCTTTTAGCCCTTGTATTAGGAGTTGCATCAGCATTTACCTATTTTGTCTATCAATATCTTTTAAAATCTTCGAAGATAGAGTTATCATCAAATCTTATTCTCATTATTACTGCATTCGTTCTTTTATATTGTCTTGCAACAGGCGGAGCATTTGGAAGCGGATTTCTATGGTTATTTCCTTATCCTATACTGACTATTGCACTTAAAGGTCTTGATAATGGTACAAGAGTCTCACTGGTATTTCTGATATGTATTACACTAATTTGTTACCTTAATCTTCTTTTCCCTGCTCTTCCTGACTATGAACTCAGCTTTAGCCTAAGAATTATTGGAGCCTACCTTTCAATTCATGCAATTATTTATACTTATGAGTTTTTGCAGCTGCGAAACCAAAAAGCAATGCAGAAATGGATTGATGAAAGCAGGAATGAAAGCAAGCAGAAGGATGATTTTTTATCGAAATTATCTCACCAGATCAGAACTCCCTTAAATAACATTACATTAATTTCTAACCTGGTAGACAGAAGTAAATTGCCGGCTGATCAGCAGGATCTGTTTGATACTATTATAGCTTCAACAAACAACCTTGTTGATGTTGTAAATAATATTGTTCAGGTATCGACAATAGATATCGATAAAGATGAACAGAATTTGGTGAGTTTTAATATCGAATCAACAATTAGTAATACGTTATCATTATTTAAGAATCAACATAAGGATAAACTTGATATTCAATCTGATATTAATTCTCCAAGTGCAAATTATATTGGTAACCCTATAAGAATTAAACAACTAATACTTAATCTTTTTGAAAATTTGCTGAAAGTCGAATTTAAGGAAAGGCCGAAAATTGAAATACGTGTTAACGTTACTACGGAAAATAATGAATACAGCAAACTGGAATTTGAAATAATGTGCCCGGCTCTCAAACTGAAAAAAGATGATAATGATAATTACCTCGTTTCATCCTCAGCACCTATTCAAACCAGAATGAATTTGCAGAAGAATTATCTTAATTTCAGTATTGCCAGAAAAATAGTTCATCACTACCATGGTAATTTTGAAGTCCTTACAAAAAAGAATAACACAATTATTGCTCTTGCTTTCCTATTGCACAATGACAAAATCAAAATAAAATCCAAAGAGCCAGAAACTGATCAGCTGATTCAAATACAAATTAGTCAGAAACTTGAAGATGCCAATATTCTTCTTGTTGAAGATAACTCTATTAATCAGAAAATCGTTTTGCTTAGCCTGAAAAACAAAGTTAGAAATATTGAAGTTGCTAATAATGGGAAAGAAGCATTGGACAAGTTTGGAACAACAAAATATGATCTTATATTAATGGATATTCAAATGCCGGTAATGAATGGTATATTAGCAACAAAAAAAATCCGTGAACTTGAATCAAGCACGAATACACATACTCCCATCATTGCTATTACTGCAAATGCCTTGTCGGGTGATAAAGAATCATGCCTTGCTGCCGGCATGAATGAGTATATTTCAAAACCCTTTGAAGTTGAGATTTTATTGCAGAAAATGCGTAACCTGTTATCCAGCGAATCTGTCAGTAAATCATCCTGAATTATTTTGAAGGATACGATTTACCTATCCTGATTCCAACCACGAGAATATCATCCACCTGATCAAGTGATCCTTTCCAGTCGAGTATACTTCTTTTAAGAAATTCTCCCTGGCGGCTCATTGGCAACTGATGTAAGGCAAGCAGAAGATGCCGGAATCGTCTGTATTTGTATTTTTTACCTTCTGGTCCGCCAAACTGATCGGCAAATCCATCTGTGAAAATATAGATTACATCTCCTTCCAGAAGTGGAATAACATGATTATTGAAAGACTTGCCATTTGTATCCTCATCATTTAATCCTACAGAAAAGCGATCTCCTTTTATTTCCGTAATCGTATTATCGCGAACAAGATACAGTGGATTAAATGCTCCGGCAAATTCCATAACTTTCATTTCATGATCAATAGCACAAAATGCTACGTCCATTCCATCGCGGAGAATAACATTGTTAACATCACTAAATACCGTTTCAAATCCTCTGTTTAAGCTATTTAAAATTTCTGAGGGTTGTTTCTTTTTCTCTGTTTCAGTGATACGCCGGAACAACTCGAACCCTATAACCGACATGAAAGCACCCGGCACACCGTGTCCGGTGCAATCAACCGCAGCAAAATAGATTCTTTCGCCCACTTCATTAATCCAATAGAAATCCCCACTGACAATATCTTTTGGAATATGAAGAATAAAGGCATCGGGAAATAATTTGCTAAATAGCCTTTGCGAAGGCATTAGTGCCATTTGTATCCTCTTGGCATAATTAATGCTATCTGTAATATTCTTGTTTTTAATGGTCAATTCTTCCTTCTGTAGTTCAATCTTTTTCCCGATAAGTTCTCTTTCTTTATATTCTTTATTAATTTTTCTTAGTTGCCTTGTTTTAAAATATACTGAAAAATAAAAAAGAGTGATCAATGCTATCGAATAGAAGAAAATTGCTATTCTTGATTGCCAGATAGGTGCTTTGATTTGGATTATTAAATCCCGCGAATTTGAACTCCAAATGCCATTGCTGCTTGAACCCATTATTTTGAGAGAATAAATGCCGGCTTTGATCCCGTACAAATCAATGTAATTTCTATTTCCCAACGATTTCCAGTTTTCGTTTTTATTCACCCTCTCAAATGAGTATTTGTATTGATTTCTTGGCGGATTCCAAAAGTTAAGTGCTGCGAAATATATTCTGAGATTGCGATAGCCTGGTTCAACAACGAGGGAGTCTGATCTTAAAAGAGACCTTAAATCGTATTTATCTTTGCCTGTAAGTATTGCACACGGTATGATAACATTTGGCCTTTTCTGACTACCGGTAATGGAATCCGGATGGAAAGCAATAAATTCATTATTGCCAAAAAACAATAACTTCCCAGCCGGATCCTTAGCTGCTCCTCTTGTGGAAAAGATTCCCAAATTCAAACCATCCTGAGCTCCAAGAAAATGAATCTGATTCTTTTCAAAATCTATACTTATCAAATCACCAACTGAAGCTATCCAAATCTTTTCGCTGTTATCCTGAATAAGAGAATTAACAGAGCTGGTAATTGATAGAGAATCGATCTTTACCAATGATAATTTATGTGTTGTTGGACTGTATTTGTATAGCCCATCAGAAGTTCCAATCAGAACCTCCCTATCATTCAAGGACAATAAAGTATTGATTGACGTACAAAAACTCATTCCTGAATCAGGCAGGAATACTCTCTGAATTAGTTTGTCCTTCTGATTGAATTGCACTATCTGATGCGTCTGTAAAAGGTATACAAAACTGGGTGTAATGGTAATTTCAAAACTCGGATCAGGAAGAATGATCTCTGACAATCCATCCTCATCAGAATCTTCGGTTCTGTTTTTTTTCAGAATTATAATCTCATTCTCAACTGATATCCAGGAAGTTTCATCTTCTTCACCAATACAATATACAACATCATCGATGGGAAAAGTTCTCGATTTCAATGTGCCGAAAGAATACTGGTTATTCTCAGGTACAATGTATTCTGTCAATCCTTCATCTGAACATACAAATATATTCCCCGTTTTGTTCTCTTTCAATGTGTGTATTCTGGAGTTATTGTTTAATCTTATTAAAACCGCTTTTCGAGGATTTCTTTCCTGAATATCCAGCACCAGTATTTTTCCTGAATTTAAACCCAGCCATAATTTGCCATTGGCATCAAAAACAGCTGAGGAAATATCGTCTGTATCAGATCCATCAAAATAGTCTGATAAATGATAATGTTTTATAGTATTTCTGTGGTGATTGTATTTGAATAATCCATTTGTCGTACCTACCCAGTATATACCTGATCTGTCAAAAATGCATGAAGATACCCGACCTTTTGAAGCAAAAGGAAAGTTAAATTTTACAGATGAAAGAATAGAATTGTGTTTATAATCATAAAGAAGAATACCATTTGATGTGAACAACTCAAACGTCGTATCGCTTTTTTGTTTGAATGCAAGAATATTCCTTTCATTACTGATTATTTCACTCAAAGAGAATCGTTTTATGAACTCCTGATTATCTTTCCAGAGCCAAACACTTATCGGAGTATAAATCCAGATTTCCTGATTCAATCCGTATTGAATTCCACGAATTCCTCCCTCATTATTAAGCCTGTCAAACTGTGCCTCAAATTGTACTGATAAAGAATCATTTTGAATATCATAATTATAGATCCCTTTGCTGTTTGTAAATAACAATTCATCATTTTTAGCATTCAGATGATAGTCTTCCCTAAATTCACCATTTGTGATGTTCCGGTCAAAAGATTTTCTTTCAATATATCCCGAAGCAAGATCCAATTTTCCAAAATAACACTTGCTCAGGAAGTAAATATTGTTGTTGATGGTATCAATATAAAAATCATATACCGGCAAAAAATCAGGATATAAAAGTGTATCTGAATATTGAGAAAATGATGTAAAGGCATTGTCAGACAGATTCAACTTAAAAATACCTCCTTCCGTAGCACACCAAATGTTTTCATGATTGTCTTCGGCAATTTTATAAATGCAATCATTAGGTATTGAAAAGGGATTGTGTAATTCAGCCTTATACTGAACAAAATTATACCCATCAAATCGATTCAGCCCATCTGTTGTGCCTAACCATAAAAAACCTTCTTTATCAGAAAACAGACATGTTATTTCGTTATACGACAAACCTTGATCTATTGTAAATCTTTCAGATGGATTGTAATTCTGAGCCCAAATGAATTTCGATGCGAACAGTACAAACAATAATAAGTATCTGCTTCTCATAAGTAATTATCCCGAGGTATATAGTATTAAAATTAGTTAACTAATCGGTAAGAAACAATCTAAGCATTGTAAATATCAAGTTGAAATAAAAAAAGGCAACAGAATTGTTGCCCTTGTATATTAATAGGTAGAAAATACTTTTTTACTCAAATCCATAGCAAGCTACGTCACCCAGTTCTTCCTCAATCCGAAGTAGTTGATTGTATTTTGCCATCCTGTCTGACCGGCTGAGTGAACCGGTTTTTATCTGACCAGAGTTAGTTGCCACTGCTACATCAGCAATGGTTGAATCTTCAGTTTCACCTGAGCGATGCGAAGTTACCGTTGTGTATCCGGCACGATGAGCCATTTCAATACAATCAAGTGTTTCTGTTAGGGTGCCAATTTGGTTTAGCTTTATCAGGATAGAATTTGCACAACCCATATCAATACCTTTTTTCAGAAATTCAACATTGGTAACAAAAACATCATCTCCTACCAGTTGACATTTATCCCCAATTTTATTTGTGAGTATTTTCCATCCATTCCAATCGCCTTCATCCATTCCATCTTCAACAGTATCAATCGGATATTTACTGATCAGCTCAGCCAAATAATCAGCTTGCTCTTCAGAACTTCTGGTAGCCCCTTTTTCGCCTTCAAATTTCGTGTAATTGTATTTGCCATTTTCATAGAATTCAGAAGCAGCACAATCCAATGCTATACTTACCTGACCTCCTTCAGATTTCCTGCCCGGTTTATACCCTGCTTCTTTAATCGCCTTAATTATTGAATCCAGTGCATCTTCAGTGCCTTCGAGAGTAGGTGCAAATCCTCCTTCATCTCCAACTGCTGTGCTTAATCCTCTGGATTGTAAAACCTTCTTTAAAGCGTGGAAAACTTCTGATCCCATACGCAAACCCTCATGAAAATTCTTGGCTCCTACAGGACGTATCATGAACTCCTGAAATGCTATAGGAGCATCAGAATGAGAACCGCCATTTATTATATTCATCATAGGTACCGGCAATATTTTGGCATTTGTACCTCCAATGTATCTATAAAGCGGCATACCGTGATATTCAGCCGATGCTTTAGCTATGGCCAGCGATACTCCCAGGATAGCATTCGCTCCAAGCTTGCTTTTTGTTTTTGTACCATCAAGAACAAGCATCTTTTTATCGATAGCAACCTGATCCAATGCACTCATGCCAACTAATTCTTTTGCAATAATAGTGTTTACATTATCTACAGCTTTAAGAACGCCTTTCCCCAGGTATCGGTTTTTATCTCCATCACGAAGTTCTATTGCTTCGTTTTCACCAGTGGATGCTCCTGAAGGAACAGCCGCACGACCAACAAAACCACTGGCTAAAGTAACTTCAACTTCAACAGTAGGATTTCCTCTTGAATCAAGGATTTCACGTGCATGAACATTAACAATTTGTCCCATTACTAAATATTTTTAATTTGATTGTTATACTATAAAATAATAAAAAAGGGACTCAGTTGAAAAACATCTATCCCCATATTATTTAATGTTTTAATAAACAAGATGATTATTCTTTCTTTTTTTCTTCTGATTTATCTTCTTTGGTATCTTCAATGTTCTCATCCTTTGCTTCGGTATCTTCTGCTTTTGGTTCAGCTGATATTTCTTCCTTTTCATCCACAACCTCTTCATTCTGCTCAGAATGCTTTTCTGATTCAGACTTCACTTCTTCGGATGACTCTTTGACATCAGCTTCAACTGCTTTCGCTTCCGCTTCCTCATCTGTTGTTTGGGCTTTTCCTTCTTCAGATACCTGTTCGTCTGTTTCAGCTACGATCTCTTCCTTTTTAGCATCTTCGGCAGATGGAGCAGTATCCTGTTCTGTTTCTTTATCAACAGTTACTGCATCAACCTGTGAAACTGCTTCCGGTACTTGTTCTTCTTCAGCTTTTTTCTTTCCTCCCCTTCTCCTTCTACGTCCTGATTTTGCCTGAACCTCCTCTTTCGCTGCCAATAGGTTATCATTATAATCAACAAGTTCAATAATGCACATATCTGCATTATCACCAATCCTGTTTCCGATTTTTAATATTCGTGTATACCCCCCGGGACGATCGATTATTTTCGGAGAGACTTCTCTGAAAAGTTCACTAACAGCTTCCTTATCTTGAAGGTAACTAAACACCACGCGGCGGGAATGTGTTGAATCATCCTTTGATTTTGTAATAAGGGGCTCAACAAAAACCCGTAAAGCTTTAGCTTTCGCTGTAGTAGTTTTAATTCTTTTATGCAATATTAGTGAAGCTGCCATATTGGCCAGCATTGCTTTTCTGTGACTCGTTGTTCTGCTCAGGTGATTAAAACTCTTTCTGTGTCGCATTCTCTTATCAGTTTATTCAGGATTTATTTGCTCTCGAATTATTCTTTATCCAGTTTATACTTTGAAGTATCCATTCCAAAACTTAAGTTCAGGTTTTCAAGAAGTTCATCCAACTCAGTTAATGATTTCTTGCCAAAGTTTCTGAATTTCAACAAATCGTTTTTATTGAATTTAACCAGATCTCCCAGTGTCTCAACTTCAGCTGCTTTAAGACAGTTTAGAGCACGTACTGATAAATCAAGATCTACCAGTTTTTGCTTCAACTGTTGTCTCATATGCAATACTTCTTCATCAAACTCTTCATTCGCCATCTGTTTATCTGTATCAAGCGTAATCTTTTCATCAGAAAAAAGCATAAAGTGATAAATAAGTATTTTTGCTGCTTCTTTTAAAGCATCCTTTGGATGAATTGATCCGTCTGTTTGAATTTCAAATAACAATTTTTCGTAATCGGTTTTTTGTTCCACACGATAGTTTTCGATTGCATATTTAACGTTTTTGACAGGTGTGAAAATTGCATCCACCGGTATCAATCCAAATTCTGCATCCAGAGGTTTATTTTCTTCAGCCGGAACGTATCCCCGGCCTTTGTTTATGCTGATCTCCATTTGAAGCTCAACAGAAGGTTCCATTTGACAGATCTTAAGATCGGGATTCAATACCTCAAAGCCACTCAGATATCTGTTTAAATCCCCGGCTGTAAATTCTTCCTGTCCCGATATGGTAACCATGATTTTCTCATGATCAACATCTTCGATAAGTTTCTTGAAGCGTATTTGTTTCAAGTTGAGAATAATATCCGTTACATCTTCAATTACTCCGGTAATCGAAGAGAACTCATGTTCTACTCCTTCAATTTTTATTGTGGTAATTGAATATCCCTCGAGCGATGATAACAGTATTCTTCTTAGTGCATTACCTACAGTAATAGCATAACCCGGTTCGAGAGGACGAAATTCAAATTTACCGAAATAGTCGTCCGACTCAATCATTATAACTTTATCCGGTTTCTGGAATGCTAGTATGGCCATAAAATAAAGATTAAATATATTTTGTATTTATTTCGAGTATAATTCAACAATAAGTTGTTCTTTAATGTTTTCGGGAATTTCTTCCCTTTCCGGTCTGTTCATGAGTTTTCCTGACAGCTGAGCATCATCCCACTCAATCCATGAAACAGAAACCCTATGATTAGCCAGGGATTCCGTGATAGTTTCCAAAGATTTAGATTTTTCACGTATACTAACTATATCTCCAGGGCGAAGAGAATAAGAAGGAATACTCACAATATTGTCATTTACCAGAATATGTCTGTGAGAAACCAACTGACGAGCCGCAGCTCTTGACGGAGCAATGCCAAGGCGATATACTATGTTATCAAGTCTTGATTCAAGCAATTGCAGTAATACTTCACCGGTAACCCCCTTGCTTCTTGACGCTTTATTAAACAGATTCAAGAATTGTTTCTCTAATACCCCGTAAGTATACTTGGCTTTTTGTTTTTCTTTCAATTGTAAACCATATTCAGAAGTCTTTCTTCTTTTCTTGTTAGCTCCATGAAATCCCGGAGGATAATTTTTATGTTCAAAGTATTTATCGGCACCATAAATAGCATCTCCAAACTTTCTTGCTATTTTGGTTCGTGGTCCTGTATATCTAGCCATTATTTATCAATAAATTAATTTCAAATTTCGAATTACACTCTTCTTCTCTTCGCAGGTCTGCAACCATTATGCGGAAGCGGAGTAACATCTACAATCTCAGTCACTTCAATACCATTTGTATGAATTGTCCTGATCGCAGATTCTCGACCTGATCCTGGTCCTTTAACAAAAACCTTGACTTTTCGAAGTCCGGCATCATAAGCAATCTTTGCACAATCTTGCGCTGCAGTCTGGGCTGCGTAAGGCGTATTTTTCTTTGAACCTTTAAATCCCATTTTACCTGCAGATGCCCAGGAAATTACCTGACCCTGTGCATTGGTCAGAGAGATAATGATGTTGTTGAATGAGGCATGAATATGAGCCTGTCCTACCGGATCTACTTTTACAACTTTCTTCCTTGAAGAACCTGTTTTCTTAGCCATAGTACTATCTTAATTATTTTGTAGCTTTCTTCTTATTTGCAACTGTCTTTTTCCGACCTTTTCTGGTCCTTGCATTGTTTTTTGTATTTTGCCCTCTAACAGGCAAACCAATTCGATGACGTATCCCTCTGTAACTGCCAATATCCATAAGCCTTTTGATATTTAGCTGTGTAGAAGATCGCAATTCTCCTTCAACTTTAATTCTTTCATTAATTATCTCCCTGATTTTGGAAATTTGGTCATCACTCCAGTCATTGACCTTGATATCGCAGTCAATGCCTGCTTCTGAAAGGATCTTCTGAGCAGTACTTCGGCCAATTCCATAAATATGTGTGAGGCCTATTTCGCCTCGTTTATTTTTTGGTAAATCGACACCTACAATTCTAGCCATATATATATTTTTTAATAATTATTCTTAAATTTTAACCCTGTCTTTGTTTGTTCTTAGGGATTTTTTTATTTATCACATACAAACGTCCTTTCCTTTTCACTATCTTGTCGTCGGATGAACGTTTTTTAATAGATGCTCTAACTTTCATTTTTGTACTATTTATACCTGTAAGTAATTCTTCCTTTTGTTAAATCATATGGCGACATTTCAACCTTTACTTTATCTCCCGGAAGAATTTTTATGTAATGCATTCTCATTTTCCCGGAGATATGAGCCGTTATTATGTGCCCGTTTTCCAGTTCAACACGGAACATCGCATTGGATAAGGCTTCTTTAATTAAGCCATCCTGTTCTATGGAAGCTTGTTTTGCCATATACAATTTTAGTTTAATTATATCTCTTCAATGTACCTGAATGTTGATAATATTTCTGCCTTTTCTTTTTGTACAACAACCGCCAGCTCAAAATGAGCCGAAGGCGATTTATCTGCTGTTCTTATTGTCCATCCATCATTTTCCTGAATGACCTCTTTTCTTCCTATATTAATCATAGGCTCTATGCATAAAACCATACCTTTTTTCAGTTTTGAGCCTTTCCCCATTCTTCCATAATTAGGAACTTCAGGTGCTTCATGCAGATTTTTCCCAATTCCATGCCCGACCAATTCCCGAACTACTGAATAACCATGGTTTTCGCAATAGGTTTGTATTGCATATCCTATGTCACCTACTCTTTTACCTTCTATTGCAGCTCCAATACCTCTGTAAAGAGATTCTTTAGTAATTTCCATAAGTTTCTTTATCTCATCAGAAACTTCTCCTACCGGAAAAGTATATGCCGAATCTCCATAATAGTCATTTTTCAGCACACCACAATCAATGGAAACAATATCCCCTTCCTTAAGCTTACTATCCGAAGGTATTCCGTGAACAACCTGATTATTGATTGAAGTACACAGTGTTTTTGGATATCCGTGATATCCCAGAAAACCTGGTTTCGCATCATGACTCCTTATGTATTCTTCAGCAATCTCATCCAGCTTCTGTGTTGTAACTCCCGGTTGAATCCATTTTGCAAGTTCACCAAGTGTGCTGGAAACCAATAAATTGCTTTCTCTAAGTAATTCAATCTCTTCAGTAGTTCGAATAAAAATCATCAAAGAACCTTAATAAGTTTGCTTCTACATGGAAGCAGCACTTCCTGCCCTGCCTTTCACTCTTCCAGACTTCATCAGCCCATCGTAATGTCTCATTAATAAGTGGCTTTCTATTTGCTGCAATGTATCCAGTACAACTCCAACAAGTATTAAAAGAGATGTGCCACCATAAAACTGAGCAAAACCCTGTGTTACACCTGCTAATCTTGCAAAAGCAGGAAGAATAGCAACCATAGCCAGAAAGATTGATCCGGGAAGTGTTATTCTTGACAATATACTGTCAAAAAACTCCATGGTTTTCTTTCCAGGTTTAACTCCAGGAATAAAACCACCATTTTTTCTGATATCCTCAGCCATTCTCTGGGGATTAATGGTTATCGCAGTATAAAAATATGTAAATGCAACAATCATCATCGCAAAAATAAAATTATACCAAAAGCCGGTAAAATTAGCAAAGACCCCAATTATTCCGGTTACTCCCTCGCCACCGTAACGGGCAAAGGAGAGAGGCAAAAACATAATTGCCTGAGCAAAAATTATAGGCATAACCCCTGCAGCATTTACCTTTAAAGGTATGTATTGCCTAACACCTCCATATTGTTTGTTTCCAACAATTCGTTTTGCATATTGAACAGGTATACGCCTTGTACCCTGAACAAGTAAAATGCTGACAACAAAGACAAGGAACAAAAACACAATTTCAACAAGAAATGCCACTAAACCACCACCGGATTTTTCCATTCTTGCATAAAACTCACCCATAAAAGCAAAAGGAAAACGAGCGATAATACCAATCATAATGATCAGTGATATCCCATTCCCAACCCCTTTATCCGTAATTCGCTCACCCAGCCACATGACAAAAATTGTACCTGTGGTCAATATAATGATTGAAGACAATGTGAAGAATACACCTGGCAAAACACGGGCAGCTTCAGGAATTTGAGTCAAATATGTAGGTGCCTGTATAATAAGGATTATAACAGTAAGGTATCTTGTAATCTGATTTATTTTTCTCCTCCCGCTTTCACCTTCACGCTGTAACCTCTGAAAATAAGGAACAGCAATCGTCAATAACTGAATAACAATGGAAGCCGAGATATAAGGCATAATACCGAGAGCAAATATTGAAGCAGATGAAAAAGCTCCACCGGAAAACATATCCAGGATACCCAATACCCCGGAAGAAGTCTTTTCTTTCAGTTCTGCAAGCATATTGGGATTTACACCCGGCAGAACAACTTTCGATCCAAGACGATAAATCAGAAGTATTCCCAGGGTATATAATATCCGGGCCCTGAGGTCTTCAATTTTATAAATGTTCTTTATGGTCTCAATAAACTTCTTCATCAGTATAAATCATTGTTTAAAGTTTTCATTACAAATTACTTAAACTTTTTATTAAACCCAGTGGTTAATATTCACCAATATATGACTATTAATTGTGTTCATGAGCTCAACCGCTTTCAGCGGTTTCGGTTGTTGCCTCACACCGCAATTTATTTTTTTGTGTTCCTGCCTGCCGGCCAGGCAGGCGGCGATCCTCATCTTATACTTTTTGTCAGAGAGTAATTTATCCATATCCTTATGACTTTGCTTCTTTTAAATTCATATCATCCATGATGAGGGATTCACTGGTTATATTTTTTCTGCGGTACCCTGCAGTGATTCTATGGCTTCAATAGCTGATTTCGAGAATGCGTGAGCTTTTACATTTAATTTTGTTTTCAATTCTCCCTTACCAAGAATTTTTACTTTATGGTTCTTGGAAATAAGACCTGCCTCAATCAATGTTTTAATATCAATAGAGGTGAGTTTTCTTTTTTCTGCCAGGTCCTGCAAAGTAGAAACGTTAATCCCTTTGTATTCGGTACGGTTAATGTTTTTAAATCCATATTTTGGAATTCTTCTCTGAAGAGGCATTTGTCCGCCTTCAAAACCTATTGTCTTTGAATACCCTGAACGAGATTTCTGTCCTTTATGTCCTCTTGTAGAGGTGCCTCCTCTGCCGGATCCCTGACCTCTTCCAAGTCGTTTGTTTTTTCTAACAGAACCTTCGGCCGGCTTTAAGTTACTTAATTCCATGTCTGGTAAATTAATGCTTTTTATAATTCTTCAACTTTCACAAGATGTCTTACTTTTCTGATCATACCCTCAATTTGCGGAGTTTTTTCCTGTTGAACTGTGGTATTTAGTTTTTTTAATCCAAGTGCATCAAGAGTAGCTTTTTGTCTTTTATTACTTCCAATTCTGCTTTTGGTCTGAGTTATCTTTACTTTAGCCATACTTCTATTCTTATTGTTAGCCATTAAAAACCTTTTCAATTGACACATTCCGATGTTGAGCAACTGTATAAGCATCTCTTAATTCAAGCAAAGCTGCAAAGGTTGCCTTTACAAGGTTATGAGGATTTGATGATCCTTTTGATTTTGCCAGTACATCCGTTATGCCAACACTCTCAAGAACCGCCCTCATAGCTCCACCAGCTTTAACACCTGTTCCTCCTGATGCGGGCTTAAGAAATACTGTAGCCCCGCCATACTTTGAAATCTGTTCATGCGGTATTGTGCCTTTATACACTGGTATTTTTACCAAATTCTTTTTTGCATCTTCCACTCCCTTAGCAATTGCTGTTGTGACTTCATTGGCTTTTCCAAGTCCGTAACCCACGATACCGTTTTCATTCCCAACAACTACAATTGCCGAAAAACTGAACGTGCGTCCTCCTTTTGTCACTTTTGTAACCCTTTGAATGCTAACCAGTCTGTCTTTTAATTCCAGATCGGTGGTTTTTATTCTTCTTATTGTTGTAGCCATAATTCGTTAAAGTTTTAGTCCTGCTTCTCTTGCAGCATCAGCAAGTGCTTTTACTCTTCCATGGTACAAGAATCCATTTCTATCAAAAACAACTTCTTTAATGCCTGCATTTATTGATTTTTCGGCAGCAAGTTTTCCAACCAACTTTGCTTGTTCAGTTTTATTTGTATTTTTTTTCTCAGCAATTTCTTTTGCCAGAGATGAAACAGAAATCAGTGTTTTCTGCTGAATATCGTCAATAAGCTGTACATAAATTTGCTTATTGCTTCGAAAAACAGTAAACCGCGGCACATCCTGATTGCCACTGATTTTTTTTCTGATTCTGAACTTAATTCTAATTCTGCGATCGCGCTTACTTAAAGCCATTGTAAACTATATTTATCTATTGTACACTGGCAGTTTTACCTGCTTTTTTACGTATTTGTTCACCAACATACTTGATGCCTTTCCCTTTGTAAGGTTCCGGCGGGCGAAGAGATCTTATCTTAGCAGCTACCTGTCCGATCAATTGTTTATCAATACTTGTCAATGTAATAATCGGATTACTTCTCCTTTCTGTCTTTGTCTCAACTTTTACTTCTTTGGGAAGCATGATATGTATATCGTGAGAATACCCCAGACTCATCTCTAAAATTTGTCCCTTTGCTTCCGCTTTATATCCAACGCCGACCAATTCCTGCTGAATTGTATATCCTTTTGAAACACCAGTTATCATATTATTTACCAGAGCTCTGTACAAGCCATGAAGTGCTTTGTGCCTTTTTTGATCAGTCGGACGTGTTATCGATACAACACCCTCTTTGATCCCGATTGAAATATCGGGGTCCATCTTCTGAGTCAGCTCACCAAGAGGACCTTTCACAACTACCGTATTGTCATCAGTAACTTCTACCGTTACACCATCCGGTAATTCTATTGGTAATTTTCCAATTCTTGACATTTTTATACTCTTTTTTTAATATACATAACACAATACCTCACCACCAATATTCTTCTGTCGTGCTTCCTTGTCTGTCATAACACCCTGTGATGTAGACAAAATGGCAATCCCCAGACCGTTTAATACACGAGGTAATTTGTCTTTTCCTGCATATTTCCTTAAACCGGGTTTGCTTGCCCTTTCAAGATTTTTAATGGCAGGATTCTTTGTCTCAGGATGATATTTCAAAGCAATTTTTATGCTTCCCTGCGGACCTTTATCTTCGAATTTATAATTCAAAATATAGCCCTTATCGTATAAGATACGGGTTATATCTCTTTTAATATTCGAAGCTGGCACTTCAACAATTCGATGATTTGCCATAATTCCGTTGCGCAATCTTGTTAAATAATCAGCTATTGGATCTGTCATATTCTATATATTATCTTTTCAATTCAATTCTCACCAGCTGGCTTTTTTTACTCCCGGTATAAGTCCTGCTGAAGCCATTTCACGGAAAGTAATTCTACTGATACCAAACTGTCTCATATATCCTTTTGGTCTGCCTGTAAGTTTGCATCTGTTATGCAAACGAATTGGATTTGAATTTCTTGGCAATCGACTCAAAGCCTGGTAATCTCCTTCCGTTTTGAGTTTCGCTCTTTTCTCAGCATATTTGGTAACCAGTCTGGCGCGTTTTACTTCGCGTGCTTTCATTGATTCTTTTGCCATACTGCTAATTGTTTTTTGGGTTTTTAAATGGTAATCCAAATTCTTTTAGTAATGCTAATGCTTCCTCATCTGTTTTCGCTGTGGTAACAAATGTAATTTCCATACCCAGAATTTTATTGATTTTATCAATATCAATTTCCGGAAATATGATTTGCTCTGAGATCCCAATGGTATAATTTCCTTTTCCATCAAGTTTAGAAGGAACACCTCTGAAATCCCTTATTCTTGGTATTGCAACACAAATAAGTCTTTCAAGAAATTCGTACATTTTTTCACGCCTCAAAGTAACTTTTACACCAATGGGCATTTTCTTGCGCAGCTTGAAATTTGATATATCTTTCTTCGAAAGAGTCTGAATCGCTTTCTGACCGGCAATCATAGTAAGTTCTTCCTGAGCCGTATCAACCAGTTTTTTATCGGCAACAGCCTGTCCGACTCCCTGATTAATAATAATCTTAGTAAGCTTGGGAACCTGCATTACAGACTTATAACTATATTCCTTTTTTAAATTAGGAATGATTTCCTCTGTATATTTTTTCCTTAAATTTGGTACTATAGCCATTATTTAATCTCCTCTCCAGATTTTTTTGAATACCTTACTAATTTTCCTTTGTTGTTTCTTCTCCTTCCTATTCTTGTTGGTTCGCCGGAAGAAGGGTCTATCAACATCAGGTTTGAGATATGAACAGGGGCTTCTTTTTTAATAATCCCTCCATCAGGATTCTGAGCATTTGGCTTTGTATGTTTTGAAATCATATTGATACCTTCAACAATTGCTCTTTCTGTGGAACGGTTCACTTCCAGAACTCTGCCTTTCTGACCTTTGTATTCCCCTGAATTTACAAATACAGTATCTCCTTTTTTAATATGTAATTTTTTTTGCATGGAAACTTATGTTTTTATAATACTTCGGGTGCCAGTGATACAATTTTCATATACTTATCACGCAATTCTCTTGCCACAGGTCCGAAAATTCTGGTTCCTCTTATTTCATCAGCATTAGTGAGCAGAACAACAGCATTATCATCAAACCGTATATAAGATCCATCATTGCGCCTGATTTCTTTTTTTGTGCGCACTACAATAGCCTTACTAACTGTTCCTTTCTTAATATCCCCTGAAGGAATTGCACTTTTTACAGTAACAACTACTTTATCACCAACCGATGCATATTTTTTTCGTGTTCCTCCGAGAACTCGAATACAGAGCACTTCTTTTGCTCCGCTATTGTCGGCAACTGCCATTCTGGATTCTTGTTGTATCATGACTATTTAGCTCTTTCAATAATTTCAACCAATCTCCAACATTTATTCTTACTAAGCGGACGAGTTTCCATAATTCTTACTACATCACCAATGTTGCACTCATTCTTATCGTCTTGTGCCATAAGTTTGGTAGTTTTATTAACAAACTTGCCATAGATAGGGTGTTTTACCTTTCTCTTCACAGCAATGATTATGGATTTTTCCATTTTATTGCTTATAACAACACCTGTTCGCTCTTTTCTAAGATTCCTGGTTTCCATTGATTGTTCTTAATCGTTACTTTTTTCATTTAGTTGTTTCTGTTGTAAAACCGTCATCAATCTTGCTACATTTCTTCTTGTTTCTTTGATTTTCTGTGGATTATCAAGAGGAGAAATAGCATGATTCAACTTCTGTTTCAGCAGAATGTTCTTTTCATTATCTATTCTTTCTTCAAGCTCTTTAACCGTCAGCTCACGTAATTCTGTAGCCTTCATTTTTTAACAATATTAGTTTTCAACGTAATCACGTCGTACAATAAACTTTGTTTTCACAGGAAGCTTCTGTGCTCCCAGGCGCAATGCCTCTTTGGCAACTTCCAAAGGAACACCTTCGGCTTCAATAATAATCCGGCCCGGTGTAACCGGTACAACAAAACCTTCAGGAGCCCCTTTCCCTTTACCCATTCTAACCTCAGCCGGTTTCTTAGTGATCGGTTTATCGGGAAAAATCCTGATCCATATCTGACCCTCCCTTTTCATATGCCTGGTTACAGCTTGACGGGCAGCTTCGATCTGGCGCCCGGTAATCCAGGAGGTCTGCAACGATTTCATTCCAAAGGACCCAAAAGACAATTGATTTCCCCTCTGGGAATTGCCCTTCATCTTCCCCTTTTGTCTTTTCCTGTATTTAGTTTTCTTTGGTTGTAACATTTTTCAACAAATTATCTTAAAGAACAACTTCTACTTTTTTCTCTTTTTAAAATTTCCTTTTGGTTTTGGAGATCCTTTTGTAACACCTATATTTGGTGAAAGATCAACCTTGCCATATATCTCACCTTTGCAAATCCAAACCTTAATTCCGATAACTCCAACTTTTGTATTCGCTTCAGCAATTGCATAATCAATGTTAGATCTTAATGTATGCAAAGGAGTCCTTCCTTCTTTATACATTTCTGAACGTGCCATCTCAGCGCCTCCCAGTCTTCCGGAAATTAATACCTTAATACCATCTGCTCCCATTCTCATTGTAGAGGCTATTGACATTTTAATTGCTCGACGATAGGAAATACGTCCTTCAACCTGACGAGCAATATTATTTGCAACGATAGTCGCATCAAGTTCAGGCCGTTTAACTTCAAATATATTTATCTGTACTTCCTTATTTGTAATTTTCTTCAGCTCTTCCTTTAACTTATCGACTTCTTGTCCTCCCTTTCCAATAATTATACCTGGTCTGGCAGTGTTAACAGTCACTGTGATAAGTTTAAGGGTTCTTTCAATAATAATTTTTGAAATACTAGCTTTCGCCAAACGAGCATTCAGATAATTTCGAATCCGTTCGTCTTCGACAATTTTATCAGCATAGTTTTTTCCTCCAAACCAATTGGAATCCCAACCTTTGATGATACCTAATCTGTTACTTATTGGATTTACTTTCTGTCCCATTAATGTTATTTTGTTTGAGTATCGTTAACTTTTTTTCCCCCTGTTGTTTCTTTTTCTTTCTCAATCTGATCACCAAGAACAACAGTAACATGATTTGATCTTTTCCTTATCCTATATGCCCTTCCTTGCGGTGCGGGTCGAATTCTTTTTAAAGTTCTTGCCTGATTGACATATATTTCTTTAATAATCAGCTTACTGTCTTCAAGTCGCACATTCTCATTTTTTGCCTGCCAGTTGGCTACGGCAGATAGCACTAGTTTTTCAAGTCTTTCGGATGCTTCTTTAGCATTGTATCTCAACTTATCAAGTGCATTATTAACTTCATTGCCCCGAATCATATCAGCAACCAGTCTCATCTTCCGGGGTGAAGTCGGACAATTTTTTAATTCAGCCGAATACGTAGTCTTTTTAAGTTCTTTAAGCTGTTCCGCCCTTTTTCTTTTTTTTGCTCCCATTTTTAATCTCTTTAAATGCTTTAGGTTAAGTAAGATTATTTTTGCTTACCACCATGACCTCTGAATATTCTGGTAGGTGCAAACTCTCCCAGTTTATGGCCAACCATATTTTCAGTAATGTAAACAGGTATGAATTTGTTGCCGTTATGAACTGCTATTGTATGTCCTACAAAATCAGGAGAAATCATTGAGCGACGCGACCAGGTTTTTATTACCTGTTTCTTGTTTGACTGGTTCATCTCTGTAACTCTTTTCTCCAGTTTATAGTCGATAAAAGGTCCTTTTTTTAGCGAGCGACTCATATATTCTTATTTATTTGATTTTCTTTTTTCAACAATATATTTATTCGATGCTTTATTCCTGGATCTGGTCTTAAATCCTTTAGCAGGAATACCATTTCTGGAACGCGGATGTCCACCAGATGCGCGACCTTCACCACCACCCATTGGGTGATCAACAGGATTCATAGCTACTCCACGGACTCTTGGTCGTCTTCCCAGCCACCTTTTTCTTCCGGCTTTACCGGATCTTAAAATCTGATGATCAGAATTGGATACCGATCCAATTGTGGCTTTGCATGCAGTAAGCACCATCCTTGATTCACCTGAAGGAAGTTTTACAATAGCATATTTTCCATCCCTTGAAGTTAGTTGTGCAAAAGATCCTGCACTGCGTGCCAATATACCTCCCTGTCCGGGATGTAGTTCAATATTATGGATCAATGTACCCAGAGGTATCTCTCCAAGTGTGAGTGCATTTCCAACCTCCGGTGCAGTTCCTTTGCCTGACCGTATTCTTTGACCTACCTTTAGTCCATTTGGTGCCAAAATATAACGCTTCTCACCATCAGCATAGATGAGTAAAGCTATTCTTGCAGTACGGTTAGGATCGTATTCGATAGAATGAACTGTTGCTTCAACACCATCTTTATCTCTCGTGAAATCAATAACTCTGTATCGTTTCTTATGCCCACCTCCAATATAACGCATAGTCATCTTACCTGCACTATTACGACCTCCTGACTTCTTCAGAGGTTTTAATAAAGATTTTTCCGGTGATGATTTCGTTATCTCATCAAAGTTACTCACTATCTTATGTCTCTGACCTGGAGTTACAGGTTTTAATTTTCTAACTGCCATATTGATTAGATATTGCTATAAAAATCAATTGTATCACCTTCAGCTAATGTTACAATCGCTTTCTTAAAAGATTTACTACTTCCTTTAATTATTCCAGTACGAGTATAGCGTGACTTACTTTTGCCAGCATAAATCATAGTATTTACTGATACCACATTAACACCGTACATATCCTCGACTGCCTTTTTGATTTGAATCTTGTTTGCTTTTTTATCAACAACAAAACCAAATCTGTTGAGATCTTCTCCCTGGTCAGTCATTTTCTCAGTTACTATGGGCTTAATTAAAATATTCATTGTATTCTAACTATTTCTATTTATCATCTTTTTGTAAGGAATTCAGAGAACTTTCAACAAACACAACATTGGATGCATTCATGATCTCGTAAGTATTTAACTCAGATACAGTTAATACTTTTGAATCCTGTAAATTCCGAGACGACAAATATATATTTTTATTAGGTTCATTTAATACCACTACTGATTTCTTCTCGTTAATTTTCAGACTATTAAGCATATTCAAATAGTCTTTTGTTTTCGGCGCTTCAAGAGTAAAGTCTTCCACCACAAGAATGGCATTTGACTTTGCTTTATAGGTAAGTGCAGATTTACGGGCAAGTTGTTTGAGTTTTTTATTCAGCTTAAAACCATAATCCCTGGGTTGTGGTCCGAATGCTCTTCCCCCACCTCTGAATATCGGAGATTTAATACTCCCGGCACGAGCTGTACCTGTCCCTTTTTGTCTTTTTATTTTCCTTGTACTCCCGGTTATTTCACTTCTCTCCTTTGCTTTATGGGTTCCCTGACGGTTATTCGCCATATATTGTTTAACATCAAGATATATAGCATGATCGTTTGGCTCTATGCCAAAAATCGATTTTTTAAGTTTTATTTTCTTGCCGGTATCCTTGCCTGCAATATTTAATACAGCTACTTCCATTATTTCTCAATTATTACATAAGAACCATTTGATCCCGGGACAGATCCTTTAAGCATTAATAAGTTTTGTTCCGGTACAATTTTTACAACCTTCAGATTGAGTATTTTAACTGTTTTACCTCCCTGACGACCAGCCATTCGCATACCTTTGAAAACTCTTGACGGATAGGATGATGCTCCCAATGATCCAGGGGCCCTGTTACGGTTATGCTGACCGTGAGTAGCATCATTTACACCTCTGAAACCATGTCGTTTTACTACACCCTGAAATCCTTTACCCTTTGAATTTGCTTTTACATCAAGCCAGATATCATCATGAAAATAATCAACAGTGATTATATCACCCGGCTTCCAGTCTTTTACAAAACCTTTTAATTCAATAACTTTTTGTTTTGGCGTTGTATCTGCTTTTTTGAAATGCCCCAGCATGGCTTTTGAAGTTTTCTTTACTTTCTTTTCATCATACGCCAACTGAACCGCATTGTATCCATCAGTTTCTTCCCGTTTTATTTGTGTTACAACACAAGGACCTACTTCCAAAACTGTACATGGTATGTTATTCCCATTTTCATCAAAAATGGAGGTCATTCCTATTTTTTTTCCAATTAATCCTGGCATCGTTTTTTATTTTTAAGCCTTTAAACTTTAATCTCAACCTCAACACCGCTTGGCAATTCAAGCTTCATCAATGCATCAATAGTCTTTGGAGTAGAACTATAAATATCAAGCAGACGCTTGAATGAAGACAGTTGAAATTGTTCCCTTGATTTTTTATTTACAAAAGGTGACCGAAGTACCGTAAAAACTCTCTTATGAGTTGGAAGAGGTATAGGACCGCTTACAACTGCACCAGTTGATTTAACTGTTTTTACAATCTTTTCGGCTGATTTGTCAACCAGATTATGATCGTAAGATTTCAGTTTAATTCTAATTTTCTGACTCATTTATGTATTCTTCTATATATTATACAAAAGCTTTTGACCCTCTAATTTTTTCAATGATTCCTGATGCTATATTTTCAGGTACTTCTTCATAATGCATAAATTCCATTGTGGAAGTAGCACGACCAGAGGTTAAGGTTCTTAATACCGTTACATAACCGAATTTCTCTGCAAGTGGTACCTTTGCCTTAATAACCCTGGCACCCGCTTTTGTTTCCATTCCTTCAACCTGACCCCTTCTCCTGTTAAAATCAGCAATGACATCTCCCATATATTCTTCAGGAGTTACAACTTCTGCAGACATTATAGGTTCAAGCAATACGGACTTCGCTTTTTTGAGTCCATTTCTCAGAGCCTGTTTTGCACAGATTTCAAAAGACAAAGAATCTGAATCCACCGAATGATATGAACCATCTTTTAAAATAACTTTTAAACTATCCAATGGGTAACCGGCAAGAGCACCATTGCGCATAGCTTCCTTAAATCCTTTCTCAATTGCAGGTATATATTCTTTTGGAATATTCCCCCCTTTTATTTCATCAATAAACTGTAATCCCTTGATTTCTTCGTCTGCAGGTGAAAAAACAACAGTAATATCAGCAAACTTCCCTTTTCCTCCTGTTTGCTTTTTAAATACCTCACGATGCTCAACAACTGTGGTAATTGCTTCTTTATAAGCCACCTGGGGTGCCCCTACATTACAATCCACATTAAACTCTCTTTTCAGTCTGTCAATTAACACCTCCAAATGCAATTCTCCCATTCCGGAGATTATTGTTTGTCCTGAATCATTATCGGTAGTGATTTTGAAGGTTGGATCTTCTTCTGCCAGTTTGTTCAGCGCTCCTGATAACTTGTCAATGTCAACCTGAGTTTTAGGTTCTATGGCAATCCCAATTACAGGTTCCGGGAAAGTCATTGATTCCAGTGAGATCTGGAATTTAATATCGCATAAAGTATCCCCGGTAATCAGATCTTTAAATCCAACACCAGCACAGATATCTCCCGCCTCAATTTTTTCTTTTGGATTCTGTTTATTTGCATGCATCTGATACAAGCGATTTATTCTTTCTTTTTTGCGAGTTCGTGGATTAAACACTACATCACCAGCTTTAAGAGTTCCTGAATAAACCCTAATAAATACAAGTCTTCCAACAAACGGATCAGTAGCTATTTTAAAAGCCAGAGCGGCCAATGGTTGTGAAGGATCCGGCTCACGGGCTATTTCTTCATCATTTTTCGGATTGAGTCCTTGTACTGCACCAATGTCAATAGGACTTGGTAAAAGGGCAGCAATTGCATCAAGAAGCCTCTGGATCCCTTTGTTTTTAAAAGCAGATCCACACATGACAGGGACAATTGTACGATTGATCACCGCTTTCCGTGTAACTTCCATAAATTCTTCAACAGTAATTGATTCCCGGTCCTCAAAAAAACGTTCAAGCAATTCATCATCTGTCTCGCATACGGCTTCAATCAACTTTTCTCTCCATTCCTCAACCGTATCTATCATATCTTCAGGAATTTCAGAATATTCATATTTAACACCCAGGGTTTCATCCTCTTTCCATACAATTGCCCTTCTTTCTATGAGATCCACAATCCCTTTGAAATTATCTTCAGAGCCTATTGGCAATTGCATAGGTACAGGATTTGCGCCAAGTTTTTCCTGAATTTGTGAAACAACACCATAGAAATCGGCACCAACCCTGTCCATTTTATTTACAAAGGCAATACGCGGAACGTTATACTTGTCAGCTTGCCTCCAAACGGTCTCTGACTGAGGTTCAACGCCTCCAACTGCACAAAATACAGCAATAGCACCGTCAAGTACACGAAGCGATCGCTCTACCTCTACAGTAAAGTCAACATGACCGGGGGTATCAATAATATTGATTTTGTATTCCTGATCGTTGTATTTCCAGAAACAAGTGGTGGCAGCTGATGTAATAGTGATTCCCCGTTCCTGCTCCTGAACCATCCAGTCCATAGTAGCAGCTCCGTCATGAACCTCCCCCATACGATGTGTGATCCCTGTATAGAAAAGGATCCGCTCGGTAGTGGTAGTCTTACCGGCATCGATATGGGCCATTATACCTATATTCCTTGTATATTTCAGGCTCGAATTCATTGAAACACTAATTATCAGCTAGCAACTATATTTATTATCCGTTATGTCAAAAAACCTCACTAAAATCTAAAATGTGCAAAAGCCTTATTCGCTTCAGCCATCCTGTGAGTATCTTCTTTCTTTTTAAATGCTCCTCCTTCTTCATTGTAAGCAGCCAGGATCTCAGCAGCAAGTTTATCACTCATTGATTGTCCTCCCCGTTTGCTGGCAAAAAGAATCAGATTTTTCATGCTTATGGAAACCTTTCTGTCAGGGCGAATCTCAGTAGGAACCTGAAAGGTTGCACCACCTACCCTGCGACTTTTTACTTCCACCTGGGGAGTTATATTTTCCAATGCCTTTTTCCAGATATCCAAAGCAGAGCCTTCCAGATTTTTCCCTTTTTGCTCAACAATATCAAGTGCGTCATAAAAGATTCTGTATGCAACACTCTTCTTACCATTCAGCATCATGTTATTAATGAACCTCGTAACCAGCGGGTCATAAAATTTTGGATCCGGTAATAATATTCGCTTTTTTGGCTTTGCTTTTCTCATGAATCAATTGTCCTTAAAAATTATTTATTTGGTCTTTTGGTACCATACTTTGAACGACGCTGCGTCCTGCCATCCACACCAGCAGTATCAAGTGCACCCCGAATGAGATGATACCTGACTCCGGGAAGATCTTTCACTCTTCCTCCACGAATTAATACTACAGAATGTTCCTGAAGATTATGCCCTTCACCAGGAATATATGCATTCACTTCCTTCTGATTTGTTAACCTTACTCTGGCAACTTTTCGCATTGCAGAATTAGGCTTCTTTGGAGTAGTAGTATATACTCGAACACATATACCTCGACGTTGAGGACAAGCATCCAATGCAGGAGCTTTGCTCTTGTCTTCAATTTTTTTTCTTCCTTTTCTAACCAATTGCTGTATAGTTGGCATACAAACGTTTTTAGTGCTAAACTCTATAAAAATCGGCTTGCAAAGGTAGAGGTTTTTTTATTAAAAGCAATATATTGCCAGAAATAATTTAATCAACCGCGGGGAAAATTAATTGTTCCTTTAAACGCACACCAACTAAGGGATTAAATGAAAATGAATTGCCACAAAGGCAGTATCATAAACATGAATATTCGTGACCGGTGAACCAAAAACAATGAAAAACAAAAATGACATTATATCTACAAGAATAATTACCTTAAAGATTTACATTTATTACTTGTTTCCATATATACAAAAAAACCTGTCTTTTGTTAAAACAAAAACTAACAATGACAGGTGGTTTTTAAAAATACTTAATGGGTATCAATATTTATGTATTTGCTTTTGTTAATGGTATGGAAATCAAAGACAACAGAATATAAAAGATTAAAGCAAACAAAATTCCTGATACTTTAAATTGAATGATCAATAATAGTGATACAATTATTAATATATACTGTAAGATATTTTTAATAAATGATAATCCCTGAAATTTAATTGATAACATTTTAATCTTTGATAACATAAGGAAGATTAAAACGATCAGAACACCAAAGACAAGGTAAAGATTCAATATCAAATCTTTTACTTGTTTGTTCTCTGTACTACCTAATATAAGCCAGAAAGCAGCAATAATTAAAGCTGAGGCAGGAGTGGGTAACCCATAAAAAAGATTGCTCTCGGTCTGTATGATATTAAACCTTGCAAGTCTTAATGCAGCAGCCGCTGCAAATAATAAAGAGCAGAATAAAATCAGGCTTTGTATGAAATTTGCGGAAATTAATTCAAATGTACTGTCTGGCGATCGTTCAATCAAAACAAGATAAATCCAATGAAAAAGTATGATCGCGGGAGCCACTCCAAAACTTACAATATCTGCAAGAGAATCAAGTTGTTTTCCAAATTCTGATTTGGCATGAAATGCCCGTGCAAAAAGTCCGTCCAGAAAATCAAACAGGGCTGCAAGCAAAATTAACCAGGCTGCATTGTATTCGTTTTTCCCTTTAAAAACAATAACAATAGCAATACATCCTGTAAGGAGATTTAATAATGTAAAGGTGTTTGGAACAACAAATTTTAAATTCTTCATTGGGAAAAAGTATTATTGTAAGGCTATCTTTGCAAGCAAGATTTTAAATATTACTTAAAGTTATAAAAAATTAGGATTAGAACCTTGTAATAAAAATCAAAGAATAATTACAGTATGAAATTATTCTTATTTTTGAAAAAAAATCATTCTATTTACTTATGAAGATTGCTATAGATTTTGATGGAACGATTGTGGAACATCGCTATCCGCAAATTGGTGAAGAAAAGCTTTTTGCAATAGAAACATTAAAACAACTTCAGAAATTAGGACATCAATTGATACTCTGGACATTCCGACATGGCAAAGAGCTTGATGAGGCAATTGAATATTGCAGAAAAAGGGGCATCGAGTTTTATGCCGTGAATAAAAGTTACCCTGAAGAAGAATTTGATCCTGAGACCAGCAGTCGTAAAGTGGATGTAGATTTATTTATAGATGACAGAAATGTCGGAGGTTTTCCCGGATGGAGCGAAATCTGGCAAATCATAAATCCTGATTCCATTGATTCTGAATACAATGAATTAACCAACCTGACAACAAAAGGCAACTTCTCAGTTGGTAGCCGGTTAAAAAAGTTTTTCAGGTAATGAACTTCATTCCTATCTCCCTGGCATATTTTAGACCTGTAACTTGGATTACATTGGTGTTTGCTTTTGTTTTTTCATGTTCACCAAAAACCACCAACAAACAAAACAAGAATAATTACACCAGGAATTATCAAATTATTTCTCCCTCTGTTGACAACATTTATTCATCCACTGATACCATTCACTTTATTGTTTCACCGTTGATTGATACATTGTCTCCGGACTCCATACATATAACAACAGCCGGCAAAATAATTGCAAAAGAAACATCCACCGATTTTAAAATCTTCTGTAAATTGTTTGTCTCGAAATATGGTCACCAGAATTTACGGCTTAAAGTATTTTATTCGGATAGCCTTTCGCAGATTCTGACGTCAAGAATTATTGTATTGCCGGATGAACCTCCTAAGATCCTGAATTACAAATTAATTGGGAAAATTCCCCATAATCCCGAATCTTTTACACAGGGATTGTTTTTCTTTGAAGGCGGTCTGTATGAAGGAACCGGGCAGTTGGGCAACTCGAAATTAATGAAGATCGATCCTGTTAGTGGTGAGATCCTGCTTGAAAGAAAACTTGAAAATGATCTCTTTGGCGAAGGAATTACTATTCATGAGAATAAGATTTACCAATTGACTTACAAGTCAATGCTTGGTTTTATATACGATTACAAAACATTCGAACTGATCAGGGAATTCGATTTACAAACAGCCGAAGGATGGGGACTGACTTCTGATGAAAATTCTCTGATCGTAAGTGATGGTTCTTATTTCTTGTATTTTTATGATCCTGTTTATCTAAGTCAGACCAATCAACTGGAAGTTTGTGATAACAAAGGATTAATCAGTAACCTGAATGAGCTTGAATATGTTGATGGTTATATATGGGCCAATGTGTATGGCGAAAAATATATTGTACAAATCGATGCAAAAAGTGGAAAAGTCACCGGTAAATTAAACCTTACGGGGATTATACCTGACGGGATCCCGGATAACTATGATCATGTACTTAATGGCATTGCCTTTCATTCAGACAAAAACAGTTATTATATAACGGGGAAATTATGGCCGGTTCTTTATGAGATTAAAATTATTCCTTAATTTATATTACTCAAATACAATTCATCTGCATTTTAATTACCTAATATCCTGAGTATGAATTGCATTGTTAATAACTTGTTAATAACGTGAAAATAAAATGTTCACAAAAGTAAAAAGAGCAAAAATTTGTTCGGGTTATTAAATGCTATTTTTGAATCCTATTTCGGAATAATTATTTTATACTTGCAACAGGAACATAGAAATCAAATTAAGACTCAATGGGAAAAGTAATTGCTATTGCAAATCAAAAAGGAGGTGTTGGCAAAACGACTACAGCCATTAACCTGGCTGCCAGTCTTGCTGTTTTGGAAAAGAAGGTCCTTATTGTTGATGCTGATCCTCAAGCCAATGCAACTTCAGGAATTGGTCTTGATGTAAGAAGCATTGATAAGAGCATTTACGAATGCCTGATTGATGAGGTAGATACGGAAGAAGTTCTCTTAAAATCTGAAATTGAGGGTATGGATATAATACCTTCTCATATTGATCTTGTGGGCGCCGAAATTGAAATGCTGAACATGGAACAGAGAGAACATATGTTAAAAAAAGTCATTGCCCCCGTAAGAGACAAATATGACTATTTATTGATTGATTGTTCTCCTTCCCTGGGATTAATTACAGTGAATGCTTTAACTGCTGCAGATTCTGTTATGATACCTGTACAATGTGAATATTTTGCACTTGAAGGCTTGGGGAAACTTCTGAACACTATAAAAATAATTCAGGGAAGGCTGAATCCGGAGCTCGAAATCGAAGGTTTTATTCTTACCATGTATGATTCAAGATTAAGACTATCAAACCAGGTTGTTGATGAAGTGCGTAAACATTTCCAACAAATGGTGTTTGAGACAATAATACAAAGAAACATTAAATTAAGTGAAGCCCCAAGCTTTGGTAAACCTGTAGTACTGTATGATGCAGAATCCAAAGGATCTATTAACTATCTGAATCTTGCCAGAGAATTGGTAAGTAAAGATGAAGAAAAAGATGCTGATTAAAAAATGATTGAACAATTAGAAAATGGCGAAAAAAAATGCTTTAGGCAGAGGATTAAGTGCACTTATTGATAGTGAGGATGAACCATCTGAAAATTCACCTTACCAGAGAAGACTAAGTGGCGTTGCCGAAATTTTTCTTGATACTATTGATTCAAATCCATACCAGCCAAGAACGATTTTTGATCAGGAATCCCTTGAAGAGCTGGCATCTTCCATTAAAGAAATTGGCATTATCCAACCTATAACAGTTCGTAAATCTGTAAACGGACGGTATCAGATAATTTCAGGCGAACGAAGATTACGGGCAACCCGACTGGCAGGATTATTGAAAATTCCTGCCTATTTGAGAGAAGCAGAAGATAAGAATTTACTGGAAATGGCTCTTGTTGAGAATATTCAACGTGAAGATCTTGATGCCATTGAAATTGCTATCAGTTACCAGAGACTCATTGACGAATGCGATCTTACACAGGAATCCCTTAGTCAGCGTGTCGGCAAAAAAAGAGCCACTGTAGCCAACTATTTGCGATTATTAAAACTTCCTGCTGAAATACAATTAGGTATTAAAGATCATAATATTTCAATGGGCCATGCCCGTTCACTTGTAAATATTGATGATCCGAAAATCCAGTTGAAGATCTATAAAAAGATCATCAATCAGGAGTTATCTGTCAGAAAAGTTGAAGAACTGGTCAGAAAACTCGGCGAAGAAAAAGAAGAGGTTTCTGATGCGCCAAAGATTATTCCTAGAGATTATGAAAAATTAAAAGACCATCTTCAAAAGTTTTTCAGTTCAAAAGTTGAATTTAAACGCAACAATAAAGGTGTCGGGAAAATCGTTATTCCTTTTAATTCAGATGATGATCTGGAAAGAATTATTGCTATTTTTGACAAGCTTAATACTTGAAATGCTTGATAATTTTGACTAGTATAAGACCATCAATAGTTATAACAAGCATCCTGTGGGGTGCTTTGTTTTTTTCCCCATACTCACTTTCAGCCCAAGATGATGTTATTAAGAAGGACACCATAGTGATTCAGGATACGACCGGGTTCCTCCATGATATTATCAAGAAAAAAAGAAAAGGGATCATTGACACGGGATCTTATGTTCTGAACGATTCAACTCCGGTCTTCACTGATTCGACTATCATGCGCGGGGATTCAATAATTGGTCTTAACGATACACTGCTGATTGCAAATGACACAATTTTGCTATTGAAAGAAAAAATTCATTCCCGGAAAAGGAAAATCAAAGAACATTCTCCACCGCGCGCTACAATTTTATCAGCCGTACTTCCCGGTCTCGGACAAGCTTATAACAGAAAATACTGGAAAATTCCGATCATTTATGTTGCCGGAGGTGTACTATATTCCTACTTTGATTTTGCCAATCGGAAATACAATAACTATAAAAATTTATACGAAACTGAATTGGCCAAAGGAGATGAAGCTGATCAGTGGGATTTAAATACCTATAGTATCAACAGGGATAGATTCAGTAAATTTAGAGGATACAGTGTAATCTTCATGGGCCTGTTGTATGTTGCCAATGTAGTTGATGCTATGGTTGATGCTCATTTTTATATGTTCGATATAAGCGATGACCTTACGTTAAGAATAGAGCCTTCAATTGAACCAAACCCGTATTATCTTGCATACGATCATTTTTCCTATGGCTTTAAACTTAGTGTGAATTTTTAAAAGAACGATTATGAAGAGAACAATACCGATTCCAACTTTATTGTTACTTGCGATTAAAACTTTATCTGCCAATGCAATTTTGCATGATACCATAAATTTATACTATGCCGATTCGCTGAATCAGTATCTGGAACTGAATGATTCAATAGAATCAAATTTTGAGGTAAATCTTGACAGTATGCTTAACCTGTGGTACGTTAAACAGTCTTCTGATATTGATTCTATTTTAGCTATACCTCCGGATAGTCTCATCCCGGATTTCCCTGATTCAATATACATTGCAAGACTTGCAGAAATCCCAACAATTATAAATCTTTCTTACAACAGGATTGTAAGAAATTACATAAATGCATATACCAAAAAAAGAAGAAATACCGTAGAAGTTATGTTGGGCTTGTCTGAGTATTATTTTCCTCTTTTTGATGAGATCTTTGATTATTATGATATCCCCAATGAGATGAAATATATGTCCATTATTGAATCTGCACTCAACCCAAGAGCCTATTCTCGTGCAAGGGCTGTCGGCCTGTGGCAATTCATGTATGGAACAGGTCGCATGTACGGACTTGAAATCAATAGCCTTGTTGACGAAAGAAGAGACCCGATCAAATCTACTCATGCAGCTGCCAGGTTTGCAAAAGATCTGTATAAGATCTATGACGACTGGCTTCTGGTAATAGCAGCATACAATTGTGGCCCGGGCAATGTAAACAAAGCCATAAGACGTTCGGGCGGAAAAACCAACTATTGGGATATTTATTATTATTTGCCGCGCGAAACAAGGGGACATGTGCCAGCTTTTATTGCCGCCACTTATGTAATGAATTATTATCAGGAACACAATCTTACACCTGCAAAAGTGGAAATACCTGCATTGGTAGATACTTTGCATGTAAAACAGAAACTCCATCTGCAGCAGGTTTCAGAAACACTTGGCATTCCGCTTCAAATGCTCAGGGATTTGAATCCTCAATACCGGTACGACATCATACCGGCAGGGAAAAAGACATATTCACTTAACCTGCCAAAAGAATATGCCGGAGAATTCATCGACCAGGAAGAGATTATTTATGCTTACAAAGATTCGATCTTTCTAAATCAGGATAAAATTACCATAAGCCCTGTAAGCAGTTATTCACAACACATCCCCGAAGCACCTGGAAAAGATTATGTGAAAATTAAATATGTGGTTAAGCCCGGAGATAATTTGGGGTATATCGCATCCTGGTATAAGATAAGGGTCTCAGATTTAAAATACTGGAACAATATCCGTCGGAATATTATCAGATCGGGTCAAAAGCTTACCATTTATAAACACAAAAACAGCGCAGATAAATACAAAAAAATTGATGATATGAGTTTTGCTGAAAAGCAGGCTATGATAGGCAAAACAGTAGTATCTCAACCATCCAAATCCCCTGACCTTTCAAATGACAGCAGGGAATATGTAATGTATACTGTTAAATATGGTGACAATCTTTGGGATATAGCCAAGAAATTTCCTGGTGTGAGTTACACCGATCTAATGAAACTGAATAATTTATCTGAAAATGATAAGATTAAACCTGGTCAACAGTTGAAAATTAAACCAAAGGGCTGAGTTAATAGTTTGGTTGGGTATGTCAATTAAACCAAATATAACATTACTTTTTCTTGCTTCAGTATTAACAATATTACTTGTTATTTCCTTTATTTTTCCTGAACGTGGCATACCAATCGGGAAATCAATGAAAATCAGATTTGCTACTCCCGAAGAGATATTCAGTCAAGAGGATGAAGGGTATGCCGATATATCCGATAAAATCTCAAATGCTCTTATCAATGATTCTATACTGGAGAATCTTTCCATGATTGAAACAGATCAATCCTGGGATACTGTCAAAGCAAATGAAGACAGTTTGAAAACGAGTATTGCTATGCTTAAATTTCCAAAAAACAACAGGAAATTATTATATCCTGTATTCAAGGCATTTGACAAAGCAAAAACATCGGATCAACCGGTTAGAATCATGCACTATGGTGATTCCCAGATCGAGGGAGACAGGATCACCTCATTTATAAGAAACCGGCTACAGAAAAAGTTCGGAGGATCAGGCGTTGGCCTTATTCCGGTTGAACAGATCTATGATTTCAAATACTCCATTTCACAGGAAAACTCAGATAACTGGTATCGTTATACTTTGTACGGGAACCGTGACACTACTATTTCTCATAACAGATATGGCGCATTGGCCAGTTTTTGCAGGTTTTCGTCTGCCCATCGTCAAAACAATCAATCCGATACTTCTTTTGTAACCTCCTGGGTCTCATTTTCTCCATCTGAATATTCCTATTCCAACACAAAGACTTTTCGCCAATGCAGAATATTCTACAGCCATAATACAGATCCTTTTATCGTTGAACTTTACCAGGGTGGGAATCTGCTTGAAGCTGAAATGTACCCTGAAAGCAGTTCACTTAAGACAATTCAATGGATATTTGAAGAATCAGTTTCGGAGATTAAAATTGTGTTTAAAGGTACTGACAGTCCTGATATTTATGGAATTGCACTCGATGACAGATCAGGAATTGCTGTTGATAATGTTGCTATGCGCGGAAGTTCTGGTTTGGTTTTCACAAAAATGGATAAATCAATACTCAAAGAGCATTTTAAGGCTTTAAATGTCAAACTGATCATCCTTCAATTCGGCGGAAATGTTGTCCCTCATATTACCAGTGATTATGGCTATTATGAAAGACTTCTTAATTCTCAGTTAACCAGGATTAAACAACTACTCCCTGATGTTGCGATCATCGTTGTTGGGGTTGCTGATATGTCAATGAAAAAAAAGGACAGGTATGTTTCTTATCCAAATGTTGAAATGATCCGGGATGCCATGAAAAAGGCAAGCTTTGATGCCGGTTGTATTTATTGGGATATGTATGAAGCCATGGGTGGAAAAAATTCCATGCCAAGCTGGGTGTTTGCAAACCCTCCTCTTGCTTCAAAAGATTTTGTGCATTTCAATACACGGGGAGCAAGAATAATTGCTCATATGTTATACAATTCATTGATGTATGAATACAATCTTTACAAAAAGAAGACATCTGCCAGGAATGAAAATCAATAATACAATTGCCTTTTTCGGGAAGATGATTGTGTTTGTATTTATCATAATGCATCTGTGTAAAATGCATGCACTTTCTCAGCAGACTGATTTTTATCTTGAAAATAAACGTTACAGCTTTATTAACTATGACAGCAATTGTATTCATACCCCTAATTATTATAGCGGACTGGATACCATTTACAAATTAATAGACACGATCATAATCAAAGGAACAGGAAAACTTCAGGTGTTGCATATCGGGGGGTCTCATATACAGGCTGATATTTATACGCACGTAATCCGAAAGAGATTGCAAAACCTTTCGTTTGACATGAATGGTGGAAGGGGGTTGATTTTTCCGTATAGAATAGCAAAAACCAATGGCCCGTCAAACTTTCTGGTAAAAT
Source organism: uncultured Bacteroidales bacterium (assembly GCA_964406315.1). Taxonomy (GTDB): domain Bacteria; phylum Bacteroidota; class Bacteroidia; order Bacteroidales; family UBA10428; genus UBA10428. The sequence continues at coordinate 3,524 of CAYORG010000010.1, read as the reverse complement.
ATGATGGAAACTGGAATTTTTGCAAAAATACTCAAACACAAAAGGATTGTAACCTGGGCATTACGGGCTATTCTGTCAACACCTTTGATTCAATAGCTCAGATCATCATTGACATGAACAGAGACAGTTCTATATATTATACTTACAACTCGGTAAGGATTTTTCATGAACCCAGTAGCTACAAACTTGCCGTACAGGTTAATGACAGGTTTTTCGCCGGTTATTATAATGATACTCTGGGATATACCAGAATAGAACTGGATAATGATTATGATGAGTTTCATCTTATCATTAAAAAAGATAGTATTGACGATTCTTTTAGCTTACTGGGAATTTCTTTTGATAGTGATAATCCAGGTGTTGTATACAATTCAGTTGGTGTGAATGGTGCCATGCTGAAATCTTATCTAAGATGCAATTTGTATAAAAAGCATCTGAAAGCGATTTCTCCTCATCTTATCATTTTCTCAATCGGCACCAATGATGCTTATACACGAAGTTTTGACAAGGCAAATTTCCGTAAGGAATACCGACAACTTCTGGATAGTACCCTGGAAGTATTGCCCGGCGCACAAATCATTATTACCGTTCCTAATGATAGTTACTTATTCAAACGATATGTAAATCATAATACTGCTAAAATGCGGGATATCATTTATGAACTTTCAATTGAATACGGTTGCAGCGTATGGGATTTTTATACTGTCATGGGCGGCTTAAATTCAGTGCAGGCATGGTATTCATTAAATTTAATGAAATATGATAAGGTACATTTCAATCGTCAGGGTTACCTGCTTAAGGGTGATCTGTTCTTTTCAGCTTTTCTGAAAGGCTGGGAAAGTCAATTTGCAAATGATTTTCACAAGATATCAAATCAAACAAAATAACAGAATGACAATATAAGAAATGGATCTCCTGAGAAACATATTTGTATATGACGAAACGCATCCGCTGATTTTCACAAGGCTTAATTTCTGGATCTTTTTTGCAGTTGTACTGGGAGGATACACCGTTATTTATAAGAAAAACGCTCTCCGAAACTTATACCTGTTTCTTGTAAGCTTGTTCTTTTACTATAAAACAGGAGGTTTGTTCTTTTTCATTCTTTTATTTTCAACGGTAACTGATTTTTTTATCGGACATGCAATCTATCGATCAAAGAAAACGCTATACAAAAAAATATGGGTTGCTTTAAGTGTAACCCTGAATCTTGGAGTATTAGCCTTTTTTAAATATGATTATTTCCTTACGGAAACAATAAATGCTTTTTTCGGTACACACCTGGAAGTTGTAACTCATGCTGCAAAATGGTCGAATGTACTATTCGGAACTCATTTTGATCTGAGTAAAATTCTTCCTCCTGTTGGTATTTCTTTCTTCACGTTCCAAACAATCAGCTATACTCTTGATGTGTACAAGGAAAAAGTAAAACCTGTAAAAAGCCTGGTTGATTTTGGTTTTTATGTGTCCTTTTTTCCTCAACTTGTTGCAGGACCTATTGTACGTGCAGCCCATTTTGTGCCGCAGCTTTATAAAAAGTACACCCTTTCTGCATATGAATTTGGACTGGGTTTTTATCTTATTCTTAAAGGATTAACCAAAAAAATGTTAATTGGTGACTATATTGCAGTAAATCTTATTGATCGTGTTTTTGCAAATCCGGCTTCTTATACGGGATTTGAAAACCTATCGGCATTATTTGGATACTCAGTCCAGGTTTATTGTGATTTTTCAGGGTACACAGACATTGCAATCGGAGTAGCTCTATTAATGGGATTTTACCTTCCAAAAAATTTCAATTCACCATACAAAGCAAAAAGTGTCGGTGAATTCTGGAAACGTTGGCACATATCCTTATCATCGTGGCTAAAAGATTATTTATATATTCCCATGGGAGGAAACAGGGGTGGATCTGCTTTCACATATATCAGTTTGACCGTTATTTTATTGTTTGTAGTACTTATTGCAGGAAAACTTATACTAATCCCAATTTTTATTTTTGTTATTTCAGTAATCTGGTTGCTTACACGCTTTTTCCCTTCAATTAAGCTAACCCTAAGCACAAATATTAATCTGATGATGACAATGCTTCTGGGAGGATTATGGCATGGCTCAAGCTGGATGTTTGTTCTCTGGGGAGGTTTAAACGGTGTTGGCATTGTTGTTTACAAATTCTGGAAAAAAATAAGCCCCTATGAGAACAGTACGCACTGGCTGGTAAACGCATGGAAGATATTTTTTACTTTCACCTTTATAACCTTTACGCGCATCTGGTTTCGGGGTGAATCCATGCAAGGGACTTACGAATTGCTCTCTCAGGTAAGTACAAATTTTGCCTGGCCACTGGTTCCATCAATGATACTCAATTACTGGAAAGTATTTCTCCTGATGATATTCGCACTCGTTGTTCACTGGCTATCCGATTCAGTTAAGGTAAAATACCGTGATTGGTTTATCGCCCGGCCTCTTTATCAGAAAATAGGTATTGCCGTTGTTGTTATTTTTATAATTTATCAGTCAGTTTCAGCAGGATTGCAACCTTTTATTTATTTCCAGTTTTAGATAAAAAAATGTTGGGTATTTTAGTCTGATATGAGATATAAGCTATTATTACTTGAAAAAGCAAATGTCATGTTATTTAACTCGTATTATCTGTTCGTTCGTGAAACTCAAATTTTTAAAAGTCCTCCTGCTGTAATGTTGTTTATTTAATAATGCAATTGTGTTTTTGTCGCATACAATGTTAAATCAACTGAAAAACATGGCAGATGCGACAAATAATAACAAATTGTATTAATACCTGGTGCGTTGCACCAGGCTGAATCCCCTTTATGGCATTGACTTCGTCGAGCTCTCTAGCCTGATGCGGGTAAACAAATAAAACAAAAGTACTATTCCTTTTTTGGGATCGAAGGTTACTCGCTATGCTCGTGAGAATAGTTCCGCGACAGCCTGCTGCGCGGAGCTTCAATTAATAAAGGCCTTCAGCCTTAACTCGTGATCAGTGTTACTGCATGGCAAAAACAATTTAGCCCGAAGCATCGCACCGGATTATATGGAAAGAAGGATTTATTGCATCCTATTTGTTATTTCAAAGAAGTTAGTCTGTATGCACCATAAAGACATCGTATATTGCCGGATAATTCCCTTTTACAATGTCGAACTCCCAAATCAATTGCTATTTGCTTATAATTCCCCTCTTGCCCTGAGCAAGGAGAAAAACCTGGCTTCAAAATCCTCTGCCGGCGATGGAGCGGGCGACAAGGCAAGTTTTCCTTCCGGATCTATCAGATAGTAAATTGGAAAAGCTCTGATATCATAGTCTCTGATGATCGATGATTGATGCCCGTAATGAAGAAACATCCATTTGTAATTGCTGCGCTCCAAAAAACTGTTAATAACATCCTCGTCATTATCCACTAAAATGGTCACGATCTCAAGACGGTCTTTGTGTTTTTCATACAGTGTACTTAAAAATTTAAATTCATTCAGACAGGTATAACTAAAACAACTGCAAAAATTAA
>CAYORG010000009.1:31097-82298 GCA_964406315.1 uncultured Bacteroidales bacterium | reverse complement strand
AAAGTCGTTCCGTTAGGGAACGGAACGAAACAATGGCTTGTGTGTTGGATAGAACTTAAAACTAAAGAGTTGGATAATAGTAATTGATTGATCGTTTAAGTGTGCAATCGTGTAACTCATAAGTTGATAGAATGGAGCTTGAGGTTAGAGACTTGCGACTTAAGATTATTTCTCAATATGTCAAATTAACAGTGTTAGCATTCCGAAACTGATAAATTGACATTATCATTGATTGATAAACGCCTGGTTATCATACAATTTGTCAATTTTTTCATCTGGCATACTCCTTGATTATTATACATTGGTTTTTTGAAAAAACTGATGTTTAACTTAAAATATGGAGGGTATAGCTATGACACTAATAAAAAGATCAGACATTAATTTTCCGTCAATCCCTTCATTTATTGATAACCTTTTTTCAAGGGATTGGATGGATTGGTCAAACTTAAATTTTTCCAGCACAAATACTACTTTGCCTGCTGTAAATATCAGGGAAAGTGATAATGAGTATGAACTGGAAGTCGCTGCTCCGGGTATGAAAAAGGATAGTTTCAGGATCAACCTGGACAAGGATCAGCTTACCATCTCTTCAGAATGGGAGGAAGAAAAGAAAAAGGATGAGGAAGACTACACTCGCAGAGAGTTTAGCTACCAGTCATTCCAGCGTTCTTTTACAATCCCTGAAAACGTGGTTGATGGTGAGAAGATCAATGCAAAATACAAAGATGGTATTTTAAGCATCAAACTTCCAAAGAGGGAAGAAGCAAAGCCAAAACCGGCACGCGAAATAAAGATTAACTAATCGTTTGTATCAAGGCAGTTTCCTGATCGCAATCTCATGCATCTGATCCGTTGTACTGTTCTTTAACGGCACCAACCTGAATGAATACGAATACGCTTGCGAAGGCAAACGGTATTCAGGAAGAGGTTGAGAAACCCAGCTCCATGTGTCATCACCACCGAGGCCCATTTGTCTGTAATCGATATTTAGAGTTATAGATTCTTCTTCAGTCAATTCATTTATATGTTTTGCTCCTTCAAGTACTTCCTGTGAATATGGCCATGCACTGGTTGATAAAAGGGGTATACCAACCACCAGGAGTCCATTGTCATTCTTATCTGTTAATGCAATCCACCTGACATCTGTTTTGTTTCCATTTTCCTGCGGACGTGCATAATTGAATACCTGTTCCTGCACAGGAAATGAATACAATCCTACCGCAGCTCCTTGTTTTCTGTCCCAATAATTCTCATGCGGACCTCTGCCAAACCATGTTATTTGGGAAAAGGATTTGGGCATTGCTGTTTGCATGCCAAATTTCACAAGATCTGGTAAATATTCATTTGGATTCAGAGAGACAGTAATTTCGATCTCTCCTGAACCATAAATGATATATTCAATGGAATAATCTGCATCCAGCGTATCAAGAATAGCCTGTATCTCGATTTCCAGCTTCTGACTAATCGGTTGCTTTATGCTCACCTTGCTCATAGATAATTTTTTTCCTGCATCCTTCCATACAATTTGTGCTGTTGGGGGAGCAGTAGGGTGAGAACGTAAGTCATTGTCAGTCATCGGTCTCCAGAAATTTGGAGCCAGGGGTGAAGAAAGCAGTTCCGTTTCACCCATTGTATATGAACTTAATAAGCCCTTTTCCTTATTGATTGTTGCAGTAAAACCTTTTCCTTGTATAGAAATTTCAGTATCACTTTCAGTATAGTCAATCTTTGGTATTGATTTCAAATCAAGCTTAGCAGGCTCCGGAATTTGATAGTCTAATTGAAATTGCTCCCAGGCAACTTCATGACCTGAAGGAACAAGATCAGTTGAATCAATGGTTTGAAGACTTATGTTTAGGAAATATTCACTTCCTGCTTTTAGCTCAGGTTTAATAAATGGAATTTTAATAATAATCTGGTCAGCTGGGGGTATATTCAGAGGATCAAGCAGTCCTTCCTGTATTGTTTTCCCGTTTTCTTCAATCGTCCATTGTCCTTCAAAAACATTCAGGTTGGTAAAATCATACAGGTTTTCAATAGTAACGATTCCCCCTGCAGGTGAGGAAGATGTCATTCTTACCGGTTGCATAACTTTCTTGCATTCCCACATAGCAGGTTGTGGAGTCTGATCAGGATTTAACAGTCCGTTCATACAAAAATTTCCGTCATGATAATATTCGCCATAGTCGCCTCCAAATGCCCAGTATTTTCGTCCGTCTGCATCTTCTTCCAGCAATCCCTGGTCGGTCCAGTCCCAGATAAATCCTCCGATCAATCGTGGATGAGAGTATATAACATCCCAGTATTCCTGCAGATTTCCTGTGGAATTACCCATAGAATGGGCATATTCACATAGCATAACCGGCCGTGTATCGTTTTTTGTATTGGCCAATGACAATATATCTTTTGCCTTGTAATACATTCTGCTGATCACATCCACCCATTCTGCATCTTTTGGATACCCTTCAGCTCCTTCATAATGTACAGGTCGGGTATTGTCATACTCATGTACCCATCCGGCCATAGCTGCATGATTGGGACCTGATCCTGCTTCATTACCAAGAGACCAGAAGATTACTGATGGATGGTTTTTGTCTCTTTCTACCATCCTGATCATACGGTCGAGCATAGCGTTTGCATACGCAGGATCGTTGGTGATCAATCCGCCTACATCATGGGTTTCAATATTGGCTTCGTCAATAAGATAAATGCCGTATTTGTCACACAGGTCATACCAAACGGGATTGTTTGGATAATGCGATGTTCGCACTGCATTGAAATTGAACTTTTTAAGCAATTCAACATCTTTAAGCATATTTTCATAACCAACCGCTTTTCCTTCTAAATCATCGTGCTCGTGCCTGTTCACTCCTTTAAGCTTTGCTGATTTTCCATTGATGAGCAATTGCCCGTTACTGATCTGAATTTCCCTGAAGCCTATCCTGCAGGATCTTGTATCTACTGTCTTTCCGGAATCATCCTTCAAAGACAATACCAGTGTATACAAATAGGGAGTTTCGGCCGTCCACTTTTTGGGGTCTTTCATTTTTGCTGACATCAATGCGAATTCCACCCTGCCTCTCTGCGGATGTTTTTCATTAATGATATCAAAGACTCTGGCTATCATTGTTGAGTCCAGCACTTTGTTTCCCTCATGGTCATACAATTCGCCTTCAAGAATCCATTCTGAAAGATCCGTTGAATCAAGGTATCCTATTTTTGGCCGGATATTGATAACCGCATTTTCATAATTATCATCCAGATCAGTTTGAACAAAATAATCCTTTATATAAATATTAGGTTCTGCTTTAAGGTATACATTCCTGTGAATGCCACTCAGTCGCCAGTGATCCTGATCTTCAAGATAACTGCCGTCACACCAACGGTAAACCTTTACTGCAATTGTGTTTTTATTATCTTTCAGGAATCCGGTGATGTTAAATTCTGCTGGCAGCCTGCTTCCCTGGCTGTATCCAGCAAACTCACCATTGATCCATAAATAAAATGCCGAGCTTACTCCGCCAAAATGCAGGATTACCTGCATGTTTTTCCATTCCTGCGACAATTCGAAAGTCCGGATGTAACAACCGACATCATTCAGTTCATGAGGAGTTTTCGGATGTTCAATTAGATCATATCGGTTTCCGCGGTATTCGTCACGCAAAGGCTTTTGTGACGGAGGGGTGAAGGGGTAGGTGAGGTTGGTATAAATGGCATTGCCATAACCTCTGCGTTCCCAGTTTGCAGGAACATCGATATCATCCCAGCTTCCTGCGTTAAAATTCTTCTTATAGAAATTGGAGGGAGCATCTCCGGGATTGTCTGCAAATTGAAATTTCCACTTCCCGTTCAGACTTAAATAGCGCGGGGAATTACTTATAGAGCTTTTAAGGGCTTCTTCTTCAGAAGAATAGGAGATCTGAGCGGCATGGGCTGGTAATTTATTGATGCCAATTACCGACGGATTTTCCCAATAATCCTCAATGAAAGTTTTTTTACAGCCACCTGTCAATAGTATTAGTGACAGCAACAGCAAACCAATTTTTGAATGCATAAAAACAAATTTGTGTATGAACAATAATATAATCAATTACTCAATAGGCTGAAGGTATAGTGCGATGTCAGTTCCCCCGGCAATATCAATACCCTCCAAAAGCAGCTGACTATTCACAATTTCTGTTTCAATTCCTTTTGAAAGCTCTCCCTTCCATGTATCAAACTTTTTTATAAGATATCTGCCATCTTCAATGCCGCCAATTGACAGGATTAAATTTTTCCGACCCAGCTTATCATCATTAAACAGCCAGAAAAATAGTTGATTGTTTGCCTGAAGAGCTAAAGTCTCAATTTTTGTTGAATTGCTGGTTACTGAAATGTTTCTGATAACGCTATCATTTGATGAGTCCATAAGGGAAATAAAATCTGCAAGCGGCTCAAAATGAAAGTAATGACCCTGTTCGTAATGCCATTCCCACCACCATGACAAGGGCACAATGGGAGTAGGAGAGAAGAGTCCACGCCACATGCCACGGTGGAATTCTCCTTCATACAATTCAACAGGATAATCCTTTCCCGGGCCTTTCCAGCCTAATGAAAATTCACCCACGACATCTGGTTTATTAAATTTTCCGGTATATTCCAGTATGCTTTCATGCATGTCATTTGTTGGACCGTAATTGTGATGCTGCGTAAAATCAAGGCTTTTTATGTCCCACAGTCCTGGCACTTTTCGTCTTACAACACTTGTTGATACAAGATGACCGTATGGATCGAGCTGTTTCAGGTAGCCGGCCATTTCCCTGTGCCAGTTCACAATGGCTTCTGCCGGCACCTCCTGCCAATCCATTACATTGTCTACTTCGTTCCAGAATTCCCACACGGCAAGGTTTGTTGAATATCCCCAGCGTGCAACCATATACCTCAACCGGTTTTTATAGTATCTTTTTGCTTCCGGGTTAGTGAAAAAATCTGTTGGCGTTTCACATGGACCACCATTTTCTGCATTGTACGGATTTCTTCTCCATTCATCGTTAGAACCCCACCGGTCCAGTTTCGGTTTGAATATGCCATGGTAATCATGGGCAAGCATCATGTACATTCCTTTCTCTTTTCCAAGATCCAGTATCTCATCCAGTCGGTCAGCCGTTTTTTGATAATATTTGCCCAGTCCGGGTGCATCAAGCACGCTTGCCGGTTCATCATAGCCAATGACAATGCCGGCAAGGTGTGCAGGTTCTGCTTGTTTCCAGTGAAATTCGATTTTCAGATAATGGGTGCCCTCCGGCAATTCACCCAGGGAGGCAATGAATATGCGGTGCCAGTCTTTATAAGTATTCCATGTCTGGCTGAATTCAACTTTATCAATAGGCTTATAGGTCTTATTATCGGAAGAATACAAAAAGGTAAAATCATCTACAGAAATTGAATTTTTATAAAACAATTTCAACTTGAAGTTTTTTATGTTTTTCAGATTATAGATGATTGATTCATTTGAGTTTGAAGGGATTATGATCCTTTCCAAATCGTCTTCTGTATACTCTGTTTTTTCCGAAACCAAAGTCAGACCATCGGAATGAAAGTATGTACTGTCCCAGTTCCTATATTCATCCGTCAGTTTGGTATAGCTTATTACTTTTGTCCACTCCAGCGGAAGATTCCACGGGCACATCCAGACCCGGTAAAAATTTCCTTTGTATTTTGCCAGTGTATCGAGGAAAACATCATAAGTATAGATCTTTTCGTCGCCCCATTTGGGTTCAAATTCCCAGCAAATATTCAATCCCAATCCCCTGAAAGGCTTTCCCGAATCAAATAACAGGGTGTAATTTGAACCGGGATTTAATCTGAGAAATCCGTCATTATCCGATTCGGTAACGTTAACTTCGAATTGTTTTGAGACCAGTGTATCTGTATGATCTTCTACACCTTCCTGTCCGGTGGATCTAAAAATAACCTGTATGTACCAGGTATGCTTGCCCGTTTGCATTGGCGTATACCTGGCTTCCCAATTCGATTGATCGGATTCACCGCTTTTGTAAAAACATGGCAGGATGAGCATTGAGCTATCCGGTGCAGTGATTACCGCATCTACGCGGATACCCTCCGGATCATAAGGATTTGTGAACGTACTCTTTAAATCAATGTAAATAGTAAGCAGACCATACTTTTCTATTGTATCTGATGATGAAGTGACTTTAATTGATGATGGCAATATGTAACAGGAAGAATATAATAAAACTACTGATACTATCAGAAAAAAAACAGATACAATTTTATGTCGGTTCATGATGATTAAGTTTGTAATTTAGGACAAGTCAATTGGAAAATAAATATATTAATTATATTGTTTAGAACCTGCAATATTAACTTTAGTGAAGATCCAATCGATTTGTGAAGTTATGGGTTAATATTTTCAAATATTGATTTGACAAGAATTTGAGTATGCAACATGACAAATATCAACCATCTGTTCATTTAAAATTATTAGATTACAAATAAAAACACCATGAATAAAAAACTTATTCTTTCCGCGTCAGTATGTATGATTCTGATGTTAACCAACTGCAAACAGGAAGTGAAAATTACTGATAATCCTTTGCTTTCCGAATTTGAAACTCCCTATGGAGTCCCTCCCTTGGATAAGATCAAACCACAGCATTTTCTTCCTGCATTTGAATACGCAGTTGAAATGCATAACAAAGAAATAGATTCTATTATTTCAAATGAAGAAGCTCCGTCATTTGAAAATACGGTTGTGGCATTGGACCGTTCCGGCAGAAAAGTGCGCGATATCGGTTACATTTTCTTTGGCCTGAAATCGGCCAATGGCACTGAAGGCATACAGGCTATTTCAGCTGATTTTGAATCAAAATATACTGAACATAGTGATAATATATATTTAAACAGCGAATTGTTTAAAAGAATTGAATCGGTATACAACTCAGAGGAATTTAAGAATTTGACTACTGAAGAACACAGTCTTCTTGATAAGTATTACAAGCAATTTGTTCGCAATGGTGTGAACCTGCCTGATGAAGAGAAAGAAAGACTCAGGGAAATCAATCAGCGTCTTTCTGAATTATCGGTAAAGTTTGATCAGAATCTACTGGAAGAAACCAACCGGTTCAGGTTGGTGATTGAAGACAAATCAGATCTTGCAGGATTATCTGAAGACATCATTCAAACCGCTGCTTCAACAGCTGCTGAGAACGATCTGGAAGGGAAGTTTGTATTTACAACCCATAAGCCCAGTATGATTCCTTTCCTTCAATATGCAGAAAACAGAGAGCTAAGAAAACGACTCTATGATGCATATATCCGGCGTGGTGATAATGATAATGAATACGATAATAAGGAAGTTATAAAAGAGATAACGAACCTCAGGATAGAAAAAGCACATTTGCTTGGATTTTCAACTTTTGCTGAATATGAACTCGATAACAGAATGGCCAAAACTCCGGAGAATGTTTACAATGTGCTGAACAGAGTATGGGAGGCTTCTCTTCCTGTGGCAGTTCATGAAAGAGAACAGATGCAGGCTATCATTGATGAAGAAGGAAATGATTTCCGGCTTGCATCGTATGACTGGTGGTATTATGCAGAGAAGCTGAGAAAACAGGAATATGACCTGGATGAGAATGAGTTAAAAGTATACTTTGAGCTAAACAATGTGAGAGACGGAGTTTTTTATGTTTGCCGACAATTGTACGGACTGACCTTTGAAAAGATCAAATCCGAAATTCCCAAACCTCATCCTGATGCTGAAGTGTATGAAGTGAAAGACAGGGATGGTTCTTTTCAGGGCATTTTGTATCTCGATTACTTTACACGATCTACCAAAAGTCAGGGAGCATGGTGCGGGATCTATCGTAAGCAGTATACTCCTGACGAAAATGACGTGAGACCTGTTGTGACCATTGTATGCAATTTCTCAAAACCGGCAGGAGATAATCAGGTGCTTTTAAGTCTGGATGAAACCCTTACGTTATTTCATGAGTGTGGGCATGGTTTGCATCAATTGCTTTCGGATGTGAAATACGAAAGTATTTCCGGTACGAGTGTAAAAAGAGATTTTGTTGAACTTCCTTCTCAGATCATGGAAAACTGGGCTGTTCAACCTGAAGTATTAAAAGTATACGCAAAGCATTATCAATCACAGGAAGCCATGCCTGAGGTGCTTATACAGAAAATGCAGAATTCCAAGTATTTTAACCAGGGTTTTGCTACTGTTGAATATGTTGCAGCCTCACTTCTTGATATGAATTATCATATGCTTGAAGAACCATCAGAATTTGATGTTAATGCTTTTGAGAAAGAGTATTTATCGGAAATCGGATTGATTCCTGAAATTGTCCCAAGATACCGAAGTACCTATTTTAAACACATCTGGTCAAGCGGATACCAGGCAGGGTATTACAGTTACCTGTGGGCAGAAGTAATAGAGCAAGATGCGTTTGAAGCATTTCTCGAAAAAGGATTGTTTGATGAAAAACTGGCAAAATCGTTCAGGACTGAGATCCTTGAAAAGGGAGGAAGCGATGATCCTATGCAGATGTATATCAGGTTCAGGGGCAGGGAACCGGAGATAGAGCCGTTGTTAAGAGGCAGGGGTCTTAAATGAGAGTGAGAGTAAGTGTAGCTGCGGGAGTGAGGGTGTGAGGGTGAGAATATGAGAAAATGGGAAGATGAGAGGATTTTTAGGTTCTTGGGTTGATGGTCGCTATTTACAGACAACATTTTACAGGTCACAGTGAGCGGAGTCGAACTGTGGTTAATTGTTTAACTGTTGAATCGTGGAACTGTTTAACAGAAAACTTTAGATTAGAGACTTGTTAACTCTTTTGGCTATGACCATTGAAACAAAATAAAGGCCGTCTGATAAAAATCATCTATGAATTCAAGGAAGGATTTCGTTGCGGTGGCTTTGGAGGAACCCTGTCTGAGCGACGACGAAGGAGGAGTGAGTTTGGGTTCCGCAGGGAGAAAGCCTTCCGTAGTAATTCAAGTGATTTTTATGGAACGGTGACCTTTTTTGCATTCTTTTTTGTGTGGAAGATAAAAAAGAATGTCGAACCGTATTGGGAGCGGTTCGAAAACATGGCTTGTGTGATGGATGGGTTTAATTGTGTAATTGACTTTCCTGCCAGCTGGTTTACCTGCCGAAGGCATGGCAGGCTGGGTCGAGCTCGCAAGCTCGGTTGTTTATTTGGTGAGTTGAGAGTCAGGTTGTTAGGAAATGATTAATCAGGAAACTGGAGAATCGCTTTGCCAGCCATAGCTGACCTTGGGAAGCGAAGGCTGGAATAAATGAATTTATATATCGGCTGATTCTGGGGGTACACTCTGACCGCGTGTCGCTGAAGCTCTAGCGGAGTAGTAAGGGGCCTAAATACAATAGCACGGGGCGAAACCCCGGGAACAGGGTGCAAAATATAAAAGCGTTTTATCTGCCTGCTTAATTCAAGGATTAATCAATCTATGAAACGCAAACCACATAGATATTAAGTATGAAACTAAAGACCAGTGACCAGAAACTTGTGACTAAAAATTTTATTATTGAAGATATTTTTTTGCTCTTGGCAGATAATTATTTTATTTTTATTATAAATCTTGATTTTTTTTGAAAATTTAGCTTCAATAAAATCAACTGCTTACTAACCTAACTCAAATTTCTATGCTTCGAATTCATAAATTCCATGTTCAATTTCTGGCAGCTTTATTCACGGGTTCTTTTATAATGGCCCAATCAGAGAATCTGGTTGAGAATTATGGTTTTGAGGAATACAAAGAATGTCCGCAAACCTATACTCCGCAGGACAGAAGTCATAAGCTGGTTCCCGGCTGGACCTATCCTACGATAGCCACACCCGATTATTTTAACAAATGTGCACCGGTGAGAACAGAAGGAGTGGCTGTTCCTAAGAATTTTGCAGGCGAAAGCCATCCCAAATCCGGTGACGCATATGCCGGGGCAATATTAAGTGGTACCGACGACGGGTACAGGGAGTATATTCAGGGTACTTTAAAAACTCCGTTTGTGGCTGATAAAAAGTACTGTATTACATACTGGTATAAACTGGCATCGTATTCCAAGTTCGCTGTTGATCAGTTAAGTGTGTTCTTTAGTGAAATTGAAATCAGAAATGATTTAATGGTTAACCTTCCCTACAAGCCACAAATTAATAATAAGGTTGGGCTGTTCCTGGACAATATTGATGAATGGGAAGAGATATGCACAGTATATGAGGCAAGTGGCAATGAGAAGTATTTTATCATTGGCAATTTTAAATCATATGATAACACGAATTATGTTGCAACGGATAAGAACATGAAAAACCTTATGAATAAGGAATATGCATATTATTATTTTGATGATGTCATCGTCAGACCCCTTGAAAACTGCACAGATTGTCCGTGTGTTCACCATGATTTCGAGGCTGAAGTTATTGATACAAGTTTTACAGGTGGATTTGATCCGAAAACAGGAACAATTCCGCGTATGATCAATGATGGCTATATAAAAATTGGCATGGTAGGAGGGACACCTCCATACAGGGTTGAGTGGACAAACGGGATGAAAGGCAATGTTCTTAAAAATCTTCCGGCAGGAGTTTACAATTATACAGCCTTCGATGCATTCAACTGTCAGGCTTCGGGCAAAGTAAATTTCAAAGCTCCAGAAATACTGATTGATGAATTTGAGGAGGGATTGCAAACAATTGAAGAAGGCGGATCGATTGTGCTTGAAAACATTTTCTTCGAGTTCAATAAAACGGCTTTGCTTCCTGAGTCATACAAGGAACTTGATAAAATTGCAGCATTTGTTCTGGGCAATAATATCAAACTCATTGAAATAGGAGGTCATACCGACAGTGAAGGTTCCGTAAGCTACAATCAAAAGTTATCCGAAGGAAGAGCCAGGTCCGTCGTTGAATATTTAAAAAGCAAAGGCATACAATCGGAACGAATGCAGGCAAAAGGCTATGGAGAATTAAAACCTATAGATACCAATTTATCTGAAGAAGGACGTGCTGTCAATCGCCGTGTGGAATTCACATTAGTTAAAAAATAAATCTAACCTGAATACATAAGTAATCATGAGAAACATATTTACCCTTATCATGTTGTTTGCCTGTATTTTGACAAGCGGTCAGAATATCAAGAAAGGTTTTAAAAGTCTGGAGAAAAAAGACTATGAAAAAGCAAAAGAGGCTTTTGCCAAAGCTGTTTCTGACGAGCATGAAAATGTCGGAGCCAACTTTGGCATGGCACTGGTTTTGGCTGATGATGAATCTCCTTATTTTAATATCATAGATAGCTGGCAGTATGTTGAAAGAATAGAAGGAAGAACAAATGAGTTGTCGCAGGAAGACATTGAGTTAATCGGAGAGTATTTTATGAATACGGAAGTCCGCAGAACCAGCAGACCTGTGAAGAAAAAAATTGAAATTGCAATGGAAGCAATGGAAGCACGATTGATTAAGTATATCAGGGAAGAGAATAACCTCGATGCAGTGTACGAAGTCTTGAACAGATATCCAAATTTCAGGCATTACGATAATGTAATACACATTCGGAATCAGTTTGAATACAGGAAGTATGAAAAGCAAAATACACTGGAAGGCTATAAGGAATTCATTACGAAATTTCCTGATGCAGCCCAGGTAGACAAAGCCAACCGACAAATCAATAAGCTTTCTTTTGAAAGAGCAAAATCGCAAAATACTGTGAGTGCCTATACAAACTACATCACATCCTTTCCTGAATCGGAATACATACAGGCAGCGATTAAATTAAGAAATGCAGCTGCTTTTGCTGAAGCAAAGCGTATCAATACGCTTGGTGCATACGACAATTTTATACAATCGTATCCGGATGCTCTTGAAATTGCCGAGGCAAAAAGCCGACAACAGGCGATTCTTTATGAAAAGGCCAAGCGTGTAAAATCTCTTGAAGCATACAATGAGTTTATCGAGAGGTATCCTGACGGCATGTACTTTATTGATATTTTCAATTTAAAGGCCGCTGAGCTCGGGACAAAATTTGTTCAGAACAACAGTCTTAGCAATCCTTCTTTACTGTGGGCAAGAGGTTTTGATAATAATGGAAGAATTGAATCAGGAGGAGTTATTGCATCAACAAAGAATGGTGAATTTGTAGTTGCCTGTAATTCAAGAGAGAATGATACTGCTTATGCAGATGCCTGGATCATTAAATTGGATAACACCGGTAAAATGCTGTGGAATAAAACTGTAGGTCAGCCTTTCGAGGATAGTATAAGCTCTGTCCTGGTCGATTCAAGGGGAGATATAATTGTTCTGGGATACACACATGTTACACAGGATAGTGCTTCCAGAATGGGATGGATGTTCAAACTGGGTTCAGATGGGAAAAAGATATGGAATAAAAATCTTGGCAAAAGGCAAATTAAATCCTGTGCGATCGATCACAATGACAGGATTTACATTGGAGGATCCATTGCTAAAGACACACTTCAGAGTCATTATGCAGTTACTGTATTTAATTCGGAAGCAAAAAAGGTATCGGAAAGGATTTATACAGGAGTTGGTTCCATCAACGATATCAATATTGATTATGCAGGAAATATGCTTCTGTGTGGTTCCAACTGGCTGTTGTATACTGATTCAAGAAGATACATTCTATGGGATGATATACTCAATTCTTCCTTAACAGCTACAAATTGTGCAGGTTCAGGAAATTCAGGCTTTTATTTTTCCGGTGCAAACGGTAATAAAATTTTTTATGCAGCATATAGTGCAGAAGGCAAAAAATTATGGTTGCAGGATTATGATAAATCCGATCCGTCTCAGGAAATAAGAGATATGGCAATTGTGGCTCAGGGTAACCTGCTGGTGCTTGAACAGAAAGAGAATGGTGCAAAGATAAAAACATTTTCTCCCAGCGGATCTGTAATACGTGTTAAAGAATTTGGCGGATACAATGAAGTAAATAGCATTGTCTCAGATTCAAATGGGCTTTTACTGGCCTTAAGTAACGGAGATTTAATGATCTTTAGATTTTCGCTTCTTTCGTCTCTGTAAATTTTTTTTTTCTGCGAATGAGATTGCCAAACTTATCTTCAATGTATTCAGGGGCAAATACAGTAAGCATGTACATGATAAAAAATGATGCACAGAAAACATAAAATATAATTAACAGAACATGCATTTTACTGTCTTAAAAAATTCACTAAATAATGAAAAATCAGGTATAGGTAGGGTATATAGAATATTTCAAATATAGTTTTTTTTATTCATTTTTACCAGATTCTGTAAAATAAAGTGTTGTATTTTAATAAGTTGGTAAAAATTTAAAGTTTGTAATATCATTTAGATAATGTATGACGTGGAAGATGTAAAACATAAATTTGAGAAACAAAAGAAGGAATTAACGCAGAGTTTGAAATATGCCAGTTACATTCAAAAGGCACTTTTGCCGGACAAATCAGAACTGGAGAAACTCTTTCCGGAGCATTTTCTGTTGTATATTCCAAAAGACATAGTGAGTGGTGATTTTTACTGGGTTTCGAAAAAGAAACATTATTTGTTCGTTGCTCTGGCAGATTGCACAGGTCATGGTGTTCCCGGGGCATTTTTAAGTATTCTCGGCATTTCGTTCCTTAATCAGATCGTTGATCGGGATGAAACCGTCATCCCTTCAGGTGTTCTGAACAAATTGCGGGAATATGTTATGAAATCTCTTAAACAGACTGGAGAAGATAATGAGCAGAAAGACGGAATAGACATGTCTTTTTGCAAGATAGATACTTCATCCGGATTGCTGCAATATGCAGGCGCTTTCAATCCTATTTACATCATAAAAAATTCTCATCGATTGGTAGAAATTCCCGGCGATAAAATGCCTATAGGCATTGCAGCTGAAGAGGAAACATCATTCAGAAACCACGAAGTAAAACTTCAGGAAGGAGATATGGTGTATTTGTTTTCAGACGGATATGTTGATCAGTTTGGAGGCTCCGAGGGAAAGAAATATAAGTACCGCCCATTCCGAAACCTCCTGTTGAATGTATGCAAACTTTCCATGGATAAACAAAAAATAGCGCTGATCGATAATATACATGCCTGGAAAGGTGATTTGTCTCAGCTTGATGATATGTCAATATTTGGTTTTCGGTTCCGTCAGACAGTGAATTAGCCTTTCTGAATGATTTGTAATAACCTATCCTGAATTTTAACGTAGAATTTCATATTTATTAACAGTCAAAGAATATTTTATTTTAAACAAAGGCTGTTAAAAGTTAAAAAACAAACTGATCAATAGGGTTTAATAACTTAATTTTGTGAAAATTTCGTATACACCAATACATAACAGAAGTATCTTTTTTATGCTTTTCCACAATTACGGAAAAGAATTGAAGTTATTTAACAGCAGGTATTATCTAAGTGCCTATTATTTGTTTTAAATAATGAAATTATTATCGTTCAACATTCAAAATTATCGTTCTATCATCTATTCAGGGTTGTGTGATTTAGCTCATGATAATATCACTGCCCTGATTGGACAGAATGAGTCTGGTAAAACATCTGTTCTGGAGGCATTGCATAGTTTTTACACCGGGAATATCAATGAAGATGTACTGAGGAGTGACCTTTCAATACCGGTGGTAAGCTGTAATTTTGAACTTGAAAAAAAGAAAATAGCCGATTTGCTTGAAACCAACAGAATTCCAACACCGATCCTTGAACTTTTGCAATCAAAAAAAGAATTCACATTAACAAGAAAATGGAAAACAGATCGATCCAGCCTGTTGTACTTTTCAAGTGACGAAGTCCTTGACTATTTTGAAAATCTTGAACTTAAGAAACTTGAAATTGAAAACAGGACGCAGGAAGAGATCAATAAGTTGTTTGCTGTTTCCGATGGATTATTTAAGGAGATGGAAGTTGCTGAAAGACTGAAAGAAGAATCGCAACAAAACCTGACAGCAAGAAGAAAAAAACTGGATGAAGCAAAGAAAAAATTAAGAAAAGCAAAACAGCCCGATGCAAAGTTGATAGCCGAGAAGGAACTTGAATCAATGCATTCGGAGTACACTGCTGCTGAAGAGGATTTTAAAAAGAAAGTTGAAGATTTTGAAAAGACAAAGACAAAAACCCAGGAATTGTCCGAAAAGGTTACCGCATGTAAATTATGCAACAACATTGTACAAAAGGTTTTTGATGTTACTACAGAACTTGAAACCTACAGGGCAAATTACAGGGAGGTTGAGCATCAGTATGAAATTTCCACAAGCGAAAAGGACCAGAAATCAGCTTACAATAAACTGCAGCAAATATACTCTGAACTCAAGCTTATTGAGAAAACCTATCAGGAAATAAAAGACGAAGCAGCACTTCAAAAAACTATTGCTGCCAAAGTACTCTCAGGAGTTAAATTCAAACAGGCAGAAGTTGAGGCAGAAAATGAAATTCAACAGGAACGAGAGCTTTATGATGTTTATGATCTTGGAGAAATATTATTTCAATACTTGCCTGTATTTGAGTTTTTTGAAGATTTTAGCAGCCTTTTGCCGAATAAAATCGATCTGGAAGATATTCTAAATGAAAATACCAACGTTGAAGGATACAAGGCAGCAAGGAATTTTCTTGAAGTAGCAGGACTGGATGCAGCATTTTTCAGGGAAAAAAACCATCGTATCCTGAAACAAAAGATTGAAAACCTAAATGGAGAAATAACGATTAATTTTCAGGACTACTGGAGTCAGAGTGTAGGCAGAGACAATAAAATTAACCTGAATTTTGAACTGGAGCATTATGATTATACCCACCCGGAAAAAAGCGGGAAACCTTATCTTGAGTTTTGGATCAAGGACAAACAGGAAAGTTTGTATCCTAAACAAAGGAGCAGGGGTGTGCGATGGTTTCTTTCTTTTTACCTCGAATTAAAGGCCACTGCAAAGAAAAACCATGTATCAAGAGTAATTCTGATTGATGAACCCGGCCTCAGCCTGCATGCCCGTGCACAGGAAGATGTATTGAAGGTTTTTGAAGATCTGAAGTCAACGATGCAAATCATTTATTGTACACATTCTCCGCATCTTATTAATGCAAATAAGTTGTACCGGATACTTGCAGTACAAAGAACTGATGATCAGGATGATCGAAGCGAAACGATCATTCTGCATGCAAATGATCTGTATTCGGCCTCTTCTGATACTTTGTCTCCAGTGTATTCACTCATGGGAGTGAGAATAAACAACCAGGATTTTATTCAATCAGGAAATAACATTATTGTTGAAGATACTGTAATGTACTATTATTTAAATGCTTTCTGTCGCCTGGCCGCTATGGAACCTTTGCCTTCATTTATTCCCTCAACGGGCCTTACAAATATTCCTGTATTATCTAATATATTGCTGGGATGGAAAGTTGGATTTTCTGTACTTACAATGGGAGAATCAAGATCGGATGAAGTGCTTTCTGATCTTCTCAAATCTATATTCTTTAAGAAAAATGGAGAACTCGAACAACAACTTATTAAAGTAATGGATTTTGAATATCCCGAAGATATTTTTTCAACTCTGGATTTTAAGAAGTTTGTGATTCAAAAAAGAGAAGGTATTACCGAAAGGAATTCTGATTATATTTTAGAAAATGGACTTTCAAGGACAATTTTGGCTTCACAATTTATCAATTATTGTGAGCATAAAAATATTACTTTGAAAGACTTTGATGATGATACAAGAAAAAATATTAAATTGCTGATCAATAAAATTCAAAAACCGTAACACAAGTTATTGAATAAAAGCAGTTAATTTTTTATGTGTTATACCCTAAAACTAAACCCTAGGCTTACCTTAGGGACGTATCTTACTTTTCTTGTTTTCCTTCTTTTCACCCGGAATGCTTTTCCACAGAAAACTGAAAAATATTTCGAAAAGGCTGGTCATTATTATCAATTGGAGAAATATGAGAAAGCAATTCACTACTATACAAAAATCATTCAGACCGAATTTGATAATGTGCAGGCTTATCTGCAGTGTGCCCGTTGTTATGAAAAGATTGAAGAATATGCAAAAGCTGATGAATTGTATGCACAGATCATTTCAAAATCAGAATACCTTGAACCTGAAATTTTTTTAGAATATGGCGATTTGCTGATGAAATTGGGCAGGAATGATGATGCAAGGAGTTATTACATGAGCTACAACAATCTGATGGAAAACCATGATCTTAGGGTTCTCAGGAATATTAAAAGCATAGAAGATATTGAAAAATACTACCTTGATACTTCATTTATTTCCCTTCAATTGCTTTCTTTCAGTTCTGATGAAGAAGATTACAATCCGAGGGTGTACGACAACAATTTGTATTTTGAGTCGAACCGCGAATTTGCAGGAAGCGATCCCTTATTAAGAACTGTATATGTTCGTTCGCTTTCCGATAATCCTGATAGCAAATCAAAAAAAGTTATGATATTCGGAAACAACAAAGAAGTGTTAAAAGGATTTGCCATTGCAAATTCTACAGGTGAAATTTTCAAATCGGTAAGCGAAAACACCAATGCAGATAAACGATATAAATTAAAGCGCGCATTTATTGAAAATGCCGGTACCAGGTTTTCAAAAGAAGAGATTGTGTCGTTTGATGATTTTGAAGAAAACATATTTTTCCCGGCAGTAAATCATACAGGACAAATCCTTGTTTTTGCTTCCGATGCAGAGGAAGGCATTGGGGGACTGGATTTGTACATTTCATACAGAGGTTCTTATGGATACAACAGGCCGGCCTTAATCGACGGTTTTATTAACACCAAAGGAAACGAATGTTATCCCTTTTTAGTGAATGACACCATTTTGTTTTTTGCATCAGATGGTCATGGGGGATTAGGAGGTTATGATCTCTATTATGTGAATTTAAATAAACCGTCATCCATTCCGGTAAATCTTGGTTCGCCAATAAATTCGCAATACGATGAATTTGGATTGTCCTTATCTGAGGATCATACCATTGGATTTGTAATATCCGATCGTACAAAGACCCAATCAAGGGCGGATATATATCAATTCGAGCTGAATATGGTGCGTGCAATAGGAGAGGTGACAGATCAGAAAACAGGAGACAACCTGAAAAATGTAGCAGTTAGTTATTCTGCACCCGGAGATGAAAAGTCTGAGATGATCCTTGCAGATAATGGCAGATTCAGTCTTATTGGAATGCCCGGAGAGGAATACAACTTAATCGTATCGAGTGAGGGCTATGAAATGGAAGAATTCTATGTTTCCACAGCATCAGCTCCATCTGTTGGATTGTATGAAGTGAATATCGGTAGATTTCCTATTGTAAAGGTTGAACCGGATTCCATGCCAGCTCCGGAAAAAGAAATTGAACCTGTTATTGAAGAAACAATTCTTCTTGAGAAAACAGTTGAAGAGCAACCTGCTCCGGTTTCCGGGACTTTATTTCGCTTGCAGATTGCTGCAAGCAGGGTGCCTTTGGACGAAGGGGCTTTAAAAAAAATATACAAGGGATCAAGAGAAATATTTATGTTTGAAGAAGACAATTGGTATAAGTATGCAATTGGTGATTTCCGATCTTTTTTTGAAGCAAATGCAGTGCGCCGGCAATGCAATGTAAAGGGTGCATTCATTGCTGCCTATTCGGATGATTCAAAGCTTGAACTCAGATCAGCTATCAGAGAGTTTCATTCCAAACCGGCTGAATTACGAAGTGAATCTGCAACGACACCAGAAAAAAGGGAAATCATTAAAAAAACAACATTGTTTTTCCCATTTGATAATTATAAACCTACGGCAATGGAGTTGAAGAAAATTGATGATCTGCTGAATATCCTGAAGAATCATAACGATTACCTTATAGAAGTAGATGGTTACACCGATATTCAGGGCAGCAAAGATTACAATTATGGCCTGGCGGCCGAAAGAGCAAGATACGTGAAAGATTATCTTATAAGCAACGGAATTGATCGCACAAGAATTACCGATCTTGGTTATGGCGAAAAACACTTGAGAAAAGTGTGTTATCAGGATTGTACTCCTGCTATACACAGAGAAAACAGAAGAGCCGAAATCACTGTTTATACAAGAAATTGATTATCAATATTTTAAATCCAATTATTGCTTTTTGTTAATGATCCGTTGAAATTTTTTTTGACGAATGTTTGTTTTTTTTTGACTAAAATGTATATTTGTTATGTAATTCAATAAGAAAAAGTCATGATACTATTAGCCATTTTGATACCGTTTCTTTCGCTGATCTGCATTGGATGTATTGTATATTCTGCACCTGAAGTATCAAACGATTAATAGTAAATAAAATATTTTAACTCCTGAAAGCGATGATTATTCATCGCTTTTTTTGCATTGTGTACTGCCTTCTTGCAGTGATAATATTCCTCTTAAACTTTGGAGCAAAGTTTTTAAAAACAATATGAATTCAATATAAGAATCAGATTAATCATTTGATTTTTGCGTTCTTATTTATACTGATCGTTGTGTAAACCCTGGTGTTTCTGACTGCCGGTTCGGCAGGCAGGGTTAAAGAGAACCTACTCACCTTAAATAATTGATCTATAATTAGTTATATTTCTAACTCCTGGTAAAAACACTGTTACACGATTCGTATACTAAAAGGAAAATAGTACTCAAAACGTTTAATTTTGGGATGAAAGTACATTTTTTTTTGACGAACGGTTGGATTTCTTTGACGAATGATTATATTTGTATGTCGATCTAAAATTTTTGAATATGTGGTTGTTGTTTCTTATTGTTCCATTTGTCTCATTAATTGTGGTTGGATACCTAGTGTTTGAAGCACCTGAAGTATCTAATGATCTTACAGAAGTATAATTTTCAAAGGTTTTTTATATTTTTTATACCGACAACTAGCTTGTTTGGTTATTTTTGGGGATGAAAATTAAATTTATGATTCAGATTATTTGT
Organism: uncultured Bacteroidales bacterium; assembly: GCA_964406315.1. Classification (GTDB taxonomy): domain Bacteria; phylum Bacteroidota; class Bacteroidia; order Bacteroidales; family UBA10428; genus UBA10428. The sequence continues at coordinate 62,356 of CAYORG010000009.1, read as the reverse complement.
CATCCCGTTATGAAATTATTCACGTCGATTCTCATATTCACTTTATATTCTTCTTTTATATTCTCTCAGGATATCTCTGTTGCAGATTACAGAGGTGAACTGAATATAAAGATTGAACTCATTGATGAGAAAAAGATCGAAAAAGGAGTAGAGACCTTGAATGAGGCCGGAAAGATTGAAAGGGAAGCTTTGTCAATACTTAAAAAAATAGATGATACCGAAATTGCAGAAGGTACATCATCAGACTACAAGAAGATGTTAAAAAAATTTATTGAAGCATCGCTGCTTTACGGTGAAGGACACACATTAATATATAATGTATTCAATGAAAACTGTGCAAAGTTCCAGTTGGAAATGAAAAAAATGAACCATTATGCTGCGGGATTAAGCAAAGCAAAGTATTATGAATTGAAAGGAGAACGAAACCTTAGAAGAGCAACGAGTATTCGCGAGTTTTTGCTTGAAGCCGATAAACCGGAATGGATCCAATACAAAATGCATGAGGCATTCCAACTTGAAAAACTTGCTGTACGTAACAAAGGAAGAGCACTTCAGATCTATCAGGACTTTCCCGTAGAATACAATTATGGCTGGGAAAACGATGTGACACCCGAAGAACTCGCAAAATTTTTTAAAAATCCTTTGATCAAACTTCCTCCGGAGGATATTTTTAAAAGAAAACCTGTTGAAGAAAGAGAGATTCCCGAAGGAGGTGAAGTGATTTTCAGAGTTCAGATTGCGGCACATACAGTTACTTTAACTGACCAATATATTAGAACATTTTATACCGGTCAGGATTCCGTTATAGAGGTACATGAGGGCAAATGGTTCAAATATCAGATCGGAAGTTTCGATAATTACAAATCGGCCGATAGCCTTAGAATTTCTTGCAGAGTGCCTCGAGCCTTTGTTGTGGCATATCAGGAGGGAAGAAAATTAACAATAAAGAAAGCTCTGGCAATAATACAGGAAAACTAGTATATGACAATTCTGTATATTGGTAACTGACTATAAACCTTTCCTTCGGATTCTACTGTTAACTTAATGCTGATTTCCCGGTCAGGTCCCATATACTCCAGTATTTGTTTGGTTTTTGGTAAGAGTTTATTGGAAGGATTTTGGTGTGAAACATGAAATCCCCCGTAATTGTATCCAATCAAAAATTCACTTATATGAAACCAGTTTTCTGAACCGATAATGTCATTACTAATAAAAACAGCAAGGCTGTCACATTCCAGCAGGGTCCTCTTCATTATTGTGTCAGTAACATTTACCAGGGTATTGTTAATAATCAGCTGTGGGTCAGGAATTCGTTTCACAAAGAAATGTTTATATCCCAGAACATTTGTATCTCCGTCTGAAACCGCATAAAGAGTTAGCCTTACTTTTCCCGGTCGCTGTGGAATTAGCAAATACAAACCTGCGCTATCAGCAAATATTTCACCGTTAGTACATTCAATATGAATTGTGCCTGAATCAGAATAAATGCCTGAAGATATTTTCAGATAGTTATCGATACCACTGTACAGATGGCCGCCCCGGGAAGAAAGTATAGTAAAATCAACGTTTTGTAACTCATTGCCATACCTGTACTGCGCATTTATCCTGTTTGTCAGTAAAACAATCAAGAATACAATAAACAGTCGCAGAAAATAGTTAAATTCCATTCGGATAGTATTACCAGGGTATTCACTTCTTATCACCGTTGTCAAATCCCTATGTAGTATTGTAATAAACTTTTGTTTTTCAATTATTTACATTAAATATTTTTAGCATCCTGTGTGTCAGTTCATAGGTTTTTTCCTGAAATACCTTTAGGACAAGTTATGATTTATTACTCATTCATTGATCATGAATAACCAATGCATTCAATTCTTTTGTTGAGAGCAATCCGCAGGCTGCCATAATATCTTCTCCCCTGGAAACCCTTACAGTGGCAGTTATACCTTTTTCATCCAATTTGTCCCTGAATCGATGCACTGAAATTTCGTCTGTACTTTTTAGATCAGTACCCGCTATTTCATGAAATCTTATAAGGTTAATTTTACATCTCAGGCCATTTAAAAGACGGGCAATCTGGTTAATATGTTTCTGAGTATCATTGATGTCTTTAAATACTATGTATTCGAATGACAATCTTCTGTGTCTGTCAAATTTATTGGCTTTTAATGTTTCAACTACTTTATCAATAGGATATTTTTTTTGCACAGGTATGAGCATTTCTCTCTCATCGTCAAAAGGACTGTGTAAACTAATCGCCAGATTGCAACGACTTTTTTCCATAAATTTTTTCATTCCAGGCAACAACCCAACAGTTGAAACAGTGATTTTTCTGGAACTGATTGCCAGTCCAAAATCTGAAGTAAGAATTTCAAGGGATTTCAGAACCGCCTCTGTATTATCAAAGGGTTCACCCATACCCATAAATACAAGGTTTGTGATCAATTCTTTTTCAGGTATTGCGATCACCTGATTAAGGATTTCCGCAACAGATAGTTGTCCCTGATACCCTTGTTTTCCGGTCATACAAAACATACAAGACAATTTGCATCCGATTTGCGAAGATATACAGAGAGTATGCCTCTTTTTTTCAGGTATATATGCCGTTTCAATAAACCTTCCCTTTGCAGTAGGGAACAGGTATTTTTTTGTACCATCCTTTGATATTGTAACTTTCAAATAGGGGGTTATACCTGTTTCAAAATCCTGTTTAAGCAATTCCCGGCCCTGTTTGGAAAGATTTGTCATCTCATCAAAAGAACGGGCACCCCGCCTGTAGATCCACAAAGCGATTTCGCGGGCTGCAAATTTTGGCAACTGAAGGTGGGCCGTCTCTGTCTGTATCTCAGCAGGGGTCATGCCCAACAGTATCTTCTTTGTTTGTGTCACCTTATAAATAGTTCGAAATTGTAATCAATGAAAATATAAATGAATGATTGCAGCAAATTGCCTGCATCAATGTAAAGATAATACTTAATCACCAGAGCGTTGAAAAACAAAAGGCTGATGAAACATCAGCCTTTGTATTTGAATTATAAATGTCGCGTTAGTAAAGATGTATCTGGAATGATTCATTGACAATGATCTCCGGCTCTCCCTGGAAAGATGCAATCAGTCCGGTTACTGCCAGATACCTGTTGTCAAAATATCTTTCGGGTCTTCTGCTGTATTGTCTTGCGATCCATCCTGGTATTACTACTGTAAAGTCCTGGTAGGGATAATATGGTCCATAGTACAGAAAGTACTCATCGGTTGATCTTGAATAGTACACTTCTGAAATTCTTCCATAGACAGTCATTACCTCACCCATGTAATACTCTGCAAAGTAAGCAGATACATTTGCTATCCTATATCCGTAACTGTAATGCCAGTATGTAACCAAAGGATAAAATCTGATGTAATGTCCGTGCATTGCAGGTGTCCAGATAATACTCAGAGATACCGGAATCCTGTATGCGTAATGTTTTGCCCTGTATTCGCGGCTGGGCGGAGGTGTATGATAGTGATGTACCACTGTATGAGTGCCTGTGTATCGGCGTGTGGAAACATACACTGTATTTTGATTCCCGGAACTTCTTACGTAGGTACCTGATGTACTCCTGTGAGGTGTTGTGTGTTCGGAATCTGATGTTCCACGCCTTGAGGTGTTGTTGGTAACCTGTGTATTTGACCGTTGGGTATTTGTATTGTTCCTGCTCCTTGAAGTGCTTGTTGCTGAACTTTCCCGGGACCGGATCGATTGAGTTTCAGTTCGTCCCTGGCTATTGCCTGTATTTGTTCTTCTTGTGTTCACCTGTGTATTGTCAGACCTGCTTGTATTGTCCTTCCTTTCATTTCTATCCTGGACAGAATGATTCGCAGAAGCATTGTTCGACCTGGCTTCATTTCGCTGAGCAGTTTGCTCACTATTGGCAGTCCTCCTGGAAGACTGATTGTATGAAGTTGCTGCTATCAACAACATAGCCAATATAGTAATTAATTTTTTCATGATCTGCGAGTTTTAATGTTCAATAAATTAAATACAAATTGAATGCCAAAATTATAAAATGCATCAAATCAATAACTTATATTATTTGGTTTCATGTTGATGAGACTATTTTATTCTCTATTAAGAGGGTACTATAGAGAAAATTCGGGATTTTAATTTTATTTTTGCAAGCTAAATTGATTGATATGCCACTGAATATACCTGACAAATTACCCGCAACAGAAATTCTTGAGAAAGAGAATATCTTTTTCATGAGAGAGACCACCGCAATTCACCAGGATATCAGACCTTTAAAAGTTGTCATTCTAAATCTGATGCCTTTAAAAATTACTACCGAAGCGCATATGCTAAGGTTACTCTCAAATACTCCGCTTCAGGTGGAAATTGTCCTGATGCATCCTGAAAATCATGTTTCTAAAAATACACCTGCCGAGCATTTGGAAACTTTCTACAAAACTTTCACACAAATTGAAGATCAAAAATTTGATGGTATGATTATTACAGGAGCTCCTATTGAGCACCTGGAGTTTGAAGAGGTGCATTATTGGAATGAATTGCAGCGGATCATGGACTGGACCAGATCGCATGTTACTTCGACCATGTTTATCTGTTGGGGTGCCCAGGCGGGACTATATCATTTTTACAATGTGCCGAAATACAATCTTCCCCGAAAGATGTTTGGTGTATTCGATCATACTGTGAATAATCCGCTTGTTCCTTTAATTCGTGGATTTGATGAAGTATTCCAGGCACCACACTCAAGAAATACTGAGATCAGAAGGTCGGATATTGAAAAAAATAAAAATCTGGAAATTGTCTCTGAATCGGAAGACGCAGGGGTTTTTATTGTCATTGCCAAATCGGGAAGGCAGATTTTTGTTACCGGACATGCTGAATATGACCCTACAACACTGAAGGAAGAGTATGAAAGGGATATAAAAAAAGGAATTGACATTGATGTACCTAAAAATTATTTTCGACAGAATGATCCTTCAAATATGCCAAAGGTTAGGTGGAAAAGTCATGCCAATCTTCTCTTCTCAAACTGGCTGAATTATTATGTATATCAGATGACACCATACAATATTGAGGAGATTAAATAGTCAGACAAAAAATTATCTGATCCGATCATCCTTTGATAATCTTTGCATTGCCCTGAAGCCTTTGTTAATATCATGTTTTGATCTTTCAGGAATTACCGGTGTTTTTATTTATAGTGTTTCATGGAATAAAACCTGCTACTTATGTAAAAAATAAACTTTTCTATAACTGGCACGTATACTTGCGAGTGTTTAAAGTATTGTTACAATGTCACTACTATCTAACGCGTGGGCTCGTAAGATTATGAATGAAAGTTTAGAAAGGAATAATTCAATGACTAAGTTTAAAGCTGCTTCAACTTCAAATATGACAAATGTAAAAGAAACAGAGTGTGATTGGACCCATTACACAATTCTGATAGCAGAAGATGAGGACACCAATTATACTTATCTTGAAACTGCGCTCGAAAGAACAAATGTAACTATTCTAAGGGCAAAGAATGGCAAAGAAGCCGTTGAAATGGTCAAGGTAAATCCAATAATTGACCTTGTACTGATGGATATTAAAATGCCGGTCATGAATGGCCTGGAGGCCACAAGAAGCATAAAATCCTTCCGAAAAGATATTATTATCATTGCACAAACGGCTTTTGCAATGGATGAAGACAAAAGAAACTGCACAGCCGTCGGGTGCGACGATTTTCTTGCCAAACCTATTCGATACAAAGTACTTTGTGATACATTATCAAAATATCTGAAATAATTATCCCCATCTGGTTCTTGTTTGTAAATTAGCAGGATAATAGTAATATGTTTGCTATGAAATTATCCCTTGCTACTCCTGCATTATTATTTTCAGCGATTTCATTGTTATTGCTGGCATATACCAACAGGTTCCTGACAATCGCACAGTTGGTAAGAAACCTGCATGCCAAGTATAAGGAAAACCAAAGTCATATAATTTTTGGTCAGATTCAAAACCTTCGGAGAAGAATTATCCTGATAAGGAATATGCAGATTTTTGGCATTATCAGCTTGCTTTTATGCGTAGTATGCATGTTTTTGCTGTACATAGAATGGATTGCCCTTGCCGAGATCATCTTTGGAATTGCATTGCTTCTTTTGATTGCTTCCCTCGGATTATCAGCATGGGAAATCCAAATCTCAGTGAAAGCACTGAACCTTCACCTTAGCGATATTGAGGAATAGACTTGTCTCTCCTTGTATTTATGATATAATAGTCATTCTTGAGGCCTGGCGGAATTGCAATTCAATTCTTCAGAATAACTATCTTGTCTGTAAAAACTTTAGCAGAATTTTCAATTTTCAAAAAATAACTTCCTTCGGGAAGGTGACTGATATTTATACTATAAATACCTTTCTCTGCTTTTTTTGCAGTTGCTGTTTCGTGCAGTAACAATACACCCTTCATGTCAATCACTTTAACAGATACGGGACTTCCGTCTGATTCAAACTGGATATACATTACTTCATTACATGGGTTAGGGAATACAATCACTTCCGACCTGTTTGCATTTTCCGGGATACCGGTGGAAACAGCCCTGCTGATAATCATGGCTTCATCCGATAAATCTTCGTATGAAACCACAAGATACGATGTATCGGCGCTTTCCCTGAAAACTCCCGAGGTCACCGGAGAGTAACCTCCATCATTATCAATTCCATGAAGCAGGTAAACACTCCATCCATTCAATGAAGCCGCTGAATCCGAATTTTCCCTAAAATCATCGGCTGTTTCAATATCTCCCTCGGTGCCGCAGACAATTGAACTGATGTTCAGAAAATCATCCGGCGTGCTTTTTTCTATATATCCCTGGCAATGGCGGGCAGCAATATAATATTTGCCGGTAATTGTATCATCTGCGGGAGCGCAATATGGATAAGCTATCGTAAGGCAAGACTGTCCACTAATATGGGCATTTATTTCATCCTGAGAATTTTTCAATTCCGCGTCCTGTTCTTCACTGTTTAATTCGCTTAGATTAGCATGACTCACTGTATGGCTTCCGATCTCATGTCCGGCATCAACAGCATTTTGAAAGTTTGTCCAGCTGGGTGACCAGTTAATAACTGGATAAAATGTAGCATCGAATCCAAATTCGTTTAATGTTGGTATGGCAACAGAATACTGATTTGAGGTATTGTCGTCGAATGTATACGTAATTGCTGCTTCAGTGAAACCTTTCCAGGTGCCCACTTCATAAGGTGCTTCAACCACCTGGGCATAACTCATAATTGTTGCCTGCAGCAACAAAAAAAATGCAGTTAATCTGATATTCTTTCTCATCTTTTCCATTATTCGTTAATATCTATTGTATAATTTAATGCAAGTTGTATACATTAACTCTCCGGCAGGAACAAACACATAATCTCCGTAACCATCATTCACATGTTTTGGAAGAGATCTTTGACAACCAATTGATACAATGAGCAGCGTTAATATTGTAGCATTAAACAAGAATAACCGGATATGGCAAAATGGTTTCATAATAGAATAGTGTTTTTTGGGTTTATCAGTGTGTTTTATAGAATCTGCAATACGTCTGATATGCTTTTCCTCCGGGACAAATTATATTGAAACTGCATTTCTTACACTGGTTTGGCATAAACAAAAGAATATGAACAGCAAAAAGTGCAAAATATATCAGAATATAATACCAGTTTGAAAGGAAAATCCAGTACAAAGGAAAAAGCAAAAACAGAGTAAGCGCAATTTCTCCACCCGAGGCATTTTTCTTATAAAATTTAAGATCAAATTGACGGTTCTTATAAAGAACACCTGAAAGCATGTTTCCAAAATATACACCACAAAAGGCAGGACAATACTTTCCTCTGTATGGGCAACCAACACAACAACCTGCCTGAAAGACATTCACGATCAGATATAAAAAGATCCAAACCATAGGAATATACAATGAATATTTAGTGAGCAGACAGAAAGTACCAACAACCATTACAGCAAACGGAATGGTTGAAATACTATAAAGCCATTTGTCTTTTTTTGTCCATGTGTAGTATTCCTTATTCATTTTCAATTCTTTTGTATGGTCAGGTCCATCAATTCGGTCTCTACCTTCCAGTCTTTACAGTCAATTTTTTGCAGAATAGTCTCGATTTCTTCTTTTGTATAAGCCGCAGCAATGGATGATTTCCAATATTTCGCCATTTTTCCTGCAACAAGCGGTCCTGCAATGTTTACTATCAGCCTCCCAAACAGATTTATATCTCTCCTGTGGTCGTGTATATAAAGTTTCCCCTTTTCTTTTAGTACCCGCCTGATTTGCAGAAATACTTTTTCAGGGTCAATCCAATGGTGCAAAGAATCCCGGGATATTACCAAATCATATTGATTGTCTGAGATCCCTTTCATTTCTTCTGCAGTGCCTTCTATATATTTGATTCTATTTGTTAATCCTTCCTTTTTTGCATTATCATTAGCAACTCGTATCATATCAGCAGAGGCTTCTAATCCTTCAAGATGTAAGTCGCTTCGCTTTAATAATAAATTTATCCCTGCCCAGCCTGGTCCGGGGCCAATTTCCAATACTCTTGAATTTTGAACGGGAGATACTTTGTTGATTACATGTTCAGCGAAACGAATATATTCTCTGCTAAGTTTCCTTTTCATTGTCTCGCTATATTGTTCCATGGTCATTTGTGAGTTATCTTCTATTGCTCCGCCTTCGGGAATTCTTGGTTTGATTCTTTTCATATTGTGCAAAGGTTGTTTGTGGTACGTATTTGTATACTATGCAATGGCAAACAGTATAACTGATAAAGGCTCTCCGGTACACATTCCTGTTTACCGGCATAAATGTACAAAACTTATCCAAATCGCTTACCTGGTCATTTGCAATACTGTATATAAATGATCCTTTTCATGCGATTATGCATGATAGAATTGTTTTAAGAATAATGTAATGATTTGGTATTTTAAGCTAAATTGAACCGATATTCAACAAATAATCCGGCTATGAAAAAACTAACATTTCTTTTCATCATGATTCCATTGTTGGGTTCAGCACAACAAGCAACAATTAAAATCGATATCGACCGGGCTATTGGCGAGATTGATCCAAAAATTTATGGGGTATTTATGGAGCCAATTGTTTTTAATATGGGAGAAATAAGTATTAGCACACTCTATGGGACAGTTTATAATCCTGATTCACCTCATGCCAACAAAGATGGTTTTCTTACCGATTATATTGAGGCAGCAAAAGAACTTCAAATCACCAATATGCGTTGGCCCGGTGGCAATTATGTGTCGGGATATAACTGGAAAGATGGCATTGGTCCGAAAGACCGGCGCCCCTTAAGAAAGGAACTGGCCTGGGGGACTATCGACAACAATCAGGTAGGCACTGATGAGTGGGTTCAGCTGAACAAAGCAATAGGTTCCGAAAATGTGGTATGTATAAACCTTGGTACGGGCACTCTTGACGATGCCCGGTATTGGGTGGAATACTGTAATTCGGAACAGGGGACCTATTATGCCGATTTAAGGGCTAAATATGGCAACAAAGAACCGTTTGGAATAAAATACTGGTGCCTGGGCAATGAAGTGGACGGTGAACCCTGGATACTGGGGTATAAAAATGCTGAAGATTACTGTAAAATTGCCAAAGAAGCTGCCAAGGTGATGCGGAGAACCGATCCCGGAATATCATTTATTGCCAATGGTTCATCCAACTATGGCCCGGATATGAAATGGGTGGAATGGAACTGGAAAATAATTCAGGAATTCAGGGATATTGCGGATTATATTTCTTTGCACCGATACTGGGAATATTCCAACGATTATTATGTTTATATGGGGCAATATGCAATGGACCTTGAAGAAAAGATTTCTATACCGGCTGCTCAGATAAAAACAGTTCGCGACATTTACAAAATCGAAAAACCCATCTATATTTCGTTTGATGAGTGGGCTCCCCATGGAAGGGGATTGTTGTCGAACCTGGTAATCGCACAGTATTTTAATTCATTTATCCGGCATGCCGATATTGTTAAGATGGCAAATTATACGCTGCTAACCTCACTGCTTGACCGTGACCGGGAAAACAGGACCTTCAAAACCCCGTTGTTTTATACATTTAAACTATTTTCAACAACATGCCATGGAAAATCACTCGATGTATTTGTTGAATGTGATACGTTTAATACAAGTCCTTATTACCAGGGAATACCTTACCTTGATGTGTCCTCGGTGTATTCGGAAGAATCAAAGACAGTGATAATCAACGTTGTGAACCGCCATAAGGATGAAGCAATTGAAACTGAGATCATTAGTATTTCAGACAATTTTTCCGGAAAAGCAACGGCAAAAGAAATTTATAGTAAGGATCTGAAGGAAACGTATACATACGAAAAAAGAGAAGGATATATACCGGTACCCAAAGAAATATCCGCAGGCAGCTCAAAAATCACCTATTCATTTCCGCCTCATTCCTTTACACAAATTATGGTCGGGGTCGGCAGCAATCCATAAAATAAAAGCATATCAAGAAAACATGAATATGCTTTGTGTTCAGGTTCGTGAGAAAGGAGTTGTTCCCAAATACTGATTAAGTTTCTTTTATAGCAAGAATGGATTGAAAATATTTGTTATTAGTCATTGATAAAAATACCATCGTTTGTCCCAATCCACATTTTATTATCAGGCGATTTTCTGATGATTGCTAAATCCAGATGTATTTCATAGTATAAATTTTTAAGTAGTTATATGATCAGGCAGGTATTTCATACAATATATCATTCTGTTTTGTAATTGTTAACAAAAAGGTGAATCATATAAATCATAAATTAAGAGAAAATCAGGATTGTTTTTGTGACGATTCATAGTAAACCTGTCTTATATAAAATATGACAATCTATACAACAGAGAAGAAACTGACACATTTACTGAACAATTAGTTTATTCACCCAAAAGTCTTGTTTCGAAACTACCTTAACAAGGTATATTCCCCGGACGAGAACGGATGTATCTATTTTGCTGACATTGCTTGTGAGTTTTTTAGTATCCACAAGTCTTCCGTTTGTGTCTATGATAAAAAGTCTGGCTTCAGATATTTCTCCTGGCAGCCTCACATTCAATTCGGACGCAGCCGGATTTGGAAATATTTCCAGTTTACTGGCTGCCTGGATTTTTGTATTTTTTTTACCGGAAGGAATAAAAGGCTCACCAATTCCGTAAAGATAGCCATACAGGGCTGTTTTTCCCCGCATGGTCTGCTGGGGAGTGAATTCCGAATGTGCCCACACATATCGTGTATCGAAATAATCGTCAGCATCTGGCCATTGTGAGTAGTCGGGATAGCATTTTGAAGTCATCCAGCTTGGGCATCCCATGACCATGTCGCAATACCAGTCGTCGGTATTGAGGTAGGGGGTATGCCCGGGGTGCATTCCAGGAACACCATCATCATAGCCTGAAGAATATAAATTTACAACACTTCGTTTTGAGCCGAGGCTGGTGGAAGCTGTTGTCATCTGGATCATATTTATCGGATTGCGTCCCAGTCCCCAGTCGGCTTCAAGAATAAGGGCATCCAGAAGCAATTCTTTATCAGACGGGTCATCGGCAACAGCGTGAGCGATAATGGTTCGCTGAACATTCTGAGCCGTTTTAAAATATCCTGCATTGTGATCGGTTGACCGTCTTGATGGTCTGGACAAACTGAAATTTGCCTCGCTCTGTTTGGCATCGTGAATAATGGATGCTTTCATGTGGTTGTAGAGTTCGGGATAGTGAACGGTTTGCTTTGTGAAAAGGTAAGCTGCAGTGGACCATAACTGGTTTACTTCTCCGCTTAAGATGGCTGCATTATCAGATGTGGCTATACTTTCACTGTATACTAAATCTTCGTAAGAGACATCGCCGGTAACATTATACAGATAGGCAGCTGCCATCATCTTCAGTTCTCTTCCACGGATATTAATATCGCCTATTCCATGTTCTGTGTCAAGCAATTGTTCAGACACAGGCAATGCGCTTGCATAATTGTAAGCGGCGAATGCAGAATCACGGTATTCACCGGCCAGCTCATGTAAGCCTGCAATCTGAAAACAGTTAGACAACATAGCACTGTTGGCAGCATTTGCCCAGGCAGCCATGCCATTGATTCCGGCCTGGTAGAATATATGCTCATCAGTGGGATTGTTTAATCCGTGACTGTAACCTTTCCCATCCCGAAGCCGCAACCAGAAGTCAACTTCGTTACGCGCTTCATCCAGTATATCGGGAATGCCATTCCCGCTTTCGGCAATCCCCAGATGATCATCATCTATAGTTCCGTTAGTAAGAATAAAAGGAAGGAGCATGTCATAGATGATGGATATATGTCCCAGGTGACGATCCCAGTCGAGCGCGTCGGAGTGTCCTCCCCATGCATCAGGATTTTCAGGATTCCCTTCTTTCATATAATCAGCCCATCCGCTTGATCTGTCCCAATTTCCTCCAAAACTTTCCCACTCGGGATGAAAAGGATGCATGGTAGTAATAAAAACCCTGGTATCCGGAGGTGATTCGTTGGGAATCCAGAGCGGCCGTCTGGGAACAGGAGAAATACCGCCTGTACTGTCCTGACCAATGCGCATATAGAAAAAGCCAAGTACAGATACCTGGAAAGGTTCGTAATAAAGTGTACTGCTTATTTTAAAATCCTGACTGCATCCAACATCTTCAATGGCCAGCCGGTAAGTGCCTTCCTGATCAAACCCGGTAAAGTCAGCATTGTAAACATCGGAATGGATAAGATTGTACCAGTGCGCTTCCGTGGCACTTCCATTCCAGATAGTTACAGTACCCACTTCCTGCGATTGTTGTGTTTGCACATTGTACAAAAATACTTTTTTCCCTTCAAATCCGGAATAATCCCTGGCATCGCCATTGCCCATCCACATATATAGATCGACTGCTTTTACGCCGGGGGCAGTGGAATAGCCGACAAGATTTACATGTATGGCTTCTGAACAGCTCTCAAAAATGTTGTAGGTAAAAGTGGTTGATGTTGCATCGGTGTTGGTATTTGCATCGATTGTAAGAGTATATGTATTCCCAGGTGCTATAGAAGCCGGAAGCTCTAGGTAAATAGTATGTTCCATGGTATAATTGTAATTCCAGTCATTGGTTTCAGTGTTCCAGCTTTCCTCGGTCATGCCATTGAGTTTTGATTTCCGGTAACAGGCTATAGGGTGCAGACCGGCTGTACCGTAATTTGCATCATTGTCAGATGTGATGGTCCAGTTGGCGGCATTTGTGGCCTGACTTGTATTCAGCGAGGGAGCGTAGCTTACAATATTGTCATTGCTTTCATTGTGGCAACAATTTAAATAAGCACAATCACCCAATCCATCGTCAACAAAAGTGACTTCTCCATCCATAAAACGAATCATCAGGTAATCTTTGTCCACAACCTTCACTTCTGTCAGTTTGCTTGCCCTGGCATGCTGAAATATTAATAGCGGGATTAGGAAAAACAGCCAGCATCTGCATACATTATTTTTCATACCTGCTGATTTTGAGTTATTTGTAAGATAATGTTAAAAAAATAAATTCGCAAATCCTTAAAACACTAATATCCCGTATTGTCTCTATTTCGGTCAGTATAACACCATTTTCTGTTGTTCAATCAATGCTGGTGGAGCCTTAACGAATAAGGTTAAATACTCTGCTTATCAATAAAGAACATTTTTTCTGCCGGACTTGAACCTTTAAAATATTTTAATACACCGAATCAAAAAAAGACAATTCATATGCTGATGCTGCTGTTTGTACTACCGTGCGCTCATTGTATGAGCGTTATTCAATTTTTCCGTCTTCAATTAATTTGTTTACGATTCTGTTGTCAAGTCGGGGGTCAGCATATTGTTGAGAATTAAATCCAATTACGATCTCTTTATCATCCAGACTATCCAGGTCATAATAAGGTTCTTCGATGTAAACCCAGTTGCATGGTATTGAAGAAATAACAGGCCATTTAAAACCACAATATATTGGTTCCTTATCAATTGTTACGACAAACATTTGTCCGTACACGCTTGCATTTCCTATCTTTAAGGAATCATGAGAAATCCCAAGAGTTAATTTGTGATGTAAAGTATCATATTTCCTCAGGTCGTTATATCGAAGGATAGGTGTATCCGACAATAATATCGTATCAAAATCCACTACACCGTAATCCATATCCAGATTATGACTAAATGGAGTTACAGTCATATAAATTTCAAATCCTTCGCCTGTATCAAAATTGAAATTACCATTATCTTTTTCGCAAGATGTGATCAGTAAATTAATCATAACGAGTATTGTCAGATGTGCTTTCATGATTTAACTTTTCATCTGTTAGATTCATATTACTGTATTTTGGTTGCTTTGTCAGAGATTTTTTTTGCATTACCATTAACGGTCTGGTGTAGGAACAGGTGAGGCTTTTTTACCTGTCTCTGTCGGGCGGTTTTTCTCGATAACAGACCAGAAATAGACCATCAGCGAGGCGGTAAAAATGCACCAGATGGTAAAGATTGCCGATGGTATGGCTACTTCCTTGTTGAAATGATTCAGAGCAAGGATAACACCCAGACCCGCATTTTGCATGCCTATTTCTATCGAAAGGGTTTTTCTCCTGGTGAAAGAAAACTTTACGGGATAGCCAGCAAGATATCCCAGGATCATTCCCATGGCGTTGTGAAATACTACAGCAAAAATTACAATGAAGGAAGCATAACCCAGGCTGGCCTTATTGATTGCAACAACATACGAGGTGATTACCACAATGGCAAGGACCGAAAGGGTGGAAGGCCATTCCCCGATGGCATGAACAAATTTAGGAAAGAATTTCCTTACAAGGAATCCGCCAAGAAGGGGAAGTATAACGACCAGGATAATGGTTTTGAACATCGGGAAGAAACTGATTGGTATCCTGGTTCCTGCCAGAAGCAAAATGATCAGTGGCGTTAATACCGGACAAAGCAGGGTGGATAAGGCAGTCAGGGAAACCGAGTAGGCTACATCGCCCTTTGACAGGTAAGAAATCACATTGCTGGTCATGGCTCCCGGGGCGGCACCTGTTAAGATCAATCCCACAGTCCATTCAGGTGAAAGTCTGAATAAGATGCTTGTTACCAGGGCCAGAAGTGGCATAATGATGAACTGACAGGCAGTACCATAGAAAATTTTTCCCGGTGTGCGGAGAATATTTCGATAGTTATCTCCGGTAATTACCAGTCCGATACCAAACATGGCCAGTCCGAAGAACAGGTTAATGGCAGGTTTTAGAAAGGTGAATAAGGAAGGTATAAAGAAGGCAAGGATTCCAAATCCTGCAACCCAAAATGCAATGCCTTTATTGAAGCCCGAAAGGATCCTGTTCATCGATCATATTATCTTCTGGAAAAAATCGAAGATACATTGAAAAAATTAAATAGGTATCAATGATGGATCGTATTTCTGTGGTTCTTTTTCCGGTGATGTGCCGGGTCCCTGTATTGAATCGGGCATAAAGGGGGACGAAGGAGGCATGAAATACTCATGATCAAAGAATTCCCTGAACATCTTTTCCTGTTGCCGTCTCATTTCTTCCATGCGTTTTTCCATTTTTTCTATGTACAATTCCTGATGTTCAGTCTCTGGTAAGGTTTTCCTGTGATATTCAAATCCAGGAGATCCCGGAAAGCCATAATGAAATGCTGAATCGGAATAGAACAAATCAAAGTTTTCATGGAATTCTCTCATGATCCTGTCAAATTCTTCAAAGTCATGACCAAAGTGCAAGTCGGGAAACAGAAAGAACTCATCTCCAGGAAAATGAAACCCGAAAAAGAAAGGATCATTTTTCATAAAATCGTTCGAATCAGTGAGAAAAGAGTCTTCATTCCATGACCAGGCTAATGAATCTGTAAAAAAATCATTGCTGTCTGAGCTCCAGACGTATACAGAGGTAGAATCATACTGCATAAGGTTCCCATTTTCATCGTATTCGCGATATACTTTGTAATTTTGTTTTGCATCCGGTGTTTGCGCCGGAAGGTCTGGCTGGAGTGCAGAAAAACATATGCACAAAGCAATCCATAAAAATGCCGGTGTTCTCATGACAAAATGGTTTATATTTATGAGATCAACAAGGTTTCACAGTGTAAAATTAATACATAAATAAACTCAAATCCACTCATTTAGAGTTCTTTAACAAAATTTAACTAAGCAAACTTATACTCAAACCCATGATGATAAATGATCTGATAATAAAACGAAAAAGCATTGTATTATTCTCTTCCGATCCTATACCCGGAGAAACCATCAGACGGCTTTTTGATGCTGCAAGGTGGGCTCCTTCGAGTAGGAATGTTCAACCCTGGAGATTTATTTACTCCCTGAAGGGGGATTCATTTTATGACAAAATGTTATCCTGCCTTGTTGAGGGAAATCAACTGTGGGCTAAGAATGCCCCAATGTTACTGCTTACTGTGGCTCAGGTTATTTCTGATCATAAAGACAGTTCGAATATTTATGCCTGGCACGATACCGGGATGGCTTATTCCAATCTTGTATTACAGGCAACGAGTGAAGGTCTTTTTGTTCATCCCATGGGGGGATTTGACAGACGAAAAATCAGGGAGGTTGCAGGTATTCCGGAAGGTTATGACCCTGTTGTTTTTGCCGCAGTAGGTTACAAATCAGACTCAAAGAATTTTTCGTCTGAATTAATAAAGAGAGAAAACAGTGAAAGGGTAAGGAATCCAATACATGCGATGCTCTTTCACGGGCGTTTTGGTTATTCCACTAAATTTTCGGGCGAATAAACAGGATTATTCTCTGAAAATATGTGTTGCATAGTTGATTTCCTTCGACTGCAAATAGGATTCGAATGATCTGACACGCTTAACAAAGTCTTTGTAGTTTTTGTTTTCCGGTAATGTCCATTGAATTTCTGACATGGCAAAAATTCGTGGAAAGATCATGTATTCTACTTTTTCAGGTGTCTTCATATATTCGGTCCAAACATTCCCCTGAACTCCAAGGATATATTGAGCTTCATCTTTTGAAAGCTTTTTTGGAACGGGCTCGTATGAATAGACTTTTTTAACAGGAAGATATCCTCCAATGGCCAGAGGTTCGCCGGAATCTTTGCTCTGGTAATAATCAAAATAACAGTGATCAGTAGGAGTCATCACAACATAATGTCCATGTTTTGCTGCTTCAATTCCTCCTTCGGTTCCCCGCCACGACATTACTGCGGCAGTAGGAGCGAGGCCACCTTCAAGAATTTCATCCCACCCGATGATATTCCTGCCTTTCTTCAACAGGTGTTCTTCAATTCTGCCTATGAAATAGCTCTGAAGTTTCTGTTCATCTGGTATTCCAAGGGCTTTCATTTTATTCTGAACGCTTTCGGAAGATTCCCATTGATCTTTCAGAGCTTCATCACCTCCTATATGTATGTATTTTGAAGGAAACAGATCAATGACTTCATCCAGTACATTCTGTAAAAATATGAATGTGCTTTCTTCTGCATTGTATATGTAAGGCGATATACCCCAAATTGTCCTTACTTCAACCGGATCATTGGTACATCCAAGTTCCGGATAAGCAGCTATGGCAGCCTGCGAATGCCCGGGAATTTCAATTTCAGGAACTATGGTGATAAAACGTTCCTTTGCATAGAAAACAATTTCACGTATATCCTCCTGGGTATAAAATCCTCCGTACCTGGTGCCGTCATATTTTTGTGGCTTATCAGAATAATGACCAACAAGTGTTTCTTTTCTGAAGGCTCCTTTTTCTGTAAGCAAAGGATATTGCTTTATTTCTATTCTCCAGCCCTGGTCGTCTACCAGGTGCCAGTGAAATACATTCATTTTCAGAAAAGCAAGGTAATCGATGTATTGTTTAATGAATTCTTTGGGCATAAAATGCCTGGAAACATCAAGATGCATCCCCCGCCAGGCAAACCGCGGAAAATCTGTTATGGTTTGCGCGGGTATGGCAATTGTATTTAATGGCGATTGAATAACGAGTTGTTTTACAGTTTGTATTCCGTAAAATATGCCAGCAGGAGAAGATGCTTTCAGATCAATCCCATCCCGGGTGATTTGCAATTCATATCCTTCAGGATGAATTTCAGCTTCGTATTGCAGGCGAAGTATAATATCCTTCTTATCTGAAGTGAATGATTCATTGTAATGAATAACAGTACTGGCAACTCCGTGTTCTTTCAGTATTTCCTGGATCAGCATTGCCAGTTTTTCAAGTTCTGCAGCAGTATAACAAATGCGAAGATCAGGTTCATTTTGAAACCTGCCTGCAGCATATTCGATTTTTGCTGGTAACGGTATTACCGAAGGTTGATCATTTTTCATACAATCTGGTATAAATATAAGAATGAACAGAGCAATAATACTTAGGATCAATAGCTTCCGCGTATTAGATAATTTATGTGATGTTTTCATGAGTTTCATTCTGGTTTTTATGCATCGAACATTGGAAGCAAGTATATGTATTCAATTCATTGGGATGCGTAGCTTTTGGTGTGAAATTTTCTGAAAGTACTTTCTCCTTTCAGATAATAAGCTGTTTGTTCTGATGAACTATGCACTTTTTGTCTGCTGCTCTTTCATCTCAGGCAATTCAGAACATATTTCATCCCTGGTCCGGGCAATCAGCTCGCCCATGTTTTTTTCATTAAAATTACGAATATCTATTGGTTTGTGAATTATCATTTTCACTTTTCCTGGTACAATATTTAGCGAGTTATTAGGGAGTATTTTCCTTGTATTGATAAGAGTTACGGGCAGTACCGGCAAATTCAGATCGATAGCCAGCTTGAATGCACCTCTTTTGAATGGTAAGGGTATTCCATCATTGCTTCTGGTACCTTCAGGAAAGATGACAACAGATGTTCCATTGACAAGCTTTTTCTTTGCAATGGCCAGACTTTCAACTGCAGCTCTCTTGTTTGATCTGTCGAGAAAAATATGCCCTACCTTTGCGCTTCCAAAACCTATACCCGGTATTTTCTTCAGCTCTTTTTTCATTACCCATTTGATATCAATTCCCATCCATCCGTAAACCAGGAATATGTCCAACGCGCTTTGATGGTTCGATACAATGATATAGGAAGTTGCCGGTGAAATATTTTCCCTTCCTTCAACAGAGACAAACATGGGGATAAACAGTGCGTTCAATCTCGACCAGACAACCCCTCCGTAATACCCTCCAATACGTTCATTGATAAGGGTAGACAATACCACTGCCAGTATTCCGAAGAACAAAGTGTTTATTAAAAAGAAAGGTACACAAAACAACCACTTGTAAGGCTGGTATAAGAAAACCAGGACTTTTCGCAGAAATCTCATTCGTGTTAAGAATTAAGGTCATGTCAAATATATAACTTCTTCTTTTGTTTTAAATGCATTTTGATAGTATGAACATATATGGTTGAACCGCTATGTTCATTTCATTTTTCACAAATGCAACAGATTCCATCTGAATAGACAGGATAGCAATGGTTTTGTGGATTAGGGATTTTCATGTAAAGGGTGAGAAAATTCAGAGTTTTGACTGATTACTTCAGGCAAGACGATTATCTTTGGCCCATCAAACAAAATATTATGAACAGCTTAAATCACTCAGATCAGCAATACAAATTAAAAAAGATCTATGAAGTTGCAGAGGAATTGGGTCTGGATGCAGAGTCAATTTTACCTCACGGACATTACATTGCCAAAATACCTATCCAATATCTTAAAGCCAGGTTAACAGAGCCGGATGGCAATCTTATATTGGTTACCGCAATGACTCCGACTCCGCAGGGGGAAGGAAAAACCACTACAACTATTGGTCTGGGTGATGCTTTGCGTGATCTTGGCAATCGAACGGCAATCTGTTTAAGAGAACCATCCCTGGGGCCATATTTTGGTATTAAAGGAGGCGGTACAGGAGCTGGTATGGCACAGGTTATGCCGGCTGAGGATATCAACCTGCATTTTGTTGGCGACATGTATTCAGTCAGCAAATCAAATAATCTTCTGTCTGCATTGATAGACAATCATCTGCAACATGGTAATGAACTGGGGATCGATCCGAGAAGAATTATCTGGAGACGTGTAATTGATCTGAACGACAGAGCATTGCGTGAAATATTCATTGGTCTTGGAGGGGTGAAGCATGGTGTTCCCAGGCAGGATGGTTTCAATATTACTCCTGCTTCGGAAGTTATGGCTATGTTGTGTCTGGCAGAAGATTTTAAGGATCTCGGAGACAGACTGGCACGCACTGTGGTTGGTTTTACCTACAAAGGAGAACCGGTGAAAGTAGAAGATATAGGTGCCCAAGGAGCCATGCAGATTTTATTGCGGGATACCGTACATCCTAACCTGGTGCAAACCATGGGCGGCACCCCTGCATTTGTGCATGGCGGACCTTTTGCAAACATAGCTCAGGGCACAAACAGTGCCATTGCAACCCGCATGGCATTGAAACTTTCGGATTATGTAGTTACCGAGGCCGGATTTGCAACTGATCTGGGTGCTGAAAAGTTCTTTCATATCAAATGTCGTATTGCCGGTTTGAATCCTAATGCTGTTGTTATTGTTGCAACTGCAAAGGCCGTGCACCATCACGGAGGAATTCATGAAAACGGTGGACTGGCAAACCTGTTAAAACACATTGAAAACATACGCATGTTCAATATTGAGCCCGTTGTGGCGATTAACCAATTTGTCGGGGATAAAAAGGAAGACTTACAGGCCATTGTTGCATTTTGTGAGAAACACGAAGCCAGGGCTGTGGTAGCCAATCATTTTCAATTTGGTGGTCAGGGTGCTCTGGATCTGGCTAAGGCTGTAATTGACAGCATAAAGGATAACAAGAAAAAGAAACTTAACTTCCTGTATCCTCCGGAAATGTCAATTCGAGGGAAAATTGAAACCCTTGCACAAAAGATCTATGGTGCAGACGGCGTTGACTTTGAGAGAAGAGCAGAAACGGATATTGATCTTATTACTGAAAATGGATATGGAGATCTGCCTGTTTGTGTTGCAAAGACTCCGAAATCACTTTCTGATAATGCAAAATTACTGGGCCGGCCAAAGAATTTCAGAATTACTGTAAATGAAGTAAGAATATCAGCAGGAGCCGGCTTTGTTGTTGTAATTTGCGGAAACATAATGACTATGCCGGGTTTGCCAAAAGTACCGGCTGCTTTGAGAATAACGGTTTCACCGGATGGCAAAGCTTCCGGTTTATCGTAATATATTTCATTTTTCGCACTGTCGTCTTATATGCTCTCTGTTTCATTGCCGGGTGGTTGATAAGATAATAATAACTTTTTCATGGATTTTCTGAGGTAAATTATGTTATTTCCTATCTTTTCCTCAGGATAAATAGTCTAAAGAGTATGTTGAATATACCGGTTATAACAGTATGTGAAAAGTCACTTGCCCTGGCTTTTGAGAAAGCCCTGGTGGGTTTGTATGAAAAGGGGATGCGTTTCAAAACCCAGTATGATAAAGAGGGCGACCCTCTTAGCATTGATTGTACATTGAATTTAACAATACGGGAACCGGAAAGTGAACCTATGATTCACCTGGCTTTTCCGGGTGGTATTGAGGAACTGAAAGAATATGTCCTTGAGCTGGAAGGATATAAAGACCACTGGGTAAAAAATATGAACGACCCGGATGACACTCGCTGGGAATATACCTATCATGGCAGGCTGAAAAAATATGGGATCTGGATGGAGAAAAACGGGAACGGTTCTACTGAAAACGGTCCGTTTAAAATTGATCAGATTGAATCGGTCATTCGTAAACTGTCTGCGCAACCTTTTACCCGGCAGGCACAGATGATTACCTGGATGCCTAACCTGGATACTGATTGTTATGATCCTCCCTGTCTTCAATCTCTATGGTACAGAATGCCGGAAGATGAAGACGATGTCTACTGGCTGAACTGCAACATCCGGTTCAGAAGCAATGATGCGTGGGGTGCGAGTTTTATGAATATGTTCGGTTTTATTCAATTTAATAAAGAGATTATTGCTGCTGAAGTGTCAAAACGAACAGGCAAAGAAGTGCGACTTGGTCGTTTGAACTGGCAGGCCGATTCATACCATATTTATGGGAAAGACATCCAGCTGGCAAAAGAAATGTTGTTTGACAGGTTGGGTGAACTTAGTCTTGAAGAAAGAACCTACAATTTCACCAACGAATTTATCAAAGAGATGTACAATGGTGCTGAATTGAGAATTCTTGAAAAAATAAAAGACTACGATCTGAACCATTAACATAGTTCTGTTGTTGTATTTCCGTTCGAAAAGTCTTATCTTTTCTGTAACGCGATTCAATAGCATAATCTCTTACCGTTATGAAAGTGCTTACAACTATTCTGCTTTTTTTATCAATCGGAAGTTATGGACAAAAATGCCAGTATGTTACAAACAAAGTAAGTGGAATGGATGGTACGCGCCTCGTAATCACGAAGCCTCTTATTCTCTCAAATGATTTTGGCGCGGGTTCGGTTGATGTGTGGTCTACGATTTATGGCGATACTTCACTGGTAATTTCCTTTGTGTTCAACGTAAAAGAGAATTTTCCACTGAAGAAAGGTGATAGTATCCTGGTTAATTTGGATACAGATGAGATTATCGGACTGAAAGTACTGCAAAAACCCGTGATAAAAACGGAAAACAAAAACAAATCCCTGACTGCCTTAACCATAGTAAACAAGAAGGCAATTGAATCATTTCAAAATCATCCGGCAAATAAAATAAAGATTCATTTTGATACGGCTACAATAGAAGGAACTATTAAAAAGAAAAAACAGGCATTGGCAATTCAAACTGTTATAAATTGCGTAATTGAATACCTGCATTGAATTGAATTTGAAAAAATATCATCGCAAAGGGTTACTTTTACCATGTTTGGGGAATTAATCCATGCGTTTGATGATAAATGTTAAGTCCAACCAATTACAATTATCAGAAATTTACTATTCGCAGGGGCACAACTTTTTAGTTGTGCCTTTTTTTATTATCCATTCTGAATGCTTTTGAGAATATCATTCAATGGCATTCCTGTAAGAACACCCACATACATCGCGATGATGATGAGGGAAACAAAAGCATTGATCTTAAGCTTTAATACCATGAACAATAACAGAAGCACGGCAGAAAGCACAGTGAAAATTATTAAAGTTACAGACATGGACAATGCAGATAGATTTAGACAAATATAGCTTTTGTAATTGGCCGTTACTATTATCTGTTATTTATTTGAATATTATTCAGATATTTGTCTAAGCAATACCGATCATTATGGTTGAAAAACAGTCCTATTATTCGCGATGGCTTGTTATTGTGAATCCTAATGCAGGCAGGGGCAGGGGACTAAAAGACTGGTCTTTGATCTCTTCGCTTTTCCGGAAACACAATTTGCCTGTTCATGTGGAATTTACCGATACAAAAAGTCATGCAATCCAGCTAACAGCGGAAGGAATAAAAAAAGGCTTCAGGAACATTATTGTTGTTGGTGGTGATGGTACAATGAATGAAGTCGTAAATGGTTGTTTCAAGCAAAAAACCTGTGAACCAAAATCACTTACTATCGGGATGATTACAGTAGGCACCGGAAATGACTGGGGCAAAATGTTCGGTATACCGGCATCATACGAGGAAGCAATAAAGATCATCAAGAGGAAGAACACGTTTTTACAGGATACCGGGGTTGTGGAATATTCTCTGGGCAAGAGAAGAGAACAGAGATACTTTATTAATATTGCAGGATTGGGATTTGACGCCATGGTTGTCAGAAGAACAAATTATAACAAAGACAGGGGCAGGGGAGGAAAAACATTGTATTTCTGGAATTTGCTCAGAAGTCTTGTTACTTATTCGCACACACCTGCAGACATTGTTATTGACGGGAAAAAGTACAACAATGAATTGTTTACTATGAGCCTGGGGATCGGAAAATATTGCGGTGGCGGAATGATGCAAACACCCAATGCCATTCCTGATGATGGCCTGTTTGATATTACCGTGATCAATAAAATGAAAAAGAGAGAGGTTATCAGAAACCTGAAAATGCTGTATGACGGAACTATACTTGAGCATCCTAAAATCGACGGATATACAGGCAAAGCTGTATTAATTGATGCAAAAAAGCTTATCCACCTGGAAGCCGACGGAGAGACTTTGGGACACTCACCTGTTGAGTTTAAGATCATTCCAAGGAGTATTCATGTTGTTTACAACAAGTTGCTTGCGTAATACTGAATATAATGTCATGGCCAACCAGAATTGGTGCTCAACCATAGCGCTTAGCAAGTAATCTTCGCGTTCTTTGTGAAAACTTCGCGATCTTAGCGGTTTATTATTTTCAAAAACACACACATAAATATTTAGCTTTATTTACTATTAAATGAAATTCATTCGGGGAGATATACGTTGGGGAATCATTGGTGCAGGCAATGTATGTGAGAAAAAAAGTGGTCCTGCCTTTCAAAAAGTACGCGATTCACACCTGGTTGCAGTTATGCGCCGAAATGAAGAAAAGGCAAAGGATTATGCGCTTCGCCACAATGTACCGAAATACTATTCCAATGCAGAAGATCTGATACACGATCGTGAGATCAATGCTATCTACATTGCCACTCCTCCCTCTTTTCATAAGGAATTTACCCTGGCTGCCCTGAAGGCCGGAAAGTCCGTTTATGTTGAAAAACCGGTTGCATTGAATGCGGCTTCATGCAAACGAATGATCGATGCTTCAGTGAAATACAATTTGCCTGTAACGGTTGCACATTACAGGCGCGGATTGCGTTTATTCAATACAATAAAAGAACTGCTGAATGAGGGTAGGATAGGGAAAGTATTATTTATTACCATTCGTACCTTTCAAACACCTGAAAATGATCTTGTGGCCAATGCCGATGAAAACTGGAGAGTGGTTCCTGAACTATCCGGCGGAGGCATTTTTCACGATCTTGCTCCCCACCAGCTCGATCTGATGTACTGGTATTTTGGTCTTCCGATAACAATACAAGGCTTTTCAACAAATCAGGGAGGAAATTACAATGCCCCCGACCTGACAATGCTTAGAATATCTTTTGATCAGAACATTTACCTGAATGGTATTTGGTCTTTTGCCATTCATCAAAGCACTGATACGGAACGTTGTGAGATAATCGGGGAAAAAGGGAAACTTGTTTTTTCATTTTTCAGGAGTCCTCTGCTTGAAGTGTATACTGATGACGGATTAAAAACATTTGAATTTCCGTTTCCTGAACATATTCAGCAGCCCATGATTGAGAAAACAGTTGCATTTTTTCGGGGGGAAGGGGATAATCCCTGCTCGCTTGAAGACGCATTGGTGTCCATGAGAATGATGGACATTACCCTTTGACAGAGAATACTCAAATGAATAAAAATCCTGGTATATTTTAAAAACAAGGGATCAGGACGATGTCCGATCCCTTGCAGAACCTATTTTCAAGTAGGATAATTGCACATAACGGTTTCTCAAATTACAAATGATGTTACGGTTCAGTTTATTATGTTTTGCAGATTCATCTGTTTGATTCTGAAATCAACGTCTCTGGCTACTTCGTCGAACAAATCATTGTACATTTCGTTTGTATAGGATTTACCAAGGTAATCTTCCAGCAACTGCCTGTAAAAGGGTGATTTGCTCAGGTTTGATGTTACATAGGGGTCAGAGCTTTTTTTGTATTTCCCATAGCTTGTCTTTGCTATTCCGTCTCTTATGGTTTTAATCTCTGCACTGCTCATGGTCGATGTGTTTGGTTGTTTTAAAACTCGTTTTAATTTTAATCTGCACTTAATGAAATAAAACGAAATAGGTAACCCCATGCCAATGTTTTTTTTTCAGGATCGGGCAAAAAAATGCAGGCTAAATAGGGAAATCATGTTTAATCGCGATGTTTTTTATATTTTTATTCAAAACTTGGGTTACCTATTTTCAACGAAATCATTAACTACAACCGGATGGATTGGAGCTCATTAATTAAAAAAATACGATCAGGCGATTACAATGAGCTTGAACAGGTTTATAAAATGTACAGGGAAGAGTTTATTTTATGGATTATAAAATCCTGTAAATGCTCGGATGACGATGCCAAAGATGTTTATCAGCAGACAATTGTGGCGCTCTATGAAAATATTGTAAATGATAAAATTCAAAATTTTAACAGCAGCATAAAGACCTATTTGTTTGCAATCGGGAAAAATAAAATGTATGCGACGTCAAGAGATAAACATAAGATTCAGATGGAAATAGATGAAGGATTTGAGTTGACTTCTGATGAAACGAACAGGGAAGAAGAAAACACAAAAAAGCTGGAAGGAGTGGAAAAAGGTCTCGACAAATTAGGCGACCCTTGCAGGAAGATCCTGGAACTTTATTATTACCATAAAAAAACCATGAACGAAATTGCAAAGGTTGCAGGATTAAAGAATTCAGAAACAGCAAAAAATATGAAGTACAAGTGTTTGAAGAGATTGCGTGCAATTTACCTGAAAGGCGTTTGAGTTTAAACAACAGGGATTATGAAAAATGAAACTATACATATTGAGTTAATAGAAAAATACCTGGAAGGGAGGATCTCAAAGAAAGACAAGAAGAATTTTGAAGATCGCCTTTGTTCTGATTCTGCCTTTAAGTCTCTTGTTGAGGATGTTAGAGGATTGATAGAGGGAATCCGGTATGCTGCGCACAATGATCTGCTGAACGAACTGAAAAAAACAGAAAAGTCATTGTCTCCGGTTCAGACATTGCATAAGCCGAAAACTGTCGGGTTCAGAAGGTTCAAATACGCCGTTGCTGTTGCCGCAACCATTGTCCTTTTGCTGGGAAGTATATTTACCATCATCATTTCACGCAGTCAGACAGGGAAAGAGGATTACTTTATGAAATATTATACTCCCTATCCAAACATCATTCATCCTGTGCAGCGGGCAGAGGAGGAACAGATGACCAAAGAAGAGCTTGCATACTATTACTATGAAAGCGAACAATACAATAAGGCCCTGGAGTTGTTTTTAGAACTGCAGGAAGAAACTGGAGATTCTGAAAGCACACGTTTCTATCTTGCCAACATTTACATGGCCATGGGAAATTATGATGATGCAATTGAAAATTTTACTATCTTGCTGAACGATTCGGTTCTGTTTGAAAATCAAACCCGGTGGTACCTGGGTTTGTGTTATCTGGAAGACGGAAATTTGAAGGCTGCAGAAGAACAGCTGGAAAGGATAACTGAAACCGAAAATTCATACAAGGACAAGGCAGAGGAGTTGTTGAGTAAGATCAAAAAATAGAAAAGGCAGATGTTTTATATATACTAACTCAATCAAATTATTAACCTAAATTCAAATTATTATGCCGGAAAATGATGATGACATTCAAAAAATCAGATTACCATTATTTTTTTCTATTTCAGTAACAATTGCAAGTTGGATGATAATCATTTATATCATTCTTCAAATACTAAAATGTTGCGGATAATAGGAATTAATCTAAAGTTGGGATTTAATTCTTCTTTTTCTTATTCCAAAGAAAATAATTGATATTCCTAACAAACTACTGATAATAATCCACCAGAGCTCTTTGATGTTAGGAAAATCTAAGGATTTAGTATTGCCGTAAATAATAAATGTTGCCCAATTGGAAGGGTGGGCAGTGTATTCATCTGCCTTTTCCAAATATTTAATCTTTGATTTGCTTAATGCCTTATCAATATCTTCTTTTTTTATAACTTCTTGATAAAAGCTCTTCATTATTATGGAAGTGCTTAAATCATTTGCTTTCCATAGGCTTAATACCAAAGACTCACAACCAGCATAAGCAAATCCCCAACCCATACTAAGTAGTCCTTCGCCTGCCTGCATTTTTCCAATACCAGTCTCACATGCACTTAACACAGCAAGTTTAGCATTCAATGGTGTGTTATACAATTCGTATGGATATAAAATGCCATCATTCATGGTATCCCTTGCATTATTAAAATAAAGGCAGGAAGCATGCATTTCTGCCGAATCGGATTTACCATGTACTGCCAAATGCAATACATCATAACTTGCTCCAAAGGATTTGAAATTTGTTTCAGTAGCTTCTTCATCAACTAAATACTTCCCTTTACAAACTTTTGATAACGATTTAATTTCGTTTTCGGATGCTTTCAATACAGGCAATGTTGTGCTGTTTTTTTTCCTGTTATCTAATGTATTACTCTCCGGTTCGCTATATCCAATGGCCAGTAATTTATTTACACGACGTTCTGTGCTTTTACTAACTGAGAATTGAAAAAACCGAGAAGAAAAATCATAACTAATGTCATATTCATTGATTAGATAGTCAAGGTTTTTATAATCAATGGTATGATTAATGGGCCTTTTGGTAATTAAAGATTCAAATGGTAAATAGGCAAGGTTTTCATCAGGGATTATAACTAATTTGAGTTTATTGGCGCTATACTTTTCATGTTTATTCATCAATAATGGTTGTAATAGACATTTAAACAAATAATAGCAATTATCTGTAAATGCTATATATTCTTCAAAAGAAAACACGTTATTACAATGCAATAAGTCTATGACTTTCTCTAGATTACTAATAAAAATACTGTCTTTTTTTATTCTGATGATATCAATCAGATCACGCTCAATTCTTAATGCATAAATGTTATCTTCACCCCAGAAATATTCAATAATTATGGTGCTTTCTAAATTTTGTTTAATGTCTTTAAGAAGTAAACCATCTGATTCATACATTACCTGGTAATAAATCGAGTATTTTTGTCTTATATAGTCTTGAAGTGTTTCCTGCTTTCTGAACACTTTATACAATTTATTATTTAAATCGAGAAGCATTGTAGAATCGGATAATACCGTTTTTTCAGCTATTCGTTTTTTGTAATAATTCACCTGATAGTTCAATTTAGTTTCTTCGGATTTGATACTATCCGGGAGAATTGAACTGGATAGGAATTCATTTTTTTTCACATTTTCGTATAACACTCTGGCCCTGTTTTTTTCTATAAAATGAAATATATAGTTCAAATAAGATGAGTCATTTGATAATTCAAATAGGGTATATGCTGTATTAATCGCATGTTCATAAATGGTTTTATGGTTTTCTGCCAATAAGAATTTTGTAACATCTTGAGAAGTGTAAGTTCTTGAAGATTCCAGCAAAGTGTCGCATAAATTGTACAAATCCATGGCATATTTCAGATAATCTGTTTGCCCCGTATTTTCATAGATCAGATCCTGCAAATTAGCCAGTTGTGCCAATGCTTTATACAGAAAATAATTGTTACCAATGGATTCAAGTTTTGGTAACGAAAATGTTCTTTCAGGTTTAAAATCCTTTGTTCCGGCGACCAATGCCTGGTAAAGATAGAAAGAGGCTGAATCAATTCTGTTGAGTTCATAAAAAAACCGGCCTAAATTAAGATAGGTCATTGATGTTTGAGGATGCTTGTCGGAATAATACGTTTTCCTTAACGCAATACATTTTAATAAATACGATTTAGCAATTTCATATTGCCTTAATTCCCAGTATGCTTTGGCCAAATAATTATAAACATAGGACAGGGATACCGGTTTCTCAGGCAATAGAATTTTCTCAGCCTTATTACAATAATCAATAGACATGGTTAAATCATTTGTCAACTGAAATAAAAGTCCCAGGTTGGTATAATACATTGCCAAATAATTATTTTCTTTTAAATTGTTCTTTATATTAAGCTGTATTGCTCTTTTATAATACTGGATTGCTTTATCGTACTCTTTTTTAGAGAAGTAAATATTAGCAACAAGAGTGAATGCCAGTTCCTTAAAAATTTTATTATTATACAATGAGCTGTCAATCCTGTTAATCATTTCATTGGCATAGACTAATGCTTTGTCCAGTTCTCCAATTTCTCTGTTTGTTTCTGCAAGATTGTAGTAACATCTGATCATGAATTCTTTATCCTCTGCTTTCATGTTTTCCATTATATTCAAAGCGGAATAATAATTTTCAGAAGCATTGTAAGCATCGTAAAGCACCCAGTTGTAAACATTCCCAATGACCAGGTAACTATCTGCTACTTTCCTATGCATATTACCGTAAATATCCTGTCGAATTTTTAATGCTTTTTGTTGATAATCAAGTGCTGAATCTGCCTTATAAGTCTGATCGTAACACAATCCCATCTGGTAATAGGAATCAGCAAGCAGTGTGTCTTTTTCTCCGATGTGTTTTATGGCTATTTCAGCGGCTTGTTTTGAACAGGGGAGACTTGTGGAAAATTTCCTCATGATGATATAGGATAATCCGAGTTTGTTCAATACACTTACAATCGCCCTGTAATTGCTGTCGGTTTGAAATTTCTTCAGCGTTTTCTCGAGGTAAAGAATGGCGTTTTCGCCATCCTTCAGATCTAGCAGAGAATCGGCTATCCGGTAATTGGTGTCCTGTAGGAAAGATAAATCTTCTGAATTTCCAATATTTTGTGTATTCCTGGTAGTTGCTAAACTGTCTCTCGGATGAAAGCCTTCGGAATCAGATCTGTTGCAACCAATTAGGGAAAAGATTATTCCTATTGTATAAATAATGATTCCAAAGTTGCTGGTCAGTTGATGTAGTTTCATGTTACGGGTTTGGTACTCAAATTTAATGCATATTTTGTAATCGGTGATCGTTAAGTAGTAAGTTGTGAGAATGGCAATTGATAATTGATTTCGTGATTCGTGATTGGTTGAGTAGTTGAGAAAGTGAGAAAGTGAGAAGATGAGATTATAGGAAGTGAGACTTGAGACAAGTGACTAGGGGCTGCCGTTACATTTCATGCAAATAATCTGATGAGTCAATGGGTATTTATTGTTCATACCATTATTTCAATGGAACTTATTATTCTGTTTGCATTCTCAAAGTTTGCCCACGTTCTGTATCGGCCAATTGCCTTGTTTATTCATTACTATTACCGGTAATTTACCTTATTATGTGGTTGTGATGTCCCTGCTGTTGGCATACACCGGGCATTTTTTCATCTATACAGACATCAACTTTCAGCTTGACAGTTTATTCATGAGGAAATGGTATTGAGAAATGGAAAGATCCCGATATCGTTTCACTCATCGGGATGAGTTCGACTATCAACTTTCAGCTTGACAGTTTATTCATGAGGAAATGGTATTGAGAAATGGAAA
>CAYORG010000009.1:0-30997 GCA_964406315.1 uncultured Bacteroidales bacterium | reverse complement strand
ATCAACTTTCAGCTTGACAGTTTATTCATGAGGAAATGGTATTGAGAAATGGAAAGATCCCGATATCGTTTCACTCATCGGGATGAGTTCGACTATCAACTTTCAGCTAATGCTGAAAGTTGAGTCTCACTCACTTTCCGATACAAAACTTGCTAAAAATATTAGCTAAAATCTCGTCGGTAGTAATTTCACCGGTAATTTCGCCAAGATAGTGCAAAACCTGTCGTATATCCTGTGCAAGCAAGTCGCCGGACAATGATTCGGAAATCCCTTTTTTAGCTCTCTGAAGAGCTTCGGAAGCATGTTTAAGGGCTTCATAATGTCTTGTGTTGGTTACCACAACATTATATTCTCCATGCACATTCCTGAGAGCCAAGGATACCAGCAGATTTTTTAATTCATCTATGTGAATTCCTTTCTTGGCTGAAATATCCAGAACATGAGCCATATCGCTCCATGCTTCTTTATACTTTTCAATCGCATGGTTTACAGCAGAATTTGAAAATTCATCAGCCTTATTGAGTGCAAATATGAATTGTTTTTTACCCGACGATTCCTTCCTCAGAAAAAGAAGGGAATGATTTATTTCTTCGACATTATCATGCATATCAATCACGACAACAACTATGGAAGCCTGTTTTAACTTCTTATGAGTTCTTGCTATACCTTCGGTTTCAATTGAATCAACGGTATGACGTAAGCCGGCAGTATCAATAAAACGGAACTGAAGACCTTCCATTATCACAGTATCTTCAATGTAATCCCTGGTAGTTCCGGGAAACTCAGAAACAATAGCCTTTTCTTCTTTAAGCAGTGTATTCAGGAGAGTTGACTTTCCGGCATTTGTTGGGCCAATGATTGCAACGGGAACACCATTTTTGATCACATTTCCATATTCAAATGATTCAATTAACGAATCAAGAATTTTGCTGATTCGTTTTACCAGGTTCATGAATTGCTTTCTGTCTGCAAATTCCACATCCTCTTCGCTAAAATCCAGTTCAAGTTCAATCAGACTGATAAATTGAAGCAGCTCGCTGCGCAGGTGTTTAATTTCATTGGAAAAACCTCCTTTCATTTGCTGCAATGCCAGCCGGTGTGAAGCTTTCGATTCAGAGGCTATCAGATCGGCAACTCCTTCAGCCTGTGAAAGGTCCATTTTACCATTCAGGAATGCCCTTTGTGTGAATTCCCCTGGTTTTGCCAGCCTGGCACCGTTTTGAATGAGCAATTGAAGAATTTTCTGCTGGATATATACCGAACCATGACAGGAGATCTCTATCACATCTTCACCGGTATAGGAGTGGGGAGCTTTAAAGATCCCTGTGATTACTTCATCAATGCATTCTCCCTGATACTGAATACGTCCGAAATGAAGGGTACTTGGCTTCTGATCTTTCAGTTTTTTCTTTTTATCAGGAAACTCAAAAAGTGTATCTGCTATAGAAACGGCTTCGGAGCCGCTCAATCTTACTATAGCAATAGCAGCGCTGCCTGCGGCGGTTGAAAGTGCGCATATTGTATCTTCACCAATCATGATCTATTGATATAGATGATTATAAAAGTCAATCTCTTAAATTTCAGCTCTAAGTTAGCAATGTTGTAAAATTATTCCCTGTACTTTAATTTTCGGATATATTTAGTATCTTCATATAACAAATTCAATACATTAGCTATCTCATTAAAATAAGATTTAATATATTATTGTGCCATAATTTAAAACCTATTAACCAAATACTACCTTCTGAAAATCTGCCCTGAATATCAAAAAGATATTTAAGATTGTTTAAATATGAAAAGATCCGGTATTATTCATTTGGTATTTCTGGCAATTCTGATCTTATTTCTAACAGAACTGGATTGTTATGGAGATGAAAATGAGTTGAGATTTACATACATCAATACCGACAATGGTTTATCCAACAATATAATCAATGCGATCATTCAGGATCCTCAGGGCTACATGTGGATCGGGACGATGGGTGGACTAAACCGGTACGACGGATTTAACAACAAGATCTTTGAAAAAGTGCTGGGAGATTCAACCAGTCTTGCAGACAACATGGTCTACAGTATAAATATTGACTATAAGGGAAATATCTGGGTGGGAACACAATTGGGATTGTGTCTGTACAATAGTGACAGGGAAAATTTTAAAACGTACCTTCTCGATGAGGAGAGATATAGCTTGAATACCGCAAACAGGGTAACAGGAATAGAAGAAGATTCAGAAAATAATCTCTATGTTGCGGCAGAGATTGGGTTTTTGTATCTCTATGACCGTAATGCAGACACTTTTATTAATGAGAAATTTAATTTCAGAAGCATCAAGGATTTTGTGATTGACGAGGATGATAATTTCTGGTTAGGAGGGATTTTCGGATTGTATTATTACAATAAAAAAGAGCAAGAGGTAATTCATTATGATTCATTTGTAGAAAATGGGGAAAAATATCCAGTTCAAGAGATCGTTACGATTTATGAGGAAGGCGATACGATATGGATCGGAACAATCAAAGGAAAAATACTCTATGTATTAAGGGAAAATATGGAATTGCAGGTGCTTGATTACGATTTTGGAGGAACCTATTTCATTTATGACATTTTTAAGGATAGTAAGGGATTAATGTATTTTTGCACTACAGTCGGAATGTTTGTTTACAACAAAGAAACCAATCAGTACACTCCTTATCAATACGATAAAAACAACAGGGTCGGTCTGAATAGTCTGGGCATAACAAAGGTTTATGAGGATATGCAGGGAAATTTATGGGTAGGTACATACCAGGGAGGAATTAACCTTGCCGTTTCCGGAAAGGCTTTCAGGAATTACAATACTTTCAGCAAAGGAATTACTCTGGATATAGTAAACATAAACGCTATTGAGGAGGATCATGAAGGCAATTTGTGGCTGGGATCTTTCGATCTTGGAGTCAATTTTATAAATACACAAACAGGAGAACGTAAACTTTTTATGCCCAAAACCAATGATCGTGGTTCACTGGGCTATGGATCGGTTTACAAAATCTTTGAAGACAGTAAAAATAATCTGTGGTTTGGTACATATTTAGGGAATTTTCAAAAACTTAAACCCGGTACTGAGAAATTCACATCCTACCCGATTTCTTTCGGTATGGGAAGAGACAACAAACGACCTGATGTACGGTCTATTGAAGAAGATAAAGAGGAAAATTTATGGTTGATTTGTCATGGAATAGGTTTATACAAATTCAATCCTGAAACAAAAGAATCCAAATGCTACAGACAGGATGAAACCCGTTTGGATAAAAGTCTTGCAGACAATTATGCATTCCAGGTGCTGATCGATCATAAGGGTATACTTTGGATTCCCACACCTTCGGGATTATCGGAATTCAATCCACAAACAGAAGAATTCAGGAATTATTATCATTACGAAAACGATTCACTCAGCATTTGCAATAATTATATTTCAGTAATATTTGAAGACTCAAATTTAAATTTATGGATTGGAACCTCCTTTGGTTTGAGTTTTTTCGACAGGATAAACAATGTATTTTACCCCTTTTATGAAAAGAATGGATTGCCAAGCAACCAGATCAAAGCCATTCTTGAACACAAACCGGGTGAATTGTGGATAAGCACGGCCTACGGACTTTCACGAATGAGGTATAGATATGATACGCTGACCAAAAAAATTGCTGCTGATTTTAGAAATTACAATCAATCGGACAATTTACAGGATATCTTTTTCTGGGAACGTTCTGCCTGTAAGACTCATGACGGAGAATTGATATTTGGTTGCGAAAAAGGAATTGTTGTGTTCGATCCTGATGAGATCAAAGACAACAAACGGATTCCTGAAATATATATTACTGGCTTTAAATTGTTCAATAAACCTGTTTCGGTAGGGGAATACAATTCCATTCTTACTAAAAATATAAGTCAGACATCAAAAATCCATCTGAAATATGATCAGAATATCCTATCCTTCGAATTTGTGGCGATAAATTATATCGCGAATGAGAACAATCAATATACTTACAAAATGGAAGGTTTTGATGCTGATTGGGTGGGAGTGGGAAACAAACGGGAAGCCACATATACAAATCTTGACCCCGGAACCTATACATTTAGAGTCAAAGCATCGAATAACGATGGCTATTGGAACGAAGAGGGGACTTCTATAAAATTAATTATTTCACCGCCATTCTGGAAAACATGGTGGTTCAGAATTTTACTGGTTCTGGGTATCCTGTCCGTTGCACTATCCTACTATTTATTCAGGATCAATTTGCTGAAAAATCAGAATGTAATCCTTGAGGAGAGGGTACGGAACAGAACCCGTGAGTTGTCGGCATTAAATACAGAGCTCGTAGAAAAACACAATCGTATTTTGGTACAGAATGAGGAGATCCTGACGCAAAATAAAGAAATCCAGAGCAAAACCGAAGAAATAAGTGTGCAGAAAGAACTTCTTGAAGAACAAAAGAGCAAGGTTGAGAAAGCTTACGAAGAGTTGACACAATACCGGAATAAACTTGAAGAGCTTGTTGATGAACGGACCAAGGAACTCATCATTGCAAAGGAAAAAGCTGAAGAATCTGATCAGTTAAAATCTTCTTTCCTTGCAAATCTATCCCATGAGATAAGAACTCCTCTGAACTCGATTATTGGCTTTACAGGTCTGTTTTTTGATCCTGAGATCAACGATAATGAGAGACAAACATTTAAAACAATCATTGACAGTAGCAGCAATACATTGCTGAATTTAATCAATGACATCATTGATTTCTCTAAAATTGAAGCAAGGCATCTGGATATACATATAAATGATGTCTTTATCAACAGCATATTCAATGAGCTTGAGAAAATATACAATCTGGAGATTAAAAGACAAAAACCCAAGGAGGAGGATAAAAAGATTGATTTCAGAATAAATATAGATAGAAGTATCCGGTCGCTGGTAGTTAAAACGGATGAAATGCGCCTGAAACAAATCCTGTCTAATTTAATCAACAATGCTATCAAATTCACTGACGAAGGGTATATTGAAGTGGGTTGTCATATTTCCAAAGAGGATACAAATTATTTGGAATTCTTTGTAAAAGATACCGGTATTGGAATTAAAAAAGAAGATCAGAAAATTATTTTCCAGAGATTCAGAAAAGTGGAAGATGACAGAGACTATTTATACAGGGGTGCAGGTCTGGGACTGACGATCTGCCAGCATCTTATAGAACTGTTAAAAGGAAAAATATGGGTTGAATCTCTGCCTGATGAAGGTTCAATATTTAAGTTTACCATTCCTCTTGATCATTTTTCCAAAGTGGATATAACAGGTGCAGATCTTCCGGATAGTCAGGAAATACCTGTTCTGAAGAATAAAACAATCCTGATAGTTGAAGATGATTATGCAAATTACTCCTATTTGAACAAAGTCCTTTCGAAAACAAATGCTAAAATTCTTTTTGCTCAGAACGGAAAACAGGGCATTGAAATGTATTTGGAGAATCCTGACATTGATTTGATTCTGATGGATATTAAAATGCCTGTAATGAACGGCATGGAAGCTTTAAAAGAACTTAGAAAATTAAAAATAAAGATCCCTGTAATAGCTCAAACAGCCTATGCCTTTTCCGATGAAATAAGAAAAATCAAAGATGTCGGCTTTCTTGATTTCATATCAAAACCCCTAGCAAGTAAGGATTTGTATAAACTGGTTGCGAAACACCTTAAATAAACATTTGGTAAATACACTGGAATACACATTTTCTACATTTGATCTGTTTCGGGTATATTTCGAACTTATGCTAATCCAATTCTCAATTCTGTTTTTCCGGAGGGACTATTCTTTTGAAAAAACAAGAATAACGTCTATTTTTGGCTCCCGGACACAAGCAATATTTTGAAATGAGTGTATTGGTTAACAGGAATTCAAGGGTTATTGTACAGGGCATTACCGGCTCTGAAGGAAGTTTTCATACCCGTGAAATGCAGGAGTATGGTACAACAATAGTTGCAGGTGTTACACCCGGTAAAGGGGGACAGAAACACCTTAGTGTGCCGGTATTTAATACTGTTCAGGAAGCAGTAATCGCTACAGATGCCGATGTATCTGTTATTTTTGTTCCTCCTGCCTTCGCTGCCGATGCAATACTGGAGGCTGCAGATGCAAACATTAAGGTTGTCGTATGCATAACCGAGGGAATTCCTATAAATGATATGATCCGTGTAAAACATTTTTTACATAGCAGTCAAACCCGACTTATCGGCCCAAATTGTCCCGGTATAATTACTCCTGATGAAACAAAAATCGGAATTATGCCTGGATTTATCCATCAAAAAGGTTCTGTGGGAATAGTATCAAGATCAGGCACTCTGACATACGAAGCTGTTGACCAGATAACTAAAGAGAGATTGGGCCAATCTACTTGCATTGGTATCGGAGGGGATCCGATTGTTGGCACAACTATTCTGGATGCCATAAAATTGTTTATGGATGATCCTGAAACAGAAGGGATTGTTATGATTGGTGAAATTGGAGGCAGCATGGAGTCTGATGCGGCAAGGTGGATAAAAGAACATGGAACAAAACCGGTGGTTGGATTTATTGCCGGCAGGACTGCTCCAAAAGGCAGAAAAATGGGGCATGCAGGCGCAATAATAGGAGGTGCTGAAGATACAGCAGCAGCCAAAATAGCAGTTATGAAGGAATGCGGTATATTTGTTGTGGAATCTCCTGCAGATATAGGATCAGGCATGGCTGAAGTATTGGCAAAATGAAAGGCCTGTAAAAAAAAAAGCCGTCATCTGACAGCTTTTTCCCAATTGCTTGTGGATAGAAAGTATTTTTCCCCCTGCGGATTAAATTACTCTTGTTGCCAATCGTTCCAATTGTGCACGGATAGACAGTTTGCT
Source organism: uncultured Bacteroidales bacterium (assembly GCA_964406315.1). GTDB lineage: Bacteria > Bacteroidota > Bacteroidia > Bacteroidales > UBA10428 > UBA10428. The sequence goes on along the minus strand of CAYORG010000009.1, from coordinate 24,097 downwards.
TTTCACAGCATTTTCTTTTGCAATTTCAAATCCCATGGCACCCTTGTCATTTGTCATAAAGCTTATGGTTGATCCTTTTGTTGTCATACCTCGTCTTTCAGTTACATAAAGAACACCGCCTTTGCTTTTACCAGCCAGTTCCTGTACTTTGCTGCTATTCAGATTGTCGAGGTATACGATCTGATTGTTTCCATTAAGATCATCGGTGGTTTTGCAATAGACAATATTATAAGAAGCATTGCCTACTTTTTTATTGATTGCCAAATTCTCAAGTTCAGTATATACCCTTTTATCACCAACAACAGCGATCTGGAAAACAGTAGCCGATGAACTGTTGGGCCAATCGATCAATTTTGAAAAATTATACAGGCTATAAGCTATAAAACGTTCTGCATTGGAAACCTGCAGAGTTTGTTGTGCGGTCAGTGATTTTGTGGTAATCAAAATAACCGATAATAACAACAGAGAAGGGATAGATAATTTGGTTTTCATAGTAATTTGTATTGATTTCATGTTCGTTATTAGAATTTACGTTAGAAAGGACAGATAGTTTTCAAATTTGATAGTTCTCTGTTTTTTATGGATAAATTGTCAGATTCATTATTTAAACAAATCTTTGAATTATTGAAGGAACTTTATTTATTTTACCCGCTGATTCAAATAATTCATGTGAGAACGAGTGTAACAAGTGCTTGCATTCGTTTATTTTAAAAATCAAATGTTTAACCATATTTTATTTCAATGAAACTACTTGATGGAAAAACAGCCATAATAACCGGAGCTGCCCGGGGTATAGGACGGGCAATTGCCATTCGGTTTGCTCAGGAAGGTTGCAACATTGCATTTACTGACCTTCACCTTGATGAAAACACGCAATCCCTTGTTAAAGAAATTGAAGGCATGCATGTTAAGGTCAGAGGATATGCTTCCGATGCCAGCAATTTTACAGATACTGAAAAAGTAGTGAATGATATTCTCAATGATTTTGGGACCATAGATATTTTAATAAACAATGCCGGAATAACAATGGATACCATTCTTATGCGAATGACAGAGGAGCAGTGGGATACTGTAATTAGAGTAAATCTTAAGTCCGTATTCAATTTCACGAAGGCAGTGCAGCGTACTATGCTTAAAAACAAAAAGGGCTCCATTGTGAATTTAAGTTCGGTTGTTGGCGTTCATGGCAATGTAGGTCAGGCAAATTATTCTGCATCCAAAGCCGGAATCATTGGATTTACAAAATCAATAGCACAGGAGCTGGGTTCAAGAAATATCAGGTGTAATGCCGTTGCTCCGGGATTTATAATTACAGAGATGACTGCCCGACTATCAGAAGAGCAGCGCAAGGCATGGGAGCAATTTATTCCGATGAAAAGGGGAGGTACACCCGAGGAAGTTGCCAATGTCTGCCTGTTTCTGGCTTCCGATTTATCATCTTATGTAAGTGGTCAGGTGATAAACATCTGCGGTGCAATGAAAACCTGATTCTTTCCCGTAATTCGTAAATCGTAATTCGTAAATCGTGAATCGTGAACTGTGATCAGTTTAGTAGTTGAGACGTTTAGATATTAAAAAGTTGAGAAAACGGGAATGTGAGAGAGTGAGAAGATGAGATGGTTTTTAGGTTATTAGGTTGTTGGGTTACTGGTTTAACTGTTTAATCGTGGAACTGTTTAACAGAAAACTTTAGATTAGAGACTTGTTAACTCTTTTGGCTATGACCATTGAAACAAAATAAAGGCCGTCTGATAAAAATCATCTATGAATTCAAGGAAGGATTTCGTTGCGGTGGCTTTGGAGGAACCCTGTCTGAGCGACGACGAAGGAGGAGTGAGTTTGGGTTCCGCAGGGAGAAAGCCTTCCGTAGTAATTCAAGTGATTTTTATGGAACGGTGACCTTTTTTGCATTCTTTTTTGTGTGGAAGATAAAAAAGAATGTCGAACCGTATTGGGAGCGGTTCGAAAACATGGCTTGTGTGATGGATGGGTTTAATTGACTTCGTCGAGCTCTCCCGATTTTCATCGGTATCGGTTGTGTAACTATTGAATCGTAAATATTTATAAATAATTAACTTATCACCAATCACCAATCACCAGTCCAACAGTTACACGATTCAACAGTTAAACATTGACAACTCAACCTCCCGTCACTTTCCAACAAGCAACCAGCAACTCCTGAACCAAACAAACAAGAAACTCTAAACTTACAACTAATCGCCTCACCACCTCATTTATCAATAGATAAATACAAGTATTTTACTATTTTTGGTTTTTTTGGATAGTATAACGAATGCTTATATTACGAAACGCAATGTTGATCATCCTTTTTGTTGGAAAGTTTTTTAAAGGATTGTGGGAGCATCATCTTACCTGCGGTTACAATGCTCCGTTTATTCTTATTATGAGCATAATCGTGTTCAATTTTATTTTGGAGCGTATTCTTTCCTTTTTGAATTCGAAAAGATACAATGCAGAATTGCCGGATGAAGTGAAGGATGTATATGATTCCAGGCAGTATAAAAAGTCACAGAAATACAAGATGGTGAATGAGCGGTTTTCGCTCATTACAAGTACGTACAGCTTTGTTCTGATTGTAACTATCCTGGTATTTCATGTATTTGGTTATGTAGATCAATTGACACGAACCATAACATCCAATCCTCTGTTGGTGGCCTTACTGTTTTTTGCATTCATTATGCTTGCTTCCGATATACTTAATACACCTTTTGCACTCTATGATACCTTCGTAATTGAAGAAAAGTTCGGATTTAATAAAACAACCTTAAAGACTTTTTTTCTTGATAAGATCAAAGGATGGCTTGTAGCTGCCATTTTGGGAGGCGGAATAACGGCTTTGATCATCTGGTTTTATCTTCTTACCAGGCAAATGTTTTGGGTATATGCATGGATCGCAGTATCGGGGGTTATGTTGTTTATTAATATGTTTTCCTCCACGCTTATTGTGCCATTATTTAATAAGCAAACTCCATTGGAAGAAGGACCTCTTCGTAAGGCTATCAGCAATTTTTGTAACAAAGTGGATTTTAAACTGGAAAATGTCTTTGTTATTGACGGATCCAAACGCTCTACCAAAGCAAATGCCTATTTTACAGGTTTGGGTTCTGAGAAACGAATTGTATTGTACGATACGTTGATTGATGATCTTTCGATTGATGAAATTGTTGCCGTACTTGCACATGAAATTGGTCATTACAAGAAAAAACATTCCAGGTTAAATATCTTGTTGGGTGTTGTTCAAACCGGGATCACATTGTATGTTTTTTCGTTGTTTACGGTAAATCCCATGTTATCCTGGGCCCTGGGTGCCAAGGTTCATAGCATTCATATGGTAATCCTTGCTTTTGGAATAATTTACAGTCCTATTTCAACCGTTGTCGGACTGGCCTTAAACCTTCTTTCCCGGTCTCATGAATACCAGGCAGATCGTTTTACCAGGAAACATTACGATGCAAAATATCTGATCAGCGCACTGAAAAAATTATCCACAAAAAGCTTAAGCAATCTTACGCCTCACCCTGTTTATGTTTTCTTTCATTATTCGCATCCTACACTGATGCAAAGGATCAGGGCTCTTAAAAAAAGATAAATACAATACCTTTTTGATACCTTGTCTGGTCGTTGTGAGTGTGGTTCATGCATTTCAATCCTTCACTTATTCTGAATTCTAACTCATACCTTTTGCATACTAATTAACCGGCAAGAAATACTAAACTGGTAAAGAAAAGTATTTCATTGTTTTTTAATATTACTATGAATTCCGGATGAATAAGCCAGTAAATGAACAAATGGTAAACTAAAATTCAATATTTATGAAAAAATGTATTTCTTTTTTATACCGTAGTCCTGATAACCATGGTGTTGTTATTATTCAGTTCCTGCAAAAAATCAGATGATATTGCCGTTAATTGTGAAGAGCTTGGAAATGCTTTTATAAATACATATCAGGAATACCTGATGAATCCAACGCAGGAAAATTGTGAGGCATTTATACAAGCTGCGGAGGATTATTTAAATGGCTGTGCAACAACATTAACACCAGCACAAAGACAAGAATACCAGGATGCTATTGATAATGTTGATTGTTCCAATTAGTAATAGGTTACAGTATTCCTTTATGAAGATTCCGGCAGGCCTTTAGAGCAGCCGGAATTTTTATTTTCAGAACAGGCAGAAGCAATACGCTTATTTCCTTATTTTTGCAAAATAATGAATCCATTTACAGTAAAATTCTCTTCGAATTTTTACCTGATGGCAATAGGAATCATGATGAATTGTAAAAATTAAGTTGTATTGTACGCAGATATAATTACCATAGGTGATGAGATATTGATAGGCCAGGTTGCAGATACTAACTCGGCTTTTATTGCTTCGGAATTGAATTCCAATGGCATCAGGGTGCGCATGATTCATTCGATTGCTGATGCAGCTTTCGATATAAGTAAGACTTTAGATGATTCTATACAAAATTCTGATATAGTTATACTTACGGGTGGTCTCGGACCAACCAATGATGACATTACGAAGAATACACTTGCTGCCTATTTCAATAGTAAGCTTGCTATTCATGAAGAATCTCTCAGGCACATTCGGGATTTTCTTTCGTCAAGAGGAGTGAAGGTCACGCAGAGAAATACCAAACAAGCCGAAGTTCCTGAGAATTGTAAAGTTCTCATCAATCGGAACGGCAGTGCTCCGGGAATGGTATTCAGGAAAGGTAATACAATGATCATTTCCTTGCCCGGAGTTCCATACGAAATGAAAGCTCTTATCAAAGAAGAAGTCATTCCCTTATTGCACAAAGAATTTTCGTTGCCCAACAGGTTACACAGAACAGTTCTTACAACAGGAGTGGCAGAATCGGTTATGGCTGATACTCTTGAAAGTTGGGAAAAAACATTGACTGAGAATGTTACACTTGCCTATTTACCGAGTCCTGGGTTGTTGAGATTGCGTCTGTCTGTTTCGGGAAGTGAAAAAAAAAGAATTGAAAATCTGCTGGAGAAGAAACTTGTTGAATTGATGAATCTGGTCGGTGAAAAGAACATCTTCGGATTTGATGATGATACGCTGGCATCGGTTGTTGGTAAGTTGTTGCTGGGAAAGCAAGCAACTCTTTCGTTAGCAGAGAGTTGCACCGGTGGCAATATTGCACATATGATTACCGGTGTTCCGGGTTCATCGGCTTATTTTAAGGGATCAGTTACGGCGTATTCCAATGAGATTAAGACAAATGTTCTGGGTGTTCAGGAACATGATCTTCGAACCAACGGAGCTGTTAGCAGGGAAGTCGTTGAGCAAATGGCCAAAGGCATACAGGCAAAATTTGAGACGGATTATGCCATTTCAACATCGGGAATAGCTGGTCCGGAGGGAGGTACAAAAGAAAAACCTGTAGGTACAACATGGATTGCCATAGCAACTCCATGGCAGGTAATCTCAAAGAAATTTTTGCTTGGAGATCATCGCGGAAGAAATATTACCAAAGCCTCTCTTTATGCATTGAATATGCTGCGCAATGCGCTCATTCAGGGGTGTTAAAATATTGAATAATTTGTTTGATAAATTAAAATAATTTAGCGTACTTTGCGAACTGTTAAAAAAATAGCATAAATCGATAGCAAAATGTCAAGGATTTGTCAGATAACAGGGAAGAGAACAACGTTCGGGAATAACGTGTCACATTCGAAGAAACGCACCAAGAGAAAGTTTTATCCCAATTTGTTCGATAAGAAATTCTATCTTCCTGAAGAAGACCGATGGATTTCTTTGCGCGTATCTGCCGCAGGGCTTCGCAATATTAACAAGAAAGGTCTGAAAAAAGCTCTTGATGAAGCAAAGAGAAAGGGATATATAACATCTTATTAATACAGTTAGAAAATGGCTAAGAAAGGGAACAGGGTTCAGGTTATTCTGGAATGTACAGAGCATAAAGATTCCGGCATGCCCGGAACTTCAAGATACATTACCACAAAGAACAGGAAAAATACCCCGGACAGACTGGAAGTGAAAAAGTACAATCCGGTCTTAAAGAAAATGACCATTCACCGTGAAATAAAATAAATTGAATCATGGCAAAGAAAGTTGTTGCATCATTGCAAAAAGGAGAAGGAAAAGTTTTTACCAAATGCATTAAGATGGTGAAATCTGAAAAAACAGGATCTTTTACTTTCCAGGAAGAGATTGTGCATAACGATCATATCAAAGATTATTTTAATAATTAGGTAAATAGAACTTAAAAATATACTCTAAATTTAAAGCTTTCTTTACCTGAGAAGGCTTTTTTATTTTTATACTATGGCAAAATTTTCATTCTTTTCAAAAGAGAAAAAAGAAGACCTTGACAAGGGGCTTGAGAAAACCAAAGAGAGTGTATTTAAAAAACTTTCACGTGCAGTTGTGGGCAAATCCCGGGTTGATGATGAAGTGCTGGATAATCTTGAGGAAGTGCTGGTTAGTTCGGATGTCGGGGTGGATACAACATTGCGCATCATTGACAGAATTGAAAAACGTGCTGCAAAGGACAAGTATTTAAATACGGAAGAGCTGAATATTATCCTTAAAGAGGAAATAGCATCCCTGCTTTCAGAAAATTATTCAGGCGATGTAAATGGTTTTGAAGCACCTCTCGCTGCCAAGCCTTATGTAATAATGGTTGTAGGTGTAAACGGGGTGGGTAAAACCACGACCATTGGCAAACTTGCATACCACTATAAAAAAACCGGCAGGAAAGTGCTGTTGGGTGCAGCAGACACTTTTCGTGCCGCTGCAGTAGAACAATTGACAATCTGGTCAGAAAGGGTAGGTGTTCCCATAGTGAAACAACAAATGGGTTCTGATCCGGCTAGTGTTGCATATGATACTCTTGCCTCAGCAAAAGCAGGGGATGTGGATGTTGTAATTGTTGATACCGCGGGAAGATTGCACAACAAAATCAACCTGATGAATGAGCTTTCAAAAATCAAAAGAGTGATGGAGAAAGTTATTCCCGATGCACCTCACGAGGTTTTGCTTATTCTCGATGGTTCAACGGGCCAGAATGCATATGAACAGGCAAAGCAATTTACTGCTGCAACCCAGGTAAATGCACTGGCAATTACAAAATTGGACGGGACAGCTAAAGGAGGAGTGGTGATCGGCATCTCAGATCAGTTCAAAGTTCCTGTGAAATACATAGGGATCGGTGAAAAAATGGAAGATCTCCAGGTGTTCATCAAGGAAGAATTTGTCGATTCCCTGTTTTCAGAATAATCCTGTCACGAACAAACCTTCCGGTTTTTACCATATGTTGAATAGTATTCGGAGCAATATGCTTTTCCAGGTATGAAATACTGATTATATCCACGAATGATGAGAACCAAAACAAAAAAGTACTCTGTGCATGTTGTAACATTAGGATGCTCTAAAAATGTGGTTGATTCGGAAGTTTTAATGAAACAGCTGGATGCTAACGGATTGCCGGTAGTGCATAACAGCGATTCCTCGCAGGCAGATACGGTGATTATCAATACATGCGGATTTATCAAAGATGCAAAGGAAGAATCAATTGATATGATTCTGCGGCATGTGAAGGCCAAAAAACAGGGCATTTTGAAGCATGTTTATGTGATGGGTTGTCTTTCGGAACGATATAAGTCCGATCTGAGAAAAGAAATTCCTGGTGTGGATGAGTATTTCGGCTGTAACAACCTGAAGGAAATAATCAACACTCTGGGATATGATTATAAAGCAAATCTAACCGGTGAAAGAATTCTTACAACTCCTTCACACTATGCCTATCTGAAAATATCGGAAGGATGCGACAGGAAATGTTCTTTTTGTGCAATTCCTCTTATGCGTGGCAGATACAAATCCAAACCGGTTGAAGATATTCTTAGGGAAACACAAAAACTTGTGTCTTCAGGAGTTAAAGAACTTATACTCATTGCACAGGATCTTACTTATTATGGAGTCGATATTTACGGGAGACAAAATCTTGCTGAATTGTTGAAACTTCTGGCAGATACTAAGGGATTGAAATGGATTCGTCTTCATTATGCATATCCTGCAGGTTTTCCGAAAGATGTCCTGAAGGTTATGCATGAGAGATCAAACATTTGCAGATATCTGGATATTCCGTTTCAGCATATCAACGGGCAGGTCCTGAAAAAAATGCATCGTGGAATAACAGGCAAACAAACTTATGAGTTGATTGAGATGTTCCGGAAAAGAATTCCTGATCTTACCTTACGAACTACCTTAATGACCGGACATCCGGGGGAAGGAGACAAGGAGTTCGAAGAACTTATGCTGTTTGTCGAAAGAATTCAATTTGACCGTTTGGGTGTATTTACTTACAGTGAAGAAGAAGACACTTTTGGAGCCCGGAATCTGAACGACGAAGTACCTGAAGAAGTTAAGAATTTAAGGGCAGAACGCATTATGGAACTTCAGCGGGGGATTTCTCATAACCTGAATCTGTCGAAAGTGGGCAAATCCCTTGACGTCATAATCGACAGGAAAGAAGGGGATTTTTATGTCGGCAGGAGTGAAGGTGATTCACCCGAAGTGGATAACGACGTGCTCATACATTCCAATACCCAACTTAAAACAGGAGAATTCTATAAAGTAAAAATTACGGCCGCGGAAGAATACGATTTGCATGCCGAATATATACAATAACAAAACACTCTGCCGGCAGACGCAGACAGAGTGTTCCTGTAACCTAACACTTTCTATACGATGAGATTCTTTGATCAATTCAATACAAGAAATTTTTCCTGGTACATTGACTTCACTCCCTGAATTCTAAGAATATATAATCCTGCAGGCAGATCAGCTATATCAAGTTCCAGTGTATTGTTTGCTCCGAAACTGAGATTATCGCTGAAAACACGATAGATATTCCCTTTCAGGTCCAGGATCTGAATGCCTGATACATCCTCAATATTAAGTCCCAGTTTAACAGAAAGTTTATCTTTTGCCGGACTGGGATAAACTGTAACAGCTCTGTCAGCTGTTCTTTCATTGAGGCTACTGACATGGGGTATATTTGCGACGGCGGTACCAGTGCTAAAAAACTCCCACATAAGATCAGATGCTGAAAGCAGCATGTTATATTCTCCGTTTACGGGCCATGTATGCATATTCAATGGGAGAGAATAGAATATGATCATATTTTCTTCTTCTGCATTTTTCCATAATTCCCCGAGATATTCCTGTTCATCAACAAGAATTTCCGGGTCACCGGAACACCCGTTAACTTCCAGCCAGTAGTTTAATACATTGTCTCTTACGTTGGAATAGTTCACAGACGGGTCATTTTTTGCGTGGAAATGGATCATTCTCACCGGCGTTGTGGATACTTCTTCATCAAATTCTATCATTCCGCCAACCGTACCGGTTGCACTTACCAGTCCGTCCGTTTCAAAAGGCAGCCTGTTGGCAAGTCCGCATCCGTCAGAAAATCCAACGGCATAGATCTTTGCAGAATCCAATGGAAACCTGGCAAACAAGGTGTCAATAACCGCTTTGGCGTATCCGATATCATCGGGCTTTTCTTCATCCATAAAATAGTTCCAGCTTAAATCCGGGGGAGGACCGACATAGTGCAGATACGAAACAAAGAAATCGTTCCTGTTGGCCAGCGAATTGAATCCCGTATACAATGCCATTGATTCCGGATTCTGATTCCATCCGTGTGCCGCCAGTATCAGCGGGTATTTTACGGAAGTATCAATTGCCGTGTAGTAACCGGAAGGAATGTGAATATTAAAATCTCTCAGTCTGGGTCCTTCAACAATTGTATCATAAGGGACCGGAGCTCTGTTAATCTGTGTGGTGAAAAATTCCCATATACGGTTGGTGGTTCCGAGACGACTGTTCAGGGTATAGGAATGACCGCCTGTTTCGGTTAAATACAAAATAATGTTTGCCGAGCTGTCAGGGGAAGGATAGAGTATTCCTTTAATTCTGCTGTCATCCCTGAAGGTATCGGGCTCGGCGGTAATGCCGTTTATGGTCTTCCACTCATCCAGAAGGTCGGCAACAGAAAGCCATCCCCACTGACCATTGATATCTACCGAAGCATCGTCCAAAGCATGACAATGAATAATGGGAACGGGATTTGCTGCATGGTTTTCTTCCATCATGAACAGTGCTCCGACAGGAGCGATACCGGCGATCTTATCGGATATTTCCGACGCCAGTGTATACGCCATGATTCCTCCGTTGGAAAATCCAACAATAAATACCTTTTCCGGATCCACAGGCTGTTCTTCAATCAGGGTGTCGATCAGTGCCGATATGAATCCGATATCATCAACCCCGCTACTGGCAGCAGGATCACAACATCCTCCTGCATTCCAGGAATTGCTAATACCCTGAGGATATACGGCAATAAAACCTTCCATGTCTGCCTTATCGCTGAATTGCGTAAGAACCTCAAAGCTGGATGCCGTGCAACCCAGAAAATGAAGTGCAATAACTACCGGAACATCTTCACCGGGAGGAAGATTATCGGGAACATGAAGAATATATTCCCGTTCAACGCCACCAACGTCAATAGTAAGAGTCTGAGAAAAAATATGGATTGCAACTGCGAATAGTAAGCTTAGTAAAAAAATTGGTTTTTTCATGGTTGTAACATTAGATGGATATTGTATTCGTTATCTATGGTATTAATACATTTGAGATGCTGAAAACCCGTATTTTCCAATTTACTTTAGACAAATTCCAAATAGGCAGAAAAAAAACCCGGACTTGCCGGGTTTATATTAGAGCATATCAGGATTTTCTTAAGATAAGGAACTCGTAACCAAAATAGCGGTTGTATTTCGTTACAATTTCTTTCTCATACTCAATGGCATCAAAGGTTTCCAGAGCCTCCTTATTGCCTGCGTATTTTTTCCTGAGTTGTTGTATCACTTTCTTCTGTGGCTGATAGTATTCTGTTGTCCAGCCTTCGAGCGGAAGAGTAAAATGATCGATGCACAGGTAACCTTGTTTTTCGGCTTCCCGGATCGCTTCATCTACAGTCAATACGTAAAGACATTCTTCTTCAAGATACCTGGTCAGCTCATCGGGCCGCGTGTCAGTAAGCCAGAATAAATCGGTCAATACCATAAATCCCCGGGGTTTAAGGTACTTTTTCCATTGTTTAAGACCTTCTTTTATTCCAATGACAAAGACAGCACCTTCCGACCAGATCAGGTCAAATAAAGTCTGAAAACTCATCTTTGTCATATCAGAATTTACCGGGTGGATTCTGTTATCATAACCGGCTTTTACAGTGGAAACTTTCAGTGCATCCAGAAAAACCTGGTGATTGTCAACAGCCGTAATGTTAGCTTCTGATAACTCTGCCAGTTGAAGTGTTTGAAAGCCTTTGCCGCAACCTATATCCAGAATTTCCGGTTTTACCGGCAGGTCTTTTTCAATGCATTGGAATGCTTTCCTGGTATAGGAGTTCAATCCGGGACCCTGACGTGGTATATTCTCAAAAACTTCGTAAAAATATGTGTTCATGATCAGTATAAATTTAATGAAACAAACCAATACATGTGCTGTATCAGATTTGTGAGGTTTTAATATAAGTGAATACAATATAAGGATTACCCTGTATGGATAATCTTCAGGAGGGGGTCCGAAAGGACCTTACACACGTATAGATAAGGTTTGTGTCATAAAAGCTGATGCAAATGTAATGAATAACCGTAAAAAATAAAAGAGGGCCTGACAAGCCCTCTTATGTTAATCCGGTAACTGGCAATTATTCATTTTTTTTCACACTTCTTTTTTCCTTGTTATTTTCATTTTCAATTTCTTTCACTGCCTTGTCTACTTTAATGGTAATTTCTTCTGTTTTCTGGTTCAATCCTACATTTACTATATCTCCTTCTTTCATGTCAGACTTAATAAGTACTTCGGCCATAGGATCTTCCAGGTATTTCTGTATGGCACGTTTTAGCGGACGTGCACCAAACTGGATGTCGTACCCTTTTTCGGCAATGAAATCTTTTGCGGCATTGGTGAGTTTTATTTTGTAACCCAGATTTATAATTCGCTGATACAAACCTTCCAGTTCTATATCAATGATTTTGAAGATGTCTTCTTTGGTTAGTGCGTTGAATAGCACAACATCATCGATCCTGTTCAGAAATTCAGGTGCGAAAGCCTTTTTCAGGGCATTTTGTATGACACTTTTAATATAGTCGTTGCTCTGAGCCTGTTTAGCCTTTGTGCTGAACCCGATACCTTGACCGAAATCCTTCAATTGACGTGTTCCTATATTGGAAGTCATGATGATGATCGTATTCCTGAAATCAACTCTGCGGCCCAGGCTGTCTGTCAGTTGCCCTTCATCAAGAACCTGAAGCAAGATATGGAATACATCGGGGTGAGCTTTTTCTATTTCATCGAGCAAAACAACACAATAGGGTTTTCTGCGAACTTTTTCAGTAAGCTGACCACCTTCTTCATAACCAACGTAGCCTGGAGGAGCTCCGACCAGTCTTGAAACCGAAAATTTTTCCATATACTCACTCATATCAAGGCGCACAAGGTTGTCGGTGCTGTCGAATAAGTATTGAGCCAGGACTTTTGCCAGTTGTGTTTTTCCGACTCCTGTAGGACCCAAAAAGATAAATGTCCCAATGGGCTTGTTTGGGTCTTTTAAACCGGCACGATTCCTCTGAATGGATTTAACAACCTTTTGAACAGCTTCATGCTGACCAATTACTTTTCCCTGGATCTCATCACTCATTTTCAGCAGTCGTATACCTTCGGCCTGGGCAATACGCTGAACGGGAATACCCGTCATCATGGCAACCACTTCTGCAACTTTTTCATCATCAACAATTTCACGATTGCTCGCCAGTTCTTTTTCCCAGCGAAGCTTTTCTTCTTCCAGTCCTTCTATGTATTCTTTCTCCTTATCTCTGAAGCTTGCAGCTTTTTCGAAATTCTGATTCTTAACAGCCTTAATTTTTTCCTTCTTTGTCTCTTCCACCTTTTTTTCGAGGTCCAGAACACTTTCAGGCACAACAATGTTTGAAATATGGACCCTCGATCCGGATTCATCCAGTGCATCGATGGCTTTGTCGGGCAGGTGTCTGTCGGTAATATACCTGTTGGTGAGTTTTACGCATGCATGAATAGCTTCATTGGTATAGATCACATTGTGGTGGTCCTCGTATCTTTCTTTGATGTTATTCAGGATATTGACCGTTTCTCCTTCGGTAGTAGGTTCAATCATAACCTTCTGAAAGCGGCGTTCGAGAGCGCCGTCTTTTTCAATATGCTGCCTGTATTCATCGAGTGTGGTAGCGCCTATGCATTGTATTTCACCTCTTGCAAGGGCAGGTTTCAGCATGTTGGCTGCATCCAGGGAACCTGTTGCTCCGCCGGCACCGACAATGGTATGTATTTCATCAATGAAAAGGATCACATCGGATGTTTTCTGAAGTTCATTCAGGATGGCTTTCATCCGCTCTTCAAATTGTCCGCGGTATTTTGTGCCTGCAACAATGGATGCAAGATCGAGTGTCACCACCCGTTTCCCGAACAGAACACGGGAGACTTTCCTTTGCATAATGCGCATAGCCAGTCCTTCAGCTATTGCAGATTTTCCGACTCCCGGTTCACCGATAAGTATGGGATTGTTTTTCTTTCTTCTGCTGAGTATCTGGGCAAGACGTTCAATCTCTTTTTCACGTCCCACAATGGGATCAAGTTTATCTTCTTCGGCAGCTTTTGTCAGGTCAATGCCAAAATTATCCAGCACAGGTGTTTCGGAACTTGATTTGGATGATTGTTCCTGTCCGCCTTTCCCCGGACCGAATGTACTTCCCGGTTCGTCTTCCTCATGGGGAAATTCCGCCCTGGGTTCTGCCTTTTCAATGGATTCGCTTAAGTCTTTTTCCAGTTCTTTGCGGACATTGGCATAATTGATATCGTGTTTTTCCAGGACTTGTGAAACTTTGCTGTTTTCGTCTTTCAGCATAGCCAGTAGCAGGTGTCCCGTATCGATGGTGGTCTTTTCCAGCGATTTAGCTTCGAGATACACAAGCTTCAGTATCCTTTCCGACGACTTTAAGAGCGGTATGTTTTCTGTATGGGTGACTTTAATCGGTCCGCTGGGATTCAAAGATCCCTCAATGTCTTTTCTCAGTTCATAGAGATTGGACCCCAGTGTGACAAGTACATCAATAGCAATTCCTTCTCCTTCACGTAAAATACCGAGGAACAGGTGTTCAGGACCAATCTCAGTATTACCAAGCCTTATAGCTTCTTCTTTGCTATACGATAATACGTCTTTTATTCTTTGCGAAAACTTTGCATCCATACCATTCTAATTAATCGTTCTTGTATCAGTTTTTTCAGCGCTTTGATCATGACAAATATACTAATAATAACAACGTTTTATAAACACTTTTTGTTGATAATTACAGGATGATTTTTATCATTATCACACCATAAATATCTACTTTAGCTAGCGCATTTTCTAATAAATTTAACATTATTTTTCCACAAATAAAATCTTATCAAAATTAACAATGGCCGAAGGAGAGAGAATTATTAAGATCAACATTGAAGAGGAAATGAAATCTGCCTACATCGATTATTCGATGTCGGTTATCGTATCAAGAGCTTTGCCGGATGTAAGAGACGGACTAAAACCTGTTCATCGCAGAGTTTTATTTGGCATGTCGGAGTTAGGTGTCGGGGCCAGCAGACCTTTTAAAAAATCGGCAAGGATAGTAGGAGAGGTGCTCGGAAAATACCACCCTCATGGCGACGGCTCGGTGTATGACGCTATGGTACGTATGGCCCAGGAGTGGTCGTTACGTTATCCGCTGGTTGACGGACAGGGGAATTTCGGTTCCATGGACGGCGATAGTCCGGCAGCCATGAGGTATACAGAAGCCCGCTTGCAACGTATTGCTGAAGAAACGCTGTCTGATATTGACAAAGATACGGTTGATTTTCAGTTGAATTTTGACGATACGCTTGAGGAGCCATCGGTATTGCCTACGCGCATTCCAACACTCCTGGTGAACGGTGCTTCCGGGATAGCTGTCGGAATGGCCACAAACATGCCGCCTCATAATTTGAAAGAAGTATGCGATGCGACAATTGCCTATATCGACAACAGGGAGATATCCATTGAAGAGTTGATAGAGTATGTCAAAGCTCCCGATTTTCCTACAGGGGGTATAATTTATGGATACAACGGTGTTAAGGAAGCCTTTGAAACAGGGCGGGGACGAATCGTATTACGTGCAAAAACAGAGATTGAAGTAACAACCTCCGGCAGGGAAACCATCGTTGTTACCGAAATTCCATACCAGGTAAACAAGGCTGAGATGATCAGGAAGATAGCTGAGATGATCAATGAGAAGAAGATCGAAGGCATTTCTTATATCAATGATGAATCGGACAGAAAAGGTCTGCGTGTGGTTATTATTTTAAAGAAAGATGCACAGTCAGGCGTGGTGCTGAACAAATTGTTCAAATATTCTCAGCTTCAGACAAGTTTCAATGTGAACAATATTGCTCTTGTCAGGGGGCGTCCGAGGATGCTGAACTTAAAGCAACTGATCAGGTATTTTGTTGAGCACCGGCACGAGGTGGTTATACGACGAACAAAATACGACCTGGACCAATCGGAAAAGAAAGCACACGTTCTCGAAGGTTTGATCATAGCCGTCGACAACATTGATGAAGTCATTGCCCTGATAAGGGCTTCCAAGACTCCCGATATTGCCCGTGAAGGACTGATGAAGACTTTCGATTTGACCGATATTCAGGCAAAAGCAATACTTGACATGAGGCTCCAGAGGCTTACCGGACTGGAGATTGAGAAGCTGAAAGAAGAATACGATGAGTTGATGAAACATATTGAGTACCTGAAAGAGGTTCTGGCCAGCGAAGAGATCAGGATGAACATCATAAAAGATGAATTGAGAGAGGTTATTGCCAAGTATGGAGACAAAAGACGGACGGAAATTGTTCCCAATGCCGAAGAGTTCAATCCGGAGGATTTTTATGCCGATGATGACATGATCATTACCATTTCACATCTCGGGTATATCAAACGCACGCCCCTTACTGAGTTCAGGACTCAAAACAGAGGCGGATTTGGAAGCCGGGGAAGTGATACAAGGGATGAAGATTTTCTTGAGCATATGTTTCATGCCACGATGCACAATACGATGTTGTTTTTTACGGAAAAGGGCAAATGCTATTGGCTGAAAGTGTATCAGATTCCTGAAGGCGCACGCACATCCAAAGGAAGAGCAATTCAGAATCTGATAAATATTGATGGGGAGGATAATGTTAAAGCTTTCATTAACATAGTGAATCTTACTGATCCTGAGTATCTTAACAATAATTATATTGTTTTATGCTCGAAGAAGGGAATCATTAAGAAAACTTCGCTTGAGGCGTATTCGCGTCCCAGGCAAAACGGCATTATTGCGATCAATATCAGGGAAGACGACAGTTTGTTGCAGGCAAGGCTTACCAATGGAAACAATCACCTTTTACTGGCTGTTCGTTCCGGGAAGGCCATTCGGTTTCATGAGAAAACCATACGTCCGATGGGAAGAAATGCTTCAGGGGTAATTGGTATCCGGCTGAAGGATGAAAATGATGAAGTGATTGGTTTGGTAATTGCCGAACCCGAAAAAGAAGACACCACCATACTGGTTGTTTCCGAAAAAGGCATAGGAAAAAGAACATACATCGATGATTACAGGATCACGAACAGGGGTGGGAAAGGAGTGAAGACGATAAATATTACCGAACGAACGGGATATCTGATATCCATTAAGTCGGTAACTGACAGCGATGACATTATGATCATTAACCGGTCCGGGATCACGATACGACTGGAAGTTGAGAAAATAAGGATATCCGGTCGGGCAACACAGGGTGTCCGGCTGATCAATCTGAGGGAAAATGATTCGATTGCAGCAGTGGCCAGTGTTTTGAAAAGCAATGTTCTGGAAGGAGAGGAGGATGTACTTACCTCAGATACAGAAGAAACAAAAGAAGAATAGTGAATAAAGAGCAAATTGATTCTTGTTAATACCGGTCTTTTATTAAATTTGTCACCCAAAATTATATGGCAGGCATTTTGCATTGAAATACTCGAATTAAATACTATTGTAATATGAAGAAGTTAACTTATTTTATTGTACTATTAATTCTTGCTTCCGGTGCAGGGCTAAAAGCACAAACTGCAGAAGGAACACCCGATGCGAATTTCAGCATTTATAAAAACAAATTGAAGAAGAGTGATGAGAATCTTACCGACGAAAAAAAGAATACGAGTTCGAAATTCTGGTTATCGCGTGCTGAATTGATGATGGATATTTTTAACCTGAATCGTGATCACATTGGACAGGGAACACAACAGGTTCATGTAAAGCTTATTTATAGCGAACCCCAGGAAATCAAAACATGGGAAAAAGAGGGCAGCAAATACGAAGAATACATTTATGAAAGGATCAAAATTACTTTCAAAGATGGCGTAGTGGAGAGTTTTGAAGAAACCGTATTGCTTCATGATGCGCCATTGACGGAAGCTGTTCGCTCGCTGGAAAAAACCCAGGAACTGGATACAGACAACAAGCTGGAAAAGAAAGTAAAAGAAGACTACGACAAGCTGAAAAAACTGTTTGAGAGACAGGCCATTGAAGAGTTTTTAAAAGAGGATTACGCAAAGTCGTTTCAATCTTTTGCTGCTATAACCGGGATCAATGAAAAACCGATTATGGAAGGTGCTGTCGATACAACCCTGATCTATTATGCAGGAATGGCCGCCTCAAGAGCAGATATGAAAGAAGAAGCGATAGAGTATTATGAGAAAGCAAGAAGCTATAATTATCCCGAACCGGATTTATATATCTTTCTTAGGAATAAGTACTGGGAAGCAGGAGATACAGCTAAGGGACTTGAAGTATTAGTTGAAGGTTTCGAACGATTCCCCGAGAACCAGGCAATTGTAATAGAGCTGATCAATTATTACCTGGTAGCGGATAAAACGCAGGAAGCATTGGATTATCTGAAGATTGCCCAGGAGGATGATCCGACGAACATCTCGTTTATATTTGCTGAAGGAACATTGTATGATAAGCAGAAAAATACCGAGAAGGCGCTGGAACTTTACCTGAAATGCATAGAAATGGATCCGGGGTATTTTAATGCATACTACAATACGGGAGTAATGCATTTCAATACGGCTGTTGAAATGTACAAGGAAGCCAACAACATACGTGATCCGTTAGAATATGGCAAAGCAAAGGATGCTGCGGATGAAGTTTTGAAAAAGGCACTGCCTTATATGGAAAAGGCTTATGAAATAGCAGAATCGAACACAACATGGAAGGCTGATGAAAAGACTAAGAATATAAATGAAACGCTCGAAACACTGAAAACATTATATTACAGGTTGCAAATGACGGATAAGTATCAAGAAGTAAAAGCGAAGCTTGGTGAGGATGTTGCTAAGGAAGAATAAAAAAATAATTAGAAAAAGGGAAGGGAGAATTCACATTCTCCTTTCTTTTTGTTTATTCTATTTAACATAATATTAATTATAGGACAAATGAATAGCTTTTCGTTTGAAGAGAATTTACGCCCAGCTCTGCTGGTTAACATAGAATCAGTACTAAGACTTCAGTCTGAGTACGGTAATGATTTTATGTTAAAGTAAATTCTCAGCCCATCATATCCCATTGTAGCATCCTTAAATTTTAATTCACTTTCCGTTCTCCATTTTATAACTATAATTTATATTATATTAAATAGCCGCTTCTCGGTTCCAGGATGCAACGTTCGTTCAGAATGATACATTCGCTTAGAAAAACCTAAATATGAGCTCCTCGCTAACCTATTGTCCCATAATTAGCACTATATTAAGTAGCCGCTCGGCCGTCGCCAAAGCTTGTAAAAATATTTCTTGAAGAATATAAGAAATATTTTTAGCTGCGCTTCCACAGCCTCAACGCCGGCCGCACAGCTGCAAGACTATAATGCCTACGCACTAGTTTAGTTCTATTTAGCTTAAGTGCTTATAAATGAGGTATTTACAATATAGCGCAAGAGTATACGCAAATTACTCACCAATTGATTATTATTTTATGGTGTTCGTGATTGCTCCGCAATTCCTTCGTCAGTTTGCTATACACTTGCTATCATTACGTAAATACATTTTTGTAATACCCTATCGATGAGTTTAATATTTTATATTCATTTAACAAAATAATAGGATTTCAAAAACAACAATAACTTCCATTTCCTTTCCAAATCAGCAAGTATTTTATAAATATCATCCCTTAATACAACATACTCAGATGTTAACTGTCCTAATTGAATTTTAGCCTCTCTCGCTTGTTTTGGAATTGATTCTTCAACAGCTTCTCTTAAAGCACCGGTTATATTTTCACCGATATTAGTGATACCAGGATTAGCAATACTAATCTGGTCTTTTATTTCAGGATATTTATCTAAAAGCAGATTGAGCTTATTTTTAACCTCCTTGGTCATGAAAGGTAGTAATTGATGAATATAATCCGAAGTATTAAATCGCAAAAAAGAATCCCATTCTAATGTGGCAAAAAACGTTCTCACATCCGAAATTAATTTTGCTCGATTACTTTGCCGATTGCGGCTTTTTTCAATACCCCACTTGATAAAAGGAGAAATTAAAGTGGCTGTAATTGCACCAATCAAAGCACTTAGTCCTGGGCTTTTAATAATCTCCATCCAAAAATTTACTTCTTCTTGC
Source organism: uncultured Bacteroidales bacterium (assembly GCA_964406315.1). GTDB lineage: Bacteria > Bacteroidota > Bacteroidia > Bacteroidales > UBA10428 > UBA10428. Next base: position 4,302 of record CAYORG010000009.1, on the reverse strand, counting down.
TTACTCATTTGATGTTAGTTTTTAGAAGGTTGACATTAGTGTAAAGGTAAAAAAATGAGAATAGATCTTTTTTTTCTTTGCCCTCGTGCCGGGCTGGCACTTCCTTTTTTCTTGATAAAAAAGAAGCAAAAAATCAAGAAGAAATAATGCTTCAGCGCTCCCTGGCCAACTGCAAGTAAATTCACAAAATGAGAATGCGGAGCACTTTTTGGAATTTCCTAACAGCTGCCCATTCACGCCGGCTCTGGCCCGCTATTTCCTCGGGCTTGCGCTCTATATAGGATGAGCTCATTTATAAATTATCTGAATTCATCTATGTGAATCTTTTTCACAAATTGTTTCTAAGTATTAAGGCATAATAGAGGTAATCTTTTCTCTATAATCTTCAAGAAAATTGTTAAGTCTATAAAACCCATAAACTGATTCAGGCCATGGTTCGAAAATTACATAAACCGCTAATTCAGTAGAATTAAAACCTGAAATATCTGGTTGATTGCAATTGCCATAAATATATTCCGAAATAACATCATTCATAAATAAATTTTCATCTTCTGGACCAATTATAAGGTCTTTTACAATTTTATTATCATCAAATCTTTTCCCTATAATAAATGCGAATTCTTTGATCTGTTTTTTCATTTCTAACTCCATGCTGATATTTTTAAATTATCAATACATTCTAGCAATAAACCAATATCAATTAAACTTTAATAAAGATACAAAATGATTATAATATAATAGTAAAATATATTCACATTAATATTAACATAATCAATTAGTTATTAACATATTGATTATTTTATAATCATTAAAATATATTTGATAGCTTAATTCATTGAATTAAATTAAAAATGGTAGGTAAACACAAACTTTGTAATTATATGAAGAAAGATTAATTAGGTCTATATATATTTGTGAATTCGTTATTTTAAAAAAAAGTGATAATTATGATTCCTCAGAATTATCAATTGAAAGTTGGATATAAATATTCACAGAACAAATTCTTTCCTAGCAGAATCTATTTCATAGCTATTTCTAGAATTGTAATAACATTATTAATTTTCATTTTCTGTAAAACAACTATTTTATCTCAAGAGACTGGTTATAATGGAAAATATTTTAAAGATCAGCTAATCTCAAACTACTATCAATTGGACAAAATTGAGGGTATTTGGAAAATTGTTTGTGTTCGACAGCCTTATACATTTGTGGTTAAAGACGAGATCCCTAACCCTACTTTTGGATTTGATGATCATTTTATCATTAAAAAGTATGGTTCACACTTTTATTCTTATAATTTGCCATTTTATGATTGGGAAAGTTTTTCGGATAAATGGGTAATTAAAGAAGCATATGGTTTAACATTCACTAAAACCGCAATGGATAACTTATATCTGGTAGAATATGATGATCCGCTTTCTGAGAATGATTGGGAAAATGGTAAAATAACAATAATAAATGATGGTTATATAAAATTTAATTTTAGGATCGCAACTGCTCAAGATGGTGAAGAAATAAAAAGACTAAAACCTTTAGAAGAGTTATCAGAAAAAGAATATGTCTCAATGGCAAAAAATTATGCTAGAAGTAATAAAACATTAGTTGAGTTCACAGAATATTCATATGAGATGACAAAAGTATTTCCAACTGAAGGTGATTTAAAGATATACAATTCAAATATCTCTAAAAAAGTAAGCGCAACAGGCTTTTCTATTAATACTAAAGGATATATTATAACAAATTATCATGTAGTAAAGGATGCTAAGAGGATTATAATTAAAGGAATAAATGGCGATTTTAATAAGGGTATTGAAGCAAATATTGTTAAAAGTGATCCAAATAATGATATAGTAATTCTCAAAATTCAAGGAGAAGATATAATTAGGAATGAAATTCCATATTCAATAAATGATCAACAATCAAATCTTGGTGAAAAAGTCTTCACCTTAGGTTATCCTTTAAGGTCAACAATGGGTGATGATATTAAATTGACTGATGGAATTATTAGTTCTAAATCAGGTTATCAAGGAAATATTACCGAATATCAACTTTCAACTCCTGTACATCCAGGTAATAGCGGGGGGCCAGTATTCGATGAACAAGGTAATATTATTGGAATAATTAGTAGCAAACACAAAGCTGCTGAAAATGTTTCCTATGCAGTAAAATCACAATATCTTAATCTTCTGCTAGAAAATCTCGATCTAAAATCTGAACAAACTCAAACCCAACTCAATCATCTGATTGAGACTAGTGAGTTAATTAAGAATATTGTCCCCTTTATATATATTATTGAAGCAGAATAATTCTAATTCGATAATGTTCATTTTTATTTGATTGTTAACCCTGATAGGAAATGCTAACTTACAGAATATGAATATACTTAAAATAATAATATTACTTACATTTTTTTGCACAAATCTGTTTGGACAGTTCTATGAAAACGTAAATGATTCAGTTTTTGTGTTGAAGGATACTTTACGAACAACCGATCCAGTAACAGGTCAAATTTTTGATATAATTAATACATATAGTGAAGACTATTCAACAATAAAAAATTATAAGCCAAGCTTATTAATGGATGAGAGTCAGCCACATATTATTATTAGTGATCAAAGTGATGAACTTCATTTAAGTATTAAGGATTTAAAGGAAACCAAATACAGAATAGATACACTTCTTTATTTTTATCATGATACAACAAGAACAACTGACCCATTAACTGGTAAGTTAATTGATGTTATTGTTGTTGCAAAGTCATCGCAAAGTACTTATATTGATGAGGAAAACATTAAATTTACAGAACTTAATAAACCTTGGATAGATGATATAAATGGACAAAAAACTGTACTTTATTTTGATATTGATTCAACTTTAAATTATCCAATGATTCAGTCTGTAAATATTGATAATGATAAAATACTACTTACGCAATTTATAATTAAGAAAGATAACTCAACTTTACTCTATAAATACAATGAAATTGAGGATTGGTCCGAAATTATCGAGGTTCTTGAATCAGGGATTAATTGTTATGTTCGAACAAAAATTATTAGTCCCATGAGAGATAGTACTGAAATATTTTTACCGGATATTGAAATCCTTATTGAACCATAGTGTCTAAATATTGATCATACTCATTTCACCGTATTCTGCTGAATTCTATAACATAATTATGCTCAAAATCTGATTTCCTTTCTGGGTAGAAAAAATCCTTTAATACAGTTATTATTCCTTATACAAATTTGAATATGACTTTTCTGCTGAATTCCAGCCCCTTCAAATGCTGGTCCTCCCTCAGTAAAAACACCTCTGGCTGAATCAAATGCTTTATATTCACTATAATTTTTCTCAGCATTATCTGCTGCAATTTGTTCTTGTATTTTCTGATGCATGAATTCAATTACAGAACAATCTAGTTCCCTGATAACTTTATCTTTATAATCATCGGTTCTTGAATCTCTGTTTACAGGTAGTTCTTTTCCAATAGCAGCATATGTACTTACCATCAATTCATAATATGACTTAATCATCTTGGTAAACCTACCATCTAATAAATCAAAACAATAATCTAAAGTTAAAACAGCACCAATTACGGATGGGGTTTCGATTTCTCCTTTCTTGGCCTTATCCTTTGCCCAATTTAAAGCTCTATCAATATTATTTTCCCAAAAATACATACCATGTCCAAGCCAATCATAAGGTTTTTCGCTTTTTTGAATTTTATTTGGATTGGTTAATAGTGCATCTCTTGTTTCTGCATCACAACCATGAAAACCAATAAGTAAATTATTTCTATGGTAATACATCAAGAATTTGATTCAACGACTATACTTTTGAGCCCATTATAAGGTTTTGTGAAGTCTCCATCTTTGGTTAAGATACCAGCCGACACCAAAGAGTTCATAGCAGATCTTTTTGATATATCCTTATTTAATCTTTGTGCTAATTTTATTAACTGCTTGATATCCTTATCTTTCATATCAATTGTTTTTACTTGCTTACTGCAAAAGTACAATAATAGTACGAAAGTCCAATGTGGCAAGTTACTTGTTTTCAACTAAAAAAATATTTTTTATAATATTCCACACCCATTTCACTCCGCTCTGCTCCGCAAAAAGAGTGTTGCACCCAGCATTTAACGGGCAGCCTCTCCCCTTTTCCATTTTGGAAATTTAAATAGAATAGTTTTATAACGGCATGATTGTATAAAAAGACCAAAGCTTACTTTAACATAATGCATTGCCATTATAGGACAAATGCTATGGCAAAAAATTTGCCTGCATTTGTCCATTCTGCAAG
>CAYORG010000008.1:0-84147 GCA_964406315.1 uncultured Bacteroidales bacterium | reverse complement strand
AATCCGTGTGTCCCTGGTTCGATTCCAGGTGCTACCACTTAAAATCAGAGTGAGAGTGAGAGCGAAGTACGAGCGAACACTCTCACTCTGATTTTCTCGCTCTCACACTTCCTTTGCATTGATCTATTTCAGTTGCAAGACGAGAGTGAGCGAAACACTCACACTATTTTATCCTTTAGTATAATCTATGCATTTCTTATATGCTGTTTTTAAACTTTGATTCCAGGTCATTGATCAATTGTATTCATACATTTCATCAACAAGTACTCGACTTCGCTTTTTTAAAGTTGTAAATTGAATTACGATTAGCTTTCCAACAGTTTTTATAACCCTGATCTGGACTGTTATGTTGTTAGTTGCAAAACCTTTTAAAATCCTGATTAACAGTATTGATGCAATATCATTAAGAATATTCATACTGTTTTGTATTGTCTGTATGTCTAATACAGCCTTCTCACAAATGGCCGGTGATAGTGCTTTTAAGATGCTGAAAGCAGCCGATCAACGGATCGCATTAAACATCAATAGTGATAAAAGCACTCAGCTTCATCCCTTTACTGATCTTCAAAAGATCAGTGGATTGACCATTTCAGGAACTGTTGAATTGCATTCCGATTCAAGCCTGGTGCGGGTGATCCTTATTGATGATCAGTTGAATGAATACCTTATTTATGAAGCATATCCCTTATTGACGGAAAATGTGTCTTTTGCAATTGATCAGAACGGGGAAGAAACGGCCATATTAGATAACATTATTCCGATGAGCATCACTATTGAAACAGTGGATGCTTCCATTCATTTGAAAGAAATAGAAACAAGGGGAGAAGATTTTTTTATGGCAAAGACCAGGAATAATAAATTGCAGCAACAGCAATCAGAAAAAATTAAAAGGATCAATCAATATATAGAAAGAAAAGGATTAAAATGGATTGCAGGTGAAACGGCCATTTCAGGAATGACTTACCAGGATAAACAGAAAATGTTCGGCGGCAAAGTTCCCAATTTGCAGGGTTTTGAATATTACAGGGGAGGGATATTTGTTTTGCCCGGAGTACTTGAAGAGAATACAGATGCGGAAAATACAAAGGCCATCACTCAAACCAAATCAGAATCCCCCTATGTGAAGGAATTCAGCTGGCGAAACCGGCATGGGCAGAACTGGGTAACTTCCGTTAAATACCAGGGGGGGTGCGGGAGTTGCTGGGCTTTTGCCGTTACCGGTGCAACAGAGTTACTGGTGAATTTGTATTATAATCAACACCTCGATCTTGATCTTTCCGAACAGGATGTTTTATCCTGCAGTGGAGGTGGCAGTTGTAATGGTGGTAGTTCATATTATTCATTAAGTTATATTATGAACACAGGAATTGTGAATGAAAGTTGCTTCCCTTATGCAACCAGTGATTTACCATGTGAAAATAAATGTACTGATCCTGCTGAAATAGTAAGAATCAATTCAAAAAGCGCACATTCATCAGAAGATGAAAAAAAGAGGGAAATTATTAAAGGGGCAACTGCTGCAACTGTAGGTTTTTGGAACCATGTTATGACTTTAGTAGGCTATAAAGTTCTTGAGGAAGGCGATCTAATAAATATACATAATAATGGATTTGATGGATGGATAATTATCCAGGAGAACGATATATTGATGGGTCAAACAGCATGGTTGTTTAAGAATAGCTGGGGAACTAATTGGGGAGATGACGGATACGTTTATGTGGTGGGTGGCATATCCGCATCCTCTTTGCATGGGCCGGTGTATTCCGTTATTTATAATGATTCCGATATCAGATGTACCGATCAGGATGGTGACGGATATTATACCTGGGGAACAGGCACAAAACCGGCACATTGTCCTGATTGTCCCGATGAACCTGACGGAGACGACTCCGACGGATGCCTGGGACCCATGGATGAATTTGGAAATATTACTATTGTTTCAAGCACACCTGAACCGGTAGCTGAAGATACTTCTGTTGTTTATGGAGAAAAGGCACCTGATTTGACTGCTGCCGGGGAAAACATAAAATGGTATGATGATGAGAAACTTACCCATGTGATTCATACAGGTAACCTTTTTGTAACAGGTCATACTCAACCAGGAGTATATAGTTATTATGTAACACAGACTATTTCTGAATGTGAAAGCAAATCAAAAAATGTAAAATTAACAATAATAAATCCTGTTCCGCCACCAATGGCAGAGGATGTAATTGCAAATGTTTGTGATCCGATACCTAACCTGACTGCTGCCGGAGAAAACTTAAAATGGCATAATGCTCCTTCCAATCCATTTGTTGATTCCCGTGATGCACAAATATATAAAGCTGTTGGTATTGGTAATCAGAGATGGATGGCAGAAAATTTAAATTATTATACGCAAACAGGATCATGGTATTATAATTATGATAGTATGCAATATGCTGAAACATACGGAAGGCTTTATAATTGGGAAACAGCATGTGATGCGTGTCCTGAAGGATGGCATTTACCCACTGATAAGGAGTGGAAAGAACTGGAGATTTTTATTGGCATGTCAGAAGCTGAAGCAGATGGAGGTTTTGAACGAGGAATTCTGGAGGGAGGCAAGCTTAAAGAGAGGGGTACTATACATTGGTGTGAGCCAAATAATCTTGCTACAGATAATTATGGTTTTAAAGCTTTGCCTGGTGGAGAATATATGGATGCTGATGTATTTCAATGGATTAATTATAGTGGGACTTTCTGGACATCTACTGCAGGAACTGATCATGCAATCATACGCAGATTAAATAAAAATTACGGAAGTATTGACAGAGTAGGAATTTTTAAAGAAAGTGGATTGTCAGTGAGATGTTTAAGAGAATGGAACGGAATTATAGGTACCGGAAATACTATAACACCTGAATATAGCAAAACCGGAACTTATATATACTATGTGACACAAACTATAGATGGTATTGAAAGTGATCCTGATACAGTTAGGTTAATATTATATAATACTAATCCGTCTCCTATAGTCGAAGATGTTGGGATATGTTATGGTGAACCTGTGCCTGATCTGGTAGCTATTGGTAAAAATATAAAATGGTATAATAATGCAGATTTAATGACTGTGATACATACTGGAAGCGGTTTTACTCCAGGGGTAATACAGCCAAATACCTACATTTATTATGTAACACAAACAGTCTCAGACTGCGAGAGTCTTCCTGATACTGTAATTCTTAAAATAAATCCAATTCCTGCATCTCCGGATATTCAGAATACATATCAGTATGAAGCAAATGATGTGGTTTATTTGTCAGCTATAGGTGAAAATATTCGGTGGTATAATGATGAAAATCTTCTCTCATTGATTTATTCCGGGGATACTCTTATATTGCAACAATCAGATATAGGTGTTTATACTTATTATGTAACACAAACCATTTCAGGTTGTGAAAGTTTGCCTGATACAGTGACATTAAATATTATTCCATTACCTCCTGAAGCTGAAGATGCTACTGCAATAATTGGTCAACTGGCAAAACTCTCAGCAATTGGTAAAAATATCCGTTGGTATGATGATGCAGCTTTATCCAATTTAATTCATTCCGGTGATACATTTACAATACGACCTATAGATATAGGTACTCATACTTATTATGTCACACAAACCATTTCAGGATTTGAAAGTTACCCTGATACAGTTATATTAACAACAATAATAAATCCACCAAAATCAGAAGATGTATCAATCTGTGAAGGAGAGATGCCTGTATTAACTGCTGAAGGAGAAAATATTCAATGGTATGATGTCTCTTTGAATCATTTTATAGATACACGGGATGGTCAAAGATATAGTGCGACTTTGATAAATGGTTATATCTGGATGGCTGAAAATCTGAATTATTATACCCCTTCAGGTTCATGTTATTATAATACAGATAGTATTTCCTATGCTGATCCTTACGCCAGACTTTACAACTGGGAAACTGCTAAAGAAGTGTGTCCCAGTGGATGGAGGCTCCCCAGCGATCATGACTGGAAAGACCTTGAAGTATTTCTGGGCATGGCTCCAACAGAGCTTAATAACTTTGGATTCAGGGGTACAGACGAAGGTGGAAAACTAAAATCAACGGGATTTGATTATTGGCTGTACCCAAATGAAGGAGCAACGAACGAGTATGGTTTCAATGCCCTGGGGGCAGGAGATGGTGGATATTTGGATTGTTTCGCGCTAAAAGAAAAAGCATCGTTTTGGACATCAACAAGTTGGGGTATAAATACGGCTATTCTGCGCGTTCTTTCATACTCCAACGCATATATTGAAAGAGGCGAGAGAGATGATGCAAGTACAACTTCAGTCCGCTGTATGCGCGAAATACCAGAACCAGTTGCTTTAGGCAGCGTTTTTACTCCTGGTATAACAGAACCTGGAACATATAATTATTACGTCACCCAAACTGTCAATGGCTTTGAATCTCCGGCTGACACGGTCGTCCTTACCATTCATCCTGTTCCCGATGTTCCGATTGCATTCGATGATGCAGTTTGTGAAAACCAGGATGCTGTCGTTCTCATGGCTGAGGGTGAGAATATCAAATGGTATGCCGATCTGGATACTGTATCCCTGGTTGATGAGAGAGACGGACAGGAATACCTGACGGTAAAAATCGGAAATCAATGGTGGATGGCCGAGAACCTGAATTACGGCTTCATGATCGGTCATACCTTAGAACAAACGAACAATGATATTGCTGAGAAATATTGTTACAATGACAACGAAGAAAACTGCCATACCTATGGCGGATTGTATCAATGGGATGAGGTCATGAATTATGTAAATTATGAGGTGAATCGGGGAGTATGCCCCGAAGGATGGCATATACCAACCGACAGGGAATGGATGGACATGGAAAGGTACTTAGGAATGGAAGCATCAGAAGCACTTTCTAAAGAATGGAGAGGCACGAATGAAGGAGGCAAATTAAAAGACGAATCTGATTTGTATTGGCAGGAACCTAATGCAGGTGCAACAAACGAAAGCGGTTTTTCTGCTTTGCCCGGGGGAACACGTTATCTGGATCAGGAATTCTATAACATCGGTTCGTGGGCCTATTTCTGGACTTCTTCACTTGAACAGGACGGGTTTGCATGGAAGCGAAATTTGCATTCAATCGAAAGCAGAATTCGAAGGATGAGCGCTGATACGAAAGAAAGTATGTCGGTCAGATGTATTAAGGATGATATACTGTTGGCTGAAGGGAATACTTACCATCCGGAAATATCAGATATGGGAAATATCAATTATTATGTTTCTCAGACAGTTAACGGCTGTGAAAGCAATTATGAAACAGTTCAACTGACAATTAAGCCTGCACCGGGTTTGCCGGTTGCAGAAGATCAGACCATTTGCTATGGAGAAGAAACACCTGACTTATCTGCGCAGGGAGAGAATATCAGTTGGTATTCAGATACAGCGCTTACAAATTGTATAAACTCGGGAAACATTTTTCCTGCTACTCAAACAGAACCCGGAACATACACCTATTATGTAACGCAAACCCTTGAAGAGTGTGAAGGGGATTGTATTCCGGTTCGCCTGATCATCCATTCATTGCCTGAGATCGAGCTTGGTCCCGATACAACCATTACCGATCAGCAAAGTATGATACTTGGTATAATTGGAGATGAAGGTTTTTCCTATCTATGGAACACCGGTTCTGATGAATCCTATATTGAGGTTTCAGGAAATGCAGCCGGAGTTGGTGATCATACTTATTGGCTGTTGGTAACAGACAGCAATTCATGCGAAAATTCTGATACGGTTATCGTAAGTGTAATGCATGTGAATGCTATTCCTTATTCTCAAATGAACAGATCGATACAGGTCTATCCCAATCCGGGAGTTGACATACTGCATGTCCATTTGCAAGGAATAGCTGAAGAAAAGTTGTCGATTGAAGTATTTGACCGGCTCGGGAATGTACTGATCTCAGAAAATCATAGAGCAATTTCCGGGGAGACAGATCTGAAATTGGATATTTCGGTTTTATCTCCGGGAGTATATTTTGTCAGGATTTTGGGAGAGAAGATCATGTTGACAAAGGGAATTGCTATCCTGTAAGTAGTATTGCTAATTGTTTTTATTGAACATGGAGTCTTTGCTACCCTGTCAGGGGGGCAAGATCATAAAGCCTAAAATCCCATTTCCTCTCCTCCGAAGTCTTCTCCGTTCCGGGCAGGGCGTCCGGCTTTCTTTTTCTGGTTCAGCCTGTAAATAAAAGTGAGGGTGAACATGCGGCCTGTACGCCGGTGTTCGTTTTCGGAATACAAATCGGGCTGGTCGATGATGTATTTAAAGCTGCGACTGTTCAAAACATCACGCACATTCAATGTCAGTGTGCCTTTCCCTTTCAGGATATCTTTGCTTAAAGCCATGTTCAGCATGTAAAAGGCTTGTCTTTTCCCCTGCGTTGTTTCCTGTGGTGCACGGTAAAAAAATATGGTCTGGAAGTCAATATTATAGGGAAGTCTTATTTTTGAATTCATCCGTGTATGCCAGGAGTAATCTTCGCTTTCAAGGATTATTGTATCCAATTGACCATAGGTGGATGACTGAAAAAAGTTGATGTCCCCTGTAAGTGTCCACCACTTGAATATATCCACCGATACATTGGTTTCCAGGCCATATGATTGTCTTTCGGATAAGTTGACAGGATATGTGTAAAGAATGCCTGTAGCCGTATCCAGATCGGCTATCCGTTCAATAACCCCTGATGTATTGCGGTAATATATTCCGGTATAAAGATCAAAACTTGGTTTTTTCAGCAAATATCCTGCTTCCAATGAGTGCGTGTACTCGGGATCCAGGTTCGGATTTCCGGTACGTATATTCCTGTCATCGCTATAACTGTGAAAAGGATTTAGCAGCCAGAAATGTGGACGGTTTATCCTTCGACTGTAGCTCAATTGAACCGAATGACTCTCATTGATCTGAACGGTTGTGTGAAGGGTTGGGAAAAAATCTGTATAAAGCCTGTTTTTTCCGTCTTCTGCCTGATCAAAATATGTTCTTACATCCGATATTTCCATCCTAAGGCCGAGCAGGAAAGTAAACCAGTTAAATGCGTTGCCACCCTGTGTATACAATGCATGCACATTTTCGATGTAATCAATGTTGTTTGAAAATTCAGGTATTCTTACCGGGTTGCCCGCTTCATCTGTTTCTTCTACATAAAACGGATTTGCGATGTTTCTGAACTCACTACGGTAACCGGCTTCAAATTGTCCTTTGTTGCCAAAAGGATAAATATAATCTGCCTGCAAAAGCAGGTTCCTTTCGCTTTCTTCGTTCAGCGAATTTTGAAATATCTGTCCTCCTTCCGTAATCAATTCTTCGGTTATTTCCGATTTTTCGGTTTCAGCATCTTTGATGTATTGAATCAGTGCAGTGAATTTATGATCTTCATTGCGAAACAGTTTCGTATAATTCAGGCTGAATTCTATGTCCAGTTCATCCTCATGCTCTTCATCTTTTCTATGTGAAGTGGAAAGAGGTATTTCAGATACGGTATAATCGTAGTACCATATATTGCTAATGGTGGGTTCATCACTGATACCCAACAAAAATTCGGCAGTTAAAGTGTTTTTTGAATTGATCAGATAATCAAAGCCTCCTCTTAACCTGTTTGAAAGCCCGGTTCTGTTCCTGGTGCGATCGATACGTGTTATATAGGCTGTATCGGACAAATTAAAATATTGATAAGAATTCCCGGTTCCCGGTCTTTCATTATAGCGGATATTATAATTCAGGAAGTAATTGATCTTTTCTTTCCTGAAATTCACATTTGCTCCCAAAGAATACTCATGCGGGTATCCAGCAGTTCCTTCAAACGAACCGTTAACCCCTTTCTGCTGGTCCTTTTTAAGTACAATATTGATAATGCCTGCCATTCCTTCCGCTTCGTAGCGTGCACTGGGATTGGTAATGACTTCAACCCGTTCAATCATCGTTCCCTGGAGATTCCTCAGGGCATCCGTATTTCCTGCACTGACCATTCCGGAAGGTTTGCCATCGACAAGGATCTGCAGATTTTCACTACCTCGAAGACTTACATTCCCATCCAGATCAACACTTACCGATGGTATGTTATCAAGAATATCAAGAGCGGATTTACCAGTATTGCTGAGATCTTTTCCAACATTGAATATTTTTTTATCCAAATGAATTACCATCTCACTTTTTTCTGCTGTGACAGTGACTTCATCAAGAGCTGTTGCTTCCGGCGATAATTCAATAATACCTGTTTTATAAGATCTTTTTTCATCGGATACAATGATATTTGGGATTGTGGTTTTTTCGTATGAAATGAACTGGACTACTGCATAATAACGACCCGGTTCAATTTCGATGGCAAATGAACCATCAGGGCCTGCCAGTCCTCCGGTTATCAGATTCGAATCTGCAGAATAAATAGAAATGGTAGAAAATTCAAGGGGTGAACCATTTGATTTATCTATAACCTTACCCAATATCTGATAGTTGTCCTTAGGGGGTGCAGTTTGTCCGGCAAGGATTTGCAATAAAACAGTCTGAATAAATACCAGAATTAAAATTCTTGCGCTCATTATACTTTAAATAAATATTTTTACAAGTAGTAACCAACAATTCTGTTAAAAGTTTCATCAGCCATTTTTGCAAAAGAAATCCTGTAAAAATAAGCAAACTCCAACAGGAATAAATCTACAAAATTAGTATAACAGATGACCGGGTTAAAAAATAATCAACAAATTGTCCAATTCTATCAATTAATACCTGAACCATATCATTTGTTTATAATTCGTGAACAACTGACCAATCATGATTTTAACAGCTAAGCTATAGCCAGTGAAAAGAAAAGCCCATAGTTCTCTGAAATAAAATAAATTTGCACAGCAAAGCTAGGGTGTAATGTATGTATAAACAGGTTGATGATAAAAATTAAGAACACATTAATCAGTCGTGATATAATAGACAAAAATTTCTGTTGTGATTTGGGAAAATGTCATGGAGCGTGTTGTATTAAGGGAGATGCAGGTGCTCCTTTACAGGCAGATGAAGTTGAAATGCTTTCCGGGATCATTGACAAAATTAAACCATACCTTTCGCAGGAAGGAATGAATTCAATTGAACAACAGGGAACACATGTTATAGATGATGAGAAAGAGACTGTTACTCCACTTATTGATGGAAATGAATGTGCTTATGTTGTTATTGAAAATGGCATTGCAAGATGCGGCATTGAAAAGGCATATTTTGCGGGTGCGATAAAGTTCAGAAAACCATTTTCGTGTCATTTGTATCCGATACGAATTAAAAAATATGAACAATTTACAGCGGTGAATTATGATCAATGGGAAATATGTGCTCCGGCAAGAGAAAAAGGGGACGAAGTGAAGTTGCCAGTCTATATTTTTGTTAAGGAAGCTTTGACTAATCGTTTCGGAAAGGAATGGTATCTTCAGTTAGAAACCATTTCAAAGGAAATTAAGAACAAAGCGAACGGTTGAGTTTACTGAACACAAGTAAAAACCAATGACCCGATTCATTCTGCTCTTTCCGTTTCATTTTTTTCATCGGATCACTGGTTCATTATTAACATAACCCTAACCTATGCAATTGAGAAACGTATTTGACTAATAATTGATTGTCCTTCTTTTATTCCAAAAATCAATATATTTTCTCTGAGTTACAATGCCAACAGGTCCTTCATAAATCCCGCCGGCTCCCTGTCCGTCATAGACACGAACGGCAATGCTGTTTTTCTCGTTTTTCTTTAGACTATTTGTGGGTATAAAGTAACCTCTAAAGGCTTTGTATTGTTCTCCTGTATATGCTTTTCTATTGATTTGACTATTGAGTTCTCCTGTACCGGCAACCAACTTACCATTTATGTAAACCTGATCAAGGTCATCTATTTTTCCTAGTATAAGCACAATAGTTTCTTCTGAAAAGGTTCCTTTGTAATAAAAGGTTTTTCTATACCACGAATAACCGTCATAATCTCTGTACCCCTGATCTTCCCATTTGGCAGGTACAAATATTTCATCCCATTTAGAATCGTTAAAACCTGCTTCTTTCCAACTAAAATCATCGCCTGGTTTAAATTTCCATATTCCCTGAAGGTTGATGTCCAGCCGGACATCAAACATACTCACATAAATGCCAATTTCTCCTTTTACAATACCTCCATACTGATATGAATCATACACTTTAACAGCTATGGTATTCTTTCCTCCGAAGTTTAAATACTCTTCAGGTATATAATAAACTCTGTTGGCATTATAAGCAGTAATATAAGATGGCGGGAAGGATCCCGTTGAGCCTATTTTATGACCATTAATATAAGTTTCGTCGACATCATCAACATAACCAAGATTCAAATAAAGAGTTTTTCCCTTATTCTCTTCGGATAATGCAAATGATTTTCTGTAAAAACCAAAGCCGTTGTATCCATAGAATCCCTGATCTTCCCAGGAAGAAGGCACATGAATAGTTGCCCAGCTGTTATCATCATATCCCGGCAAAATCCATTCTTTCCGTTCACCGATGGAATACTTCCACTGACCTTTTAAGTCTATGATCTTAATAAGATCATTTTGTGATGCAAACAAAGAGTAACCAAATAGAAATACAAATAGAGTGAACACAAACTTTTTTCTTTTTTCTGTTTTCATAATATAATCCTCCACCAAATAAAAACTAATCAATAAATAATTCATCAATCACATAATCCCAGAATGATTGATTTTCATGATGTTTTCGTCTATATTGCTTGTAATTTGGTTCTGTCATGATGCCAAGGGGTCCTTCATAAATCCCTCCTCGCCATTTTACATCATATACTCTGATGGAAAGCATGTTTATACCGTTTTTGTGAATTGCATCTTCAGGAATTTTATATATTCTCCTTGCATTGTATTCCCACCCCCGTCTCTTGTATTCACTGTCTTTATCAAGATGAAACACACTTCCTATTAATGTACCGTTAAGGTATACATAATCATAGTCATCAATTTTCCCCAGTGACAGATAAATTTCTCCATTCCGAAGTTCTGCAGGAAGTCTGAATTCTTTTCTGTACCATGCATAACCATCATAATCCTCGTAGCCTTCATTTTCCCACTCAGAAGGCACGTTTATCTCTTCCCAGATATCATCATTAAAATTTTCTGATTTCCATTGCTTGTTATCTCCCAAATGAAATTTCCATTTGCCAGACAGGATAAAATCAAGGTATTCATAATCTTCATCAATATATATTCCAACCGGCTGATCAATAATTCCTCCTTCCAGGTATTCATCATATACCCGGATTGCGATGGAATTCTTCTGATTGAACTTTATGATTTCCCGGGGTATATGGTATTTTCTTTTCTGGTTGTATGCTGTGCGAAAATGAGGCGGAAAATCGCCGCTTTTGGCAAGCAAATGCCCGTTAAAGTATATTTCATTTGCATCATCGATTCTGCCGGAAACGAAATATATCGGAACATCTTCATCAATGGGATGTATTGTAAACTCTTTTCTATACCATGCAAATCCATTGTATTCATTAAAACCTTGATCTTCCCATTTATCAGGAACTTTAATGGTCTCCCAATCGGAATCGTTGTACTCCGGATATGCCCATTCCGGAAAATCGCCAATTGAAAATTTCCAGTATCCGGCAAGTTGCACCACTTTTCTTAAGTCTTCTGCTGATAGATTGTTAGGAAATAACAATACAAATGTTGAGAACAGCAGAGAAAAGTATATTCTATGAAGCGACACTAATTTTTTCATTATTTAACAATTTTTTTATATCAATAAGAAATTTGTACTAAAAATTTTTCTTTCATCAGCAACAAGGTATTTACACCCGGAAAGTATTGATGGCGAATAATCATTTCGATCAACTGAGGCTGATCCGGACCAAAAAGTATTTTTCATTTTCATATCCGAATTGCCGGTTTTAATGAAGTTTACTATATCAGGAATCGTGTCAATTTTAGCAAAAAATGCAAAAGTCATATATTCAGAATCACAGTATAAGATACTTGATTGCGGTGACATTATGTTCTGATAAATCAATAATTTATCAAAGCCAGATCTTGAGTTTGAATGATTGGCCATTGCAAAATGATTTGCAGCACAGAACAACAAGATGAATAGAATGGTCCGGAGTTTCATGATCATTTTATTTTCAAGTTCGAGTTCATTACAATTGTTACTTTGCATAAACAAAAGTACGCTGTACACAGAAGTGCTGTGTCATAGCCAGGTAAAAGAATGTCATGAAATGTCATGAAAATGTAAATAATTGCTTTCTCAAGCTAACAATCCCTTCAATCAACTAAATATCAATTACTTATATCATAAGCAAACAAACAGGATTATTTTTCGGGTATAAATTTCCTCAATTATCGATGAAAAAGTTGTTATATATAATAATAAATATCTAATTTAATAGTAAGTCATAATGACTACTAAAATAGAATTTGGGATGAAGTCAGGAGCTTTGAAGATAATAATATTGAACACCTTTAAGTCAGTATTGATACTTCTTTTCATACATAATACCTACACCGGTTATTCAAAAGATTTGAATTTGAATTTTTCACATTTGACTTCTCAGGATGGTCTGTCGAATAATACGGTTCATTGTATATATCAGGATAGCAAAGGTTTTTTGTGGATTGGCACAAATGATGGATTGAATTTATTCAATGGCTATGAATTTGAAATATTCAAATACAACGCGCAGGATACATCCAGTCTCTCAAGCAATTCTGTGTTTGGAATTCTGGAGGATTCAAAAGGTCGTTTATGGATAGCCGGTAGCATAGGCATTGATATTTTTAACTGGCAGACCGTTTCGTTCAAACATATTCCATTCGTTGACGAATTCAATCCTTCTCCTTATCAGAGTTATACGAGGGCTATTATTGAGGATAAAGGAGGCAATATAATTATTGCCAATACAACCGGAGTATTTGTATATGATACCCTGAAAGGTGGTTTTGTCCGTTTTTTAAAAGATATTCCCAATTTTGGGCCTCTTGGACAGGAAGGGATCAGAGCTTTATTGATAGATAGAAATGAAAGGATTTGGATAGGATCCATAGGTTATGGATTGTATTGTTACGATCTTAAGCTTAAAGAAGTACTCACATACCGGCTTAGAAAAGCAGGTGTTGATATCAAGGAAAGAACTTACACAATTGCCGAAGATTCAAAAGGCGATATCTGGATAGGAACTGACAATGGGATCTATATCGTGAAGTCAGATCTCTCGGAAGTCAAAACCGTTAAAAGTGCAAAAGATCTGAGTTCGAATAATATAAGACATATTTATGTAGAAAATGATCAGAGGATCTGGATAGGTACTATTAACGGTGGATTATGCCTTTATAATGAATCCACAAACAGTTTTTCCTGTTATGAATCGAATGAATCAAATACATACAGCCTCAATAACAATACAGTTCAATCTATATGGAAAGACAGACAGGGAATTTTGTGGGTGGGAACATATCAGGGAGGAGTGAATTATTCACCCATAGATTATGGATTAAGATTTAAGCTTATAACCAGCGAAAAAGGGAATAGCAATTCGCTTGTTTATGAAGCAGTGAGTGCTTTATATGAGGATAAAGAAAGGAACTTATGGATCGGAACGGATGGTGGAGGACTTGACTATTACAACAGAAAGACAAAAACTTTCAGACATTACAGATATATACCTGGCGGAGCCAATACTATTAGTGGAAACTCAATACTGGCAATTGCAGAAGATAGCAAGGGGAATATCTGGATAGGAGGATATTTGTTTGGGATCAATATAATTGACCGGGTTTCAGGTAGAATTTTAAATCTTAAGAACAATCCCGGTAATCCTAATAGTTTAAGCAACAATGATGTATGGGACATTTTAATTTCAAACGATACAACTGTCTGGATTGCAACGAATGGTGGTGGGGTGGACAAATACAATCCCCAAACCGGCATTTTTCATCATTACAGGCAGGGACCTGATAATGCCATTGTAAACGATTATTGTATTAAACTATTCAAAGATAGTTTTGACTTATTGTGGATTGGCACATATGGCGGATTAAGTATTTATGATCAGAAAACTGACAGATTTAATAATTATTCACATAATGATAAGGCTGGTAGTTTAAGCAATAGCTGGGTATATGCATTTGCCGAAGATGACTCAGGAGATGTTTGGATAGGAACAGCAAACGGGTTGAATCATTTTCACAGAGAAACGCAGTTATTTACCACGGTTTATTCATCAATTGGTTTTCTCAATGAAGTAATTAATGGCATTTTATTAGATGATCATGAGAATCTGTGGCTGAGTACGAATAATGGAATATCAAAGCTTAATCCTACAAATTCAACGGTTAAAAAATATGATGTTTTTGATGGTCTGCAAGGCAATCAGTTTATTCATGGGTCATATTTAAAAACAAGTACTGGTGAAATGTTTTTCGGAGGTCTGGATGGGCTGAACTATTTTTATCCCGATAGTATTAAGGATAATCAGTTTAAACCGGAAGTGTATTTAACAGATTTTTTAATATTTTTTGAACCTGCCAACGTAAATATTCCTGGTTCTCCTTTATCAAAATCGATTACGGTATCAGATAAAATAGTATTAAACCACAAACAATCAGTTATTACTTTTAAATATGCAGCACTGAACTATTTCAGCCCGGGAAAGAACCAGTATCAATACATGCTGGAAGGCTCTGAAAAGGAATGGAATAATGTAGGAACCAGAAGAGAAGCAACATATACAAATTTAAATCCGGGGAAATATACTTTTAAAGTAAAGGCCTCTAATAATGATGGGATTTGGAATGAGCAGGCTACCTCATTACGATTGATCATTCTTCCTCCCTGGTGGAAAACACTCTTTTTCAAAATTTTAATCGTTTTGATAATCACTTCAGCAATTGTTGGCTATTATTTTTTCAGAATCAGTTCACTTAAAAAACAACAACGAAAACTCGAAGAATTGGTAGAGAGTAGAACCAAAGAAATAAAGGCAAAGAATAGTATGCTCGCGCAACAAACGGAAGAATTAAGCGAATCAAATACGCTTTTGGAAGAAAGGCAACAGATGATTGAAGAACAAACCGAAGAACTGGTATCACAGAAAGAAGAGTTGGAAAGAGTAAATGAAAATCTAGAAGAATTGAATTTAACAAAAGATAAATTCTTTTCCATAATTGCACACGATTTAAAAAATCCTTTTAATACAATTCTTGGATTTGCAGAACTCCTGGATAAAAATTATGACCGTTTGAGTGAAGACAAAAGACGTTCTTTCTCTAAAGCGATTCATGATTCATCGGAAAATGTATACAATCTGTTGGAGAATTTACTTCATTGGGCAAGATCACAAACAAATCGTGTAAAATTTGCTCCTGTAGCATTTCCAATCAATGATCTTATTGAGGAAAACATTGAATTATTGAAAGAGATGTACAACAAAAAGAATATTGATATTCGCTTTGAAAATGATGGAAAGTTGTATGTATTTGCAGACAGAAATATGGTAAATACAGTGATTCGTAATTTATTGACAAACGCAGTTAAATTCACAAATGAAAAAGGGAAAGTAATCATAAGCTTAAGAAAAGAAGAAAATAAGGTTTTATTGGAAGTTAAGGACAATGGCATTGGTATTTCCGAAGAAGATAAAACAAAGTTGTTTGAAATTGATGGACATTTTTTAAGAGAAGGTACTTCAGGTGAACTTGGAACAGGTCTTGGTTTGATTTTATGTAAGGAATACATTGAAAAGAACAAAGGAAAAATATTTGTTGAAAGCAAACTAGAAAAAGGAAGCACGTTTCAAATTTTTCTACCTACAGCTACCTGATAGTCTATTTATATCAGCATCTTGTATCCAACACCATGGACTGTCAGAATAATTTTCAGATGATTTGGATCAGATTCAATTTTTTGCCTGAGTTTCAAAATAAAATTATCTACGGTACGGGTGGTAATTTCATAATTTATTCCCCATACTTCACTCATAAGATCATCACGGTGTACAGTCGTATTTGCATGTGTATAAAGATAATGCAGTATTTCAAACTCTTTATGAGACATTTTTACCGGTTTGTTATTACTGAAAGATTCAAAATTTTTAAAATTTACGGATAACTTTCCGATTTTAACCAGCCGATCTTGATCTGCATTGGTTTGTGGTTTCTCGGTTCTGCGCAATATAGCTTTTATTCTCGCAAGAAGTTCTCTCAGGCTAAATGGTTTGGTTATATAATCATCTGCTCCAAGTTCAAGTCCTAGAACTTTATCAATTTCTTCTCCTTTGGCGGTTAGGAGAATAATGGGAGTTGCTATATCTTCTTTCCGTGCTGTTTTGCAAATATCAAAACCTGAAATTTCGGGTAACATAACATCCAGCAGAATTAAATTATACGTGTTATTGAGTATTTTATCCAAACCTGTTTTTCCTTCACCGGCAACATCAATTTCGTATCCTTCAAATTCAAGATTATCTTTTAGCCCTTGAAGCATATGTTTTTCATCTTCTACAATCAGAATTTTTATCATGACGTAAGAATTTATTGAATCGGAAATAATAATTTAAAGACTGTTCCTTCACCTTTCTTGCTTTTTACCTCAATTTTACCACCGTGTGAATCCATAATATGTTTTACAATTGTGAGACCCAGACCTGACCCTTTTGCTTTTAGAGCAAGATTTTTTTCGGTTACTCTATAAAATTTATCAAAAATATGTTTTAATTCTTTTTCTGAAATACCAATTCCTTTATCAGATATATTAATATAAGCCCAGGATTTATCAAAAGTGGTGGTAATTTCAATATATTTCTCATCCATACTGTATTTCATGGCATTGTCAATAATGTTGATAAGGACATCCGTAACAGCATCTGCATCCACTTGAATTTCAGGTAATTTTGCTGAACAATGGGTTTTATATTTAAATCCCTGGACTTCAAGATTGTAATTGAAGGTTTTCACTACATCAAGTACAATATCATTGATGTTCACCGATGAAAACTTATATACTTTTTTCCCACTTTCTATTTGTGAAAAATTCAGTATTTTATTTACAATACCAGATAAGCGTTGTGTTTCCTGAAAAATAATAGTATAATACTCTTTCACTTTCTCCTTTGATTCAATACGTCCAAGTTCAAGGGTTTCAATATACATGCTGATAAGAGCCAGAGGAGTTCTGATTTCATGCGAAACATTTGATACAAAATCAGACTTTAATTGTGAAAGCTCCAAATGTTTTTTTACATTTCTGAATATAAGCCATAATCCGAGTATAAGACCAAAATCAACAATACCGATAAGGATTAAATCTTTCTTGGATCTTGACTTGACCAGATCATTAATCGTTACGTTCTTTAGTTCAATTCCAAGACTATAGTGAGGCATAAGCCAGAATCTTTTTTTCTGGCTTACTTCTGTCATTTGAAATTGTTTATCAGAGGAATAAATAATTGAATCACTTTCTTCAAAAAATGCAGAAATTGCAAATTCATTCTGAGCTATTTCCTGAATTTTAGGGTCCAGGACTTCGTTGATAAATCTTACCGGATTAAAGACAATGGCATTGTATAAAAAATCATTGTCCTGTTGAAATGCAAACACAACCAATTGATCGGTCGTGTCATTCAATGTGAAAGTTTCCAGTTTTCTATAGCCACCTTGCAAATAAGTATTTAAGTTCTTTAATACGGAATCATTTTTAATCAATAGCGCTTGCATCGATTTGCCAAAAGAAGAACTGCTTAAAATCGGGGGAACCGACAGAACGATTTGATTGTCTGAGTTAAATTGCATCACTTTGCTTACGGAAGATGTAGTATGAATAAAATCCAGCAAGGCTTCAGTTTTGTTGTTCTTTTTTGAACTGAGAATCAACTCCAGTCTGTTAGCCCAACTGCTGATAACATCTTCAGAGTATTGATTTACAGAATATAATATTGCATCCAGCTGGTTATTATAAATGTTTTCAATAACTTTTTCATTGCTACGAAGTGAGCCAATTTCATAGATGGAAAAAATTATTGTGGGTAGAAATATGATTACAAACAATATTAATATGGTACTCTTGAGTGTACGATTCATGAGTGGAAATTAAGCAAAATAAAAATAGAAATTTTTATTCTCTAATAGAAATAGTACAGATGATTATGAAGAATACACAGAACATTGGGCTATTTTTGGTAATGATTTTGCTAAATTCGAATACAATGTATGGAAAATGGATACTATTGCGGATTATATAGAAAAACATAAAGAAAGATTTCTGGATGAGCTCTTTGGATTGATACGAATTCCTTCTGTAAGTGCAAATAAAGAAAATGGTCATGTTATGATGGCAGCATGCGAATATATCAGAGATAATTTGTTAAAATCAGGTGCTGACAGAAGTGAAATCATGTTGACTCAGGGGTGGCCTATCGTTTATGCAGAAAAAATAATTCATGCTTCTTTACCAACAATACTGGTTTATGGTCATTATGATGTACAGCCTCCTGATCCGCTGGATGAGTGGGAATCTGAGCCTTTTGTTCCGGTAATCAGGGATGAAAAGATTTATGCAAGAGGGGCAGACGATGATAAAGGCCAATTGTTCATGCAGTTAAAAGCATTTGAATACCTGATTGCGGAAAAAAAACTCCCGTGCAATGTGAAGTTTCTCATTGAAGGGGAGGAAGAAATTGGTTCTTCGGCGATAATAACTTTTTGTAAACAAAATGTCCGACTTCTTTCGGCCGATGTTATCCTTGTGTCTGATACGACTATACTTTCTTTAAATAATCCGACCCTGACTATTGGCCTTCGCGGTTTGGTATACTTTGAAATAATCGTAACAGGGCCAAAACGAGATCTGCATTCCGGATTGTATGGAGGAACAGTTCATAATCCTGCAAATGTTCTGGCTGATATTGTTTCAGGATTCATAGATAAGGATGGGAGAATTACCATTCCGGGATTTTATGATTCGGTAAAGGAAGTTGATACGGAGGAACGGACACTTTTAAACAATGTCCCGATTGATGAAGAGGCATTGAAAAACAACATTGGTATATCTGATTTTTTTGGCGAAAAAGAGTTCAGTATTATTGATCGTTTGGGAATCAGACCAACACTTGATGTTTGTGGAATCTGGGGAGGGTATATTGATGAAGGAGCAAAAACTATTCTTCCGGCAAAAGCTTCAGCCAAAATTTCAATGCGGCTCGTTCCGGATCAGAATCCCAGGGAAATAGAAAATAGTTTTAAAAACTATCTTCTTGGTCTCAATATACCGGGTATAAGTGTAGATGTTAAAGTTTTACATGGAGGCAATGCATATGTTGTTCCATGGAATTCCTTTGAAGTGCAAGCAGCTGTTATGGCTATGGAAAAAACATTAGGGAAAAAGGCGCTGCCGGTTCGCAGTGGGGGAAGTATTCCGATTATTACAGATTTTGAAAAAATATTAGAAATAAAGGCTGTTCTTCTTGGTTTTGGTCTTGAAACTGATGCAATACACTCTCCAAATGAGAATTTCCCGCTGAATAATTTTTATAAAGGGATAGAGACAATTCCATGGTTTTATCATTTCTATACGGAATTTAAAAAGCAAATGTGAGTTATTCTATTTTTAGGGGGGGTATTGAAATATTGTTATTTTTTGTGAACTGTTGGTCAAATAATAGGGGTTAAATATGATAATAAGCTATATTTGCCGATAAAATACTCATACATTAAAATCAACCATTATGGCTATTATCAGATTTCAGGCACTTCATAATGCAAATAGCAGAAAACCAATACATAAAGAGGCTCCTTCAAAGAAAACATCCGATTATTTCGGAGTAAATGTTTTTGATAAGGAAAAAATGCAACGCTACTTATCACAGGAAGCATATGAGGGGGTGATAGAGTGTATTGAAAAGGGACATACAATTGACAGAAAACTTGCTGATAAAGTTGCTTCCGGCATGAAATCATGGGGACTTGAAATGGGAGCAACGCATTTTTCACACTGGTTTCATCCGCTCACTGATGGCACGGCTGAGAAACATGATGCATTTATTGAATATACGGAATTTGGCGGAGTGGTTGAGAAATTTTCAGGACAACATCTGGCACAACAGGAACCTGATGCAAGCAGTTTTCCAAGCGGAGGTATTCGTAATACTTTTGAAGCAAGAGGCTATACAGCCTGGGATCCCTCTTCTCCGGCGTATATTGTTGCAAATACATTAAGCATACCCACGGTATTTGTATCCTATACGGGTGAAGCTCTTGACCATAAAACCCCTTTGCTGAAAGCACTTGCAGCCATTGATAAAGCCTCTGTGGATATTTGTGAATATTTTGATAAGAATGTTACAAAAGTCTATGCAACATTAGGAGTTGAACAGGAATATTTCCTGGTCGATGAGGCACTTTATTTTGCCAGGCCTGATCTTGTAATGACTGACCATACACTGGTGGGTCATGCATCAGAAAAAGATCAGCAACTTGATGATCATTATTTTTCTTCTATTCCTGAGCGTGTTAGCGGGTTCATGAAAGAGTTTGAGATCGAAGCCTATAAACTGGGTATACCTTTGCGTACCAGGCACAATGAGGTTGCACCTAATCAATACGAGGCAGCTCCGGTATTTGAAGAGTGCAGTCTTGCAGTTGATCATAATATTCTTTTGATGGATATTATGAAAAGAATAGCAAGGCGTCATCATTTTATCGTATTGTTCCATGAAAAGCCTTATAAAGGGATCAATGGATCAGGAAAACACAACAACTGGTCGCTGATGACTAATACTGGCGTGAATCTTTTATCACCCGGAAATAAACCAAAAACAAACATGCAATTTTTAAGTTTTTTGGTTTGCACCTTAAAAGCAGTATACACTCATCAGGATTTGTTAAGAGCGAGTATTGTGTCGGCAGGGAATGCATTAAGATTGGGAGGAAATGAAGCTCCGCCTATGATCATGTCTGTGTTTATTGGCAATAAAATTTCCGGCATGCTCGATGAACTGGAAGTTAGGGTCACAACTAAAAAAATGACGCCTGATGAAAAAACAGAACTAAAATTAGATGTTGGTAAAATCCCTGAAATATTACTTGATAATACAGACAGAAATCGTACTTCTCCATTTGCTTTCACAGGCAACCGTTTTGAATTCAGAGCTGTAGGTGCTTCCGTGAATTGCGCTGCCCCTATGACTGTGTTAAATACTGCTGTTGCTCAGCAACTGGTTCAGTTCAAAAAGGATGCAGATGAATTGATAAATAAAGGAGTTAAGAAAGATGAGGCAATATTTCAGGTGATAAGAAAATATATAATTGACTCAAAAAATGTACGTTTTGAGGGGAACAGTTATAGCGAAGAATGGCAAAAAGAAGCCGGAAAGAGAGGTCTTACTAATGTTACCAGTGTCATTGAGTCACTTGATGCGTATCTCTCAACAAAATCAAAACGGTTGTTTAAGTCACAAAAAGTATTGAATGAGAAGGAACTTGAAGGGCGGACAGAAGTGCGGTATGACAATTTCGCCAAGAAAATTCAGATAGAATCAAGAGTGATTGGAGATATTGCTTTAAGCCAGATTGTTCCTATTGCAATTGATTACCAGACTCAATTGATGAATAATATAAGAGGATTAAAAGAAACATTCAGCCAAAGTGAATTTCAGAATTTATCAGTTGCCAGAAAGGAATTGGTAATAACAATTTCCGAACATATTTCAGCAATAAAAGCTAAGGTGAATGAAATGATTGAAGCGCGAAAAAAGGCAAATGTTATCAGCAATGCCAGAGAAAAGGCAAATCAGTATTCTATAACTGTCCTTCCTTTTATCGAGGATATTCGTTATCATATTGATAAACTTGAGCAGATTGTGGATAATGAGATCTGGCCTTTGCCAAAATATCGTGAATTGCTGTTCAGCAGATAAAAAAAAGAGGCTGCCAGTCAGCAGCCTCTTTGTATTTTGAGAGGAGTTTTCCTGCTCATTTTAAGGCTTTCTTTGTAGTCTTAATAATTATTGAAGCCACTTTATACGGATCAGCATTTGAAGCTGGTCTCCTGTCTTCCAGTCTTCCCATCCATCCGTTTTCAACCGTACTGACAGGAATACGGATTGAAGCACCTCTGTCAGAAACTCCGTAGCTAAACCTGTCTATCGATTGAGTTTCATGAAGGCCTGTAAGTCTTTTGTCATTATCGGCTCCATAAACAACAATATGTTCCGGTATATGTTTTTCAAATTCCTTACAGATTTTCTCGAAAGTCTCTTTATTCCCGGCATTTCTCATCGCTCCGTTAGAAAAATTGGCATGCATGCCTGAACCATTCCAGTCGCCTTCTACCGGTTTTGGATGGAGATTTATACGAACACCGTATTTTTCTCCAACTCGCTCTGCAATATAGCGGGCAACCCATGTTTGATCGCCGGCTGCTTTTGCTCCTTTTGCAAAGATCTGGTACTCCCACTGTCCTTTCATGACTTCAGCATTTATACCTTCAATATTAATGCCGGCATGTATACAATTATCAAGATGTTCTTCCACGATGTTTCTGCCAATATTGTACTCGGCACCCACAGAACAATAAAAAGGTCCCTGTGGAGGAGGAAAATATCCCGGGGCAGGGAACCCAAGCGGTGTATGATGGTCAAGATCCCATAAAACATACTCCTGTTCAAAACCAAACCAAAAATCATCATCGTCATCATCAATTGTCGCCCTTCCGTTTGAAGGATGTGGAGTACCGTCGGCATTCAATACTTCTGTCATAACAAACCATCCGTCTTTTCTGGCAGGATCGGGAAACAGTGCAGCCGGTTTCAATAAACAATCGGAATTGTTACCAGCAGCTTGTTTTGTGGATGATCCATCGAATGACCATATCGGGCAACCATCAAGTTTACCATTAAAATCTGAGACAACCAGCGTTTTGCTGCGCATGGTCTGTGTTGGCTTGTAACCATCCAGCCAAATGTATTCAAGTTTTGCTTTCATAATAGAGCTATTATAAGTTAATGATTGATGAATTTTTCTAGATGGGAGGCAAATATAATATAAAAAATAAAATAATGGCATGAATTCCTTTAAGACTATTAAAAAAAAAGGGTTAAAATTTAAAATTTATAACTTTTAATGCTATATTTTATTTTTTTTTAATATTTTTGTCAATAAGACCTATTATTTCAGGGGGGTAAAAAATATATTATAACTTTTTTTAAAGGAAACCCTATAAAATACAAAATGTAGACATAAGTAATAATTGCACCACAGTAATCTTGTATAACTTCTAAATTTATGTAGTATGAGTCCAAAAGATTTTTTCGAATTTGCAAAGAAACAAGGGGCTGAGATGATGGACCTGAAATTTGTTGATCTTTTAGGTACATGGCAGCACTGTTCTTATCCAATAGACGCATTGGATGATAGTATTTTTACAGAGGGTTTGGGGTTTGACGGTTCATCAATCAGGGGATGGCAGGGAATTGAATCATCTGATATGCTGGCCATTCCTGATCCCGATACAGCAGTCATTGATCCGTTTTTCGAAGAACCAACAGTTAGCTTAATAGCGAGTATCGTTGATCCGGTAACAAAGGAAAAATATGAAAAAGATCCGCGCTATGTAGCACAAAAGGGAGTAGATTATCTTAAGAAATCAGGTATCGGGGATACTGCTTATATTGGTCCTGAACCGGAATTTTTTATTTTTGACGAAATTCGTTATCAGCAAACACAAAACATGGGTTTCTATCAGATTGATTCAGTAGAAGGAGCCTGGAATACAAACCGCATTGAAGAACCTAACTTAGGATACAAACCTAGCTACAAAGGAGGATATTTTCCTGTTAGTCCAACTGACACTTTTCACGATCTTAGAAGTGAGATGGTAAACACAATGAGAGCTTTAGGAATTATTGTAGAAGCTCATCATCATGAAGTGGCTACTGCCGGCCAGGCTGAAATCGATATGCAATATGCTGAACTGACAAAAATGGCTGACCAGTTTATGTGGTATAAGTATATTATTAAAAACGTGGCTAAGAAACATGGTAAAACAGTAACCTTTATGCCCAAACCAGTATTTGAAGATAATGGTAGCGGTATGCATACGCATTTTTCCATATGGAAAGGCAACAAAAATATTTTTGC
This sequence comes from uncultured Bacteroidales bacterium, assembly GCA_964406315.1. Lineage (GTDB taxonomy): Bacteria > Bacteroidota > Bacteroidia > Bacteroidales > UBA10428 > UBA10428. The sequence goes on along the minus strand of CAYORG010000008.1, from coordinate 59,952 downwards.
CGGCAATAAGTATGCTGGAGTATCTCAAGAAGCTCTTTGGGGAATAGGTGGAGTACTGAAACATGCTTCTGCAATTTTAGCATTTGCAGCGCCTACTTCCAATTCATACAGAAGATTGGTTCCCGGTTTTGAAGCCCCGGTTAATTTAGTATACTCTGCTCGTAACCGATCCGCCGCTGTCCGTATACCTATGTATTCAGAAAATCCAAAAGCCAAGCGTTTTGAATTCCGTTGCCCTGATCCGACATGTAATGGATACCTGATGTTTACCGCTATTCTTATGGCAGTTATGGATGGTATTGAAAATAAAATTGATCCGGGCGAACCTCTTGATAAAAACATCTATGCTTTAGCGCCTGAAGAATATAAGAAAATCAAATCGGTACCAGGTTCACTTGCCGAATCCTTGCTGGCTCTTGAAAATGATAATGCATTTCTGTTGAAAGGTGGCGTTTTCACGGATAGTTTAATTTTATCCTATATTAATTACAAGCGTGAAAACGAACTGGCAGAGATGGCGCTGCGCCCTCATCCTTTCGAGTTTGAATTATACTATGATAATTAAAATATGATGAATTAAATTCTGGAAACAGAAAAATTGTTAAGGTGAAAGAAAAGGTGCTTCATAAAAGCACCTTTTCTATTTTAATTCTTTAAATAAAGAAAATTGTTCTCAGGTATTATTTATGATTTTTTGCAAATAAATTCATTATACTTAAAAATCCGAGATACAGACTAATCAGCAAAAGAAAAATTATACTTACTTTAAGGCTTATGCTATCGATGATTATTCCCATCAGGAAAGGAAATACAGCACCTCCTGAAATGGCCATAATCATTAGGCCTGATATTTCATTCGAACGTTCAGGCATTTTCTCAACACTCATGGAAAATATCAGAGGGAAGATGTTTGCCGATCCAAGTCCGATAAGTAATATGGCTATCTTGGTCACCAACTGTTCAATGTCGAAAATCAACACAACCAACCCTGTTAGTGTTATGATGGTTGAAAAGAAAAGAAATACACGGGCATTGAGCTTTTTCAGAATAATAGCTCCCAGAAAACGGGATGCCATTAAGGCAAAAATGTAAATACTTATTCCTTTTACTGCCTGATCACTGCTCAATCCATGCCGTTCGAGAAATCCCGGGACACCGGTATTCATGCCTACATCGAGTCCTACCACAATAAATATTCCTATTACCATGGATAATACATATCCGTTGCCCAGCAGCTTCAGACATTGTCCAAACCTGGCCGGATTATCTGATCTTTTTTTCTCGGTAATCGGGGTAAAATAAAGCCAAACCATCGAAAGAACTGAGAGCGCCCCGTAAAAGAGGAAAATATATCGCCAGTCACCCAGACGGTTTGCAAAGAACACTGTAATTAGCGGACCAAAGAAGGCAGCTACCGATTTAATAAATTGTGAAAGCGACATATTGCTTGAATAACTGCCTTGAGAGGATACATCATACAGTAATGGATTCAGCGACACCTGGATAATTGTATTGCCAATTCCCAGAAGCGTAAATGCCAGGATCAGAACAGCAAAGTTATACACAATAAAAGGTACAATCATAGCCAGCATAGTTACAAACAGGGCAAAAACCACCACATTTTTCTTTCCCAGACGATCCTGCACAATACCTGTCGGGATGGAAAAGACAAAAAACCAAATAAAAATCATGAAAGCCAAAAACTGCATGGTGGTTGCACTTAGCTCGAAATCAATTGAGGCAAGATTAACCGCTGTACCAACTATATCTATAAACCCCATGCAGTAAAAAGCTACAAATACAGGCAATACTTTGGTAAAAGTTTTCATAGAGAAATTCAGTTAAGGATTTAAGATATCATTGAGCGAAATCATTTTCAGTTTTTTCTCATCAAATCCTGAATCTTTGTTTACGAAGCAACTAACAACTGCTTTTTCACCGGGCAGCAGGTTAAAATAATTATCTGAGAAATGTATATCCTCATCTTCATAATACAGGAAAAGATTACAGACCAGTTCATTGCTTTTCAATTCAACATGAATGGTTTCTCCTCTCTTATTAACATCACAATCAATTTTGGATTTTGGCAAGTTCAAATTCTTTGGCACTTCAAAAAAATACAATTCTTGCGCAATGATTTTGTTATTCTTAAGCAATCGGGCTTCGAGAAAAATATCCCGTAAGCTAAAATGATCAGCAATGGACTTCTTATCAATGGTCACCGCAATTATTGATTTTTCCGGGTTAAGTTCTGATTCAACTGTGTTCTCTTCAAGAATTTTTCCTTTGAAGTTTCTGATTCTATAGTTAAGTGTAACAGCCTCTTTTTCATAATTGTCATTACTCACTGAAATGATGACATTTTTATTATCCGGGATGAAAGCAATGATAACGGGTTGATAAGCTTTTTTTACATAATAATGCAAAGCTTTCCATGAAGTATAATAATCAATACTTGACCACGATGCTGCAGGCCAGCAATCATTCAATTGCCAATATAAGGTACCCATGCAATAGGGCTTGTGTGCTCTATGAGCATGTATTGCCTGCTTAATACCTTCAGCCTGCAATACCTGACCGAGATACAAAAGTTTATCAAATTCTTCCGGTACAGGATACAGGTCTTCCATATATTTCACAATCAATGCATTGCCTTTTCCACTTCGTTGGTGTGAAAGCATCACATCTGATTTCACCTCCCAATCTTCAGGTTTTGTAAACTTTTTAATACTGGTCATTGAAGGGAAGGATTGAAATCCATATTCACTCATAAATCGTCCCACATGACTGTAAAATGCGCTGAATGGTAATTTTCCGTGCCATACACCCCAGAAGTGCTGATCGCCTGAAGTACTTTCATAGTTTGCATGAACACCCCAGTCTGCCTGTGGAGAGGAAGGCCAATATACAAGAATACCATCATAAAGTTCAACTACTTTGGGTAGTATTTTATGAAAAAGAGTATCGTAATTATGCCAGATCTCTTTTCGTTGTTTTTCCGAATATTTTTCTTTCCAATGCCAGCCACAACCAGGAACTCCTTCACACCATGCGACATCTATCTCGTTGTTTCCGCACCAGAGTGCCAGGGAAGCATGATTCCGTAATCGTTTGACATTGTCAATAACCTCCTGTTTTGCATTCTCCAGAAAATCATCATCTCCGGGATACATGCTGCAGGCAAACATAAAATCCTGCCAAACCATGAGTCCATATTTATCACACAGGTCGTAGAAAATATCATTTTCATAAATTCCACCACCCCATACACGTATCATGTTCATGTTAGCTTCTGCAGCAGAACTGATTATATTTTCGTATTTGTCTTTAGTAACCCTGTTGAGAAAATTGTCATTTGGGATATAATTTGCTCCCTTGGCAAAGACATTTTTACCATTTACTCTGAAATAGAAGCTTTTACCAAGGGAATCAGGCTCTCTGACAAGTTCAATTTCACGCAAACCTATTTTATAGGATAGAGTATCAATTATGGTATCATTTTTTGAGAGAATTGTCTTAAATGTATACAGATTTTGTTTGCCCATTCCATTTGGCCACCACAATTCAGGATCTTCAATCAGAAATGGCATCAAAACTTCATGAATCCCTTCTTCAAATCTAAAGGATGAAGTAATAAGCGATTTATGGTTGTTACCGGATTCGATGTCTATTTTATATCTGCCCTGTTTGGTGGCATGAACTATCACCAGGGCATCAATGTTAGCTTCTTTCTTTGAAATGTATACCTGTTTAAAATGAACGTTTTGTATTTCGGAATGATTTGTCAGAATAAGTTTTACAGGTCGCCATATACCTGAAGTAACAAATCTTGGTCCCCAGTCCCATCCAAAATGATAGGGGGCCTTTCTTGTGAAAACACTTACTTTCTTATTTTCCAGACCTCCGATTTCAGATTGATCATTTACTGCAGGAAGTCCGTAACCTAGTTTATTTAGTTTTTCCAGGCCAATATCAATGGCGGAATGGAATTCGATTCTAAGATGATTTTTACCTTCAACCAAATACTCTTTGACATCTTTGCGCCATGTCCGGAACATATTGTTAGTTTCGAGGATTAACTGGTCATTCAGGAATACTTTTGCATAGGTATCAAGACCTTCAAATAAAAGGTAGATTTGTTTCTTATTGATCTGGTTCTGATCAAGTTCAAATTTGCATGAGTAAATCCAGTCTTCCTTATCGATCCACTGCAGATCTTTTTCATTGTTCCTGTAGAACGGGTCATTGATTTTATGGTTGTTCAACAGATCAGTATGAACGCAACCGGGTACTTCAGCGGGTAACCAGGAGGTGTCTCCTTTCATTAGAAAATTCCAGTCCTTGTTTAAATTGATGATTGTTTTTACATCGTAAGTATTCATTTTATTACAGGAGTGCATAAGTGTTGCAGTCACTATGATTAAAGCAATGTAGACGAACTCAATTTTTTTCATTTTCGTAGGTTCTATGATTTAAGTATTTTTATTCTGTGCAGTATTTCAAGACAAGCTCTGGCATTGTGATAAGGACATTTCCAGAATCCAGCTTTTTCATGACTTTTTATTGGTTTTCCTTTCAGATCAACACGGAAAAACCATTCTCCGTTTTTTTTATCTACAATATGCTCTTCAATAAAATGAGCAATGGAAAATGCATAATCAAGATAATGATTCTGGCCGGTAATAACAAAAACATTTAAAAAACCGACAATGGCTTCGGCCTGTGCCCACCACTCAAATTCATGATCTTTATGTTTGCCCGATCTGTCATCTTCATATAAAAGTGCTTTGTTCCGGTAAATCCCCAGTTCGGCTGCCTTAGCAATATTTATGCTGGCCTCTTCAACTGTCCTGATCAGGTCTTTATTTTTTGTTACCAGTGCAGCTTCATGCAATAACCAGCTTGCTTCAATATCATGTCCATAGGAAAATAACGTGCTTTTGCTGTTCCAGTCTTCATCAAAAAACAATTCAAGATGGTTATCGCGGGGATTTATAATATGTTGAAGAAAAATTTCGATCAGATTTTCCAGTTGTTTTTTCAGGAGAGGATCTTTCCAGGCAGTATAAAGATTTGTATAAGCCTCAAGAACATGAAGATGTGTATTCATCGATTTTTTCTCGTTCATGTCCTTCGGACTGAGTCTCAGATCACTGATTTCTTTCCATTCTTGTGTACAGGCTTCAATATATCCGTTCTTTTTTGTGTCGAATGAATTTCTTTCGATCAGGTGAAATATTTCAATGGCTTCTTTCAGTACATTCGAATCATCTGTTATTTTATAATATTCACTCAGAGCATATATTGTAAATGCCTGGGCATAAATTTGTTTTTTTGTTTCGGCAGGAGATCCGTCCTGATGTAGAGACCAGAAGTAACCTCCATATGTTGTATCGTAAAAAAAGGATTTAATATAATTGTATGCCCGTTGAGCCAGTATTTTATCCTGTTCATTTTTAAAAGCTCTGTACACTGCTGAAAATGTCCAGAGTATACGTGCATTGAGGATCAATCCTTTTACAGCGTTGTAATCAATACTCATATCGTGATTGATATGTGCATAAAATCCTCCCTGTTCATTATCAACAGCATCTTTTCTCCAGAAGGGCATTATATAGGTAAAAAGTTGTCGGTTGGCAAATTCCACAAAGTAATTGAGCTTGTTTTGTTCTTTCATTTTGTAAATAACCATTTGGATGAATTCAAATCTAATTGATATTTATGAAAACTGGTATCAAAATGTCAATTCAATTTATCAATTTGTTTTGATACGATCAGAATGAGAGTTCAGCAAGAACAAATAATATGAAGAAAGACATCCATCTGTCGGGCAACGATAAAAAAAAGGTGCCCATAATAAAACAGGGCACCCGGGTTATATGGATAATAAAGGATTTGGTTCTATTGCCATGCTGGATATTGTTGAAGTGCACCCCCGCTCAACTGAATTTCAGTTAATGGTATAGGGAAGAATTCATGTTTTCCAACTTCAAATTGAACTGTAAACCCTGGATATACATCAAGTGAAATACCGGAAATAAAATCATCGGCCAGTCCCCATCTCACAAGATCAAAAAAACGATGACCTTCCATAGCCAGTTCAAGACGACGTTCATGAACAATGTCTTCGAAGGAAATTGTCGTAAGATCTTGAGGATACCCGGTGTTTCCGGAGTTACGTGCACGTGTCCTCACCATGTTCACATAATCCAAAGCAGCTGTTGTATTGCCACTTTTAATAGCAGCTTCTGCAGCCATAAGAATAACATCGGCATATCGTATTTGTCGGAGGTTCATCGGGCCTTCATTATCGTTTGTCTTCTTTCTCCAGAATTCATAAGGTGAGCATTCATATTTCCTGCTGATAGTGTTTGTTGGCAGGTTAACAAAATCCATTTCATACCAACGATCACCCTGAGAGATAGTATACATTTTAAGAGTATCTCCGGGTTCACCGATAGAAGTCTGAAATCGAGGATCAAGCCTGGATTCGACAGGAGTTGAATTGAGCCCGGATTCCCTTGAATCATTATTTCCGAACGCATCTATAAGGTATGAGGTTGGAAGATTAAAGCTCCAGCCACCAGCAATTGTTGAATTGCCAAGAGTGTCGAACATATATCGTATAGTTGTGTAGGTTGTCCAGTATGAGCCTCTGGATTCTGTCCAACCGGCCAGGTCAATAACATTTTGTATCTCCCAGACACCTTCTAAAGAATTATCGCCATCAAGAGTAAAGATCCATCTGTAACCTCCAACGCCATTGCCATTGTAACCACCATAAGATGTGGAATCTCTCCATGAATCATAGCGTTCACCATTGATACCTACAAGTTCATACTCGCCGGAGCTAATGACTTCTTCTGCATATTGAAGTGCTTCATCGTAACGTTGTTCAACAGCTCCGAATTTGTTATCATCCTGTCCGTAGTTTTCTGCATAAGATGATTCATAGAGTAATACTTTTGCAAGTAAAGCCCTGGCAGCACCTTTGGATGCACGTCCGACTTCGCCAGAACCGAGCTGGCTTTTTTCTTTGAGATAAGGTATTGCATCTTTTAAGTCCAGTTCAATGACTTCATATACTTCCTTAATGGTATTTCTTGCAGGAACCAGGGCAGCAGGGTCAGCTTTTTCAATAGCAATTGAAACACCACCGTATGTTTGAGTTAACATAAAATGCCAAAGAGCTCTTAAGAATTTCATTTCAGCCATCCGCTGTTGCAAATCACTTTTTATGTTCGCAGGATATTCGTTTGGATCTTCACCATACAATTCAATAGCTTTAAAAATAAAATCATTAGCTATCCTTATTCCTTTATAGAAATAAGCGTAGGTGTTGAAAATGTATTCATCGGCATGCCCGTATATCATTCTGTCCACATTCTGTATTTCAGGCCAGTCACCGGTATTTTCACCTCCGCATTCCACATCGTCAGATCCAACACCTCCATGGGCAAAAAGATAAAAGATATCGTAAATATCCCTGGAACAAAGCATTCCGTAGGCAGCAGTAGCAGTCGTATTTAAACTGGAAAAATCATCATAGTAAGATTCTTCAGTATCCTGTGCAATCGGTTTTCTTTCAAGGAAATCTTCACTACAGCTTAGTAAAAATATCAGGATTGCGATCAGGCTTATATATTTTACGCTAAATTTTTTCATTTTATTAAAGTATTTAGAGTTGGTATTTAAAAGGTTAAATTGATTCCGGCAGAGAACAATCTAGATGGAGGGTAAACTCCTTTATCAAGTCCTCTAACCAATATAGCCTCTCTTTGATCTGTTGAATTTGGATCTTTGTTTGAACCAATTTCCGGATCAAATCCTGAGTATTTAGTGAACGTAATCAGGTTTGTAGCGCTGAAATAAATTCTTAATCGTTCAATACCTGCCACAGTTGTCCATTCCTTTGGCAAGGTCATACCAATCTGAAGGTTTTTAAGTCTAAGATAAGATCCATTTTCCATATAGAAATCAGAAAACCTGGTGAAGTTTTCATTTGCATTCGAAGGATCTAACCTTGGGTAAGTTGCATTATAATTAGCCGGGAACAATACGTTTCCTTCTCCATCCAGAATTTCATGACGATAATGGTTATCTACATAATCCGGGGCTACGTTATATTGACCGTCAAAATTGTACAGGTAATATTTCTGTGTGTTACAGATTTTATGCCCGAAGGCACCTTGCCAGAACATTGACAGATCAAACCATCCGTATTCCAGATCAATAGTTACACCGAGTAAATATTTTGGATTGGGATTCCCAATTGGTACGTAATCATCAAGATTTACCATGCCATCGCCGTTAGCGTCTACAAAACGAAAATCTCCGGGTTGAGCTCTTGGCTGGGCATATTCTGTTTCTCCTTCTTCATTAATAATATAAGGCTGATTCACAACAATGTAAGTACCTCTGGGTGTGAGTACAGGATCTCCGTTAGCATCTCTTTCAATATCATCCATGGTAAACAAACCATCGGTCTGATATCCGTAATACTCACCAATAGGCTGGCCGGTCATAGTCTGTGTTAATGTTCCTCCAACACCTTTGGTTCCACCTTCTTTGAGTGTATCAGGCAAGTCAACAGCTTCTGTTTTTACATATGTGAAGTTTACATTTATTCCGTATCCAAATTTTCCAATATTGTCTTTCCAGGAAGCACTCACTTCAATACCACTGTTTTTCAACTCACCAATATTCATGATCGGATTTGCAACCCCTCCTTCCTGGGCAGGATCTCTTACAACATAACCATAATACCAAGGAGCTTGTTTTTCCATCAGCATACCATCATTGCGTCTTACAAAATAATCTGCAGTGAGGAATAATCTGTTATTAAACATGCCAATATCAATTCCTAAATTACTTGTAACCACAGCTTCCCATCCAATCTGAGGATTGGCCAGCTTATCAGGTGCTGCTCCTACAATTGGTGATGTACCATTATCAAATGCATACATAAAAACCGGAGCTGTTCCAATAGTAGCATAATAAGCGTAATCATCTATCGCATTGTTTCCTACTTTTCCCCATCCATATCTTACTTTTCCGAAGTTAAATATGGGATTATCGGGAAGATGTTCGCTGAATTTATAACCAAGAGAGAACGATGGGAATACACCTGAACGGTTCTTGGGTCCGAATTTTGAAGAAAAGTCTTTCCTGACATTAAACTGAGCAAGCGCTATACCTCTGAAATCATAGTTCAAACGGCCAAAATAAGAGTAACTACTACTTTCATTTGCATAACCGTTTGGAAATTGGGATACGGCTTCAGTATTTGTACTTGCATCAAAATACCACATTTCAGGTGTTTCATTGATCAGGTTCATACGCTCGGCATTCATGGTTTCGTATCTTCCCCAACCTGCTTCATAACCTACCATTGCCAGGATATTATGATCTTCAAAAAGAGTAGTATTATAAGAAAGTATATGTTGCCAAAGCCAGTTCTTATTCTGTGAAGCAGCTCTGTAAATCCTGCTATCACTGTTCAAGATTGTTGGAGTAAGAAAATATACAGGTGTAAATTCTACATCATCAGTATACTTGAAACCTCCTGATAATCTGGTCTCATAATCCAGACCCTTTATAGGATGAATCTTTAAATAAGCCGTTGCATTTGCAAGATAAGTTTGAGATTCCTGATTTTTCAGATCAACTCTACCAACCGGGTTAACAGTATTTGACAAGGGGTCGCCACTCCAGTTAGTTGTATCGTTTTTCTCTGTAGCAGGTGATCCGTCAGGATTTACATACACAGGCACAAAGTTATGAAATGTTACAGAAGGGAGAATTGGACCTTCATATTCATTAAAATATTGCCATTCATGAAACCCAACAAATTTTTGACGTGTGAACGAAAAATTCTCACCCACAGTCAGCCACTTATTTCCTTTGTGTTCAGAGTTTGCTCTGAAAGACATACGGTCATAAGAAGTTCTTTTTACAACACCTTCTTGTTTCATGAAACCAAAGCCAATGAAATAGGTAGAGTTCTCATTTCCTCCGGATACACTCAGGTCATAACTTTGCATGGGAGCCGTCTGAGTGATCTTTTTTTGATAATCAAAAGTTGGCAGGGTATCAGGGTTGGGAAAATAAAAATCTTCTATTCCCTGAAGTGCCTCATATTCAGTAAAAACTCTTCCAAACTGAGGACCATCTGCAATATCAACATAGTTGTAAACCTGTTGAACTCCATAATATGCATTGAAGTCGATCTGATTTTTACCGGCTTTCCCTTTTTTTGTAGTCACTAAAATTACACCATTTGCAGCATTTGATCCATAAATTGCACCTGCCGATGCATCCTTCAGAATCTCAATTGACTCAACATCAGCTTGATTTACAGATTTTGGGTCGGCCGGAACACCATCAATTATCCATAATGGCGTAGTTCGGTTGATAGAAGTTGTTCCTCGAATTTGGATGTCAGTATTAGCACCAGGAGCACCTGTATTACCCATGACATAAACACCGGCAGCACGTCCCTGTAAGGCCTGACTAATATCCTGGGAAGGAACTTTGTTGAGATCCTCACTGCTTACAGAAGCTACAGCACCGGTCAGGTCACTCTTTTTCTGAACACCATACCCGATCACTACAACTTCCGAGAGTTGCTGGAGATCTTCAATAAGCATAAAATTGGCTTCGACACTTACACCGTCATCTACAGTAATTGTTTGTGTTTCGGTCAGATAGCCAATAAAACTTACTGAAAGCTGAACTGAGCCGGCAGTTATGTCCGGCAAAGAAAATTTTCCATCTATATCACTAACGGTACCTTGAGTCGTACCTTCAATATAGACATTGGCTCCAATGATTGGATCACCATTCGCATCTGTAACCGTACCGTTAATAATTCCCTTTTGTGCAAAAATTGCACTTGTACAGAAAATCATCAAACTCATAAGAAACAGATTTTTCAATTGTTTACTAAATGATTCTTTCATAATAGTTGTGGGTTGTTAATAATTATAGGTTAGTTAAACTTGATAATTTATATTGTTGATTGTTCAAAAAAAGTAATCTGATTATTATGAAATGAAAGAGTCCAGGTACTCATGTGAATTTGAATTTACGGGATAAATATTTTTTCACCTTTGTGTTTTAATTCATTCAAATTTATGCTGAAATTCCTGATATTATGTTCAGATGTTCAAAACACAGAAATCGAATAAATATACTCCGGTAAGTAATATTTATGTTTTTGTAACAACAAATATATCATAATTCAGATTAAAACAATCATAGAAGTCACATTATAGAGTGATTTTTCATCATTTGATACTCATTAAATGACCATTCATATCCCCTGTTTACGTATTCAAAAACAGATTTGAACTTAAATAAAGCTTAATATAATGTGAGTTCGATATAAGTATCAGAATTAATCATTTTATTTTCTTTTTAGACAACCTTTATTGTCTTGGTGTTTTTGTGGCAGGAAGTAATAAGAAATTATGCCACTAAAACACTAAAACTCAAAGATACACTAAGATGTTCATTTTAAATAATTGATCTATTGCGAGTTATATTTCGAACTTACGTTAATATAAGTTTTTATTATGATCAATAAGCGTATTGATCGCTTCAACCGTTTTTGCAGACCGCAAACCATCTTCCGATGTATTCTGACAGTAATCGATCATTTTTTCAACACTTGTGGTTGCAACATGCATGCGTGTATCCGAACTTGCATAGTAGATATAAATAGTACCATCATCATCGCAGATCCAGCCGTTCGAAAACAATACATTGGAAACATCGCCTATTCTTTCCACTTTGTCCGGGGCCATCAAATAACCACCCGGTCGGTGGATGACTTTTGACGGATCTTTCAAATCGGTCAAAAAAGCATACAATACATATCGTAAACCTGCAGCAGTGTTCCTGACTCCATGTGCCAGCTGCAACCATCCTTTGTCTGTTTTAACCGGTGGAGGACCAAGCCCGTTTTTGACTTCTGTTATTGTGTGATACACTTTAGGATCGATGATTTGTTCCTCCAGAACTTCGGCTTTTTCCATGCTGTCTGTTAATCCAAACCCAATGCCACCTCCTGATCCTGTATCAATAAAACCCTCTTGGGGGCGTGTATATAAAGCATACTTACCATTGACAAATTCAGGATGAAGAACAACATTTCTTTGTTGCCCCGAATGGCTTATCAGATCAGGCAGCCTTTCCCAGCTTAAAAGATCTTTGGTACGCGCAATTCCGCATTTTGCTACGGCAGCTGAGGTGTCTTCTTTCGGTGCATCAGGGTCATGACGTTCCGTACAAAATAATCCATAGATCCAACCATCTTCGTGTTCCGTAAGCCTCATATCATATACATTGGTATCCGGATCTTCTGTTTCGGCCATAGTTATGGGTCTGTCCCAGAAACGAAATTTACCGATCCCATTTTCACTCTCAGCAACTGCAAAGAATGATTTTCTGTCAGCAGCCTCTACTCGTACAACAAGCAGATACTTGTTATTCATCTTTATTGCTCCAGCATTGAAAGTTGCATTTATGCCTATTCGTTCCAACAGAAGGGGATTGGTTTCGGGATTCAGGTCATATCGCCAATGAATCGGTATATGTTTAGCTGTAAGAATTGGAAATTTATATCGTTGAATAACGCCATTGGACTCAAACATTGGCTGGTTGAGATTGTTAATGACTGATTCATACCTGTTCTTCAGTTTTTTTAGTTGATCTTCAAATGATTCCATAATATTTTGTATTAATGATCTATTAATTTTCAATGGATTTTAATCTATCCCACCAGGTTTTTTTCATAATTGCACCAAGTATAATAATAAGTCCGGCGAAAAACAAGATCCAGTTCTTTCTCATCAAGACAACATAGATAGGCAATGCTACAAGACTGGTTTGGATTACAGTACCAAGGATAACATTCAGCATGTCTCTGCCAAAGTTCTTGTTTGGACTGAATTGTGGATCTTCTTTTTCCACCAGCGCTTTTATGGGTTTCCAGAATCCCCAGGGTCTTACCTGCCGGTAAAAGTCTTTGAGGGTTTGTTCGTCTGTCGGAGGTGCCGTATACGTTCCAATGATACATCCAAGAATTGATACAACAAGGATCAGAGGAAAATAATACAAATCAAGAGTTTCAGCAAATACATAAGGAAAAACCAGTGCGGGAACTATGCCTGCTACCATTCCCCAGAAAAATCCATGTCCATTGAATCGCCACCAATACCATTTTAAAACGTTGGAAGCTACATAGCTTCCGTAAAGCGCTGATACGATCCATTGAAGTATGCTGTTCACATCAAGGGCAAAAATTCCGAAAATAATACTGATCACAACGACAATGATTCCGGTTGAGTAGTTGGAAAAACTGATTTGTTTGTTCGTGGCTTCCGGGTTTATGTATTTCAGATAGATGTCATTTACAAGATAAGCCTGAGCAGCATTCAGAGTTCCGGCAAATGTAGACATGAATGCAGCGAGCAAACCTGCGAGCAATAATCCAAGCAGGCCAACCGGGACAAATTCGTTTATTGCGGATGGAAGTACCTGCTCAAAATCAATTCTTCCTCCTGCAATGAGGTCAAGCTTTTCATAAAAAAGAAGTCCGAGAACAGCAAATCCGGAGATCATAAGATAACGAACCGGCATCAGAATTACTGAAACAAAACCGCTCATTTTGGCAGCTTCAGCCGGTGACCTGGTTGAAAGTATTTTTTGCATGTCATAATTCGGAGCCGGCCCGGCCATACTTACCAGTATGCCTTTGAATAACATCATCATAAAAAATACGGTAAACAATGAATAACCGTCACTGGCGATTTTATCATTCACTTCAGGGATGATCCTGTTCCAGTCGAGAGTGAGTTTCCAGCCAAAAAAAGGATTCTCCCATCCGGGAGGTACTACCAGGGTATTCCCCGAAAGCGCTATCATCGCAATTACTGCTATGGCAACTGAAGAGATTGTCATAATCGAATACTGAACAACATCAGCCCACACTATGCTAGTCATACCACCAAGTACGGAATAAAAAACCGCAAATAACGTAAAGATTATTCCATAAAAATGAGGTACGTATGATGCAGGCAATGAAAAAGGCATATAGGGAGATATTACTTCCCAGGGAATAAATATTTCTATGAATTTGCCCAGGCCGATAAATCCATAGGCAAGGTAACCCAGACACATAATCAGGGCAAATACCACAACGATATTATGTGATAATTTGCTTCCGAAGTTGCGTCCGAATCTTGTACGGATCCATTCAGCCCCGGTAGTTACATTCGATCTTCTTAACCATATGGATAAAAAAACCATTAAGAAAACCTGATTAAATATTGGCCAAAGCCATGGTATCCAGATACTTTTTAAACCGTAAACAAACGCTAAGGTTACTAACCACATTGTTCCTGATATATCAAACATACCGGATGCATTTGATAATCCGAGCATATACCATGGAAGGGTTTTGCCTCCAAGCAAATAAGCAGATTTATTTGCCTGTGCACGTTTTTTAAGAACCAAACCAATAACAATTGTTGAGAGGAGGTAAAGTGTAATGATTGAAATATCCAGGATTCTTAATTTCATCTCATGCTTTGCTTTTAATTGCCTGAAATATTGAGGCCCAAATATAAAAAGACTTTTTAAATTGAGGCCTTAAAGCTTTTTAAGTGTCGGTTTCAGTGAAATTGTCCTGAAATAATCTGATAAGTCGGGTATGAATTTCAATAATATCCTTGTAATTGGATTCCATTGTTTGTACTTCATGGGAGAAAAATTCTATGTTTTTTAGCATTGCATCAGAGGCTTCAAGGATGTTTTGTAAACAAAGTGTATAAATATTCATTTTTTTCATTAAAATTTCCGTTGTGGTTTTTATGTCATCGGAAAGTATATCATTCTTATCTGATGTAAAACGAATGAGTTTATTTTTCATAATTTGAATATCAGCACCTATTTTCTTCAGAATTGCCAGATCATCTTCGTTGATATTTGTCTTCTTTGCATGGTGCCGGAGTATATTTTTGAGTTCATTCAATCCTTTCTGTGCATTGTTCCGAAATGATAAAACAATTTCTAAAAGTTGTTTGAATGATTTAATTTTTAATTCATTCTTTTGAAATTCCTTTCTGGTTTTTTCATCAAGTAAATAGTTGGTTTTTTTAGCTTTCCAGTAGTGAGAAATATTCAATTTGCGTTCTGAATTCAAGAATAACAGGAAGAATATTCCGGAAATAACCAGGATAACAGCAAGTATGACGAATACTATTTTTTCCAATTCTGTATTGGTTTAAGTGAAAAATCTCAAGTTAATAAATTACAGCAAGAAATAATCAGAGTATGGATTGATTTAAATAAAAATTTGTAGTCAGATAATTGGCATTTCTTATGAAATGAAAAATAATAATTCATAAATAATTAAGTTAATGAGATAGCTGTTAGTTATTTCATTTCTTTATATTAGACATTTTAAGTTAATTTTACACAAATCATACTAAGCATACCTGATATGAGAATTCCGACAATATTAATGACTATAAGCCTTATTTTCCTGGTAACGATTCAATCATATTCTCAAAACAAAAGACTTCAAAGGGCATACGACACATATAATGCAGGGGAATATTATCAGGCGATTGATATTTTCAAAGATGCTTATCAGAAAATCACTGATAAAAAAGAAAAAGTACGCATTACGTATTTCATAGCCGATTGTTACAGGCGCATAAATGATCCGAAGCAAGCAGCTATGTGGTACAGGAAAGTTATTTCAAGAAATTATGAAGATCCTATAGCAGTGCTGTATTATGCGGACATGTTGAAAATGCTCGGTGAATACGAGGAAGCTAAATTGCAATACGGCAATTATAAGGAACTTGTCCCAAATGATGCGCGTGCAACTGATGGTGTGCTTTCCTGCGATCTGGCCCTTGAATGGATGGAATTTCCTAATGGATATGTTGTAGAAGAAATGAAATTCTTCAATTCAAAAATGAGTGATTATAGTCCTTCTTTTGCTCGCGAGGATTACAGACTGGTTTATTTTACTTCTACAAGAGAAGAAACGTTTGGGAAAAAAGAACACGGCGGAACCGGAGATAACTTTGCAGATATTTTCGAATCATCCATGGATAGAAAAGGAAAATGGAGTACACCAATTCCTTTATCAGAAGAAATAAACTCAGAGAACGAGGAAGGTACACCATTTATTACCAGTGATTATAGCTCCATGTATTTTACCAGATGCGAAATAAGCAAAAACAAAACAATGGGTTGCCAGATATATGTAAGCAAAAGAAGAGGAGAGAGCTGGGAAAAACCCGAATCGGTTAACCTGGCAGAAGATAGTATAGTAATTGCTCATCCAACACTCACTTCTGATGAACTTACCATGTACTTTGTTTCTGATATGAACGGGAGCATTAAAAATTCGTATGGGAAGAATAGCAAAGATATTTGGAGAGCTACACGCGCGGATATTTCTGATGAATGGAGCTCACCGGTGAATATCGGAGAACCGATAAACACTCCGGGAGATGAATTATTTCCCTATATGCATCCGGATGGGACCTTGTATTTTTCCTCGAACGGACATATAGGAATGGGAGGCCTTGACATTTTTAAGGCGAAGCCTTTAGCAGGAGGAAACTGGGAAATCGGGAACATGAAGTATCCTGTGAATTCATCTTCCGACGATTTTGGGATTTGTTTCGAGTCAAATCGGGAAGCCGGGTTTCTCAGTTCTGCAAGGAAAGGGAAAAGTGATGATTTATACATGTTCATGTTACCGCCTTTGAAATTTACCATCACAGGAATTGTTAAAAATGAAAATACAGATGATCCCATTGAAGAAGCAAACATAAAATCAATAAGTAGTGATGGTATAACTCTTGAAACAGAAACTGATAATGAAGGCACCTTTAAATTTATGCTCAAACCGGGTACTGATTATGTATTTCTGGCTGAAAAAAAGGGATTCTTAAAGGGTAAAGAACGGGAAACCACAAAAAACAGGGAATCAAGTACTGACTTTTCAACAACCATTTATTTACCACCAATAGATGAAGTAATTCGGATCGACAATATATTCTTTGACTTTGCCAGTGATGTTCTTCGTCCCGAATCAACCGTCTCACTTGATAAACTTGTAGAAACACTGAATGACAATCCGAATATTACTATCGAACTTGGTTCGCATACCGACAATAGAGGGAACAATGATTTCAACCTTGATCTGTCGAATCGCAGGGCTCAATCAGTGGTGAATTACCTGATCAGTAAAGGGATCAAGCAGGACAGACTGATTTCAAAAGGATATGGTGAAACTCAACCCAAAGTTGTGGATAAAAGAGATCATGAAGCATATCCTTTCATTCCCGAAGGACAGGTTCTAACAGAAGCATATATAAACTCAATTGAGGATGAAGATTTGCAGGAACTTGCACATTTTCTGAATCGTCGTACAGAATTTAAAGTGCTTACAACGGATTATGACACCAGATAAGTTTATTTTATTTTGCTCAGATCTGTTGTGGCTTCAATGTTGCTGTCATGTCCGGCTCTGTCACGTATGAAGAAATCAAACCTGACAGTATCATAAGGAGGTAAGTCTTCAAGAGTAATAGTAATTGTTCCTTTAACAGTTTTGTTCTGACCAACTCTATCTAGATTATCATGGTGCCATATTGTGAAATAAGGAGGTGGTAAAGATGAATCTGGTTCAAGAAAAAAATAGTTGGTATCAATTTTTACATAAGGAAAAAGAAAAACATTGTAATTCCTCTCATCCCATCCTGTACTATCATAAATAATGCTTTCTCTATACATCCCGATGTCTGCATCGCCGTCAACAAATGAGAATACCAGTTTGCCTATTGTTTTCAGATTACCCAGAGAATCATAACCAAGAAAGCCTTCCAGGCTTTCAAAAGTAATTTCAGGTTCTGGCGATACAGGCTCTGTTTCAATGCATGCAAAGTCAATACATAAAGCAATAGAACATATGATCAATACTATTTTGTTCATAGCAGTTATTTTTTTCGCATAAAAATCCTGATAGGAACTCCTGTAAAGTTATAGTTTTCACGTAATTTATTTTCAAGAAATCTCTTATAAGGCTCTTTAACATACTGTGGTAGATTACAAAAAAACGCAAAACAGGGAGTTTTATTGGGCAGTTGAGTTACGTATTTAATTCGAATGTATTTGCCTTTTACTGAAGGCGGAGGAAACTGATCGATGGCCTTACCCATTGTTCTGTTCAAATCAGAGGTTGAAATTCTTCTTTTTCTGTTTTCATAAACACTGATCGCAGTTTCAAGCACTTTATGAATTCTGAGTTTTGTTAATGCAGAAGTGAAAATAACAGGGACATTCGTAAAGGGGGCTATTCTTGCACGTATTTTCTTTTCATAATCTCGGGCTGAGTTTGTTTCTTTCTCAACAATATCCCATTTATTGATTAAAATGACCACTCCTTTATTATTTCGTAAAATAAGATCCAGTATATTTAGATCCTGAGATTCAAGGCCAAGGGTTGCATCTATTAAAAGCAGGCATACATCTGAGTTTTCAATTGCACGCACAGATCGGATAATAGAATAGTATTCAATATCTTCATGTACTTTTCCTTTTTTACGCAAGCCGGCGGTATCAACAAGGTAGAAATTGTAGCTGAACTTATTGTATCTTGTATACACAGAGTCGCGTGTAGTTCCTGAAATTGGTGTTACAATATGTCGTTCTTCGTTGATCAGGGCGTTCAATAAGGAAGATTTACCGACATTAGGTCTGCCAACAATTGCATATTTCGGAAGATCTTCTTCTGTTTCTTCACTAGTTTTTTTAAAGGTGGCAACAAGGGCATCCAGGAGATCGCCTGTTCCACTGCCATTAATGGAGGAGACACAATACAAATCGCCAAATCCAAACTTATAAAACTCCTGGGCATTGTATTGCATTTCATTTGTATCAACTTTATTAGCCACAAGCAAAACTGGCTTTTTTATCTTCCGCAGAAGACCGGTTACAATTTCGTCAAGATCAGTAATACCAATATGGGTATCCACCATAAAAAGAATCGAATCTGATTCTTCAATCGCAAGAATGACCTGTTTGCGGATTTCTTCCTCAAAAATGTTAGAGGATTTGTTAATGTAACCTCCGGTATCAATAACAGAAAATTCCACTCCATTCCAGATGGCCTTTCCGTATTGTCTGTCACGGGTTACTCCTTCCACTTCGTCGACAATTGCACTCCGGGTTTCGGTTAACCTGTTAAAAAGTGTCGATTTTCCAACATTCGGACGTCCAACTATGGCAACAATATTTCCCACGTTTAAATTTTGCTAAATATGAATTTACAATTTCTCTCAGATATTATCATATCCAAACTGTCTGAGTTTTGATTTTTGATCTCTCCAGTCTTTATTGACTTTTACATACAGTTCAAGATATACCTTTTTGTTCAGGAAGCCTTCAATATCTTTCCTTGCTTCTGTACCGATTTTTTTTAGCGAATTGCCTTTATGGCCGATAAGAATGCCTTTTTGGGAGTCCCGTAACACAAAAATATTTGCCCTGATATGTACAATGTCTTTTTCTTCTTTGAAGGACTCTACCCCAACTTCAACTGAATAAGGTATTTCTTTCCGGTAGTTCAGAAAAATTTTTTCCCTGATCATCTCAGAAATAAAAAATCGTTCAGAGCGGTCAGTGAGTTCATTCTTGGGATAATATTCAGGACCCTCAGGCAATAATGACAATATTTTATCAAACAACAGACTTAGATTGGTTTTTTTCAGTGCTGATACAGGCAGAATTTCTGCATTGGGTATCAATTTATGCCATACATCCACCAATTGCCCGATTTTGGAATTGTCTACCAGATCGATCTTATTTATAAGTATCAAAACAGGTACCCTGGACTTTCCCAATCTCGATAAATACGCTTTGTTTTTTTCTGATTCTTCAATTACATCCGTTACATATAGCAGGATATCGGCATCAATAAAAGCAGAATTTACAAACTTGGCCATCGATTCCTGCAGCTGGTAATTTGGTTTCAGAATTCCGGGAGTGTCGGAGTATACAATCTGGAAATCTTTGCCATTCACAATGCCCAAAATCCTATGCCTGGTGGTTTGCGCTTTGGATGTAATAATCGATAGGCGTTCTCCAACCAAAGCATTCATCAATGTTGATTTCCCGACGTTTGGATTCCCGATAATATTTACAAATCCCGATTTATGCATGCAGTTGAATAATAAATCCTGTTGCAAAGATAAAGTTCTGGATCGATAAGATTCACAGAACAAAACTTAAATTCATAGTATTGTTAAAGAATCTATCCTAGAACTCAGTTCTTGAACCTGTATATTTACGCCATTTTTCAATAACTTCCTGCATATCTTCCGGCAGATCAGATTCAAAAAACATTTCCTTGCCTGTTTTCGGGTGGGTGAATTTTAATGTTTTTGCATGTAAGGCATGCCGTGGCATAGCTGCAAAGCAGTTTTGAATGAACTGTTTGTATTTACTGAAAGTAGTTCCTTTCAAGATCTTATCTCCTCCATACCAGTCGTCATTAAATACCGGGTGTCCGATGTACGACATATGAACTCTGATTTGATGGGTACGCCCGGTTTCAAGCTTGCATTCGATAAGACTGACATAGTCGAAAGACTCAATAAGCCTGAAATGTGTAACAGCTGACTTGCCGTCTTCTCCGCCAGGGAACACGTACATTTTTACCCTGTCTTTTGGATTCCTGCCAATGTTTCCCTCTATTGTACCTTCTTTCTTGTTAAAACTTCCCCATACCAAAGCAATGTATTTTCTTTCCGTCGTTTTGTTAAAAAATTGTTTTGCCAGATGACTTAGTGCAAATTCATTTTTAGCAATAACGAGCAATCCGGATGTATTTTTGTCTATTCTGTGCACAAGTCCCGGTCTCATCTCTTCCTTTTTGAACAGACTGGAATCCTTAAGATGATATGCAAGGGCATTTACCAATGTGCCGGTATAGTTACCATGACCGGGATGGACAACCATTCCGGCCTGCTTATTAACCACCAGCAGATCATCGTCTTCATAAATAATATCGACAGGGATGTTTTCAGGCACCAGTTCAAACTCATGAGGCGGATGAGGAAGAACAACCGATATCGTATCTCCGGGTTTGACTTTGTAATTGGCTTTTACCGGTTTTTCATTTACCAGCAGACAATTTGCCTGGGCAGCAGATTGAATCTTTGTCCGGGATATATGTTCAAGTTTGTCAAATAAAAACTTATCAATTCTCAGTAAACTCTGGCGTTTATCGGCAACAAATCGATGATGCTCAAACAACTCATTATTTTCCTCATTATCTGTTTGTTCCACTGGTCTCAAGGCAACTTATTCTTTGATGAATTTTGTTGTGAGATTCATTTTCTTATCTTCTGAGGTCAGCTGAAGTAGGTATAGTCCTTTATCCAGGCCGGAAATATCAATGGAATTTCTTTCAGAACAGGAATTCACAAGCATAACTCCCATAATATTGTATATCTTAATAGTATAAGAGTTGATGTATTCTTCCGGTAAATCAAGATACAAAATATCTTTTGCCGGATTTGGATATATTTTAAGGTTATCAGATTTATCAATGATTTTGGTTCTGGTATGAGGAAGAGTATATTTTCCGAAAGATGGTCTTATCATCAGGGATCCTGCCGGCAACGAAACGGAGTTTTGCCAACCCTGACCGGTATTAGTATAAAAAAAGATCTTATCCCGGCTATCATTGTTGATATCATATCCAATATTTAAATAACTATCAAGTTGTTCAATTACGATAAAAAATGTATCTGAAAGAGACACAGGTCTATTCAGTTCTATTCGTGTAAATTCATTTAGTCTGACAGAATAATCAGGAAAGTATCCTTTGGAAGTATACAATGTATCACTTGCAGGGTATATTCCATCGTTTTTGCGGATGGAAATCTTATATTCTGACTGGCTGGTATAATCATTTATACTTTTGTTAAAGTAAATTAATATGGCTTCCAGGTTATCCGGATCGTTACTTTGTTTGTATACTCTGAAAAGGACTGCTATCCTGTTAAGATTCTGATATTCGCCGGCAATGCCCAGGCCGAGTTCAGCGGTACCGTCATCGTAAGCATAATGATCATGATAAATTTCTTTTCTTTTTGCTGTATCATTTACCAGTTTCTGATCAATTGCCTGAGCCTGGATAACTGCCATAAGTTCAATTTCTGCTATACTATCATTTTTATCATATGTATATCCGGATGTAAAAAATTCAGCTTCATTGAAATAGGCGTAAGGAGCAATATTTTCATCATACTGAAGATCTCTCAGTTGTTTATTTTTTAAAATGTCATAGGAAGAATAATATCTTACGAGCGATATTATTTCTTCCTGCATCGGAAATATGGTTCTATATGAAATGGGCATGGTTTTTCGTTCTATTACATTTGCAGCAAGGGCATAGTGATGATATGGAACGCTTGTATATCCAACCAGAGAGGACATCAGTGGCTTTACAATGGTCATATCGTTAATGAGTTTTAATTCTGCAGTGTCTTTCACTGATTTGATTTGTATATAATCCAAATGCCACTGATCTGCATTGCTGTATTTGCCATAATCTTCTCCCGGGATATTTTCCAGCGCAAGGGAGACATAATTTCTGAACCGGAAGCGGAAACCATCCTGGATCAGAGAATCTTCAATTGGAATAATCACTTGTTTAAAGGCATGCATTTGTTCACCTCCCAGCAGGTAAAACGCCTTACACCACAAGGAATCATTTGCATCAAAAAAATCAAGGATCAGGGAATCGTTTATTTCCGGTCCGGATACTTTTCCCCCGCACTGGTAAAAGAAACTGAATACCAAAGAATCAGTTGATGGGTCATTGAATATAAACATCTGGGATGTAAGTGTATCGCCATGAGTTATTGTTTTGAGAGAAGAGTAATAGGGGTATCCCTTTTGATCGTATGCATCCAGGGTTGCAACTCCCAGGCTGATCATTGAATCTGCGTATGTTGAATTAATACATGCATATTGGTCGGCCCACACTTCGGTTTTGGGGAAGACTTCATAATGATATGAAGAAAAATCTTCAAAAAACTCATCCTCGAAAAATATTGTATCAGAGGATATGGCTTTTATAGTCAGCACATTCTTTTTTTCACTGGCTTCCATAACGGCATGGTTAAAATCCAGGCTTCTGATTATCTGACCGGATGAGGGTAAGATATTAATAAATATAATCGTCAGAGTAAGTGTCTTCTTCAACATCTTCATAATCATCATTTGTATTTTTTGCATTATCCCAAACGATTGTGCTATCAGTGATTCCTTCTCCTGATAATTTTGTTGAATCAATGGTAATCCACAAGGTTATCTGAGTACCTAATGGCACCCGGACATTTTCTGCTCTGACCGGATGTTGCCTGAAAATAAAAGGAGTAATGGTATCATTATTTATAATGCTGTTATCGGGGATGGCCGTGCTGATGGTAAACAATGCATCTGCTGCTTTATTTTTGGCTTCTTCAACTGAAAGTCCAATGAGATTGGGCACCATGGATCTTTCGTTGGCCAGTCCTTTACCAAGAATCAAATCAACTGATATTCCCTTGGGCACTGTATCTCCGGCTTCTATTGGTTCACCATTTAAGTGTTGTTCAAGAACAACATTAATTGCCATATCATATCGGTATATAAGTTTCCCGATTTTCAGACCTGCAATTTCAATTTTTGTTCTGGCTTCACGCAAGGTTATACCTACCAAATCAGGCATGAGTATTTTTTCGGGCGAATGTGCATTGATTGTAAAATAGATTTTCCGGTTCTTCTTAACCAAAGATCCTGGTCTCGGATATTGATCAACAATAATCCCTCCATCTTTTTCAGCTACATAAACGGAATCAAGAATTTCGTATCTGAGTTTTCGTTTCGCAATGTATTTTCCTGCATCTTCCACAGGTAGATCTGAAAAATCCGGAATGGCAATACTCCTTCCATGATGTGTATAGATACGCAAAAACAAAAGCAGGACAATTAAAAGAGTAATGGCCAAACCAATTGCCAGGAGTAAGTTTTTAATAAATATCCTGCTTCGCAAATAGTGTAAAAAATTATTCATATGAATTCACTTGGATAACCGGACAAAGATAATACTATATATTCTCATTGATTTACCTTAAAAATATCATAAAATTCATTTATTAAACTGTTTACGATTTAGTTACACTAACTTTTTTGCAAAAAATAAGTGTAACTAAATCGTGTTAACCTGCTCTGACACGGATTTAACTGTGGATTTTTGAATAGAGCAGGTTAGGATATAAACGAAACAAACAGTGAAAACGTATCTGATATCAAAATGATTTGAAAATTTATAACGCATAATCCAGAGAGCATTATGGAAGAGAATTCGCATACTTTATATACCTTTTGGCAAGATCATTTTTGCCCTGCAACTCATAAATTCTGGCAATCAAATAATAAGCAGGTTTGTATCTTGAGTTTACTTCAATTGACTTTTCGAGGTATTTTAAAGCTGTGTTATAGTCATTATTCTGGGCATAAATTACTCCCAGATAATAAATTGAAATAACATACTTTGGATTTTCTTTCATATTTTTTCTAAATACCTGCATGGCATTGTTATACTCTTTTTTGTTAAGATAGATCATACCAAGCAAATTCAATCCGCGGTCATAATCAGGATATAATTTCAGACATTTTGAGATAGCCTGTAAAGCCTTATCATATTCGTTTGTATTCAAATATGCCTGTGAAAGATTATAATAAACCATTTCATAATTTTTGTCCTTTCTTATTGCAGTTTGGAAAAATGGAATTGCTGCTGCGGAATTACCACTGGACATCAATTGATAACCTTCAAAATCCGAATGATCAGTTCTTTCAAGAATAGCATTTATGGGTTTGCCATCGACATCTATTGTTTTGATCGTGTTAACCGGCGGCCATTTGTTTTTTTTCAGCTGGTAAGGATTAATATAACTATTTGCAATAATGGCATAGTCCCAATCACTGTTGCCTCGCTCATAATACCTGATGTAGACAATTTTCACTTTGTCTTTATAGTTACGAAAATAATAGTTGAGTGGAACACTAAAATTTGATGCTACCACAATTTTTTCTCCCTCTCCGGGAGTGACATTTTCAATTTTATTTTTAATAAGCCAATCAGAAGCTGCTTTCAAACTATGATAGAAATAGTCCATCTCATATTTTCCGTATGCTTTTTTTACTCCTCCTGATATTGCATTGTAATAAATGTATTCATGCGGGTGATTGCTAATAATATGCTTTAACGGCAGAACGGCCAGCAGGGTAAGAATACCAATAACAACGAATTGCTGATATCTTTTCTTGAAAACATTGATCAATTCATTTATCCCCAGGGAAGAAATAATAGCTATGCCGGGGTAAATAAACATAACATGGCGCCACCCGCCATACACATTGGATTCTTTAAAAATAATATAGGATACCGGGAAAATGGATACAAACAAAAGAATAAAATACCATGTAGCGTATTTCTTTTTCATTTTATGCATGAGTACGAAAAAAGCAATTAGTCCCAGAATGATGAACTCCGGAATTGTCATAAAAATATACTTTGGCAGGTAATGTTTTGGCACGTGATCAGACCAAATGATTTTGCCTTCAAACACCTGACGCAAACTTGTTGCATACTGTTCCATGTAACTCATTGCTTCTATTGTTTTACTCACCGGAGCTTTATGAGCATATGGCCAAAGAAGTATTCCAATAAAATATCCGGCAATAGAAATGACAAGTGCGTATAGAAACAGTCTGAAAAATTTCTGAAGATTCTGCTTTTTAAACCAATCTTTATAATTCTGTGTGAATACGTAATGAATGCCCACAAAAAACAGAAAATAGATAGCAAGCAAGATACCACCTACTCTCACTCCAATAGTCAATCCGATTCCAACAGCAATAGGCCAGGCAAATCTGTATCTGCGTTCAGGAAACGATTTTAAAAAACGAATAATACAATATATAGTAAAAATATATGCAGCCGTAAAGGGTATATCTTTTGGATTATTGAAAGAATGACCAAGAAACCTTGGTGATGAAAACATAAAAATCAATGTAATAATTCCTGCACGCCAACCTCCCAGCATCACAGCAATAAGTCCTGCAAAAAAAATAGCAGCCCAACCGGTCAGAGAATTTAAAATATGACGGACTTTGTATTCGTCATTTGGCTTTATTGTTTTAATTGCTGCAACAGTTGCAAGGTCAAAAACCGGTCCGTACATATGGAGTACACTGTTGTTATAATGCAAACAGGTAGTATCTTTTCCGAGTGTCTTATAGTAATTGAATACATTTTTTCCATGAGGGTAGTGGAATGTTTCTTCATCACCGGAAATGCCTGAATTTAAGCTTAAAATTGGCATTAGTATAAACAGCAATCCTGCCACTGCATAAAAAATCTTCTTTTCAGGATCTTTTAAAAATTCAGACATTACATTCAGCTTTTGTGGTTAAATAGCCCACTAATTTATGAATTCAACCGGTGAAATAAAAAATCAATAGTTTTTAATAAACCAATGAAGTTCGGGGATATCTATTTTCAACAGCACTATCATCAAAACAAACAGGAAAAGTGTATAGAGTACAAAATCTCTTTTCATATAGAGTTTTTCAGGAGTTTGAACGATGGATTCCTTTTCGAATCCCAGGTGAAGATACCATGCAAAGAGCATGGCTATAAAAGGAAATGAGATAAGCAATTCAATACGATGTTTAATAAGAAAGATAGCCAGGAAGAAAGATGAACATAAAGCATAAAATACAGTAGAAATAAGCAATTTTTCTTCTGTATAATATTTGAATGAACGACGGTATTTACCGGCTAATACAGGATCGGAAATAAAACGGTATTCAGCAAACCTTTTTGTGGCCATTAAAAAAGCGCCACCCATCCAATATGCGATCAGGATGCTGGAGGGTGGAGCGAATGCAATTCCCATCAGCAACCATCCCAAAACAAAGCGAATGGGATTGTTTACCGATTCAGACAAAACATCGAGGTATGTTCTGTCTTTGGTGCGAAAAGGAGGTACATTGTAAAGAAACCCCATTAAAAGGAAAAGGAGTTCTGTTAATAAAAATTCTATTGAGATAAAATAACTGATAACTAAACCGATCAAAGCCAACAGCGTATATTCAGTATAAATAATTTTTGGTTTCAAATCAGCTTTTATCGAGGAACGGTCCTTTTTCGTGGGATGATATTTATCGAACTCTGTATCCAACCATTCATTGATAACATAATTGGCAGAAGCTACCATGCAGGTAGCAAAAATTCCTGCCAACAATATTCCAACAGACGTCGATTCCAAAGTGAAATTTGTATAGTAAAGTCCCATAATTATTCCGGGCAGCATAAAAATGTTTTTAAACCAATGATCCGGTCTTGCTATCCTGATGTAATGTCTAATCATAGTTGTTTTTTCTTTTTGCATAGAACCAATATAGAGTCTCTCAAATTTACCGGTATTATAATTTTATCCAAAAAACGAGGCAATGGAAATCGCAAAAATCCTGGCAGAAATGACAGGAAACGTATTCCAAGGTATTTTAGAGTAAAGTACCACGAAGGGCGTGTCATTTTTACAATTGAATAACCGGATTTTTCGAGCAGGTAAACCAGGTTTTTGCGGTTGAAGTAACCAATATGTGCAAACCGGTAATGCCACCATTTAAAACCGAATAATCTTGCTGCCAGCGAATTTACATCGGGAGTTACCAATATAAATATCCCATCTTCAGCCAGCGATTTCCTGATATCTGATAGCAGATTTCCCGGGTAAGTTACATGTTCAATCACGTCAACCAGTGTTATAACATCATAAGGGCCAGGAGTTTTTGGATGCGGAAAAACGCCCTGGTAAACCGGCAAACTCATTTTTTGTGCATTTTGTTGCAACCATTTTGATGGTTCAATGCCTTCTGCATCAAATCCCTTTTCAAGAGCCGCTTCAACCATTATTCCACTTCCTGCTCCAATATCAAGCAATTTGCCGGCACTTTTGTATCTGCTTAAAAATTTAACCAGTCTTTGTTCCTGGAGTTTTCTCTCTTTTCGCGTGTTCTCATACTCCTTATCCTCAAGATCTTGATAAAAATTAATTACTTCTGTAAGATCAGTACACTGAATAAATCCACACGACTTGCATTTTTTAAGTTCTCCGGTTTTCCCGTAGTCAAAATTTGTAATGGCGAAATGATCACTTGAAAGACTGTCACCAATATCAGATTCTTTTTTCAGGGTAAATTCTTTTCCACCACACACCCAGCATCTTGTTATATTGTCTTTTTCAATCATTCTTTACCAAATTAATCAAGTTGCCGTAAAAAATTCCCTTCCTTGCCTGTTTTCTATGTACTTTAATAAATGACACACCTGCCATGCGGGCTGATTCACCATCTGTATCTTCTCTGTCTCCAATATAAACAGCCTTATTTGTATTGCAGTTGAAAACTTCACAAATTGCATCAAGGCCTTTTTTTGAGGGTTTCAATTGTGCAATATTCTTATGTGTTGAACAGAAGGTCTTATCTACTTTTATGCCTAATGCCGATAATTTTTCAACAACAGGGTAGTCTGAATAAACAGCAGTCTTGATGGCATTCTCCCGTAAAAGATCTATAAAAGATACAACGTTTGGATACAAAGTTTTTTTCAGTAATCTGAGAGGAAGATTAAACATTAATTTCTCAACCGTTTCTTTGACTTTTTTAACCGGCATCCCTGTTTTATCTATACACCAGGCAAACTGATCATCTTCAAGGGATGCAGAGCTGTATCCTTTGTGTTTTTCTCGTTGTTTGCGAAATTCAGCAACAATTTTCAGATCGGGAAGATCGATTTTGCCTAGAAACAAATTAAAAACAAAAAGGAAGTATAATCTTCTTCGTAATTTCCTTTGATCATATAACGTTCCGTCAAGATCAAATACAATAAGCTGAATGTTTTTCAATGAGTTTGATATGGAATTCAGGGTTTGAGACATTGTTTATAATTCCTGTGCTTAGTGAAAAATCATAATGATTTAAGAAGAATCTTTTTTACCGGACAAAACTAATCAGAAATACCATTGGTTAAAACAAAAAAAGGTTGCCATAAAAATGACAACCTTTTTGTTATATCCTAGCATCAAGGTTATTTCTTAAAAATTTCGTCAGAAACCGTCAGTCTTTTTCTTCCTTTAGCTCTTCTTCTGGCCAGTATTTTTCGGCCATTTTCACTTGACATACGTTCTCTGAAGCCATGCTTATTACGCTTTTTTCTTATTGATGGCTGAAATGTCCTTTTCATCTCTTCAGGTTTTTTCCTCTTTAATTTTCAGGCTTGCAAAGATAGATTCTTTTTTCAAATACCAAAAACAATTTTAATCGAATGTACTTGAATCAATTATTTTTTTGTTTTTAACAGACAATTTGCCGATGAAGTCTTAATATTAAGTGTAGTAAATTTGAGAATATTCATTGAAAAGTATCTATTTTGCAAATCAAATTGTTGATTTATGAATGGTCTGAAAATTTTCTTTGTTGCTGTATTTGTTTTTTTACTTGCTTGCTCTAAGACCGATAAATATTCCAGGGAAGAGATCACAGCGGATATTAGGGTTTTCAGGTTTGAACAGGATCTGTTTTCTATTAATATCTATTTCCTGGGTGATAGCATACCTTTTCTTCAGGCCAAATACCCGGAATTTTTTCCACTTTTCAACAATAAGATCATTGAAATTGGTAGTGTTCAACAACCAGATTACGACAAAAGATTGATTGCCTTTGTTACTGATTTTACTATGTATAGGGTAAGTAAGAGAGTAAAGGAGGTCTTTTCTGATTTTTCAGAGTATGAGAAAGAATTATCAAAGGCTTTCGGAAGATACCATGAGTTTTTTCCTGAAAAACCGATACCAAAAATTGTAACTTGTATTACCGGTTTTAATCAGTCGATTGTTACGGCAGATAGTTTACTGGTTATTGGATTGGATAAGTACCTTGGTAGTGAGGACGAATTTTATAAACTCCTGTATCCTCCCATTCCTTATTATATGCGTTATATTATGCATCCTCAGAAAATACCCTCTGATGCTTTAACGGCATGGCTTACAACCGAATTTGAGTACAATGATGAAAAGGATAATCTTTTATCAAATATTATTTTCAGAGGAAGGGCATTGTATGCAACCAAACAAATAATGCCTGAAATAGCTGATACACTGTTATGGGGATTTACACCTTCGCAACTCGATTTTTGCAAAACCAATGAAAAAGAGATGTGGAAATTTATGGTGGAACAAAAGAAGTTGTTTGTTACAGATAAAATGACCATTCTTCAATATCTCAATGAAGGGCCATTCACAAAGGATTTTTCCCGGGAATCTCCGGGGAGGGCAGGTGTATGGATCGGGTATCAGATCGTTGTATCGTATATGAAAAATAACAAATCCGTATCCTTGTCAGATCTAATGAATGAAAGGGATTATTTGAAGATTCTGAATCTATCCAGGTACAATCCTTAATGGACGAATCTTGCCGAGCATAATCTTAAAAGAAATATCTCAGAATAAACAAGGCAGCAAGAATATAAAGAATAACCGGCACCTGTGAAAACCGCCCGGTAAAGATCCTTAGCAATACATAACTTATTACTCCAAAAGAAATTCCTTCGCTGATGCTGAAAGCAAGGGGCATCATAATGATCGTCAGAAATACGGGTATGGAATCAAGGTAATTTTCCAGTTCAACTTTGGTGATGGGCGTAATCATAAAAAGGCCAATAATAATTAAGGCAGAGGCAGTAGCTGATTGCGGAACCATCAAAAATAAAGGTGAAAAAAATAAGACCAGGGCAAAACAAACAGCCACAATGAAAGCAGTCAGACCTGTTCTTCCGCCAACAGAAACACCTGCCGAGCTTTCCACATAGGTTGTCACTGTACTGGTACCTAAAAGCGCACCGATGGTAGTACCTATTGCATCTGCAAACAGTGCATTTTTGACGCGGGGAATATTACCATCCTTATCAAGCATATCTGCTTTTGAACTCACTCCTACAAGTGTACCGACAGTATCGAACATGTCAACAAACAGAAAAGTAAAAAGAACGATCAGTATGTCAGGTTTTATTAGTTCCCTGAAATTCAATTTGAAAAAGATTGGTTCGATAGACGGAGGAAGACTGATAATTCCTTCGGAGGGAATGGTAGTAACATGCAATGGGATCCCAATAATTGTCCCAGCAAGAATTCCGATCAGGATTGCTCCCTGCAATCGCAAAATCAGCAATACGGCTATCACCAGCAATCCCGACAGGGTAATCCAGATGGAAACATCAGACATGCTGCCCATTCGGACAAGGGTATTTTCGTCAGCCACAATTAGCCCTGAATTGATAAATCCCATGAGTGCAATAAAAAATCCTATCCCTACGGATATGGCATGTTTTAGCGGAAGCGGAATGCTATTAACAATAAGTTCGCGAATATTAAATGCGGTAAGCAGTATAAAAATAATACCCTCAATAAATATAGCTGTGAGAGCTGTCTGCCATGAGTACCCCATTCCCAGAACTACCGTATAGGCAAAAAAAGCATTTAAGCCCATACCGGGTGCAAGTGCAAACGGCAGATTTGCTACAAGAGCCATGATGAGCGTTGCAACAATGGAAGAAACTGCCGTTGCTGTGAACAAAGCTCCCTTGTCCATTCCTGTGGAACCGAGTATTTCAGGGTTGGCAGCCAGTATATAGGCCATGGTCATGAAAGTGGTAAGACCAGCAAGGATCTCTTTCGGGACAGTGGTTTTATTTTGCTTCAGTTGAAATAATTTTTCAAACATAGGATAAGGTTTATCTTGTACCAAAAATATTAAGACTTTGTTATCCTTACAAATCCGGGTAATTTAATCTTGTTTTAATATTTGGTTTCTTTCAGAAATTGGCTATTGTTTAACTAGTTTCCTTATAAAAGTCTGTTCTTCAGAAACAATTTGCAAAACATAAATTCCCTTATTCAGGTTGGTCAGATCAATTTCGGTCACAGTACTTACTGTATTCATATTCAATACCTGCTTTCCTTCATAGGTATATAATTTTAATTGTGCAGGCAAAACAAATAGCTTTACATTGAGTTTATCTTTCACCGGATTTGGAAAAATATATCCAATGTTTTCTTCCGGACCTTCTATTGATTCAACAGGATTTGACGCTTGTTTTACAGATATCCTTTGGTCTGCAACTCCTTCGGCTGAAACAACAACTATTGCATTCCTCGTGGTATTCTCAGGATTTTCCTCAGCCGTAAGTATGACGGATGCATTTCCTGTTCCTTCAAGTATATTTGGAGACAGCCATTCTTCAGTTCTTGAAATCGTCCAGTCGGTATTGGATTCAATATCAAATGTATTTGTGCTGGATGTTTCAGCACCTATATTTAGTCTCTTTTTCGATACTGCGAGCAGCAGATTTGCTTCCTGCGTGACTGTAACAAGTTGTGGGGCAAGTCCCTCTGCTGTGACAGTTATAGTTGCTGCTCTGGGTGCATCGGTATGATTTACATCAGCGGTTAATGTGATGGTTTTATTATTCATTCCTGATTTGGGATCTGCATGCAACCAATACCCTGATCCGGAAACCTGCCAGTATGTGTTGGAAACAATGTCGAAAACAGCTTCACTATTCTCTGAGGCAGCAACAGTCAATTCTGATGCAGATACGGAAAGAATTGGAACTCCGGGTTTTTGAAAAACTTTTATTGTTTTTTCCTGAATGTTATCAGCATGGATCGTGATGATCGCCAAGCGTGATGTATCCTCAGGATTTTCATCTGCTGTCAGTTCAACAGTATGGTCATCTGAGCCTGCTGAAGGATCTGCATTGAGCCAACTTTCCGAGCTTGTTACATTCCAGGCAGTATTGGAACTGATTTCAAATGAAGTGGTACTTCCGGAGGTATTTTCAACCTCCAGCTCAGCATCAGATACATACAGGTACAAAGGTTTTGTATAGCTTATCCCATCGTACCATGTACGTTCCTCATTCCCTGTTAAACCGAATGAAGTACCTGTTTGTATGGCATGATCGTCAACATAGACCTCGAATGTACTGTCAGCATTGGTCTCAATTCGCCCAAGATAGGCCTGATACAAGTATGTATTGTCATTGCCGGCAATTTCAATTACTGTATTATGATCTCCTTCTTCTACCTGTTTGCATGCCATATGCCTGAATATTTGCATATCATCTTCCTGTAAACCTGCTTTGATTCTCCAGTCCGATTCAGGATCGGCCCAGAAATTTACCCAGACATCAAATGTGCCTGTATCATTTGTTTTAACCGTAGTTTTAATTGCAGGAGCATCTTCTCCTTCAACCTCTGAAGAAGTATATAGGGAACCTTCGTTGCCATATCCTGTGTGTTCATGCCACTGATCATCTGCTAAACCGGCATTTGCATCTGGTCCTGTCGGATTAAAACCAGAACCGTCAGCAAGGGTTGTATTGCTTGCTGATGCATCCGTATATTTCATTGGTTCAGCCCCTTCGGAAGAATTTTCAATAATTCCGACAATGGTCATATCGAAAATTTGTGCAGTATAGTATGTGCCCCTCATCCATAACAAAGCAGTGCTGTTTGTATCCCATAGGGGTACTACAGGTCTGTAATTGTCCCGGCTTGAATTCCATGTAACTGATGTCCAGCTCCATTTACCTCCTTCATCGTTCGTTACACCTTTGAATATTTCGCGGTGAGGGAGCTGGCTATTATCTCTGGGATCAATGGGTGTTGAGATATAGACAATATCTGGATTGTTCGGATGCAATGCCCCAAGACCTGTATAATCCTGTTCGCTTGCATACAGTTTCTTGCCTGCTTCGCCCAGGTATGTATAATTCCAGTCTGTGCCGTCATAACGACAATAGATAAAAGCATGGTCAGGGTCTATTGCTGATGAACCTCCGCCCTGATTGTCATTAATCCGGGCAGTAACAATGGTTGCAATTGTTCCATCATTGTATCTCATAACATCTGCATTCCAGCAACGTCTCATGGCATTTTCGCCAATTATGGTATTGTCAGCAAACACTTTGGTGAAATTATGAAACGATGGTATAATTTGAAGGTCATAAATATCATTGTCTGCAAGTGTTCCATCACTTGTATAGGTTCTTCCGTTTATCAAATACCCATGAAAGATGCTAGTGGAAGTGTCGCGCGGATGTTGCTCTGTAAAGATAAAGTCAATACGATCTATGCCGTTGCTCCAATATTTATAATACCCTTTGTTGTATGAAGAACTGGTATTTGTCGTTAATTGTCCTCCAAATAACCATGTATCCCCCTGGTTATCTGATACAATAAAATTTGGACATCGGTGATTTGCCCTGGCAAAATTGTACATTCTATCTTCTTCAGACAGAAAATAAAGGTTAGAGTAAGCAATGGTATAGTCAGTGCCACCGGGTATGGTTGTCCAATCAAATTGTTCTTCTTCACTCCATTCACTGCCGTCAAATATTCGGTAACGACTATTCCATTGATCATAATGATCGGCATACATTGCCAGGTATTGTCCGTCAGGGCGTATTATAAATCCCGGGACATTGTGATCGTCACATCCTGCATTTCTAAAGGTACTTATCCGGAGTTTGCCTGTTTCAGGATCATAAGTACCGCCTTCAACTTTCCCGTTGCTCGAATTACCTCCTGTGCCTGAACCACTGGCATCAGATCCGAATATTATTTTGTTTTCAATTGTATCAACAACAACGCGTTCATCCTGATACCAGCACCATGCACCGTTATTGTTAAATTGTACCAGATTGCCATTTACCAGGTCGAAACCGGATTGACAGTTCACGCTTGAATGAATGAAGAGAATAAAGAAAATGCATGTTAATGCATAAATAATTTTTACTGTTTTCATGGTTTGAAGTTAAAATTAGCATGTATTAAACGGTCCCTGTTTATAGAACAGATAACTAAATTAACAATTATTCCATGTGATTCATGGATAAATTGCATTGAAATATATATGAATTGATTTTAATCATTTAACTTGCATGGAAACCATATAAACGTATGAATATGTCATTATCCGACTTATTTTTAATAGCTGTTACATTGTGTTTATTTTCATGCAATACATCGCAGGAAATTGAAGCTGATAAATTCTGGTCAGATAGTAGTTCTCCACAATTGATTGGCAGTATGATCACAGATGAACTGTTGACCAGGAATGATTTTATGATGTACGAAACCCCGGACGTAAAAGCAGTCCATTACGCTGAAGCATGTGCCGGGTTTGGTGCTGTCCGGCTGGCTGGTTTGCTGAATGATCAGGACAGGTTGAACAGATTGATCCTTCGGTATTCAGAAGTAATAGACAAAAATATTGTGAATACGGAAAATCATGTTGATGTCAATGTATATGGTATCCTGCCTCTGGAAATTTACAGGCAAAATAAAGATGAAAAATTTTTGCAACAGGGAATTCATCTTGCCGATAAACAATGGGAAGATCCTCTGGAGAACGGATTAACCAACCAGACAAGATACTGGATTGACGATGTATGGATGATTGGGAGTTTGCAGGTTCAGGCCTATCGGGCAACAGGGAATATGGTTTACCTGGGGAGAGCAGCACTTGAAATAGATACCTATTTAAACAAATTGCAGCAGCCAAACGGATTGTTTTACCACGGCGAGGGAGCTCCTTTTTTCTGGGGAAGGGGGAATGGCTGGGTGGCTGCCGGACTGGCAGAATTGCTATCGGAGTTACCGGAGGACAATCCTCACTATGCATCTATCCTGGGAGGATACAAAAACATGATGGATGCTTTGCTGAAATACCAGGCTGATGACGGTATGTGGCGACAATTAATTGATCATGAAGATGCATGGAAGGAAACTTCATCGACAGCGATGTTCGGTTATGCCTTATCAGTAGGGGCCAGAAAGGGACTTTTGGTTGATTCGATCTATATTGCAGCTTATCAGAAAACCTGGAATACACTGGTTACTTATATCAATGAAGAGGGCAAATTAACAGATGTTTGCGTTGGTACCGGGAAAAGCGACGATATAAATTATTATTTGAACCGGCCAAGAATAACAGGAGATTTGCACGGTCAGGCACCAGTTCTATGGTTTGCATACAGTATACTGGCCAGGGATTTTTGAAAGTATATTCTGTGCATACAGAATTAAAGAACAGAAGAGTCAATCTGATTTGCATGCGCCGATTGTATACAGCTAACAATTTATCGATTGAAAATTAAAACTGCCATTTCACACCAAGAGTTGGGAACACTTCTATTCTATCACTGCCGGGAACAAAGTTTTTGGATATTTTGAATTCGCTGCCCACACAAAAATTTGATGTAATATTAAACCATATCTGTGGCTCACTATAGAGAGCCAACAATTTATTTTCATCATTTCCATAAAAATCGTCCTGCGACCATAAGTCGAGGTAGCCGGTTAAGGTAATCCTGTCATTGAACAGAAGATGATACCATACAAAGGTTATCTGGAAATCAGGTGCAGCGGAACCTCTTGTATATTTATACAACAACATGGTGTTTAAAGTGAAACTACCCAGTTTGAAAGGATATTCAAAACCAGTAAGCCATGAATTGCGTAAATTCTCTCCGTAAATAGTATCTCCAATGGCATATATGACACTGCCATCATTGTATTCAATATGAAATCCGAGTTCTTTTAAAGCAGTGTTTTTTTGGAACCAGGGCATGTAAAAGCTTCTGGAGATTTCAAAATAACCAAGCGATACTCCTCTGGGATTTTTGGGGGAATTAAATTCAAAATCGGTGAACATAAAAGTATAGCCGAGTGTATCCGGTCGAAAGAATTCGAAGGTTCCCACAAAATAATTCCTTTTTGTGCCGTCTTCCTGTTTCCCAAAATCATAATGAAATTGAAAGTTTTGTGAGTATAAACCGGTGGTGATCAGTAAAAGAGGAAAAATACATCGATATTTCATCATCTAGTTTTTTACGTGGTTAGCTAGGACACGAATAGAATTCAAGTCGTTTTTAACGGCTGCAAATGTATAATAATTTCCCGAATAAGGAAATTTTAATATGATATAGAGTTATTCGGAAGGATACAGACCTCCAAAACGAAGAATATCATTTTCAGAGGTTACGATATCTATGGTTGCTGAAACCGTTGTATTGTCGGATACAAATTCAACCAGGATCTCGGACAAGGGCGGGTATGTCTCAATACAGGCATAACAAAGTACACTCGCTGTTATTTCTTCACAACCGGAATTTATCCTGTCTGTGAGTATTTGCAGGTTGTTCATATGTCCGATATTATCTTCCGGAGTAGGTGCGGGATATAAATCCGTAGTCAGCTTTTCAATTTCTGAACGGACAATTCCTTTGTTCTTTTCTAAAATAGCAGTCTTAAACGTGTTACAATTCAAAACGCCGGGTTCATTGTTTTCACAAGTTGCAAAAACCAGTATGGCAAACAGGATTAAAATTTTCTTCATATGAGTTTTACATTTTCTTAATTGCTATTGTATAGATGAATAATTACAGGTCAGGGTTGCTTCTATCCTGAACATAAAAATAAAGGCTAAAAATACATAGCTTTGTACAAATACTATGCTGCAAAAATCGTACAAATACATTTTTTTTGATCTGGACAGAACGCTATGGGATTTCACAAATAATTCCTCAGAAGCTCTGAAAGATATAATCATGGAATTCAATATAAGCATGTATGTGCCTGACATAGAAGAATTTATTGAAAAATACAATCATTACAATGATCGTCTTTGGGATAAGTACAGGGAAGGCAAGATAAGAAAGCCTATACTACGACAGGAAAGATTCCGGTTGCTTTTGAAAGATTATGGCATACATGATAAAAACCTTATTGAAGAGATTAGTTGTTTTTATTTAAACACATGTCCGGTGAAACCTTTTCTCATTAAGGATTCAAAAGAGATTCTCGAGTATCTGTATACGAAATACAAATTGTATATCATCTCAAATGGTTTTTATGACGTACAACTGACAAAACTGATCAGTTCAGGAATATCCAAATATTTCACAAAGCTATTTACATCGGACAGGATTGGGTATGCCAAACCAAATGAAAAAATCTTTGAGTATGCTATCCGATCGGAAAATGCGAAAAAATCAGAATGCCTGATGGTGGGTGATGATATTGCAAATGATATACAGGGAGCGAAAAATGTCAATATTGATCAGGTATTTTTCAATCCTGATAACATAAAATCTGCAATAGAATCTACGTATACAATTGCTGATCTTTCAGAATTAAGGAAATTTCTATAAAAGAATTAAAACGGAACTTCATCGGAGAAATCAGGATTATCTAAAAGATCGTTGTTATTCATTTCTTTCTCCTGATCACTTTTATTCATTTTAGATTCCAGGGTAACCGCTTTTGGTTGTATATCTTCGTCAACATCAATATCTATAGGGCCGAAATAATCATCATCCATTTCTATGAACTTGGCATAATCACTGACGAATTTGAGATTGACATCCCCTAAAGCTCCGTTTCGGTGCTTTGCAAGAATAATTTCAGCAAGTCCTTTCAGAGAATTTCCTTCGTCATCCTGAAAAATACCATATTTTTCTGGTCGGTGAATAAACAGCACCATATCGGCATCCTGCTCGATGGCTCCTGATTCTCTCAGGTCAGATAGCTGAGGACGTTTGCTTCCGGTTCGGATTTCTACAGAGCGATTCAATTGTGACAAGGCAATAACAGGAACATTTAATTCTTTGGCAACGCCTTTCAGTGCACGCGAAATATTGCTGACTTCCTGTTCCCTGTTCCCTTTGGAATCACCGCTTCCGCTCATAAGCTGAAGATAGTCTATAATTATGATGTTTATATCATGCTGTCTTTTCAGGCGTCTGCATTTGGCCCGTAATTCGAATATGGAGATGGCGGGAGTATCGTCAATGAATATTTTTGCATCTTCCAGTCTTTTTATTCTGAAATCAAGCCGCTCCCATTCATTGTCAGAAAGGTTCCCAACTTTTATTTTATCCGAAGTAATTTCAGCTTCGGAAACGATCATCCTGTTTACTAACTGAATGGATGACATTTCAAGACTGAATATTGCTACTGATTTTCCATGGTCTACAGCCATATTTCTCGTCATGGACAAAACAAGTGCAGTTTTTCCCATGGATGGTCTGGCAGCTACAATTACCAGGTCCGAATTCTGCCATCCGCTGGTTATTCTGTCGAGTTTTGTATATCCTGAAGGAATTCCACTAAGATTGTCCTCACGTTTTCCGGCTTCCTGAATAAGTGTTATTGCGTCCTTAACAAGCATATTCATTGGAGCAGCTTCTTTTTTAATGTGTCCCTGGGCAACATTGAACAGTTCACTTTCACTAAAGTCAAGAAGATCATCGACATCAATTCCATCGTCAAACGCTCTGTTCTGAATTTCAGAGGAGACCCTAATAAGTTCTCTTTGTATGTATTTCTGCTGAATAATTCTGGCATGAAATTCAATATGGGCAGCAGAAGCAACCCTGTTTGTTAACTGGGTAATGTATGCAATTCCGCCAATATCATCAAGCATACCTTCCTTTCTCAGTTCTTCCGGAACAGTTAAAATATCAATCGCTTTTTCAGAAGCAAACAGGTTGACTATAGCCTGGAAAATCTTCTGATGTTCTTCTTTGTAAAAACTTTCAGGTTTCAGAATGTCTATTACTTCAATAATAGCGTCTTTTTCCAGCATAACAGCTCCTAATACAGCTTCTTCAAGATCCGGAGCTTGCGGAGGCAATTTCCCATGTTCGAGATTAACAGGGAAAAAGGTGTCAGGTTTAGACTTTTTCTGGTCCATAATTGAAGTTACCAGTTGCTGGGATTAAAATTTGTTTCAATTGTTTTGACAGCATAAAAATACAATGAGGGAAATGAGGAAAAAGCAAAATCAGAAGATTCTTATAAACATGTTTTCCCAACGAAAATTCACAGTTTGTTAATAAGTTCAGAACCTCTTTTAAATCAATATTATACCAGTTTGTACATTTGTGGAATTAGTAAATTCTTATGATTTTATTTCCAAATGCCAAAATTAACCTGGGGCTTAGAGTTATTGAACGTCGCAATGATGGATTTCATAGCTTAGAAACTGTATTTCTTCCGGTTAATCTGGTTGATGTTTTAGAGTTTAATGAGTCAGACTCAAACAGGAATACGATAAAAATAACAGGCTTAATACCGGATGATGCACCGGAAAACAATTTGGTTCTGACAGTCTGGGAAAAGGTATATGAGAAATTTGAAATACCTCATGTCAATATACACCTGCATAAAAACATCCCTGTCGGTGGAGGACTGGGAGGTGGATCTTCCGATGCAGCATTCATGCTAATGGGACTGAACAGATTGTTTAACTGCAATTGCAGTAAGGAAGATCTAAAAGAGATGTCAGCTGCTATTGGAAGTGATTGTCCGTTTTTTATTGAAAATACCTCATCGGTAGGGACAGGTCGGGGAGAGGTATTGCAATCAATTGACCTTCCATTTAAGAATTACAGGATATTGCTTGTGTGTCCCGGCATACACATTAGCAGCAAAGAAGCATATTCAGGTGTAACACCCAAAACAGATGGTAAACCTTTGAGAGATGTCATAAAAATGCCGATAGATACATGGAAAAATAGTATTACAAACGATTTTGAAAGCTTTGTTTTTTTAAAATATCCTCTGATTCAAAAAATAAGGCAGGATATGTATGATATGGGAGCAGTATATGCTTCAATGACAGGCAGCGGATCATGCGTTTTCGGACTATTCAGGGAAATTAAAACAACAGAAACAGATGCATTATTTGGCAATTTTTTCAATACGGTTGTCGGGGTGCTTTAATGTTGACCTCAGCAACAGGTATATTTGACGATGCCTTTATTTGGGAGCTAATCTGTAGAGGTAATACGCCACAAAAATAAAAATGAAATTCGGCAGCCAAACGGCAATCAGCGGTGGCATA
Organism: uncultured Bacteroidales bacterium; assembly: GCA_964406315.1. Taxonomy (GTDB): domain Bacteria; phylum Bacteroidota; class Bacteroidia; order Bacteroidales; family UBA10428; genus UBA10428. Next base: position 18,822 of record CAYORG010000008.1, on the reverse strand, counting down.
GCCCCGCTTATAGCATATTGCGCTGAAAACTGAAGAAAAAGTATATAGGCAAAGCTCACCATAAGACCTATCCCTATGTGCATTCCAATACCACCTTTAACTTTCCGGGACGAAACGGATACACCAATAAGGGTAAGAATATAGGTGGAAAAAGGAAATGAAAAACGTCTGAATTTTTCAACCAGAAGAGCATTCACTCTCCCTGAACCCTGCATTTTTTGTTTGGCAATAAACTCATTCAACTGTTTTAAGGTCATTGACTCAACAACATTATCGCGCATTCTGAATTCGTCGGGACTTAGATTTATTGCCGTATCCAATACTGTTCCGTGTGTAATCACCTGTTTTCCGTCAATATAATCACGTATATAATAATTTCTGATTTGCCATTTGTTTTTTGTACTGTCCCATCGAATTTCCTGCGATAGCAATTTGGAAACGAGTTCTCCTTCAACAAATTTCTCGATAGAAAACCTTCTTCCATAGTTGCTATGTGTATTGTAACTTTCAAGATAAATGAAAATCCCAGGTTCAATTTGTTTATGAACATCTCTGTCACTAAAACCTTTTGGTCCGCTGTAATAATAATTCTCTTCGAACATAAACCTCTTTTGATTTGCCTTTGGGATAATATTATTACCAAGAAAGAAATTAAAGGTCATGATGATTGTTGCTGAAATAAAATAAGGCCGTAATAACCTGGGAAAACTTACTCCGCTGCTCAGTATAGCAATTACTTCGGTATTGTATGCCATGCGCGATGTAAAAAAAATGACAGCGATGAATGTAAAGAGGGGAGCGAACAACACAGCGAAGTAAGGAATAAAGTTCAGGTAATAATCAAATACCACCTTTCTGAAAGGTGCATTGTTTTCCAAAAAATCATCAATCTTTTCAGAAAAATCAAAAACAACAGCTATCATAATAATCAAAGCGATTGCGCCAAAGTAAGTTCCCAGAAACTTTTTGATTATATAGATGTCAATTTTTTTTAGTCGGATGTTATTCATAACCGTTTTGAGAGAGATGAGACAATATTGTTTCTCCACTCGCTGAAGTTCTCATTTTCGATTTTTTCTTTTGCTGTTTTCATCAGCCGAATATAAAATGCAAGGTTGTGAATGCTTGCAATTTGTGCACCAAGCATTTCATTTGAAATTATCAGATGCCTAAGGTAGGCTTTTGAATAATATTTATCAACAAAAGATGTACCATCAGGATCAAGGGAAGATAAATCATTGCTCCACTTTTTATTTTTTATATTGATGATGCCCTGAAATGTAAACAGCATTCCGTTTCTGCCATTTCTTGTTGGCATAACACAATCAAACATATCAATTCCGCGGGCAACAGCTTCCAGTATATTTGCCGGAGTACCTACTCCCATCAGGTATCTTGGTTTGTTTTCCGGAAGTACAGAAGCAACTTCCTCGATCATCCGGTACATTTCATCAACAGGTTCTCCAACTGAAAGTCCTCCGATTGCATTTGCTTTCATATTATAAGAAGCGATGGTCTCAGCCGATTGAACACGCAGGTCTTTATAAACACTTCCCTGCACGATGGGAACGAATGTTTGATCAGAACCATACAAAGCTTTGGTTTGTTTGTACTGATCGATTCCTCGTTTTAGCCATCTGTGAGTAAGTTCAACCGATTTTTTTGCTTGTTTATATTCACAAGGATAGGGAGTACATTCATCAAGCGCCATGATAAAATCTGCCCCAATGCTTCTTTGTATATTGACTATGTTTTCGGGAGTGAACAGATGTTTTGATCCGTCTATATGTGAACTGAAATGAGCTCCCTCTTCTGTCAATTTGCAATTGTCGGCCAGTGAAAAGACCTGGTACCCGCCACTATCTGTAAGAACAGGTCGGTGCCAGTTTATAAAATTGTGAATTCCACCTGCTTTTTCAATTAACTCAATTCCGGGCCTAAGGTAAAGATGATAAGTGTTCCCTAAAAAAATCTGTGCATCGATATCGTGAATTAATTCTTTTTGGTGAACTCCTTTTACTGATCCGGCAGTTCCAACAGGCATAAATACAGGCGTATTTATAATACCGTGATCTGTTTCAATTGTACCTGTTCTGGCACTGGTCTTTTTGTCTTTATGATGAACCGTGAATTGCATTTATCTGATATTCGGACCAAAGATAGGTATTGTGAAAAAATATCAAGCGAAGGAATTTGCAAATGTTGAATGATGGGAATACCTTTGGTAACTTACTAAATTTAGATTTACAGAAGACCTTGTTTAACCCGTTTTACTATATAGAATTCACAAAATATGGGCTTCTTGGGTTATTTTTTTTGTCCGTATTGATTCAATTGGTATTTCATCTGACCTATATCATTCGAATTGGTTCTCATAAAAGAGTACTACAATCAAAAAAATTTCCTATAACAATTATTGTATGTGCAAAGAATGAAGCACAAAATTTGCGAGAGCACCTTCCTTCCATGTTAGAACAAAAACACCAGGATTTTGAAGTTGTTGTGGTCAATGATTGTTCCACAGATGATACCGAAGATGTTTTGGGGGAATACCTGAAGAAGTATAAAAACTTAAGAACAACGACCATCGCTCCTGACCGGAAGTTTACTCATGGGAAAAAACTCGCAATCACTGTAGGAATTAAAGCTGCGAGACATGAATGGCTGGTATTTACCGATGCCGATTGCTATGTTGAATCAGATCAATGGCTAAATCGCATGCAGGAAAATTTTCATGATAAAACAGACATTGTGCTCGGATATGGAGGCTATAAATCGCGTAAAGGATTTTTAAACAAATACATTCGGTATGATACGTTGTTTGTTGCGATTCAGTACCTTTCAATGGCTATAGCAGGAAAACCCTATATGGGGGTTGGAAGGAATCTTGCCTACAGAAAATCACTTTTTTTTAAAAACAAAGGTTTTGCAACCCATTACAATATACTCTCAGGCGATGATGACTTATTTGTAAATGAGACAGCAACAAGAAGCAATACAGCTGTTGAACTTCATCCGGAAAGTTTCACACGGTCTGAGCCAAGCAGAAAATGGAAAGAATGGTTCTCTCAAAAAAAACGCCATTTTACCACGGCTAAACGCTATAAAGCAAAACAAATTTTTGTTTTGGGGATAGAACCGTTTGCACGATTATTATTTTACATGACTTTTTTCTATCTTTTAAGTCTGAATATTTATTTTATACCAACAATAGTAGTCGGAAGTATAAGAATTTTCACTTTGTTTACACTTTACAAAGTTGCGGCAATTCGTTTTAAAGAGAAAGGACTATTCGTTTGGATTATTATTTTTGACCTGATTTCATTATTTATTAATTTTAATATATATCTGTCTACTGCATTTAGAAGCAAAAAGTCAAGATGGAAATAAATACCAATTTATCAGAAAAGGCACAGAGAGATTTTGTCTTAGTACAGAAAGCAACGCAAGGAGATCAGAAAGCATATGCTGAGTTGCTGGGAAGATATCGGGATGCAATCTATTATATGTTACTGAAAATGGTGAACAATGCAAGTGATGCAGAAGACCTTACCATTGAGGCCTTTGGGAAAGCCTTTAAAAACATTCAACAATACACACCAAACTATGCATTCAGCACATGGTTATTTAAAATTGCAACAAACAATTGTATCGATTTTATAAGAAAGAAAAAAACAACTACCGTATCTCTCGACCAAAATGATGAAGATACCGAAAAAGCTCCTCAGGATTTGCAGGCTCCGATTTTGGATCCTGAAGAATCTATGATCAAGAGTCAGAAGCAGGTTATGATGAGAGAGATCGTTTCCAAACTTAAACCCAGATACAGAAAACTGATTGAGCTCAGATACTTTAAAGAGTTTTCTTATGAAGAAATAGCAGAAGAGCTCGAATTGCCCATTGGAACTGTAAAAGCTCAGTTGTTCAGAGCCCGTGAACTTCTGTTCAATATTTTAAAAAATACCAGCAAGAGCATGTGATGCAAATCATTGAAAAGTACTTCCCGTCTCTTTCTGTCGGACAGCGTGAGCGTTTTGAAAAACTTGGGCCATTGTATAGAAAATGGAATGAAAAAATCAATGTAATTTCACGAAAAGATATTCATCAGCTGTATTTGCGGCATGTACTTCATTCTTTATCCATTGCAAAATACATTTCATTTTCCTCAAACATGGAAGTACTTGATATTGGCACCGGTGGAGGATTCCCGGGAATTCCGCTTGCCATACTTTTTCCTGAAGTTCATTTCACTCTTGTAGATTCCATACAAAAAAAGGTCAGGGTAGTACAGGCTGTTATCGATGCTCTTGAATTGAATAATGCGAAAACATCAAACATACGGGCTGAGAAAATAAAAGGAAAATATGATGTTTTTGTATGCAGGGCAGTTGCGCCTTTGAGTACTTTAATTCACTGGACAAGGAAAAACATCGTTTTTGCATCGGATAATGATAGTATCAGAGGTCTGATCGCTCTTAAAGGAGGTGATTTGTCTAAAGAGATTGATACCGGGTATAATACAAAGATTGTTGAGATCAGGGACTTGTTTGAAGAACCATTCTTTCTGGAGAAGAAGATTGTTCATGTTACTTACGGTTAAGAAAAAGAGTCTGTCTGTTCGAAAATAGCCGGATGAGTACAATAACACATAAGCTTCAATGTTATATTTTTGAACTTAAAAGCATTTTTATGATGAAAAGAACTTTAAGCATTATCCTGTTTGTAACGATCTCCCTTGCGTTATTTTCACAAACGACCAAATTCGGCGTATTCATCGATCCTCAATTCACCTGGTTAAGTCCTGAATCCCGAAGTGTGGATGGTGAGGGAATGAAATTTGGGATCCGGGGAGGACTTTTGTTGGATAAATATTTTCAGAAGAATTATGCAATTCATACGGGACTATCACTTGGTACGCAAGGCGGAAGCCTGAAATATCCTGATGAAACGATCATAAAGGTGTACAATGAAGAAGATACACTTCCTGCCGGAACCACCGTTGAATACAAATTAAATTATATTACCATTCCGTTGGGATTGAAACTGAAAACCAATCAGATTGGTTATTTTTCGTATTTTGCCCGCGTAGGATTTACAAATCAGTTCAATATTAAAGCCAAGGCCACAACCAGTGACGGAAGTCTCTACAAGGATGATATAAAGAAGGAAATATTCTTTTATAATCTTGCCTATCATTTCGGCATTGGTATTGAATATGCAATAAGTGAAGACACATCCATTTTGTTTGGAGTAAATTATCATAACGGATTTATTGATATTACCAGGAATAAAGATGTGAAAGTTCATTCACGGGTATTGTCCCTGAGAGTGGGAGTGATTTTTTAACAGTCGAACATGATTATAGCACTGGCTCAATTGAATTTTACTATTGGAGCATTTCATGAAAATGCTGCCGCTATAATCAGTGCATTGAATGAAGCAAAACGCAACGAAGCTGATCTTGTTGTATTCAGTGAATTGTCGGTATGCGGATACCCGCCGTTAGATTTGCTTGAGCATAAAAAATTCATTGATAAATGCCTGGAAACCGTTAAATTTATTGCCGGGAAATCTCATGGTATAGCCGTAATCATCGGATCTCCTACGGTAAACAAGAAGGATGAGGGGAAAAACCTGCATAATTCCGCCTTTTTTATTAACAACGGGAAAATCGAAACCATCGTTCATAAAACCTTGCTGCCGACCTATGATATTTTTGATGAGTATCGTTATTTTCAACCATCAGAGGAGTTTGATATCATAAGGTTCAAGGGAAAGAAGATCGCTCTCACCATTTGCGAAGATCTGTGGTTTAAACAACCTTTGCTTACAAATTTTGGTAAGAACAAAATGTATACTGTCAACCCGGTTGAGAAACTACACTCAATGGGTTGTGATTTTATAATCAATATTGCGGCTTCTCCTTTTGCTTATAACCATGATGAAATTAAAACTGATATCTTAACCTATAATGCAAGACACTATTCAGTACCTGTTTTTTATGTGAACCAGGTTGGTGCGCATACCGAGCTTATTTTTGACGGAGCTTCACGGGTAGTGAATTCAGAAGGTAAAATTTTTGCCGGGTTCCCAAAATTCAGGGAAGAAATCGCATATTTTGATGTCGATGAGGTGATGAATTCAAAATCCGGTCAGACCAATACTCTAAACAACAATCGCATCAGTCTGATCCATGATGGCCTTGTCATGGGAATTCATGATTATTTCAGGAAAATGAATTTCTCAAAAGCAGTATTGGGTTTGTCCGGGGGCATCGATTCTGCTGTAACACTTGTTCTGGCAAAGTATGCCCTGGGAGCTGAAAATGTTCGTGTGATGCTGATGCCTTCACAATATTCGTCTGATCATTCAATTGCAGATGCAAGAGTCCTGGCAAACAACCTGGATATTCAATTCGACATTTTGCCGATTGAGGAGGTTTTCAATACATTCCTCAAAGCATTGAATCCATATTTTCAAGGATTGCCGGAAAATATTACAGAAGAAAATATACAGTCAAGGATTCGGGGTACTCTTTTAATGGCCTTCTCAAACAAGTTTGGCAGCCTGTTATTGAATACGTCCAATAAAAGTGAAGTTGCTGTTGGCTATGGAACTCTTTATGGAGATATGAGCGGTGGACTATCTGTCCTTGGCGATATCTATAAAACGGATGTGTATCTTCTTGCCAGTTACATGAACAGGGACAGACAAATTATTCCTGAGAATATCATAATCAAACCTCCCTCGGCAGAATTACGTCCTGACCAAAAAGACAGTGATGCATTGCCGGACTATGGGATCCTTGATAAAATACTGTTCAATTATATAGAACTCAGAAAATCTGAAGAGGAGATAATATCGGAAGGATTCGATGAAACAATTGTGAAAAGGACTGTTTCCCTGGTAAATCTGAATGAATATAAGCGATATCAGACCCCACCGATATTAAGAGTCAGCAGCAAAGCTTTTGGCTTTGGAAGAAGGATGCCCCTGGTGGCAAAATATGAATAAGTGCTTTTTGCCCGTCCGGTGTATTTTGACTTCTTTTTTTTTATTTTTTCATGTTGTGTTCTTTAAAATAGCCGTCTGCGACAACTGTAAGATGAATGGTTTCTTTATTCACGATCATTGCAGGCAAAAGGATTGAAGGCACCTGTTTTTTCCCATTGTTTACCGACAAATACGTTTTTGGTATTCTTTCTTCATATATCATTTGCATAGCTATTTCTGCAGTTTTTGAAGCAATAGCCTCAATGGGTTTGTAAACTGTCATAGCTTGCGTACCTGCAATAACTCTTCTGCATGCGTCTGCTTCAGCATCCTGGCCGCTGATATGTGGCAGCGGATTGATATTGGCCTGGTGAAGTGCTTTCAATGCCCCTTCTGCCAGCTGATCGTTTGCTGCAATAACAGCATCGATCTTCACATGTTTCGACAGGCATTCTTTCATTAAGCGGTAACCTTCTTCCGGAGCCCAGTAATCGGCAAATTGATCGTACAGAATACGAATATCTCCTCTTTCGATCAGGGGCTGAATAATGTTGAACTGTCCCAGCCGGAGTAAGAATGAGTTGTTGTCAGTCACTGCTCCTCCCAGGATCGCATAATTTCCTTTTGGACAAACAGTGGTCAGATATTTGGCCTGAAGTTCTCCAACCTGAATGTTATCGAAAGAAATGTAAAAATCGAGATTACAATTCTTTATGATCCGATCATAAGAAATGACAGGAACTTTTTTCTGATGTGCAAGTTTTACAATATCGGCAGCTGCATACATATCAGATGGAATTACAACAAGCACATCAACGCCCTCTTCCAGAATTTCACCTGCCATAAGGAATTGAGCAACAGCATCACCTTCAGATGCCTGGACGATAACTTCACCACCGTTTTCCTGAACATTTTTAATGAATAATTCTTTATCTATCAGCCATCTTCCCTGGTCGGATACATCCATTAAGAAGCCGATCTTTGCTTTTTTAGAACAGTTACTTAAAAGCAATATTACCGAAAGTACTAATATTGCAAAATGTATATATTTTCGTTTCATTTTGGTGAGTTTTAGGATGGGAGGTCATTGAAATAATAAGTTACGAAATTGCTGAAACATAGTCAATTTTTACTTTGTGTTATCGCCGGTCAATATTTTATAACATCAAGGCTGTCAGATATTTAATTTTGAAAATAAAACATGGTGATATTGCTCACCATAAGCATGAAAGGAGCTTTAACTCATGGGGAACTGGAAAATCTGGATAGATACAGGAAGAACTTTTGCCGATTGCATGTCTGTTGATCCCAAAGGTGAAATCGACCGGGTTAAAGTATTGAGCACAGGTCGTTTGCAAGGTAAGATGATCGAGTGTATTGCACCCGGGAAATACAAAATAGAACAAGACTGGAGAATCAGAGAAGATCTTTTCACGAATTACAGCTTTCAGCTTATCCGGAAACCCGCTGAAACCTTGAACGTTCTTTGTTTTGACCCACAGAATTCAATCCTGGAGCTTTCAGGCAATATAACAGATGATCATACAGGCAATGAATTTGAGATCTATGCGGAGGAAGAAGCCGTCGTTCTGGCAACAAGAATGGTGACTAAAACCAGGCTTGCTGATGAGTTGCCGAAGATCGATACGCATCTTTATTCTCGTAAAGGAACAGGTATAGTATCAGAGGATAAAGGAATACGTCCGCTCCTGGTCACTACCCGCGGATTCCGGGATACTGATCTGAACCACACACAACAGGACGATTCGCAATGTAATCTTAATATAAAACAAACTTATTCGCACTTTGACCGGGTGACAGAGGTAGATGAACGAATTGACATACAGGGAAAGGTTTTGGTTGAATTGAACGAAAGTAAGATCAATACGTTACTGAGGGAAGTATTCGGATTCAATCCCGGGCTTGTGTTTGTTGTCCTGATGAACAGTGATAAAAATCAATTGCACGAGAAGATCCTGTTCAATGTATTGAAAACAGCAGGAATACACTATGTATATGCTTCGTATATGCGTAAGTAACGGAGGCAATTATACAAGGGCTGAAGCCCCCAGATAGGCTTAGTCTCCAGACTACGTCATAGGTAAAAGGTAGTCTTTGAGTACCCCAAGCTAAGCGTAGATTGCATTTACGCTTCGATCAAAGTATTAGTCTGGCTGCCTTGCTTTCTGCCGGTTATGATGGATAAAAAATTCTTCCTGAACGCATTTCTATTACCGTCATTCCTGCGTAAGCAGGAATCCGTCTATCCTGCAATGAATTGTTATGTTGTTCTTGTCCTGAGCAGAACATTAGTTTACATCACATGTCAGGTCAATCCATTGTCGGGTTAAAGGATGGTAAGTTTTTCAGGCACAAGCGGGACGCTTGCGCCATGTGGGTTGATTTTGCTAACAAACAAGCCGACATGAAGGTTTAGATTTTAACTCCGGCACATTATTTCTTGAAAGAGGATTTAATTATCAGGCATTGAAACATCCCGGTCACTAAAGGGACAAGCCTATACATATACAGATTCTTCGCCAAAGGCTTATAAAAGAGCTGCAAATCTCAAACATGCTGATGTTTTTTAGTTTCAATAGCCAATCATAATAAAAATAATAATTGCTAATTTTGACTTGCAAACAATAAAAGTCAAATTTTATGTCAGAAACAGATGTAAAAAGCTTAATTGTTGAATCAGCAACAAAGTTCTTTTCCAAATATGGTTTTCACAAAACCACTATGGATGAGATTGCAAAACATATTCATAAGGCAAAGGGTGTTCTTTATTATTATTTCAGAAGCAAAGAAGAACTTTTTAATGAAGTTTTGAAACAAGAACTGAGTAGTGTAAAAGCGGAACTGAACAAAATTTTAAACAGCAACAAAGATTATTTAACAATAATTAAAAATTATTTTCTTACACGATTGAAATTACTTAGCACTGCTGTTAATTATCACGAAACACTGAAAGCCGATTTTTTTGAAAAATATAATTTTGTTAAAGATGTCAGGGACGATTTTACTGAGTTTGAATACACCCAGCTTTACCGGATCTTTAAAAACGGAAATAGTGAAGGACTTCTTGATATTGAAAATGTAAAATCCACTGTAAATATGGTTATGATGCTGTTAAACAGCATAGAACTTCCATTGTATTTACAAAATAAATATGATGAATATGAAAGGACCATTAACGAACTGGTAACAATGATAATTAATAGTTTCAGATCCTATAAAAAATAATCCAACTTTTTTTTTAAATTTGGTTTGACTAAAAAACAAAATAAGTCAAATAATATTTTAACATTTGTGTTGACTCCAAAACCAAATTGATTACTAATTTTTTACAAAGCATGGAAAGATTAATAAAGAGAATTATAAAATTAAGATGGGTAATCATTGTGAGTGTAATAGGACTCACCCTTTTTTTCGGTTATCAGATCAGGTATATAAAAATTAATTCTGATATACTGAGTACCTTGCCTGATGATGATCCGACAGCTTGTTTGTACCAGAACATAGGGGATCAATTTGGCGGAAATGACATAGGGATGATCGTGTTGGAAACCGACGATGTTTTTAAAACAGAAATTTTGCAACACATAAGGCAAATTACTGACAGCCTGAAAATCAATAGTGGTGTTTCAACAGTAACCAGCCTGACCAATATACTCGATATTAAAAGTTCCGATTGGGGAATTGAGATCGGGAAACTGGTAGATGAATACGATCTGCCCGATAGTCAATACGAACTGGATAGCCTTAAAAACTATGTTTTTTCCAAAGACATGTATAAAGGGGCTATAGTATCAGAAGACGGAACAGCCACAGTGGTTTTGTTCACATTGCTTCCGGATGCGGATATGCAGGCAACAGCAAAGGAAATCAAGTACAAAGTTGAAACACTAAGTCTGCCCGAAACGCTTTATTTCGGCGGATTACCTTTTATGCTGAACGATATAACAAATTTAATCCTGTCAGACATGCTCTGGCTTATACCTGTTGTTTTTGTAATTATTGCCCTGATACTATTATTTAGCTTCCGGTCTGTTCGCGGGATGCTGTTACCTTTACTTACTGCAGGTATTACCGTTATCTGGACACTTGGTATAATGGCCTTTTCAGGTTATGAAATTACTATTATCACGAACATAATGCCGGTTATACTGCTCGCCATTGGCAGTGCTTATACAATTCATGTTTTAAACAGTATAAATTTAAGTACCCTGAAAGACAGAAAGCAGGCTTTAATCAAGGCAATGGTCTATACAATGATTCCTGTAATCCTGGCATCCCTGACAACAGCCATTGGTTTTGTATCATTTGTATTTGGGGCATACCTCACAATGATCAAGGACTTCGGCATTTGTACTTCTGTCGGGATCCTGATCGCTTTATGTTTATCCATATTTTTTGTCCCTGCACTCATTTCAGCATTATCCATGTATGGAAATAAAGCGGAAACTGAAAAAACAGAGAAGAAAACTATTTCACCTCATGGTATACTTCAATCCATAGTAAATTTTCTTTTTATACATCCTAAATCCATTTTGACGGTTTGGAGTATTCTTCTTTTAGTAAGTATAGGCGGAATATTTTTAATAAAAACAAGTGTGAACATCGCTGATTACTTTAAAAAAGATAATCCCACAAGGGTATCAGAAGATGTTATGCAGAAAAAGTTCGGAGGTTCATTGCCTGTTTTTGTTGAATTTGAAGGCGATGTTCAGGAACCGGAGGTTTTGAAAATGATGATCAGAACCGAAAATTTCATGAAAGAGAACCCGAATATTTTCTCAGCCCAGTCGGTTGCCGATCTTGTTGAGCAAATGAATGATGCTATGGGAGAAGGCGAAAAAATTCCTGATGAAAGAGCCAAAATCGAACAATTATGGTTTCTTCTTGACGGACAGGACATTATGCCACAACTTGTTTCGGACGAACTGGATAAAGGGATCATTCAATCAAAATTTGCTTCAATTGAGACCAAAGAAATAGAAGCCTTCACCAATAAAATGAATAAGTTCATTGAGGAAAACTCAAACGAAGATTGTGAAATAAAGTTCACAGGTATACCCCCTTTGTATGTTAAGCTGAATGACAGCCTTATTAAAAGCCAATACAGCAGCCTGATAATTGCAATTATCATGGTGCTGTTTATTGTTGGGATCATAATGCGTTCCTTTTCAAATGGAGTATATGCGACTATTCCGATCATTGCTACTATTCTAATATTACTGGGTTTTATGGGCTTTACAGGTATTACGCTCGATATAGCAACTGTTCTTGTAGGAAGCATTGCCCTGGGTATAGGTATCGATTATTCCATACACGTAATTACCGGTTTTAATACTCAATTGAAAGAAAACGGAGATGCGGAAAGAGCAATTGAAGTAACAATAATGACAAAAGGTAAGGCTGTTATTATTAATGTAGTTTCCGTTGCTGCAGGATTTTTGGTACTGTTGTTTGCACAAATACTGCCAATACAAAATTTTGGTTTGCTGATCGCTATAAGTATGATCGGCTCGGGCTTAGGCGCACTGACTTTATTGCCTGTGATATTAATATTGACCAACAGAAATCGCAAAAAGCAAAAGAATTCATTAACAAATAAAATACATTAACATGGAATCAACAATTCAATCGGCGGCTTTAACCGCACTAATTATAGCAGGGAGCCTATTCTCTGTTCAGGCACAGGATGCAAATACTGTTTTAAAAAATATGGATGATGTATTGTATGCTCCCAAAGATATGACAGCGATCAACACGATCGTTTTAATTGATAAGAACGGGAAGCAGGAAACCCGTGAAGCAACTATAAAGCAAAAAGGCAATGATAAACGCATTATGCGTTTTACCTCGCCGGCATCGCAAGCCGGTATAGCCGTTTTATCCCTGCCAAACGATGTAATGTACCTGTATTTACCGGCATTTGGCAAAGAACGGCGAATTTCCGCCAGTGTTAAAAACCAGAATTTTGCCGGCACCGATTTTTCTTATGATGACATGGAATCAATACCCTATTCTGACAAATACACACCAAAACTGATCAAAACGGAGGGAAATGTGTTCGTAGTGGAATTAACACCAAAAGGACGGTCCGATTATTCCAAGATCATCGTAAATATAAATAAAACAAATTATTATCCTGAGCTGATGGATTACTACGACAGGGGAAACACAAAAATTAAAGTGGCAAAATACACATTCGAAAAAGTTGGTAAATACTGGAATGCCACAGAAATTGAAATGACCGATCTGAAGAAAAATCATAGTTCCAAAATGAAAATGTCGGATGTTAAATACGACACCGGCTTAACTGACGATGAATTTACTGTCAGAAAACTTAAACAGTAACAAATGATCAAACATGCTATCGAATCATAGAAATAACGTAGTTATTATTCTGCTCCTGTTGTTTTGCTTCTTTTTTTCCGTAAAAGCTCAGAACGTTGAAATAACAATGAAAGTATTATCATAATTTACAAAAACCTGTCTGCCGAACAGGCAGGCATCAGATCATATAAAAGAATAAATTATTAACTGATGGAACGAGTATGCTTTTTTTTGATAATGATTTTATTTTTAGCCACTTCAGGTGGAATCAAAGGACAAGATCCTGATGAAAACAAATTAAAACTATCAGGAGAATTACTTACTGATGAACGTTTTTTGCTTAAAGATAAAAACGATTGGGCGTGGAATGAAAACCGTCTTACTTTAAAGCTGGATAAAAAGATAACAGGCAATTCAAAATTTCACAGTGAGGTATGGCTGAGGAATATTGGATTGCCCAACATTACGACATCGACAGATCTATATAATAAAGGAATCCTTGATCCATACAATCTCGAAATCAGAGAAGCATATATTCAATTGTATGGATTTCTTACGAGGAATCTGGACGTAACAATCGGGCGTCAGCGAATTGCTTGGGGTACAGCCGATAAACTAAACCCAACAGACAATCTCAATTCTTATGATATGGAAGACATTTTGGATTTCGGTCGTCATCGTGGTTCCGATGCTATTAATATGACTTATTATATTTATAATAATTTTTCACTACAAGGCGTTTTTATTCCATTCTTCCAGCCTGCCAATATGCCTGTAGGCATTTTTTCAAATGCATTGGATCCGGGAATGGAATTACCACAAGGTATGGTTTTAAAAGGTTTTTCTGACACACTCCTTTTACCACGCTATAACCTAGGCCAAAGTGCTGTTTCCGGTCTGAAATTCAAAGGCTTCGCCAAAGGTTTTGATTTCTCGGTAAGCTATGTCTGGGGCATAGATGGAGTGCCATTCAATACAAGAAATACATTAATCCCTGTTGATACACTTGGCGGGATCAATATTCACTCTCAACTTTCATTTGCACGAACGCATATTATTGGAGTCGATCTGGCAACAAGTCTGGGAGGTATCGGCTTTTGGGCAGAGGCTGCGGTATTTGTTCCTGAAAAAGATATAGTGATGACCAATGATTTATCAGCTTTTTATCCTATGTTGCCTATGCCTGTAACCCAGGATTCCATAATCCTGGACAAGGCAAAACCATATCTTAAATTTGTGGTGGGAGGCGACTATTTTTTTACAGATGGCTCTTATTTTAATCTTCAGTACATGCACGGTTTTATTCACGAAAGGGGGAATAAAAACCTGAATGACTATTTCTTTTTGCAATATGAAAAGAAATTTTTCAATGAAAAGCTTAAAGTTGCTCCAATCGGTGGAGGTTTCATTGTTGCCGACTGGGATAACATAAAAGACAATTATGCCCTTGTTTACATGCCTGAAATAGCATACCAGGCAACGGAAAATGCAGAAATAACATTATCCGTTGTAATGTTTGACGGCAAAGGGGACAACGTATTTGCAAATCTGAACGATTACAACATGTTCATGTTTAAATTGAAATATAGCTTTTAGTATATATAACTATTCGTACAACGTCCGGCACATGTTGCAAACCATACCAGCCAGAACAGATCAGGGTCTGTAACAGGAGCTTGCCAATTTTACGCATAACCAGCGAAAATAAAAACAAAAAATAATATCCCCTTCACTTCTGTAAAAATTTAAACGCCGACACACATTCCAACCCAGACAAAAACTCGCTTACAGTTGACAGAGAAATTTTTAAAAATAGTATCTTTATGAAATGAAAGATAATACTGCCAGTGCATAACACCGCATATAAATAATGGCGGGATTTTCAGGAATTCGGTAGTCTGTAACCCGCTCCGGCTTTCTTGTACCTTGACAGTGAAACAGCACGCAACCCACCACTATTCATGTGCGGGGACCGTTGGCATTTATATTGACTACGAAATAAACATTTAGATTTTATTGACTGATATTCCAAAAATATTAATATGGATACTAAGACAGTTATGATAAAAATTTAAAAACCATGAAAAGAAAGGTATTTATAACTCTAATTACTTCTATTGTTGTGTTGACAGTATTAGTGATTCTATTCATCTATTTTACAATAAAAAATTCAAAAGACTGTGACCAATTAGTAATTGACACATATGAGTTTTATTCAGGTATAGATATACCTAAACAGGCAAATGCTCAATGCTATTATGATCCAAATGAGCAAATAAGAGTAGGAGTTTATTCAATTAAAAATAGTAATGATTTTATAAGCAGTAATGAACTTAAAAAAATCGATAATCAAGAAACTAAGATTTTATGGTCTATTGATTTATTGTTAGAAAATAATGCGGCAGTACCTGATTCAACTACTGACTTATATCGTGTGATAGGTAAAAATAAAAAGAATAAATGGCAGTGCCTTGTTGATAAAAACACTGGAAAGATGTGGTTTGAAATTAAATGGAAATAATAATCCTGCACTGGCTACAACATTCAGTATAGCCAATGGCGGGGAATTCGGACGTTTGACAGCTTACGATCTTCTCAAGCGTTCATGTCGGAGGACATGACCGCAACCGAAAACCGCTACTGGCCATATGCGAAAACGTTGGCTGGTATTTCAATAAAATATAAAAACACATAAAAATGAAGAAGAAATTATGTTACCACGCTGTTGCTGGTATTCCGTTTTTATTACAATTTTTCACATAACAATTCGATATCGAGGTATCCTTTTTATAAAAATAATTGCTTACCCCGCTTTTATTTTAATAATCCATAACAAATTTTAATCTGCTTTTTAGTTCTCGTTTGAAAGGATAAATGTGAATTATTTCCTAAAACCTCCCACTTACCTGTATACTATAGTTCCGCTGCGGTTGAATATCGCCGGGCCTGCCTATGTATTCGGTATTGGTAATATTTTTAATACCGAACGATAGGGAAAAATGTTCACTCAAATGAAAGGTCAGAAAACCATCGAGAAGCATGTACCCCTTGTTATCTTGCTGCCAATACTCATAAAATCCGGGAAGTAGGTTCTCCCGTGTCAACGGATTCAGGAACACATCGTCGATATTCAGGATCTTTGATCGAAAATACATGTTTAGCCCCAGATCAAATTTTCGGTAGCTGGTTGTTGTAGTAATGCTAAGCGAGTGGTTGCGCCGGTATTTCAGGAATTCACCCGTGTTCTGATTTGAGTTGATATCGTATTCTACCGGATAAATATAGGTATATCCTGCATGAATGCCGGTATGAAATGCATTGAAGCTCCTGTTCAGCGCGGTTTCAATTTCGAAACCATATACGCGTGCGTGTTCTGTATTCACAGCCTGGAAACCATAGACTCCTTGATGCGTTATTGGATCAGGGTAAATTCCAAAGATGTATTCAATCAACTTGTCACTCCGCGTATAAAACACAGAAAGGTCGAGCTGCCCGATACTATTTTTCGCATAAATACCCTGTTTCACCCCAATTTCTGCACTCCAGCCCGATTCAGGTTCAATACCCGGATTTGGAAAAATGCGTATTGATCCGATGGTAGTGGCAGCAAACTTTTCTGCAATGGAGGGATAGCGGTACCCCTGTCCGAACGATGCTCTGAGGAATGTGAATTTACCGGCCTGGTAATTCAGCCCGGTTCGGAAAATGGGAATGAGTTTATCGCTTATATCATCCAGCCGGTTGTGTTCAACGCGCAATCCTGCCTGTAGCTTTAACCGGTTAAGTGGCCGGTAATCGAGTTGTGTATAGCCGGCCAGGTTCAATCCGCTATGGTTCTCATAGAAAGGTGAAATAATCCGGCTATACGTGCCTGCTGCTCCTGCAATCATGTCGAGCTTCTGCAGGATGGCATACGATAGCTGGTACTCGGTATAGTAAGATGTGGCGTCGCTGTTGTTCTGGCTACTCTCCGGGAGCCGGTTCCGTGTTTTCTGATAGCGCATGCTGAGATCGTGTTTAAAACGCCCGTCTTTATCGAAACTTACAAAAGGATCTATGGTGAGCATCAGGGCATGCAGGGCATTGGCCGTAGCTTCGTTTTGTCTTAAAGCTCCTGTGTCGGCATCTTCCCAGAGCAAAAAATCGATCTTCTCCTGATAACCTGCACTCATACGAGCTCCATAAGTCAATCCTTCGATTTTAGCAGCATGCCTTTTGATTTTTATGTTTAGTGAGCTCAGCTTTTCATCGTTCAGCCGCCGGTATCCGTTATCGTACAGCAACTTCCCTCCAATACCAATACCTGTATTGCCATAACGCTGGGAAAAGGAAAATGAGGCATTGTGATACATCCTGGGAGTATCCCACCAAACCCAACTCTTGTTGCGGGCCTTGTCGTAAATGCCTGATGAAAGTGAAAACTGTACTGAAGGTTCTGGTGTTGCCTCCTGTGTGCGAAAATTTATTATGCCATTCAATGCCGAAGAACCGTATAAAACCGACGAGGCTCCCTTAATGATTTCGATCTGCGAAAGATTTTCGAGGGGAAGGAACGACCATTTGATATTGCCTGCATCGGCAGCCAGTGCAGGCAGACCGTCGATCATCACCAGCACCCGGCTACCCACTCCATAGGCATATCCACTGCCTCCCCTGATGGAGGCCTGGCTATCCATGACCTCGATACCCGGCGTCTGGTTGATGATTTCCTCCGCTGTGACAATATGATTTTCAATCAGCGTGGCCGGCCTGATAAGGATGGTAGACACATTGAGCTCCGATATTTTTTGTTCCGATTTAGACGGACTCACCACCAATTCATCAATTTCGCTGAATGCGGGTATAAGACCAATGTTAAGTTTCACCGTATCCATCCTGTTGACAATCAGGGTTTGTGAATGGGTTTGGTAACCCAGGTATTTAAAAACTAACGATATGGTTCCGGGAGCAATTTCAAATGAAAACCATCCTTCCGGAGAGGTGATAGTTCCATGTCCTTCGCTATAGACCACATGTACCCCCGATAGAGGCGAATGAGTGGTAATATCAAATACTTCGCCCTGCACCACTGCCTGCTGAGCAGATCCATGCAAAAAGACACAAATGCTTAAACTGACGACAGGCAGGATACGTTTCATGCCAAGCATCACTTGGATTTAAAAGTGATCCTGATATCGACAGGAAGCGGCTCTTCCTGTACCGGGAAGCTGGTGATAATTTTAAAATCGGACTCCGTTAACTCCTCTATATAACAGGTAACCGGTATAATCAACGAATCGGAAGCGATTGTAATATATTCGTCGTTGTTGGTTAATGTCCAGTTGCCTGTATACTGACCAAAGTAACCGGTTCCGTCTTCATTGAATTTCGCATCGCCGGTAAATTTCTCGAGTAGTTCTCCTGGACCGCTGGCATCTTCACCGTTGGCCAGCAGGCTGTCCGATGTCCATAAAGGTGCGGTCAACAGGTTGAATCGCTCTGAAG
>CAYORG010000007.1:0-94109 GCA_964406315.1 uncultured Bacteroidales bacterium | reverse complement strand
ATATTGTATATATTTATTTCGCTGAAACAGGTTTTTACACAAACTCCCGTTGTGCGCAATTCTGACAATCGCAGTAAAGTATATTGAACATTATGAAATAAAATATCATCTCTTGATTAATATTGAATAAAATGGAGCCTAATCCAATAAAACATAAAATGTCTAATATTGCTTTTAAAATGATGGCTACTTTTGGTATACCGATTCGTAATGTATTCATACCACCAATAAAAATGTTAGCTGAAGTAGAAATTAAATCAGGATATCATGTTCTTGATTTCGGCTGTGGACCAGCAACTTTTACGAAAACAATTGCAGAAAAAATTGGTCATTCTGGTAAACTTTATGCTCTCGATATTCATCCACTTGCGATTAAATCAGTAAAAAAAATAGCTCTGAAAAAGAATCTTTCAAATATTATAACAATTCTTTCAAGCTGTCATACTTCTCTTCCTACTGATAGCCTTGATCTTGTAATTATCTATGATGTATTCCATATACTTAGGAATCAGACTGAGGTGCTTATAGAGATTCATAGAGTGATTAAGCAAGATGGAATATTGAGTTTCAGTGATCATCATATGAAAGAAACGGAGATATTAAAAAGTTTGACAGAAAATAGATTATTTGAGTTTGTGAAAAAAGGAAAAGGGACTTTTAACGTTTCAAAAGTATAATACCGGGATTAAAGAATAATAAAATATAGAGAAATGGATTAATGAGCTAATTCAGTTTTTATTTCCTTTTCGGATTTTTTCGAGTTCTGTTGGGCGTTCAATGTCAACAACTGTAGAAATAGAATCAAACACCTTTAGGGCATCTGCTTTAACATATCATTGGATAATTGTTATGAGTTGGACAGGGTTTATATCGAGATCAGATCCATCAGGATGTAATTAAAATGTCAATAGCAACAACCAAGTTTCCTTCAATTGACACTACCGTTCATTAACCTAATCTTCCTTTGTACAACTCTCTCTCTTAAGCCAGAATGAATACTATGCTATTATTAATTCCTTTCTTGTTATTATATTTGATTGGTTAAGTAGGATTTGCCTAATGTGTGAGCAATATCTTCTATTTTAACATTATTATTAGCTATTCTTGATAAATTAGCATAACATACCGGACACATAACCACAAAGTTTTTACCTGCTTTTTCTAGTTGCTCAATCCTCTTTTTTCCAATCTCGTACGCTTTACCCGGGAATAATGATTCAACCGGACCTCCGCAACAAAATGTATATTCTTTACTATCATGAGGTTCTAATATTTCCATGCCTGCATTTTTTAAAAGTATCCTTGGCTCATCAATAATGCCTTCATGACGAGCATAAACACATGAATCATGAATTACCACATTTTCATTAAGCTGTTTTTCAGGCTTAATTTCTTTTTCAACTAAAACTTCTAAATAACTTTTTACTTCAATATCAAAATCAGGAATTCTCTTTGAGAATATTTCCCTTAACATGTTTGTTGTATGCGGATCTGTTGTGATTACTCTTTTTACATTGTTCTTTTTGAATATTTTGTATACTTTTTCAATATGTTTATTAAAAATATCATCTGCTCCTAAATCATATGCCAGAGCACCAACATAGAGATCGTCTTCATATAAATATCCGAAATCAACTCCTGCTTTTTTTAAAAGATTAGCAATAATACAAAGCGTGTTATTGTGTTGTTCTACTTCTTTCTTATCAATTCTTCCCAGAAACTTTGAAATATTAATGAACTTATTGGCAAACCTGCCCAGCTTAATAAATTTAAGGAGAAAGGAGCCTTCCATTTTTTCCAATGTATTAACAAGGGCTGTGATTGATGGAATAATCTGGTACATCAATCCTGTGTAGATAACAGTTTCCCCACCCTTAGCGATATTGCATTTTTTAGCCCACTTAGTAGCAACTTTTTTTGAGATAGGTAATACACTATTCCTTATTCTAAGATTATCTACCAGTATTCCTATTACTTCTTTAATTGGTAAGGGCATAATATCTTCTCTTGTTAAATTTTGAACTCTTCTCGATTAATATAATATCTTAATAACCTGATGTTCTCTGAAATAGGAACATCGCTGGGACAACTTTCTTCACACCGTTTGCATAATAAACATGAAAATATCATTTCTTTTTCTTCAATAAGTTTATCATGAACTCCCAGCAGGGCATATCTGAATATTTTCCGAGGTAGTATATTCAATTCCATTGGACAAATTCCAACGCAATTACCACAATTATAACATTTTTCCATGCCTTGAGAACCTAAGGCCTCAATTTTGTTAATTACATCGAAGTTTATTCTTAGTGACATTTTAAAGCTTTCTTGTTTTTATACTATAGATCATTAAAATTCCTTAGCACTTTATTTTTTTAATTCGTAATAATAATATTCATCCATATCATCCATTCCGGACGGATTAACATATCCATATTTTACAAGAGTCATAATATGATATGTTATTAATGATGCAGGAATATCTGTCTCCTGAGCAATTTGAGAAATTGTTTTTTGTTCCTGTTCGAGTGATTTTAAAATGGTATTCCATATTTCCGGTAACTCCTTCATTTTCCGGCCGGATTCTTCTGAAATTATTTCATCTTTCTCAGGTTCAATTGTTATTTCTGTATTGATCGCATCAATCATCGATTCTATTTCCTGATTTGTATAACCGGTAATTTCAATTGCGTCAACCGGGCAAACCGGCAGGCACATCCCTCCACCTTTACAGAGGGCAATATTCACTTCAGCAATAGATTTCCCATTAAAAACCGTTTTGGTAATTGCATCATAATCACAAACTTCTAAGCATTTTCCGCACCATTCACAGGTATCTTTGTTAATGGTTGCAATAATTGGTTCAAGTTCTATCTTACCGCTGCTAATTATAGAATTAGCTTTTGCTGCTGCTGAAAGAGCCGAATTCACTGATTCTGTGATATTCTTTGGCCCCTGGCAAGACCCGGCAATAAAAACACCATCGATAACAGTTTCTACAGGTCTTAATTTTGGATGAACTTCATTAAAGAATTTATCAAGTCCAATTGGAGCTTTTACAATATTTGCAATTTCCGTGGAATCTTTTCGGGGTACCATGCCGGTAACCAGGACAACAAGGTCCGGGATAAGTTCAACTTCTTCTCCTTCTAAGAGAACATCCTTTATTTTTACAATAGTATTATCTCCTTCTTTCCCTACAACAGGAGGTTCTTCCTCATTAAATTTAAAGAACAGATCTCTTTGGTCCCTTGCCTGGTTATATAATATTTCCTGTTTACCATAGGTTCTTATATCCCTAAATAAATGGCACCCTTTTACATTTTTATACTTGGTTTTAATAATAACAGAACTATGAATGGCAGCAGTACAGCAAAAGCGCGAACAATATTTATTTTCCCCTTTGGTTTGCCTGCTTCCTACACAATATATATAAGCTATTCTTTTTATTTCTTTACCATTAAATAGTAATTCTTCGTTTTCGTTTAAGTCGATTATTCGTTTGAATTGATGGAGTGTAATTACATTATCAAGCTGTTTATATCCATATTCGCCTTCTTTTGGTTCATATAGGTCAAAACCGGTACAAAGAAGTACAGCTCCTGTTTTTAGTTCCAGAGTTTCTTCCTTCTGATTTAGGTCAATACATTCTTTATAAGTTTCAAGGAATTTTTTATCCGGCTTGAATGATTCAATATCTATTACAGGAATATCGGGTAAAGCCGTATCATAATTTTTATATATGGCTTTTCTATTTACTAAGCCAAAGTTAAATTCATCAGGAACTTCATTAGTGCAATTTTCTATTGCTTCTTTAAGTTTATTCTTATTATAACCAGGTACAACATATCTTGGTTTAACTTTTACTTTTGCCCGAAAATTTCCGATATTTCCCGTTAAAGATTCTAACTTCGCACCTGTAAATAATTTTATATTTTCTCTTTCCTTAACTTGCTTGTAAAGTTTTTCAATAATGCCTTTCCCTGTTTCATTAGTTTGGAATAATTCCTGCATTTGAGGAGGGCGTCCGCCAACAAAATAATCTTTTTCAATTAAATATACAGCTGTTCCCATATCTGCAAGTTGAATGCTGGCTTTCATTCCTGCTACTCCTGCACCTATAACAGCTACTGTATTATAAGAGGGTATTTTTATTTTTTCAAGGGCTTCGGAATTCCTCGCCTTTGCTATTCCTGCCTTTACAAGACCAATCCCTTTTTCCGTAGCATCTTTGGGTTTATCGGTATGCGCCCATGAACATTGTTCCCGCAAATTTACCTGTACATAATTATAAGGATTTAAACCTGCTCTGACAGCTACATCTCTGAAAGTATATAAATGGAGTTTAGGAGAACAAGATGCCACAACCATGGCGTCGAGCTTATTTTTTTTAATATCTTCAATCATTTCCTTCTGGCTGGAATCAGCACATGCAAACATCATATGTTTAGCCTGTGCAACACCTGGTTCATTTTTTATGGCTTCCCTAACTTTCTCCACATCAACATAATCTGATATGTTACCACCACACTGACAAATAAATACTCCAATTTTATTTTTCATTTTTAAGATCTTATCTTATTTATGTAACTCGCCGATTCGGCCGAAGCAGCACCCGCTGAAAGAATAGAATCCGGAATATCCATGGGCCATGAAGCTGAACCTGCAACATACACTCCTTCGATACTTGTCTTTGAAGGGCTTATCATTTCATCGATTTGTTTTATATAATTGTATTCATCTAATTCTAATTTTTCCTTCTTGAAAAACGAAGTCATTTCCGAATTAGGGAGAATTCCTACCGATAAAACCACAAGATCGTGTTCAGCTTCATTAATTTCACCCGTTTCAATATTTTCGTGCCTTAAGATAAGATCTCCACTACCATCATCCTTTTCAGCGATACTGGCGATTTTCCCTTTCACAAACTCGACTCCCATTTCTTTTCCTTGTTCGTAAAATTCCTCAAATCCTTTTCCGAATGCTCTTATGTCAATGTAATAGATCGTTATATCAGCTAATGGCAGGGCTCCCATTAATAACTGTGCTTGTTTAATTGAGTACATGCAACAAATCTGAGAACATACACAGTTGTTAACGGAGCAATTTCTTGATCCTACACATAATACATAGGCTATATTATCTGGTTTTTTACCATCCAACGGTCTAAGCACATCGTGGTATGGACGTGTTGGAGCAAGCAAACGGTCCATTTGCATGGAATGGATTACATTTTTATACTTCCCATAGCCATACTCATGAATATTCTCTGCGGGGAATAGTTTAAAACCCGGGGCAAGTATAACTGATTTAACATATACAGAAAATTTCTCTTCTCTTTGGTTGAAATCAATTGCATTGGCAGGGCATGCTTCTAAACACAGATGACATTCCCTGCAATTTCCGCAGTTTAAGCATCTTGAAGCGCTCTCTATTACCTCTTCTTCCGTATAAGTCGATTCGACTTCCTTAAAATCTTTTATTCTTTCTTGTGCTGGACGTTCATATGCTAATACAGGCATTGCTGATTTTTGATTTTCTATTCTTGCTAACACATCGCTTTTACTTGCTGGTGGAAGACGATGATCAAATTTGTATTCAGAAAGGTTTTTATTATTTAAATATTTATCAATAAAGAAAGCGGCTCGCTTACCCTGTCCTGCAGCTTCGATAATAGATGAAGCTCCGGTAACAACATCACCACCCGCAAAAATATAGGGTTTAGAAGTTTGTAATGTTTCGGAATTAACGTCAATGGTCCCATTCGTATTCAAATCCAAATCATCTTTAAATGGAGATGATGAGGGTAATAATCCAATGGAGACAATAGCTATATCTGCTTCAATAATATGTTCAGAACCTTCGATAGGAATTGGCCTTTTCCTTCCACTATCATCAGGTTCTCCCAGTTTCATATCAATACATTTAACTGCCGATAATTTTTTATTTTTACCTATAAATTCCACAGGGTTTTTTAAATACTGAAATTCAATTCCTTCTTTTTCTGTTTCTGTAATTTCAATATCAGAAGCTGGCATTTGAGCTCTTTCACGGCGATATATAATTACAACACGTTCGGCATTTAATCGTAATGCCGACCGTGCTGAATCCATAGCAACATTACCACCCCCAAAAACCATTACGGTTTTGCCTGTTAAATCGGGTTTATTATCACTATTGACATCTTTTAAAAAAGACAAACAACATAAAACACCCGATAAATCTTTGCCTTTACAATCAAATTTTACCGTTTCATGGGTGCCAACTGAAATATAAATAGCATCAAATCCCTTTGATTTTAGATCTTCCAGATTGTCAATTCTTTTATTAAGTTCATGTTTTACTCCAAGAGAAGTAATATTTTTAATATCCCTGTCAACAATTTCATTAGGAAGACGGAATGAGGGTATGGCAGACTTTAGCATTCCCCCCAGTGCATTATCTGCCTCAAATATTTTTACTTCATGACCGTATTTTGCCAAATGATAAGCAGCCGTTAAACCTGAGGGTCCGGAACCTATAACTGCAACCTTTTTCTCTGATTTGATTTCAATGGGATCTGTTTTAGGCTCAGAATATTTAGTATAATAATTATCAGAAAAAAATCTTTTAATCTGACGAATATTAACGGATCCATCTGTTTCTTTTCTTGTACATTCACCTTCGCAAGGAGCATAACAAGCACGGCCCAATGAACCAGGCAAGGGAATATCTTCCAGATGCAAATCCATCGCTTCCTCATACAATCCACTTCTTACCAGAGATACATAACCGTATGCTTTAACTCCTCCCGGACAAGTTGAAATGCAAGGTGCACACTCATTTTTCCTGTCGATGGAAGCAATTCTTGGATTGGCTAAACTGAAGGGTACATAGGCAACTTTTCTACCTGTCATTCCATAATTATACTCATCCGCTTTTATTTCAGGGCAAGCTATTTCACACTCCTGACATCCCGTGCAAGCATCTTCTTTAACGTAGCGCGGATGTTTCAGTATCGTGGTAATAAAACTTTCACTATTTCTTTCAATTTCAAGCACTTCGGTGTAGGTCATTACCGTGATGTTAGTATGCCGCATCGTTTCGGACATTTTAGGTGTTGTTATACATGCAGCACAATCAAGTGTTGGAAAGACCTTGCTTAACTGAACCATAAATCCACCAATTGATTTATCTTTTTCCACCAGCAAAACCTTATAATTCATATTGGCAAGATTAAGTGCCGCTTCCTGCCCTGCTATGCCAGCGCCTACAACAAGTACGTCATATACGGAACTGTTCATTTTAGTGAGATTTTATACTATCTAATTCGAGTAAAGTTTTACTGAAACTTTTCATATGGTTAGCAAATGCTTCAGCACATACCGAGCAAATGGCTGCCATTTTAATCCTTGCCGGATTTATGTTTTCTTTCTTCATAATCTCCTGGGTTTTTGCCACTAATTTGGCTGTTAAGCTGGAACAGTTTGGGCTATATGGGCAATCTGTTCCATCTGCTGCAATGAATACACCATCAAAGCTATTTTTTAGTGCATGCAAAATCCACCTTGGTTTTATGGCTGAAGAACATGGTACAGAAATAGTATATACGCTTGGTGGATAATGAATCTTTAATAAACCGGCAAGGTCTATTCCCGGATCAGAAATCTTATCTGTTGAAAAAACCAGTATTTTGGGCTTATACTCCTCTTTATCTTGCATTATTTAATATTTTAAAAGCTTTATCCATAGTATTTCGAGGTATTCTATTTTTTAAAGAATATCCTGAAATATCCTGGCTCATCAATTACACCAAGGTAGTCATGACCTTTCTTTTGACACCATTTTGGAATATCTCTTTTCGTACCTTCATCGGAAGAAAGGACTTCCATTATTTGACCCTCATCAATTTTTCCAATTGATTTTTTTACCTCTAAAAGAGGTCCGGGACAGGCAGTCCCTCTTGCATCTACCACCAGGTCAGATTTTAACTCATTTAATTCTTCTGTTGTCATAATTTTAATTTTTTAAATAAATAAATGAACGTCTGCTTCTTGTGCAGAGGTGATATATTCTCCAATACCACAAATATCATCTGCCAGATCCACAAAGTCTTCGAGTTTCTCCCCACCCCAAATTTTACCTGCTAGTCCGCATATGTGAATGCGTACGTTTGTTAATTCTTTGGCTTCTTTGAAGAATTCAATCCAGGATTTAACTTTCAACTTTTTTAAGGATTCAATAAATTCTTCCTTCAGATCAGCATTTTCTGCCATTGCCAGTTTGTCGGTATCATCACCTATTTCTTTCTTAAATGCCCTGGCGCCCTGCATAAGTACGAAAATATCTACTTCCATATCGTCAGCGGCAGCACCGCCAAGAATAACTCCGGCTGCGGTTAACTTATCAAGACTACCAGAGAACAGCGCGAGGCATAGTTTTTTATTTTCCATAGTTTATGATTTAGTTGTTAATTACTTCACAATACAAATTAAAGTAAGATTTAACTCTTATTGATTAAATTTTGTGTGATCCTCTCCACAATATTTTGTGATATGAATCACAATTTGTATTTTTAAACAAAGGATTGTTATGCAGGAAAAGTGTAACGCATGTATTTTTATCTCAAATGCAGCCAGTAAGCTTGATACGAATCAACTGAATATGCTTTCTGAGAATTGTGCGAATGTATCGCTCAAAAGAGGTGATATTTTGATGCAACAGGGAGCATTATCATCGAATATAGCCTACTTAAAAACAGGTTTGGCAAAAATTCATATTACAGGTCCCTACCATGAACAAATTATAAAATTAATTAAAGCACCTGCCTATCTGGGGCTCCCGAATACTTTCGGCGATAAAATAAATAACTACTCAGTAACGGTGATTGAAAAATCCGATGTTTGTTTTATTGATATAAATGCTTTTAAAAAACTGCTGGCTGAGAACAGTCAGTTTGCCTACGAAATAATGTTAACCTTGTGCAATAACGAACTCGATTCGTTTAAAAGGTGTGCGTCACGTACTCAAAAACAACTGAGAGGAAATATGGCTGATGTACTCATTGAGCTGTCGGTGCGGATATACAATTCAATGTCTTTCAATTTACCCTTAAAACGCGATGAAATAGGAAATTTGATCGACACCAGTCGCGAGAGCATCAGCCGGATCCTGATAGAATTCGAAGCTGATGGGATCCTGATTATTTCAGGTAAAAAGGTAGAAATTCTCGATTTTGAAAAACTGAAGGTAATTAGTGCGACCGGATAGTGAACCACTTCTAACCAATTACCAAAACCCTTTATTGATAAGTAAACTAAGCCATCAGAGAAAACCAATTTTATTCAAGACTCAATTCTTATATACAACAGAGAAAAGCGAGAGATGGAAAAAAGGTACAAACCCTTTCGACTTATGTTAAATACGAAAGGACGCTATTTTGAATTGCTGAAGCTACTATCCTATAAAAATGAATTCTTCAGAATGTATTATGAGGATATTTTAGAATGGGGTACTATACGCCACACGACGTATGCATTGATTTTTACAGATTATCATAAAGTAAATTTTAGCGAAAAAGAAGAGAGACTAGTATTAATAGTTCATTTTCTTCAGATACAGCAAGACCTTACTCGTGAAGAACTTGATCAAAACGCACCATAGCGGTGTAGAACCAAGAGCGGTCTCAGTGTTTTGCAAATATTTGTATATTTAAAGTAAAAACGGCCACAGGTGACAGAAACGTGGCCCTGCAGTCCGCTGCTGTTCCTAAACCCGACCGTTGTGTGTCATTGACTTAACTAGTCATTTCATGCGTAAAGGGATACTTATAATAAAGCTTATCTTATTAACTAGTGTGATAGCAAAGTCGCAAACTGATACAATTTGTAATTTAGTAATCAGAGCGTCAAGTGATTCAATATTTTATAAGGAAATAAGTGCAATAGATACAATTGATTCTAATGGATTTAAGCATAAAATTATTACAGAAAAGGCAATAATATATTTACAGATAGATAGTATCATTAAGGGAGAATATTTTGATAAAAATATTGTTGTTGAATCAGAACCAATCATAAGACATATGGTTACTGAGGATATTCAAAGAGGAGAAATAAAAACAAAGATTTTAACTGGATCTGGGGTATGCAGGAATAATTATAGTGACTACACTTTTAAAATAAAAAATGTGAATGGTGTGTATATTATTTGTAAGGAAGAATTAGTAATATTAAGAAATTGATAATATCAACGCATTACAACAAGCGGAGAAAAACAGCGACACAGTGAAATTGAACTAACATATTATACTTTAACATTTTCAAGTTTAAATTGAAAAATAAATATAAAAATGAATACAAAAATTTTCATTGTAAGTGCCAGTCTTCTAGCAATTGTTACAGTTATTTCATGTGTCAAAAGTTCAAGTAGAGTTGCCATTAATAAAACCGCTGAAATAGCTTGTATTGAAAAGACTATTCATAACAGTATTGGTTGGGCTAAAACTAAGGATTTTAAACTGCTTTATAGTGTAATTGCAAACGATTCAAACTACATTGAAGTTGATCCAACCCCAGGTTTAATCATGGGTATTTCCGATTTCAAAAAGAATGAGGCGTTCTGGGGAAATCCAGATTTCAAAGCAGTTAGATATGAAATTCGTGATCTGAAAATTAGCCTATCTAACTCAGGAGATGTTGCCTGGTATTACTGTTTACTTGATGATATCAACGAATGGAAAGGACAACCTGCCTGCTGGGTGAATACCCGCTGGACAGGAGTACTTGAGAAGAGAGAAGGACATTGGGTTATAGTTCAAATGCACTTTTCATTTGCAAATGAATAATTTTTTATAACCCAATGATGGAATTTATAGAATAATATTATCTGTTATTTATTGTGAGCGTAAACACTTGAAAAAAATTAATAAGCTAACACACATTGCACACATTTATTCACGAATATTTTTAATTTATTTGGTGTTCATGATTTTCAATTGCAAATCGCACAGGTTGATCCGCAGACCAAAATTTGCAAAAGAGTGCATTCCAATCGTTTAATTTTTATATATTGTCTTATCAATACTTAATTATGAGAATTTGGTCATTACATCCAAAATATCTTGACCAAAAGGGATTGGTTGCCCTGTGGCGGGAAACACTATTGGCTAAAAAAGTTTTGGAAGGGAAGACTTCTGGTTATAAAAATCATCCCCAGCTTATGCGATTTAGAAATACAAGATTTCCTTTAGAAAGTATTAATTTCTATCTGCAATGTGTATGGGAGGAATCCCAAAAAAGAAATTACAATTTTGATATAAATAAATTTATTACCGAAAAAGGCCCTTTTGATATAAACGTTTCAAAAGGACAACTTGAATTTGAAATGACTCATTTGTTAGCAAAACTCAAGAAAAGAGATTACGAATGCTATTTGAAACATAAAAACGAAAAAGAGATTAAACCGCACCCTCTTTTTTCCATATTAGAAGGAAATGTTGAAAGCTGGGAAAAGATATAATTACTATGGGTTTAGAGTTCTTTAGAAATATTAGCTACGCAAATTCCAAATTAATAACCAGAAAATACAGTACCTCCTTTTCTATTGCTACTTCATTACTGGAAAAGGAAAAGCGAAGAGCTATCTATGCCATCTACGGTTTTGTAAGGTTGGCTGATGAGATAGTTGATAGTTTTCATGATTTTGACAAGAAATTTCTTTTAGAATCACTTCAAAAAGACTTAGAGTATGCATTAAAAAATGACATTAGTATTAACCCCATTTTATTGGCTTTTGTTGATACTGTAAAACGATACAAGATATATTCTGAGCACATTAATGCTTTTATGGAAAGTTTGAGCTATGATTTAACAAAAACCAGTTATAATACAGACAATGAGATTGGCCAATATATTTACGGTTCGGCTAATGTTGTAGGTTTAATGTGCCTTAAGGTTTTTTGTAACGGAGAAGATAAATTATATGAGCACTTAAAAGCCTCTGCTCAAAGTCTGGGGTCGGCATTTCAGAAAGTGAATTTTTTGCGCGACTTAAAATTTGACATGAATAAATTAGGAAGGACTTATTTCCCTGAAATAAGCAATTCGAAATTTAATCAGGAAACAAAAGATTTGATTGAGAAATCAATTGAAAAGGATTTTTATTTTGCATACAAAGGCATAAAACAATTACCCGGAAAGTCAAAACTTGCAGTTTCAATAGCCTACTTTTATTACAACAAGCTGCTCAAAAAAATAAAAAAACAACACCCGGACGAGATCTTAAATAATCGAATTAGAATTTCAAATCTGCAGAAATATCTGATAATCATAAAAGTGTATTTTCTATATAAATTTAAACTGATATAACATTGACTTCTGATAAAGTAATACTGGTAGATGAACACGATATCGAGCTAGGTGCAATTGAGAAAATTGAAGCACATAAAAAAGCCCTGCTTCATAGAGCAGTTTCCGTTTTAATTTTTAATTCAAAAAAGGAAATGCTGATACAAAGACGTGCATTAGATAAATATCATTCACCTGGTTTATGGACAAATACTGCATGCATACATCCATATCCCGGAGAATCAAATTTAGAAGCAGCTAATCGCAGTTTAAAAGAAGAAATGGGTATGAAAGCTGATTTGTCAAAAATATTTGATTTTGCCTACAAAGAACCATTTGGTAATGGACTTACCGAGTATGAGTTTGACCATATATTTATTTGCTGTTATGATGATAAACCAATTCTAAATCCGGTTGAAGTTGCCGATTACAATTATGTTAATCATGCAGAACTGGTGAGTGCTATAACTAATTGCCCTGAAAACTATACCATTTGGTTTAAGTAAATATTTGAAAGGGGGTTGAATACTATTTAATTACTATCCAAGCTTGAAAATGAAACTTTACCCAAAAAATAAAATTGAAGTTAAAGAAATAAAAAAGTTTATTGTAATTTTTTATATCATAGGCTTTTTAGGTTTTATAATACCCGCAACATCCAATATTTTCATCTTTATAACTCCTTTTGCGTTATTACTTTGTATCTATTTATTAGCCCTATTTCATACAGAATACACCAAAAAGGGCATACTGATATTTGTAGCTGTTTATATATTGGGGTTGGGAATAGAGGTTATTGGTGTTAATACAGGAGTTGTTTTTGGAGATTATTACTATGGAAAATCACTTGGTCCTAAAGTATTGGATACCCCATTATTAATTGGTCTGAACTGGCTGTTTTTAACATACACAAGCACATCAATTTTTAACCGGTTTAGAATAAATAAGCTATTAAAGATTTTACTGGCAGCTTGCTTAATGGTTTTATATGATGTTATTTTGGAGCAAGTGGCTGCAAAAATGGATATTTGGTATTGGGAAGCTTCAAAAGTGCCATTTCAGAATTATGTAGCCTGGTATGGTATTAGTTTTGTTTTTGTTTCTCTAATTCAGATAGCCAAAATAAACACCAACAATAAATTATCTACAGTATTGTTTTTAAGTCAGTTTTGTTTTTTACTGGGCATTCTCTTTTTTCAATAATAATTATGATTGAAGCAAAGCATCATTTTTTTATTTATCCCTTTTTTCAAAAATATACGCTTTGGAAAATAAAGAAAGCATTCCATAGAGTTCATATTATTGGAACGTTTGAAGATGAAAATTTGCCTGTTCTGATAATAGCAAATCATATAAGTTGGTGGGATGGTTTTTGGATAATGTATCTTAACATCAAAAAGATAAATCGGAAATTCTATTTTATGATGCTTGAAAAGCAACTGCATAAACATTGGTATTTTAATTATGCAGGGGGGTATTCTGTGCGGAAAAACTCCCGAAGTTTATTGCAAACAATTAAATATACCACCCAACTGTTAACCTCTTCGTCAAACATAATTTTTATTTTCCCGCAAGGAAAAATTGCATCTATGCATGAGACACATATAGCTTTTGAATCGGGACTTGAAAAAATATTAGATAATGTTGCCAACGATTTACATATACTATTTGTAGCCAATTTTGTAGAGTATTTTTCCAGGCCAAAACCAAGTTTATATATGCATATTGAAAGCTATAAGAACGAAAAAAGAGATAAAGACTCATTACAACTTGCTTATAATAAATTCTATAATACGGCTCTTAATTATCAAAAAAACATTCCAGAGTAAATGATATATTTAGCCTACATAGTATTCATTTTTGCCTTGATGCAATTTGCCAATGCAACTGTTAACCTGATTTTTATTCAAAAGTTAAAGAGAACAATATCAGAATTTAGCGATTTGGTTTCAATATTGATCCCTGCCCGAAATGAAGAAAAAAATATAGGTGCTTTGTTAAAAAGTATGCAGGTTTTAAACTATAAACATGTTGAAATACTTGTTTATGACGACCAATCGACTGACCGTACCGCAGATATTGTAAAAAACATGTCTGCAATCGATAACCGGGTCAGGCTTATTGAATCGAAAAAACTCGAATCAGGTTGGTTGGGAAAAAATTATGCTTGCCATTTTATGGCTAAAGAGGCCAAGGGGAAATACCTTCTTTTTATTGACGCTGATGTAATACTAAGCGATACTATTATTGAAGATGCATTAAATACTATCAAGAGACAAAAATTAGGTTTATTATCTGTTTTTCCAAAACAAATAATGATTACACCAAGTGAAAAAATTACAGTGCCATTAATGAATTATATATTATTAACCTTATTACCCTTAATATTTGTTCGGGTTTCTCCTTTCAGGTCTCATGCTGCGGCAAACGGCCAGTTCATGTTTTTTTCTGCCTCGGCTTACAAGAAGTTTAATCCTCATTTGGTATATAAAAAATCGCCTGTTGAAGACATTGCAATTTCAAGATACTTAAAAAAGAATAAGGTAATAATTTCTTGTATGCTGGGCGATAATAGGCTAATGTGTCGTATGTATCATTCATATAGTGAAGCATTAAACGGATTTTCAAAAAATGTGCTTATGTTTTTTGGAAATCAATCATTTCCGGCCATTCTTTTTTGGTTTTTTACCACTTTAGGGTTTATCGCCGTTCTTTATGTAAGCTATGAATTGTTTTTATATTACATTGGGCTGATTCTTTTAACAAGAATACTTGTTTCAATAATAAGCAAGCAAAATATCGTAAGCAATATTTTATTATTAATACCGCAGCATTTCTTTTTGTTGCATGTTATAATTAAGGCTATTGGTATAAAATTCACTAAGAATTATGTATGGAAAGGTAGAAGAATATATTCATTGTTTTAATAATACTAGTAAGTGTTAAGGTTATAGCCCAAACCGATGCTACAATCTATAATGCCTATGTGAGCAATACCATGCACGCATGGAAAATGGTGATTGACAATTTGGAAAGTATAAACGAAAAATCAAATACTCTCAGACTAAATTTATTGAATTATCAGTATGTGTATATAGCATGGTGTATTGGAAATAAAAACACTGCAAATGCTGAACATTATTTAGATTTAGCAAAAAAATCTGGAATTTTTAGAATATCAAAAATATAAGCCTGCAGACCTATATGCTTACAAGTCTGCATTTGTTGGTTATGAAATTGAAGTGTTACCTATTAAAGCACCATTTATTGGCATGCAAAGTATTGAATACGCAGAAAAATCCATAAATCTCGATACAAACAATTTTTTAGGTTATTTGTAACTTATCAATATTAAGTTCAATATGCCTACCATATTTGGTGGTTCAAAGAATATGGCTATAAAATATTATCTGAAAGCCTAAAAATAATTGGGAACAATTCAGGAAATACAAATCAAAACTGAAATTATTTAAGCCTTTTGGCAACGTTAATAAATTCGTATATTGAAATTGAAAATTTTCCAAAGGCAAAACATTATTGTCTTAAAGCATTAAATATTACACCAGATTTTGATTGGGTAAAGAATGAATTATACCTAAAAACATTAAAAAATTTAAAAAGGTGAGCAAAGAAGTTTTAATAGTAGGCACAGGACTAGGCGGCCTAGCAACTGGTTTGAGACTGGCAACGAGAGGTTATAAGGTGAGTTTTGTTGAAAAAAATGAAAAAGCGGGTGGCCGCTTGAATCAAATAAAAAAAGATGGCTTTACTTTTGATACAGGGCCAAGTTTCTTTAGTATGTCCTATGAGTTTGAAGAATTAATAAAAGATTGCGACATTAAAATGCCTTTTGAATTCGTTGAGCTTAACCCACTATACACTGTTAATTTTAGTGGCAGTGAACAAAAATTTCATTTGTATAAAGACATAAATAGGTTAAACCAACAATTCGCTGATTTAGAACCCGATTTTGAACAGAAATTCACAAGCTATTTGAAGAAATGTGAAGCACTTTATAACGATACTGTTGATATTGTTATAAAACAAAACTTTGACTCTTTACCGGCTTACCTTAAAGCATTAATGCAGGTTAATCCTGCACACATTTCAGTATTATACAAAACTTTTTGGCAGCAAGCGGGCAAATATTTTAAATCAAAGGAAGTTCGTCAAATTGTATCGCTTATTGCATTTTTTTTAGGAAGAACGCCTTTTGATACCAATGCTGTTTATACCTTACTTTCGCATATCGAGTTTAAATACGACGGGTATTACAATGTAAAAGGTGGCATGTACAAAATAGTTGAAGGCTTGATAAGTGAACTTAAAAAATTGAATGTTTCCTTTCATTTTAATTCTGAGATTGTCGATTATCAAAATAAGAACGAACAATTAACTTTCTTGGTAGATAAGGAAGGCAAAAAATGGTCAGCTGATATTTTTATTATAAATGCCGATGCTGCTTTATTTAGAGGTAGTGTTTTTAAACGAAAAAAGTATTCGGATGCCAAACTAAATAAAATGAGTTGGACAATGGGATATTTGACATTTTATCTGGGAGTCAACACTAAGCTACCTCAGGTAGAGCATCACAATTATTTTTTAGGTTATAATTATGAAGAATACGCCAAAGATGTTATGAAAAACCCGGGTACACTCGAAAAACCCTATTATTATGTGAATGTACTTTCAAAACATAATGATGATTGTACACCCGAAGGCCACGAGGCTTTGTTTTTTGTTTGCCCGGTTCCTAATTTATTATTCAAATCCAATTGGTCCGACAAGAATAGTATAGTTAATAGTATTATTCAAGATTTTTCTAAAAGGATAAAGCAAGATATTTCAGATAGTATAGTATTTCGTATGGAATACACTCCTGAAGATTGGCAAAATAAATTTAATTTATATAAAGGAGCGTGCTTAGGTTTATCGCATAGTATGCTGCAAATTGGTGCTTTCCGTCCAAAGAATTACGATGAAGAATTCAAGAATACATTTTATGTAGGAGCTTCTACCATACCAGGAGCAGGTTTGCCAATGGCAATAATAAGCTCAAAACTGACAACAGAAAGGATTCTACAGTATAATAATTAGAATTCAGTAAATATGATATCAATTGCCACTGCTCACAACCAATCACATTTGTATTTATTACAAACCACCACACAACCAAAAATTACAAAAGAGTTTGTCTGCCTGCCAACGCTTTTTTGCCGACCCTAAAAACTAATTTTTTCGGGAACAGCAGTGCTTCGATTGAGCAGATTAATGATTGCTAAAAAATGATAACTAACTGATAATGAATAAAGCCCAGCATACAACACCGTATATAAAACATTTAGCTTCGCTGAGCTCCCTTGGGTCGGTTGACGGAAAGTGCTAAATTTAAGGTCAGTACATTTAATAAATATTGCAACGGTTTGATAGGAAATCGCTTTGAAATGTCAAACATTTCATATAAATGACCGTTAGGCAAAATGCTTATAGCAATTGTAGGCTGAAATTAAAATATTTATATTGATATAGTTTTTATCGATTTTTAAATGAATATTATAAAATTTATAAAGATGAATAAAAAAATAACTTTATTAATTGATGCTTTTATAAACTTTGTTTTAGGGGCATTGCTATTAGCATACTCACCAAAAATAATTAATTTGTTAGGAGTACCAACTTCTGAGAATTATTTCTTTCCTAATATATTAGGTGCAGTTCTCATAGGAATTAGTTTTGCGCTTGCAATTGAAGCATACAGAAATAATACAAATAGATTTGTAGGACTTGGGTTGATTGGTGCAATATGTATAAATATTTGTGGAGGAATAGTTCTTTTATTATGGTTATTATTCGGTGGTTTAAATTTACCACTTAAAGGATTAATATTTCTTTGGACACTGGATATAATATTATTAGTAATTAGTTCAATAGAATTATTTATTAATTTAAAAGACAATAAAAAATAGCACTTTGCCTATGATAATGGAGATTTAGTAAAGTACATTAGCTCAAATTCAATTGGTAAAACCGATACAGCACATGTTTATTATAATCCTGCATATTGTTTGCCGGATGTGAAAAAAAAGATGAAGAATACTCATCTGATGTCAGTGCCTGTTTTAGTTTTACATATGAGGGAGACGCAATTTGGGAGATGTATCTTGTATTTTCTAATTGTTCACAAAATGCCACTTCATACCTTTGGGATTTTGGTGATGGCAATACATCTGCGGAAGAAAATCCTGTACACTATTATACTGACGATGGTGCTTTCATTGTTTGCTTAACAGCATCAAATGAATCAGGCAATGATACAATGACGGATACCGTTTTTGTCAATTGGACACGGGTTGAAAAGCCCAATATATATCTATATCCTGCTGAAAATATTACTGTCTGTGTGAATCTGGAATTTCCCCAGGGAGGACAGGTTTTAACCTCAGTTCCTGAATATCATAACGAATGGTGTGTGTTTGTTGAACCATCAGGAAGAATTGATCATACATACGATTATTTGTTTTATGAGAGTATACAACCTGATATATGGCAGTATGAAGAAGGATGGTGTGTGAAAAGGGAATCCTTGGAAGAGTTTTTTATGACCAATATGGGAGATTATGACTTCACTGAAAAAGAAATAAACGACTTTATTGAGTATTGGATCCCATTGTTCGTTGATCATCCATATTATGCTATTTATCCGCAGTTTACCAGCCGGATAAATGAAGTGATTCAATTGAACTTTTCAATTCAACCTGATCGTGTATTCAGATTATTTTATGGAGTAGTTGGCACCTCTGAATATAAAGAATTACCAGGACCTGAAACAAATAAAATCAGAAGAGATGGTTTTGCGGTTGTTGAATGGGGTGTTTTTAGAAAATAACTATTGCCAATATATTGTATAATCCATTGACTGCAAAGTGGCACAATGGATCAATCGTTTCCAAATCTTTTACCAAGCTTGCCTGTCAAAAAACCAGTAAGTCATTTTTTTGTATCTTGCCCTTCAAAATCACTGCAATGCAATGACTTAGATAATATTCATGGGCGCCGTTGAGTGTAAAACTATACCATTGAAGATTCATAATGAAACTGTTAGAAAAAAGCAATTATAGTAAACTGATTGAACCATTAAACAGGGTAACTATCAATAATTTATTTGCCCGCTCGGTAATTGAGCATTCTGTATCCGGAAAAGTATATGTTGACAATTGCGATAATCCCAAAACTTATTATATAATCCATCCTTATGGTATGTCTCTTTTATTTGGCGATTCCCATAATAAGAAATTCAATGATAATTTTAGAGCTTATGCGTTAAACCTAAATAAAATCCGGGAAAAATACGAATGGATGCAAGCTTTCCCGAATGACTGGGATG
Source organism: uncultured Bacteroidales bacterium (assembly GCA_964406315.1). Taxonomy (GTDB): domain Bacteria; phylum Bacteroidota; class Bacteroidia; order Bacteroidales; family UBA10428; genus UBA10428. The sequence continues at coordinate 74,399 of CAYORG010000007.1, read as the reverse complement.
TTGTCCTTAATGAACTATTCAAAGATTGTATTATTAAATCGTCCGATAATTTTGAAAATAAAGAATATGGAATAATTGAGTTGAATACACGGATTAATTTCAAATTCAATCAAGACAAGTACCTAAAAATCAGGAAGAAATACAGATCAACAAGGTATATGATTATTCGGACTGACAAACAGATCTTTAAAGAAATGGAAGGTCGCGTTATCCCATTCTATTTTTGGGATAGTGCGGATGATTTCGATAAAAATGGAGTTGGTTTTAGTTTATTTTATGAGAACAAATTAGCATCAACTTCCTATTCAGCGTTCATACATGATAACAAGCTGGAATTAGGGACTGAGACCATCAAAGAATTTCGTGGTAAAGGATTTGCACAGTATACATGTTCTGCATTGATAGACTACTGTATTGAAAATGATTTTGAGCCCATCTGGGCATGTCGATTGGAAAATACCGGTTCATATAATTTAGCTCAAAAGCTGGAATTTGAACCTTGTGCAGAAATACCCTACTATAGATTAAGCAAATAATAATTATACGGTGCTCATCAGCCAATAAGTAATCCGGTTATTGGAAGTTTTCTTAATTTAAATACATTTACCAAATACATTCATAGTGTCTGAGAATGTAGCCTGGCCTTCCTGCTCCCGACAAAGTCGGGATCCGGCAGGTAAAAAATCTCAGCAAGCTCATACTGACAGACCATTGGACGACATAGTATATCGACATGGAAAGTATAAAAACCATACTATTTGATTTGGACGACACCCTGATCGTTGAGCAAAACTCAGCCAAAAATACGTTCATTGAGACAATTTCAAATCTTGACAATGCGATCGATAAAGAAAAATTTGTCAAGACAATCAGAGAAGAAGCCAGATTGCTTTGGTATAAATTGCCAACGATAGATTATTGCCTGAAAGTTGGCATCAGTTCATGGGAAGCTTTATGGGCTGATTTTGATGGAGATGATGAAAACCTGAAACTGTTAAAGACATTTTCATCAGATTACAGACTGAATGCATGGAAGAATGCTTTATCAAAATTTGGAATCAGTGATACAAATCTTGCCGAAAATGCGAGTGAAAAATTTAAACAACTGAGAAATACAAAACATATTTTATTCTCTGACACTGTCCCGTGCCTTTGCAGCCTGAAAAATAAATACAAACTTGGCCTGATTACCAATGGTGCTCCTGATATTCAATGGAAAAAAATAAACGGAGGAAATTTAAAACATTACTTTGATAGTATAGTAATTTCAGGGGAATATGGTATTGGAAAACCTGACGCAAGATTATTTCATCAGGCATTTCGTGAACTAACCAGTAATAAAATAAATACCATCCTGGTTGGTGATAGTATCGGAACTGACATTCAGGGGGCAAAGCAAATCGGACTAAAATGCATTTGGATAAACAGGGAAAACAGAATCAATAATTCGAAAAATCTTCAACCTGATTTTGAAATCAATAGCCTGAAAGAAATTGATACCCTAATAAAACAACGAATCTCTGGAAGCCAACATATGAAAAAAAACAAACCATGAAAAACGCAATCCTTTAAGCTGTTAGAATGACCCTGCCAATATAAAAAATGAACAATATTGCAGAAGAAATACTCGATTATGAAAAAACAAAGGATAAATTATTATCCTTTCTTGAAAGCAAAGAAAATTCAGTGATGATTTTAGCAACATCTGCAAATGATGTTGTTATGGCAAGACCTGTTTTTATAATAAATGACCTTTTGGATATTTATTTCTTTACCTGGAAACATTTAAGAAAATGTACTCAAATTGAAAAAAATAATCTGATCTCTTTATGCAAAGATAAAGTTGAAATAGAAGGTACAGCCGAAATATTAGGCCCGATGACATCCGACAAAAACAGAGGGGTTTTAAAATTGCTAAAACAAAAACAACCAGAAGCAATTAAAAGATGGAAGAATAAACCCAATATGGTGATAGTGAGAGTAAAACCAATCTTTTCTAGTGTAGATGGATATTTTATTCATGATGAGGCTTATATTGAATATATTGATTTCAAAAAGCAACATGCATATAAAGTAAAATGGGGCAACTATTAATAAAGAGCAATACTTTGCAACAAGGCATAAATGTCAAACTGTTATATTTTATTTGCTTAACTTACTGCCCGAAAAAAGATGGCAGGGCCACATGAAACCCTCATACACAGAAGTTCACACTTCAGTGCGCAAACACAAAAGGTGATGAATAAAATATTGGCGGTCCATGAGTTTATATGTATGGATTAAAAATTAATTGGTGTAAGTATTGGAATATCTGATGTTTAATACAATTTTGTTCGAATGAAATATGAAGACAATCCTAAAAGCATCAAGTATTATGTAAAAAAATATTTGCTTAAAAATGCAGATCTTTATAAAAATAAAAAGGTCATTGATTTTCCTGCAGGCAATGGCATTACTTCCCGCATATTAAGAGAAATCGGAGCGCACCCAAAACCTTTTGATCTATTTCCTGAATATTTTGAAATTGAAGGATTGGAATGCCTCAGAGCCAATATTCAGGAAGGATTGCCTGTTGAGAATAAAACCTGCGATGCATTAATTTGCCAGGAAGGCATTGAGCATTTTAGCGACCAGTTCAGTGCGTTAAAAGAATTTAACAGAGTTCTCAAACAAAATGGAGTTTTATTGGTGACGACACCCAATTATTCAAACATCCGTTCGAAGTTAAGCTATTTGCTTTCTGAGAGCGAAAGATTCAATTCATTCATGCCACCAAATGAACTCGATAGTATATGGATGTCTAAACAGGATATTACCAGTGAAATTTACTTTGGTCATATATTTCTTATCGGTATTCAAAAGTTAAGGGTTCTGGCCAAATTATCAGGATTTAAAATTTTAAAGTTGCATTTTACCCGTATAAAATCAACTTCTTTAATTTTATTGCCTTTTTTCTATCCCTTCATATTAATCTCAAACTGGATTACCTACAGAAAGAACATGATGAAAAATAAAGACTTTGATTTTGAAACCAGGAAGAGGGTTTATAAAGATATCTTTCACCTTTCAATAAATCCTAAAATTTTGGTTGACGGACATTTGATGGTTGAATTTAGCAAAGAACAAGATTTTGATAAAGTGAGCAATCAATTGAGAAGCAAACATAAAAAATTTGGAATAACTTAATTACTTTGCAAAAAGGTAAATATTGTTATTCCCGATTTGGAGGAATGAAAGCAAAAAATGGATATAAAAGTATCCCACTAAGTTTTAATCGGCGGGCAGTTCATGCTTCAGCATCTGTTACAAAGCAGAAAAACACAATACACAGTATTTCAGAAGTAGACATAACAGAACCATTTCACGGTAGGTTTCATCCTGTGGAATTCAATCCATTTCTTCTTATTTTTTTATCCACCTGATTGCCGCATCCTCTTCAGTAAATATTTTTAAAATGTATCCGGCATTCTGAAAAACTGTTTCAACAAAACCGAATTCATCGATATCTTCATGTCTGACTATCAGAGCATGTCTGGTACCTCCGGGCTTTAATCCGAATTCCTTAGCCTTTACATAGGCAACATTGTAGTCATCCAGCACACCCAATATTTTTTCTGCACCTCTGAAATCAACAAGGTATCTGTTAAAACCCCACTCCTTACCTTTTTCTGATGTTTTTATCATCAGCTCAGCCAATATATCCATTGAGATGGAAGCATAGACATAGGAATGCACATAATTCTCACCTTTATTTATTGATATCCTGTCATTCATCCGATTTTTCATTGCAACTACTTATCAAATTAAAATATTGCAGTATATTATTCATTAGACATACATTAAATAAATTGAATTACAGTATATTAGCAAAAATACAAAGCTGAAATTCATAAATCAAGAAAAAACACTTAATTTCTAATTCAAATACTGGAATTCAACTTTCAGTGGGTGAAAACAACATTAATCCGGATTTACAATGTATAATTTTAACGAATAATTTATATAGACAAACAGCATTATCCTATAAGTTGTCTAATCAAGCTAAATGTATTCTACCCATACAATCAAAAACGAAGTTCTTGTTCACCCTGGTACATTCGTAAGAGGGAAAAACTTATTTTTATGCAGTCCGGATTATTATATAATAATGTTATAGCTGAAAATGAACATAGAGAATACAAGAAATGAGCTTGCTGAAAAAGTTGAACAGGTGCTTACCGAAAATCCAAAAATTGAGCACGCAGAAATCAGAGAACTCACCTTCATCATCGGTATGCCGCGTACAGGAACTACAATACTTAATGCATTACTGCACGAAGATCCTGCTCACCGGTCACCCCCGGCATGGGAGTGCCTTATTCCCCGGATATTAAAAAATCATTATTAAAATATATCCCCTCTAATATCGACTGTTTTTGTAATTGCCGTTTGTACTTTTCCTGCTTTTTTTCCTGGGGAAATCTGAATCCCGTCTTATGGCTTTATTATCAGGTTTTGATAATTGAACAACCAGAGGTATACCCTTAAAGTTTGCTTTCTTCAGAGCTGATAAAACTTCCGTTTCATTTCGTTTGGCTACCTCAAAAAAGGAAAACTTTTTCATGATATCGATCTTACCGATCTCAATACGGCTTCCCTTTGTATGTTTATTGATCAACGAAATAATACCTCCTGCATCCATCCCATTCTTAGAACCCAGGTTTGTGAAGAAACGTGAATAACTGCCGTTTTTCCCTTTGGGACCTCGATCATTTGATCTCTCTGCTTTTACATTCAGGTCAGGTGCTGTTTTATAATACGAAAGAAACCGGTTAAATTCTTCCGAGATAAAATGCTTAATAAGCTCCTCACGACTCAGCCATTCCAGCTTTTTATAAATTACCGGCAGGAAAGGCTCAATCTTCTCATCCACTTTTGCCTTTTCAATTTTATCAACCAGATTGTACAATTGCTTCTCACAGACTTCTTTCCCGCCGGGAACAGGTTTTCGTTCAAATTTCTTTTGTGTCAACCGCTCAAGGTCTTTTATTTTTCCGGTTTCACGCGTATGAATTATTGAAACGGAAACGCCACTCTTCCCTGCCCTTCCTGTGCGTCCACTTCGATGAATATAAACTTCCAGATCATCCGGAAGGTTATAGTTAATAATATGAGTAAGGTTATTCACATCAAGTCCTCTGGCGGCAACATCTGTAGCCACCAACAACTGCAAATTCCTTAATCTGAACCTGTCCATGGCATAATCGCGCTGAGATTGTGACAGATCGCCGTGCAACGCATCCGCATTATACCCATCGTGCATAAGTTTATTGGCCACATCTTTAGTTTCCTGACGTGTACGACAAAAAACTATGCCATATACAGAAGGATGAATATCAACAATTCTTTTTAATGCCAGGTAACGGTCACGTGAATGCACCATATAATATTCATGACGTACGTTCTCAGCTCCGGCATTTCGCTTGCCTACCGCTATCTCTTCGGGATTGTTCATGTATTTATTTGCAATATCAGCAACCTCCCTCCGCATAGTGGCTGAGAACAACAATGTTTGCCGTTCTTTTGGTGTTTCTTCCAGAATAGCGTCCAGATCTTCCTTGAAACCCATATTCAGCATTTCATCCGCTTCATCCAGAATAAGCCACCGGATACCTGAAAGATGAAGCACTTTTCTTCTGATCAGATCCAACACTCTGCCCGGTGTGCCAACAACAATCTGGCATCCCTTTTTCAGTCCCCGTATTTGCAGTTCCATATTTGCTCCTCCATAAACAGGAACAATCCTGAATCCCGGAATTTTGGATGAATATTTTGTCAGATCACGTGTAATCTGGATACATAATTCACGCGTCGGACAAAGTACGAGTGATTGAATTTGTGTACCGTTTAACTCAGTTAACTGAATCACAGGCAAACCAAAAGCAGCGGTTTTCCCCGTACCGGTTTGTGCCAGTCCCACCAGATCTCCTTTTGAATGAAGTAAAACCGGGATTGTTTTTTCCTGAATAGGTGTCAGGCTATTGAATCCTATTTCAGCAATAGCATCTAAAATTTCAGGTCGCAGACCTGAATCCATAAAATTGATCATGATTTTTCCTTTCCTGTCGATCCTCATCAAAACCAGCCAGGAAGGAGATTTCGCCGCGGACCTATCGTATTAATTTCTTAAATAAGCCGCAAAGATAATATTATTTCCGTTAACAAAAGACAGTTATAGCAATTACTATTATCAATTCATTATTTATGTTTGTAAATATCCTCACAGATATGCTTTATTTATTCTTTTCATTATCTTTATGCGTCACACAATTAGAACACCAGACGGTATGATGCAGGATATCCTTTTGTATTTATTGTCCATCGCTCTGATAATCCAATCCTAAATCTGAACGATTATAAAAACATAACAATACTGCTCAGACGAGTATTTCTTAGTCTCTGCTAAGCCTTATTCTTTCATTTTTACTATTTTTGGTACCTTTCGCATGTAATGAAAAAACCTATTGTCAGTATTGCAGGGAAGCAGGGACCGTTTGAAAACGTGAAAAAGGCGTTATCAGCACTTGATCTTGGCATTATTAAAGGAAAATCTGTTCTTATAAAACCCAATATAGGGAGGGCTGCTACTGTTGGCCGTGGGTATAATACACATCCTCAAGCTGTTGCCGGTGTAATAGAAATGATGAAAAAGGCCGGAGCTTCTGATATTGCTGTAGGTGAAAGTCCTCTTGTGGGCATTGATACACTTTTTGCATTTAAGAAAGGCGGCATTACGGAAGTAACTGAAAGATACGGAGTAAAACTAATTGATTTTGATGCTTACCCACCTGTAACGAAAGATATCGTCAACGGTCGTGTTGTAAGTGAAACAAAGGTCTGCTCACCCATTTATGAATACGACATCCTGGTTTCGGTTCCCGTAGCCAAAACGCACATGCATACAGGCGTTACTCTTGGTATTAAAAACATGAAAGGCTGTTTATACCGGCATGAGAAAGTACGCTACCACCAGATGGAATACCTGAACGGGTCATTCGCTGAAAAAACACTGGATTCAGCCATTGCTGACCTGGCAACTATCTTGTTGCCTGACCTGACAGTTATTGACGGGTACATAGGCATGGAAGGACTTGGTCCTTCCGGCGGAAAAGCCAAACAATCGGATTTTTGCATTGCCAGTTTTCATCCCTTGGGAGCTGATGTCTATGGTTGCATTCTGATGGGCCTGAAAGCCTATGACATACCCCATCTGCGGCTGGTTTCCAAACGGCTGGATATGCCGATCGAAGCAAATGCATATATGACTGTTCCTGAAACATACGAGGAATACATCTCACCTTATGAGGTACCGCCAACTAATCTTTCCGTTGAATTTGAGAACATTACGATCTATGATAAAGATTCATGCAGTGCCTGTTTATCCACTTTAATGCTTTTTCTGCGCCGCTTCAAAGACGATATGACTCCTTATGTTTTGGACGACGGGAAATTTCATATTGCTATCGGCAAAGGAGTTGATAATGCTATGGAAGGAACTGTTTTTGTCGGTAATTGTACACGGTTTATGAAAGACAAAGGTATTTTTATTAAAGGTTGTCCTCCTGTTCCAACAAGAATATATGAAGCTATTACCGGTCGTGAACCCGACGAAAACGAACCGGAAGTAGAGTGATATCATTTTTTAATTACAGGGAAACAAATACCTGAATTCTGAACAGGGCCAGCCAGTACCATTGGCTATCATAAATATCATCAAGACCCGCATCTTTCCACTCCATTCTTTCCCTTACCTGCATGATCAGGCCCAAATCGGCATTTATGCCCAACCAGTTGTTAATGCCAAATTCTCTTCCTGCCGCTATATTTATATACGAAAAATTATATGTTCTATCAGCTGCAATGCTTTTTTTATGTGTGTATCCCTGCCGGGCATACCAGGCAGGTCTGTTCGAATAAAATCCGTGCTTGCCAAAATGTATCATATGATCAAAACACCAGGTTGTAACTATTTCCGGATAAACTCCCAGGTCTCCTCCATAATATACTCCAAATTGTGTAATATCAGTGTATTGATACCTTATGCCTCCGTGTAAATATTCTCTTGCAGAAACACCGCCAACAAAATCGAGTCTTGTTTTAATGATCTGTCCGAAGACGCCGGAAAATGCTATGAACAGAAGAATAAAACTGAAATATAGTTTAATTTTGATCATGCAAAACTACTTATTATTGTTATGAATCATATTTTTTTGCTTCTTCCCAAATCTCATTCATTTCATTGAGTGTCATTTCTTTCAACGAACGTCCCTTTTTTATCGTATGTTCTTCCAAATAATTGAACCGCTTAATAAACTTACGATTTGTTCTTTCCAATGCATTTTCCGGATCAATACCATACAACCTTGCAGCATTTACCACCGAGAATAAAAGATCACCAAACTCTTTTTCAATTTCCTCTTTATTTCCGTCATTCACTTCGTGAGTGAGTTCATTTAACTCCTCATTTACCTTGTCCCAAATTTGTTCCGGTACATCCCAGTCAAAACCCACAGCCCGCACTTTCTCCTGCACTCTGTTTGCCTTTATTAGTGCAGGCAAAGAGACAGGCACACCTGTCAGTATTGATTTCACACCTTCATGTTGTTTGATTTCTTCCCAGTTCTTTTTTACATTTTCAGGGTCATTCTTTACATCTACATTGCCAAAAACATGAGGGTGCCTGAAAATAAGCTTCTCACACAAACTATCAATGACATCGGCAATATCAAATTTTTTCGTTTCAGAAGCTATTTTGGCATAGAATACAATATGCAACAAAAGGTCTCCAAGTTCTTTTTTAATTTCTTCGTTATCATTTTCCGTTATTGCTTCTGCCAGTTCATACGCTTCTTCCAGGGTTAAATTTCTTAAAGATCCATTTGTTTGTTCTCTGTCCCAGGGACATTTCTCACGCAATTCATCCATTATATTCAGTAATCTCCTAAACGATTCCAGTCTTTTCTCCATTGTTAGTGCAGTTATTCTCCTGTCAGTGTTAATTTACTCCCCGGTTTTTCATCGTAAAATTTAATTCTTATTGCTGAACTAATTTTTAAATTCAGCAGATCTGCCGCATTTCCATGGTTAATTGCTACTTCAAGAAGATTCACAGAGTTAAAAATCGCCAACAGCTCTCCGGAAAGAGAATCTTCATATGTCTCATTAATTTTATCTATCCTGTAGTGATTGCTCTGAATGAAAATTTCATAAGGTTTGTCTTGTCCAACCTTGAGAAAAGTCTCCTTTGATACATTGGTAATGGCATTTGAAAAAGAATCAATGTAGATCACACTGCCATTGATAAGATTTTTATCAATTACAGGTCTTAGGGGTACTTGCCTAACGTACTTTTCAGCCGGTTCACAGAAGGTTCGTAAATCATCTCCATTGAGAATATGAAACGCGGTTTTAATAAATGAATCTATACTTAAAAAATTATTATTGATCTCAGATTTTTTCACCCTGTACACAGCTTCCGGTTCTTCGGACGAGATCAGACCACAAATGCCATTATCGGTAGTAATAAAATAATGTCCTTTGATCTTTACAATAAGCAATGATTTCTTTGAAGTCAACGCCGCATTCACCCCAATAATATGAATTGTACCTTGTGGAAAATTATAAAAGCAATTGCGTAAAACAAAAGCTGCCTGCATGATATTAAAAGGCTGTATCTGATGATTGATATCCACAATAATCGTTGAAGGATCAACAGATAATATTTTCCCTTTTAATGCGCCAAGGTAGAAATCGCTTTTATTCCAATCGGTAGTTATAGTAATTAATGACATTTAACTGAATGTACAGGTTCAAATAAATTGAATATCTTTAAAAATTAGGTTTATTTTGTAAGGTTTAAAAGTACATATAATTGTCAAATTTTTTATGATCGAAAAGTCGATATATTTGGAAGGTGTTGATCCTGTGAATCTCTATGGGGTCAATAATATTCTTCTGAATAAACTTGCATCAGGTTTCCCGAAATTAAGAGTAGTGGCCCGGGGACATGAAGTTATAGCAATTGGAGATGAAAGGGAAATTCATCTGTTTGAAGAGAAGCTTGACCTGTTGATAGCTTTTTATCATAAATACAATAAACTTACCATGCAGGATATAGAAGACCTGCTTACTGCCGACGATGACTCCTGGATTGCTAAAAAACTTGAAAAGACAGATGTATTGGTTTATGGAAATCATGGCAGGGAAATCAAAGCCAAATCTGTAAATCAGCAAAAACTGGTAGACGAATACGAAAAGCATGATATGCTTTTTGCACTTGGTCCTGCAGGTACAGGAAAAACTTACACGGCTATTGCTTTGGCAGTGCGTGCTCTCAGAAATAAAGAGGTAAGAAGAATTATTCTATGCCGTCCGGCGGTTGAAGCCGGAGAAAGCCTGGGTTTTCTTCCGGGAGACATGAAGGAAAAACTCGATCCTTACCTTCAACCTCTCTATGATGCACTGAGAGATATGATACCTCCCAAGCGGTTGCTAACATACATTGAGGAAGGAACCATTGAAATTGCACCACTTGCTTATATGCGGGGACGAACTCTCGACAATGCATTTGTAATACTGGATGAAGGACAGAATACTACCATCAACCAAATGAAAATGTTTCTTACACGCATGGGAAAAAATGCTAAGTTCATAATCACCGGAGATACAACCCAGATAGATCTTCCAAAAAGTCAGAGCTCCGGCATTTTACGGGCACTGGAAATACTAAAAAATATACATGGTATAGGTGTTGTCCATTTTGATTTGCGTGATGTGGTAAGACATGATCTTGTAAAAAAAATTATTGAAGCATATAGCACCGCAAAAAATGATAATAATAAAAACGAAAAATAAACTGAATAATATGCATGCATTAACAAAGACCAATTTCTCTTTTAAGAATCAGAAAGGAATATACTATGGCAAAGTTCGCGATGTTTACAATATCAACGAAAAGTATATGGTGATGATAGTTACTGATCGTATTTCTGCATTTGATGTTGTGCTGCCAAGAGGTATCCCTTATAAAGGTCAGGTTCTGAATCAAATTGCATCAAAATTTCTGGATGCGACTTCAGATATCGTTCCCAATTGGAAAATTGTTTCGCCTGATCCTATGGTTACAGTAGGTCATTTTGCCGAACCTTTCAAAGTAGAAATGGTTATCAGAGCATATCTGACAGGGCATGCATGGAGAGAATACCGTGACGGAAGCAGAAATTTGTGTGGCATACGATTACGGGAAGGCATGCGTGAACACCAAAAATTCGAAAAACCAATTATTACACCCACAACAAAAGCGGAAGAAGGACACGATGAAGACATATCAAGGGATGAAATTATATCCCAGGGACTTGTTTCAGAGGAAGATTTCAAACAACTTGAAGAATATACTTATAAGCTGTTCCAAAGAGGCACTGAAATTGCGGAACAGATGGGATTAATACTTGTTGATACCAAATACGAATTCGGGAAAAAGGACGATATGATATACCTGATTGATGAAATCCATACTCCCGATTCATCACGTTATTTTTATCTGGATGGTTACCAGGATCGCTTCAATGCCGGAGAACAACAAAAACAATTGTCGAAAGAATTTGTAAGACAATGGTTGATCAGTAATGGATTTCAGGGCAAAGAGGGTCAGAAAATACCAGAGATGTCTGACGAATTTGTTACCGAAGTTAGTGAAAGGTATATTGAACTTTATGAGAACATAACCGGTGAAGATTTTGATAAAGCAGACAGCAAAGACCTTAAGAAGAGGATTGAAAACAACATCAACTCTTTTCTTTCCAAAGTATAAGACTTACTACAAATCATAAACATAACTGTTGTATTAACGTGATTCTTTTACATGATTTCAATGATTAAAAACCTCAATGTCACAATACTAATTCTGATTGGAGTTATTTCTTTTTTATCAAACACTTCGACTGCTCAAAATGAATCTCCTGTCATCATTAAATCGGATCAAAAAATAATATACCAGGGGAAAATTTATTTTATACACAAAGTAGCTCAAGGGAATACACTCTATTCCATTTGCAAAACTTATCAGGTTACTTTAGAGGACATCCGAAAAGCAAATCCATCGGCAATCTTAGACCCTCTTGCCATAGGACAAATCTTAAGAATACCTGAAACATCAGAATCAAAATCCATTGAAAAAATTATTTCGCTTTATTCTGTCAAAGAAAATGAGGATTTCATCTTCCACAAAGTGCAGTCAGGAGAGACAACATTTTCTATTCATAAGAAATACAATATTCCTTTAGCTGCAATTTTTAAATATAATCCGGGAAGTGAAAATTCAATTGCCACGGGACAAATACTTAAAATTCCCAAAGAACATCTTTTAAAACCACAAGTAACTGAAGGATCAGAGAAGCAGGAAGAACCAGTGTATTATACTGTTCAGCAAGGAGATACTTTGTATCGTATTGCCAAAGATTATGGAGTTTCTGTTTCTGCTCTGATCAATACAAACGAAAGTTTGAGGTGGGGATTAAAAACCGGACAGGTAATTACTATTCCCCCAATGGACTTTTATTATGCAACTGATTTTGATATATCTTCCGATTCTATGCTTTTGGTTACCGGTCTTGCAAAATTTACACAACATCAATGTGATTCAATTTTCTCAGCATATAAAATGAGAACTCCTGTAAAGGTTGCTCTTGCTTTGCCATTTTTTACTGACGAACGTTACAGTATAGAAATGAGTGCAGAGCAAGATACTATTGACTCAGAGGAAATTCATAAAAAACAAAATGGCTTCAGAGGTCGGGTTGCTGTTGAATTGTATGAAGGACTGCTACTTGCAATTGACAGCCTTAAAAAAAGAGATATTGACATCAACCTTTTTGTATATGATACGAAGGCAGATACAAATCAATTGAAAAAGATACTGGGCGATCTGGAAATAGTGCAACCTGATCTGATTATTGGACCTTTCCTGCGCGAGAATATTGCGTTAATGAATAAATTCTCAACCGAGAAAAAAATTCCGTTTATTCCTCCACTCATGAAGGATGATTCTACCCTCAGGCATAATCCAAATCTTTTTCAGGTAATTCCTTCACATCAGGATGAATTGGAAATATGGTCGGAATACATTGCTCAATACCGCAAAAAGAATATATTTTTTATTTATAAGCGAAAACTTTTCGAACAAAATGAGTCTGAACAATTAAAAACCATACTTCTGAAGAAATTGCATGATATACCTGATCAGGACACATTGTTATTTCATGAAGTTTTAATAAATGATTCATTACAAGCCAATCTGAATAAATATTTATCCGATACTATTGAAAATATTATTATAGTGGCTTCTTCTTATGAACCTGAAGTGAGTGATATTCTTACCAAAGTTCATTTTCTTCATAAATCATATAAAACAAAGGTATTTGGATTGCCTGCCTGGCAAAAATTCAAGAGCATTCGTATTGATCATTTTCATGATCTGAATGTTACACTTTACTCACCTTTTTATATTGATTATTCCGATCCCCTGGTAAAATCATTTGTTAAAAAATGCAGGTCAACTCTTAAATACGAACCCTTCATGACCACATCAAAGGGTACAGGTATTAACTACACTTTCCTGGGATATGATCTTGGTATGTATTTCATCCCGTTAAGAAAAAATTATTCCGAATCAGCATGCGATTGTGCAGGCTTTTACCATCCCGAGCTTCTTCTTTCCGGATATTCATTCAGAAGAAACAGGATTTTCGGATACAATGAAAACGTAAGCATCAGTGTAGTAAAATACACAGAGAATATAGATATTAAAAGAAAAATAATTGAAGGAGAATAGTGTTACTCCGGTTATTAAGGAGCATTATAAATAAGTATTGCGATTACAAAAATCAGACTGAACATTCCTAACGATACTACCGCAGCATTGTATACAATTTTCTTTCTTCGAATTATTCTGTATGATTTTATCAATGTATCCATTCTATGAATCAGTTGTTCAAGTCCTTTTTTGCTTTTGATAAAATAGTCACTCGCGCCCCATTTTATTGATCGTACTGCAACATCAGCATTGGCATCTGATGAGAAGAAAAGAAAATGTGTGTTTGAATACTTGCTTCTCTTACTGATTAAAAAATCCAGACCTGAGATATGATATTCTTTCATTGAATGATCAAGAATAATGATATCGGGTATCTCATCCGATTCATTACATGCTTCGCACGTTTCGAAAGTCTGCAGATTGGTATAATTCAGAGCATGAAAACATGCATATAGTATTTTTCGGTAACCAGCATTCTGATCAACAATATAAATCAGTGGATTCGTTGGGTTTTTCACTTTTCTGAGAACATGGAATACTATACAAATTTAAAAGCTGTATTACAATAATGCGAGAATCTGAACTTGTATTTGATCAATTCTAAGTTTTGAGATATAAACATGTAATTTTTGTTTACAATTGAGAGCTATTTAGTATCTCCAGAATAGAAAAAATATCTGATTTCTGAATCATTTGAACAAAAAGGATCTGATACGATAACTCTTGAAAAACTAAATATGTTCTGCAGCTTCAGCATCAAGGTACCAGTCGATCATCCCGTTTTGTGGTTGAATTTTTGCTGCCGGATAATTCTTTGAAGCAGCTTCCCTGTTAATGATTTGCTTAACTACTTCCTGCTTGTTTGAACCGGTTGCCAGAAAAGTAATTCGCTTTGCCATATTGAATACCGCTCCCGTAAAGGTTATCCGTTTTTGACCTGTATCAGGATGTACACCTACTTCACATAGTTTTTTGGAATTGATTAGTCCTAACTGATTTGGGAAAATAGAACCGGTATGTCCATCTTCTCCTAATCCAAGAAATATCCAATCGAAAATAGGTATTCCACTTTTGTTCTCAACATGTTTTTGGAGAAGACCTGAATATCGTATCGCTTCTTCTTCAGGATTATTCTCTCCTTCTATACGATGGATATTAGATTCCGGTATGTTTATTTTGCTGAATAAGACATTCCTGGCAGTTCCATAATTGCTTTCCTCATGATCAGGAGGAACACATCTTTCATCTCCCCAAAAAAAATGGATTTTTCTCCAGTCCATTTTATTCGCTTTTTGCTGATCAAATCCGCAAAGGTATTTGAAAAATAAAACCGGAGTATTTCCTCCGGATAATGCAATGTTCAAGTTATTCCTGGTGATTAAGCGCTCATTCACATATCGATAAAACTCTTCCGCCAGAGACTCAGCCATTATTTCAGGCCTGGTAAATATTTTAATATCAGGTTTCATTGGTAAAGCAAGTTATTAAAGTTCGCAGAATATTCCATCATTTGTTAAATTTTTACAAGGGTATCTCCAGGTTAAATATTTCCCTTCAATAAGTTCTTCAGCTGCCTTTGGTCCCCAGGTCCCTGCAGGATAACCATGCAGGACATTTTCACTATTTGATTTCCAATATTTAAGAATGGGATCTATAAACCTCCATGCTTCTTCAACGGCATCGCCACGTGCAAAAAGTGTCGCATCGCCATTCATACAATCAAGTAATAGACGCTGATAAGCCTCAGGCACTTTGATATCGCCCAGGTCAGAATAATGAAAATCCATGTTCACCTCCTGCACCCGAAATCCTGTGCCAGGAACTTTCATTCCAAACTTTAACAATAGACCTTCATCAGGTTGAATACGAATAATCAATTGATTGTCTCTGTTCATCTGCATTTCATCAAAACAAAACAATTTGTGTGGGGTTGGTTTAAAATGAATTACCGCTTCAGTAACACGGGTGGGAAGTCTTTTACCGGTTCGTATATAAAAAGGTACTCCTCCCCATCTCCAATTGTCAATATACATTTTGATGGCCACATAGGTTTCTGTCCTTGATTCAGGATCAACTCCCTTTTCATCGCGATAGCTTTTCATGTTAATACTACGAAAAGTTGAAGATGTGTACTGTCCCCTGATAACCTGATCTTCTATATCACTTTTATTTAAAGGTTTAAATGACTGGAACACTTTTAAGGTCTCATTTCGTATAGCAGTAGGATTATTAACCGATGGAGGCTCCATTGCAATAAGAGCAGCGATCTGTAACAAATGATTTTGAACCATGTCTCTTAATGCACCACTGTGTTCATAATATCCCCCCCTGTTCTCAACTCCAATACTTTCTGCGGAGGTGATTTCTACATGATGAATATAATTTCTGTTCCATAATGGTTCAAAAATCCCGTTCGAAAATCTTGTAACCATAACATTTTGAACAGTCTCCTTGCCCAGGAAATGATCAATGCGGTATATCTGATCTTCATTAAAATATTGCAGCAGTTTGCCATGCAATTCTTTTGCCGATTTGAGATCATATCCAAATGGTTTTTCAATTATAATTCTTGTCCATGCATTGTTCCGGTTATTATTCAAACCATAGTGTGCAAGAGCTTCAGTAACTGTTGTATATAAGGAAGGAGGTGTCGCAAAATAAAAAATATAATTCTTTGTCTGATTTGAATCCCCGGAAAGAACTTCCAGTTTATCAATTAATTTTTGATAATCTTTTACAACAGAAGTATTCAAGGAAATATAATGTAACTTTTGAATAAAACTCTTCAGCAGATTATGGCTATTTTGTTCTTTTGCAATGTATTGAGGCAATTCCTCATGCATTCTTTTGCGGAATGATGAATCATCAAGGGTAGTTCTTCCCACTCCTAATACTGAATAAGTATCGGGCAATAATTTTTGATAATACAATTCAAACAACGCAGGTAGAAGCTTTCTTTTAGTCAGATCGCCCGATGCTCCGAAAATCACTAAAATATGCTCAGCTGGTTTTATCATGTAAGAATACTTATGTAAAATTTATGTTTAATTGATTTCCCGAAGTTGCGATGCATTGACAAATAAGATATCGCCCAGTTCATCATAGCCTGAAAAAACATTTTTATCATGTTTTAATGCTTCTTCTCTGAATCCTATAACTGTAAGACCGGCATCTTTTGATCTTTCGGAGATAATATCCTTATGGTTATCATTTTCTCCCATTTCAATGATTTCAATGTTTTTTGGAGATATCGGAAGACGTCCGCTTTGTAAAAGATCCGTAAGCTTTTCCTTAACTTTTTCAACCTGTTCGTCTTTGGTTATTTCAAATATTTTAATTTTCCCTCTCTTCCAGTCAGGATGACCTAAGATAATGTAACTAAGAAGTATCATAAGATTGGAATTCTCAAAATCAATACTTCTTATCCATACATGTATGCCTTGTTTAAAAATTATTTTACGCTGTGAAGAGGCTAAAATACAAACATCGAGTTTTGCAGCTTTTGCCAGTGCTACATTTTCAATTATTTCCTGTATGCCCTTGTTTTCATCCTTGTCAAATTCAAACAAAATCATATTATTCGCCATTCCCGATACTCCCGGCAATTGAACAGTCTGGGCAATAGCCGAAGTATATGAAGGAGATATCAGGGTATCCATATAGGCATTGTGATCATGGCCGGAAATCTCAATGAGTCTTTCCAGAATTTTTAAGGATTCTTTATTCGTTGCTGATGAAAAATAATCATCAATCAGGTGAATATAAGTGCCAAATCCATATTTATCAGATATCCATCCCAGCAATTGCAATGCTTTATCATTTTCAAATGTTCTTCGTGAGATACAAACTACAGATGGTCTCCATCGTTCCGAATTACTGTCTTTTTTCTTTTTTTGCATATAGACCTGAATATTGCGACTGAGTTGAAAAATTGCTCCCTGAAAAATAGCGGCCATACCCCCCCTGTCTTTATGAAAAAAGCTAACGATCAGATAGAGAATAATCATTACTACAAATGCCATCATGGCATAATATGGCTGCATTTTAAACATTAACCAGGCACAGCATAAGAATCCAATTAAAGACAAATACCATCTTGATTTGAAGACCGGCCGGTAGGATGGATCTGCACCAAAATGGTACAAAAAAGAAATCAAACAAATCGAACCGTATGTAACCATGAAAAACATAGAAATAATTTGTGCAACAAAGTCAACACCGCCGATAAATACAAAAACAAAAGCAATTAAACTTGTAAAGAAGGTTGCATTAAATGGCTCATTTGTCGTACCTCTTCCTCTGGCCATTATTTTATTTAAACCCCTGAGTGGTAAAGAATCATCAAGTGCCAATGCCTGCAGTGTACGGGGAGCTACCATAATGGAACCAATAGCTGATGAAATAGTCGAAGCTGCCAGTCCGATCGGAATAATAATTGGGCCGAATCGTGCAATCTTACTCATGATCAATTGATCATTTACCAGGTCATCCGGTGAAGCAGATACAGCCAGTTTATACGCTATGAAACAATAAATGATCATTCCCAATACTGTTGCCAATGTTGTTCCCAGAGGTATCGATTTACCTGGATTTTTAAGATCGCCTGAAAGGCCTACACCAGCAGTCATTCCGGTGAAAGCAGGAAAAATAATAGCAAAAACTAAAAAGAATGAAGAATTGATATTCCCGGCCCTGAAAGAAAACAAATTGGTTTCAAATACCTGGCTGTAATCCGTTTTCCCCAGAAAAAACAAAACCAAACTGGCTGCTAACAATGCTACAACTATATACAAGGTTTTAACACCCATGTTAGCACCTTTCTTAAGCATGATGTTGGCCAATATAAGCATACTGGGAATACTCACAATCCGACGGGCCCATGCTTCATCAAGAGGCAGTTTATCCAATAAAGGAGAAAAGGCTTCAGTAAATGCAATGATATAAAATGCCACACTAATTGCCTGTGATAAGTAAAGAGCAATACCAATGGTTGCACCTATGTTCAGACCAAACGATCTGCTAATTATAAAATATTCACCTCCTCCCTCAACTCGTTGATTTGTTGCGAGTTCAGATATGGCAAGGGCAGTTGGAATGGTAACCATATTGCCTAAAAAAATAATTCCAAGAGTACCGATAAATCCCAGCATTCCAACCGAATATCCAAAGCGGAGAAAAAGAATAGCTCCCAATATGGTGGATATCGCCGTAAAAAAAACCGGCGCTGTGCCAAAGCTTTTTGCAGTGTTAGAGTTGGCCATCATGAATTTCCATTAATTCAAGCTAAATTATGAAATCAGCCATCATCTAAAAATTTTTTCTCAGATTGATTCATTATATTGCTAAAAAATATTCATTTCGTCTATATTTATGAAGAAATTACCAAACGGATGAAAAGACAACTAATGCAGCAGTTAAATTGGTTTTTTGTATTGATTTGTCTTTTCTTTATCCCGTCAATCTGTTCAGCTTCGCAGACTTTAGACAGTATGATCGTTTTACAGGATACCGGTTTTGTTACAATTGATACTTCTGATTATTATCCCGGAGATATGGATTTTAATCTGATCATTGGTTCCAGCAAAGGATATGATGAAGAAGTACTAAGACTGCTTAACCAGGGGGCAAATGTAAATGTTCATACAATGGAAGGTGTTACACCTTTGATGTACGCTGTCCAGAACGGGCATAAAAAAGTTGTAAAAATACTTTTACTTAATGGTGCCGATCCTGATGCAATACCCTTTAACGGTCCGCCCGCTCTTATTGTTGCTGTAAGCAACAATGACCTTGAGATATCAGAATTGATGATTCGAAAAGGCGCTGATATAGATATTAAAGATCATGATTCCAGAACTGCCCTTATGCATGCCTCAGCTTATGGTTACAGTCAAATGGCCGACATGCTTCTTTATTATGATGCTGCTGTGAATGCAGAAGACAATGACGGTATTACTGCGTTAATGGTTTGTGGTTATTACGGATTTTATGACATTGCTAAACTTTTGATCGATCAGGGTGCAACACTTGAGAAAGAAGATATTAACGGTTATACAGCCTTGCATTATGCTGCACAGAACAATCATCAGGAAATCATTGAAATGATTTTATCGCAGGGAGCAGATCTTGAGAAGAAAAACAATGCAGGTTATTCCGCAATCTCTATTGCAGTAAATACTAATAATGTATTATTGACCCGGTACCTGATTCAACATGGAGCCGATGTAAATTCCAAAATTTCAAATGCTTACAGACCACTGAATCTTGCCAGGGAAAATAAAAATGACTCCATAATTCAAATCCTTGAAGTCAATAATGCCAGGTCTGGCATCGCCCCGTCCATTGATTATGGTTCCATCCATTTCGATTTCAGTGCAAGTGCTCACGATTTTAATCTTGGAGGAGGAATTGGTTTGCATGATTCAAGGTACAGACTCAGTATGAATCTGGGATACGCCACAAGAATTGTGGCTACCGAAGTATTGGAAGGAGTCGATAACAACTTATATTACCAGTACTGGGAAAGAAGATCCTATTTTTATCTTGGCCTTACAGAGCGATTGCCTGTATATTCATGGGAGAAGGATCATTGGTTAGGATTTGGACTGGGCGGGCAACTGCTGTATACTTACGGAAGTTATCGGGGATCTGCTGAAAACCCGGATAATAAATTTATTTTATCACCTCATGCGCAGATTTATACCCGATTAAGACATGTTGTTTTTTCCTTCAAATACGAATATATCGATTTTAAAGTTGAAGGATTATCACCGAACCGATTCACCCTGGGATTGCATTTTCTGATACCCGGGAAAAAAGTAAGAGAACCTGTTTATAAAGAAATAATTTATTGATGCAGAAAATTACATTGTACATTACTCTATCGTTTATTCTATTCCTGTTCGCGTATTGTGAAGAAAAAGTGTTTACCTGGGATGTTGATTGTGATGAATGTTACACAATTAAACCTGATTCTGTTGATCTTATTATAAATTGGACAAAAAACGCAGATTATCAGGAAATTCCATTGCTGTTGTATAAGGGAAAAGCAGAGGAAGGTGAATTCATAGATACTTTTTATTGTTTTGAAGATCCGGCTTATATTTGGGTGAAAGCAGATGAAGAATATTCTGCAAAAGTAATATATGAATCTGAAGACAGAACGGTAATGGTTGTAGATGGAACCAGGCAAAAGTTAAAACATGTTTCAGATATATGCGACGAACCCTGTTGGGTAAGTACTGAGGCCGATCTGTACCTCGAACTTAAATTTTAAAAATCCAACCATTTTCCTGTTTGGATATCCTTCGTTATAAAAGGTTTTTATTGAACAAGTAATATATCTATCACAGAATTGCCCAGTTTGTTATCCCTGAATCTGACCAGCAGATCATAAAACCCTGTCTTATTGCAGACAAAACTGGTGTTTTCATAATACTTGTCCTGGTAAAGGTTGGTCAATAAAAGGTTGTCTGCATCCATAAGTTCAACGACTGCTTCACCAATATAATCATCAATATGATTTACTACCCTGAATACATATTTTGATCCTTTGTTCATTTTAATGGTCACAAAATACTCATTCTCATAATCTATATCGCTAATTGCATCAAGTTTAAACTCTATTTGTTTAATAAATATTTCTTTCTGAGCTAATAAATTCAATGCATTTCCGAATAGCAAGCATGCAATTACAATCAGTCTTATCAATTTCATCTCCAGTGTTTTATTTTTTCAATAGCAAAGTTACAGGTCTTTGTATAATGCCTATTCTATTAATCAATGAAAATCTATTTGGTTTTACTGTCAAGCCAACTAAATTTCGTATCAAAAAGAATTAAACGGGCATGTTCTGAAACACGTTTTGTATCAGAACTTGCCAATCTAACAATCTCCTTGGAAATATTGTCAATATAATAGTCCTTTGTTAATCCTGTGCATCTGGTTGTTCCGTTTCGCAAATAAAATAATGCTTTAACCTGTCTCTTTTCGTCGTAACTATGCAGGGCTTTTACCAACGCATCAAGGCGTGTCCAGTCTTCACTTTCTGCATCCCACCATTCTATGACATTGGCTACACTAAGTTTGTGAATTGTACTTCTTAATTGCATAAAGCTGCTTGCTTCAATCTTTTTTCTGTTATTTGAATTGTTGTAATATTCCGGGAATGTGATTCTTATAAAACTTATCAGCTCATCATCAGGCAAATGATAACCAGAAAAACCAAAGTTGTTAAAACTTAAATCTTCTAACAGCCATCCTGCCCTGATTGAAAGATTATCGATATCGTAATCAACAATTTGGCCATGACCAAAAAATCTCTCAGCTCCCGGATAAATTAGGGAACCGGTGTTGGTAAGCTTTACAATTTCATCCCTGTTAAGGATGTTTATTATTTCTGTTATGGCCTCCTTTTCTAAATTTTCAAGGTTTTCTTTTGCATTTTTAACTGTTTTCCAATCGTCAGAAACAAAATCATTAACCAAAAGATTTACATTGTTTTGAGCCGTCAAAAATGAACATAGAAAAATACCATATAATATCAAAGTAATAAATCCTATATTTCTCATGCTAATTGTTTTACTTAATAATTACAGCCTATCATAAAATTAATAAAAAAATAAAAATAGCCAACTAATTGGAGGTTTGGCATTCAAGTTTAAAAATAAAATTAACAATATGACTATTTGTATCCAATTATTCTGATCTGCTCACCTGATTAAAAATTCCTTTTGTACAATGCATTATTAAACCTCTTCAACAAATGGATGAGATATATCATCTCCTGATTATTGCTAACAGTCTAATTAAATTATAAATTTATTAGAGTCAATTCCCATGGTTTAAACTAAATCCAATAAGAAAGGCCATGAATGTATTAATGTTCGGATGGGAATTCCCCCCGCATATAACTGGTGGTTTAGGTACTGCCTGTTTTGGATTGACCAAAAACATGGCCTTGTTTGATGATATTGATTTGACATTTGTTGTGCCTAAAATATATGGCGATGAAACCCAATCCGGTATGCAGTTGGTTGCGGCCGGTGAAATTGAACTTCCACACAATACTATCCGGGAACAGATAGAATCTGAAAAAAGGAAATTGTTGCAATGCTGTGGGCAGATCTCCTCCTATTGCTCCCCGGAACAGTACGCTAAATTATTACAGGAAAAACTTAAAAGAAAAATGGCGTCAGGTGACGATACTTCCCGGAGAACAATGGAATTTTCAGGACAATATGGAGCAGACTTGTTTGAAGAAATCTCGCGTTACGGAGTAGTAGCTTCCAGTATCGCCAGGAGAAAACATCATGATGTCATCCACGCACACGACTGGCTGACATATCAGGCCGGTATCGAAGCCAAAAAAACATCCGGAAAACCTCTTGTTATCCATGTTCATGCAACTGAATTTGATCGTTGTGGTGAAAACCATAATAAACGTGTATTCGAAATTGAGAAAAGAGGCATGGAAGCTGCAGATAAAATTGTAACAGTCAGCAATTTTACCAGGAATATTGTGATCAATAAATATGGAATATCTCCTTTAAAGGTTAGCACGGTGCATAATGGTGTTGAGCCCGTGAATAAGGACGAAATAAAAAAACTATGGAAAATCGGAGTTCGTGATAAAATAGTCACTTTTTTGGGAAGAGTTACATCGCAAAAAGGGCCGGGCTATTTCATCGAAGCAGCTTATAAAATCCTTAAAAGAATGGATAATGTACGATTTGTTATGGCCGGAGGAGGTGATCTGCTGGAAAAAATGATAGAATATGTAGCAAAGCTGGGCATTTCCGATAAATTTCATTTTACCGGCTTTCTGAAAGGTGATGATGTATTCCAAATGTACTCTATTAGCGATGTCTATATTATGCCCTCTGTTTCCGAACCTTTCGGAATCGCCCCGCTTGAAGCCATTCATAGTAATGTACCTGTAATTATTTCAAAACAGTCCGGGGTTTCGGAAGTACTAAATAATGCAATAAAAGTTGATTTTTGGGATGTTGATGCAATTGCGGATGCCATCTATGGAATACTATCCTATCCGGTACTATCTGTGTTCTTAAAAAGCAACGGTTCCAAAGAAGTGAAAAACCTGAAATGGTCTGACACTGCTGGCAAAATCAGGGAAATATATTACCAGTTGCTGAATTTAAAAGCAAGTTAGAAAACAACATAATTAGCAAACGCTGAGTATTCTATCTCAATCCTGTATACAGCATCCCGATAACAACTCTGCCGGCAATACCTCCTGTTCCATATGCTGGAAAGCCAAAACAAAGAAACATAAAAAGAATAAATCCAAGTGATTTTTGTCAAGAAATGGTCCTAATTATCAAATATTCAATAAATTTGCAATTCTTCTGAATTTCATTAAACCAAACATATGAAAGTTTTTTCTTTCACATGTATTTTCCCTGAATTATTGACCTGCTCACAACAGGTAAAAGACGCAGAATCTAAAAGCAAATCAACAGATTCCTTCAAACATATAACATATAGTTGTATTTTTGTCCGCTGACTGATAAAATAATTGTTTTTAGAGAAGTTAATTTTGGAAATTCTTAATTCTAATTTTAATGCATTTTAAATTGTTCTGACTTCAGGGAAAAAGTTTTTGTTCAGAGAAACTTTCACTAAATTGCGCCACTGTTATAAAAATAACACTAAAATATCCATATAAAACAGAGTAATGATGCAGAGTAAACTTCAGGAACTTACCGAAAAAATATTTCAGGAAGGAGTTGAAAAAGGAAATGCTGAAGCAAAGCAAATAATAGAATCAGCAAATTCTGAAGCCAAAGAAATTATTGAAAAAGCTAAAAAAGAGGCAGAATCCATTTTAAATGAGGCAACCAAAAAAGCTGCTGAAACAAAGACCAATACGAATTCAGAAATTAAACTTTCATGCAAACAATCAATAAATGCTCTTAAACAGCAAATTGTAGATGTTGTTAATGATAAAATAACAAGTGCTTCAATAAAGGAAGCATTCAATGATAAAGATTTTTTAAAGGAAATCATCCGGACCTTATTGTCCAATTGGGCAAGTTCAGGCCAAAGTATGGAATTATCGTTGCTTTTGCCGGCAAAGGATGAAAAAAACATGGCCGAGTTTTTCAAAAAGGAAGCAAAAAAGTATCTCGACAAAGGAGTATCAGTTGATTTTGATTCCACAATTCATGCCGGATTTCAAGTCGGCCCAAAGGACGGAAGCTATAAAGTATCATTTACAGATGAAGACTTTATAAACTTTTTCAAACATTACCTTCGCCCTAAATTAGTAGAAATCCTGTTTGGAGCATGATAGTTATGAGAAGACAATACCATTACCTTGTTGCCGGATTGCCAGAATTACTTTTTGAGGACAATAAATTGTTGATGAATTCATCAGAATTACTTGACATGCTTTCCAATCATCTGCCAGCAGATGATATGAACATACTCAAGTTATTTTTCTGGCGGTATGACAACAGAAATGTACTGATAAAGCTTGAAAACAGTAAAAAAGCTATCGAAAGATCAGGCAATCTGAACACGGAAGAAATTGACACTATACTATCTGCTGTTAAAGAAGATTCCTTTGATGAAAAAGTATTGGGAGTCCCAGGATATATTGGAAAAATTATCGAGGCCTATAGAAATGAAACTCCTATAATATCAGGGAAAAGATGGGCGCTTCAGTTCTCGGAGCTATACTTCAAATATGCTATTTCTCATCCAAACCTATTCATCAGCAAATGGTTTCAATTTGAACGCGATCTGAATAATTTGCTTACCGCTGCCAAATGTAAAAAACACAATATACCTGTTGAGGGACAATTGATTGGAACAGGTGATCTTGTCGAGAAATTAACCCGAAGCAGTTCCAGGGATTTCGGTCTTGATAACGAGTTTCCGTATCACGATCGGATATTTAAGGCACTTGATGAAGACGATTTTTTACAACAGGAAAAAATGATTGACCGTGTGAAATGGGACTATCTTGATGATGAAGTATTTTTCCATTATTTCACCATTGAAAGAATATTTTCATTTCTGATCAAGCTCACCATTATTGAGCGCTGGCTTTCTCTGGATAAGGAAACTGGTCAGAAACTGTTTAATGAATTGGTTAACAATATGGAAGCATCTTATGAGTTTCCTGAGGAATTTCAGTTAAAATAATTAAGTAACACAATATGTCAACAAAAGGTAAAGTGAAAGGCATTATAGCTAACCTGGTGATTATTGAAGCTGATGGGCCGGTATCACAAAATGAAATTTGTTTCATCATCAAAGGAAAAATCCGGTTGATGGCAGAAGTCATTAAGATAAATGGCAATAATGCCTATGTCCAGGTATTTGAAAGCACGCGCAGTTTGAAAATTGACAGTGAAGTTGAGTTTGCAGGACATTTGCTGGAAGTAACACTTGGTCCTGGCATTTTGTCTAAGAATTACGATGGTCTCCAAAATGATCTCGACAAAATGGAAGGGGTATTTCTTAACAAAGGTGAATATACAAATCCTTTGGATTCCGACAAAAAATGGCAATTTAAACCGCTTGCCAAAGCTGGTGATATTGTTGAACCAGCCTCCTGGCTGGGACAAGTAGATGAAAATGCTATGCCTCATAAGATCATGGTGCCATTCAGTTTTAAAGGAAGCTATACTGTAAAATCAGTTGCTAAAGCTGGTGAATATAAAATTAACGATACTATTGCTGTTCTTCTTGATAAAAATGATGAAGAAGTGAAAGTGACCATGGTCCAGAAATGGCCGGTTAAAGTCGCTATTACTGCATTCAAAGAAAAGCCGCGTCCATATAAGCTTCTTGAAACAGGTGTTCGTACAATGGATACACTGAATCCGATTGTTGAAGGTGGAACAGGATTTATTCCCGGACCCTTTGGAGCAGGTAAAACAGTATTGCAGCATGCTATCTCGAAACAGGCCGAAGCAGATATCGTGATAGTTGCTGCCTGTGGCGAACGTGCAAATGAGGTTGTGGAATTGTTTACCGAATTTCCTGAACTTGAGGATGTAAGAACCGGTCGCAAATTAATGGAAAGAACCACCATCATTGCCAACACATCCAATATGCCTGTGGCTGCCCGTGAAGCTTCTGTATATACAGCCATGACACTCGGTGAATATTACAGAGCCATGGGATTAAAGATATTAATGCTTGCAGATTCTACATCGCGCTGGGCACAAGCATTAAGAGAAATGTCGAACCGACTTGAAGAATTGCCCGGTCCGGATGCATTTCCGATGGACTTGCCTGCTGTTATCTCCAATTTTTACTCCAGGGCAGGATTTGTTCACCTGAACAACGGAGAATCCGGTTCAATTACATTTATAGGTACAGTGTCTCCTGCCGGCGGTAATCTGAAGGAACCCGTTACAGAATCGACGAAAAAAGCAGCCAGATGTTTTTATGCTTTGTCACAGCAACGTGCTGACAGCAAACGTTATCCTGCAGTTGACCCGATCGATAGCTATTCAAAGTATCTTGAATATCCAGAGTTTGCTGATTTTGTCGGCAAGAAAATTTCTGATCAATGGATTGACCTGGTGAATGAAGCAAAGACCATTCTGTTAAGAGGAAAGGAAACATACGAACAGATCAATATTCTTGGTGATGACGGTGTGCCGGTTGATTACCATATAACATACTGGAAATCTGAAATTATTGATTTTGTTATTTTGCAACAAGATGCATTTGATATAATAGATCAGTCTACTCCTATTGAACGACAGCAATACATGCTTGAACAGCTCATTGGCATTTGCAGGTCAGACTTCAATTTCGAATCATTTACCGAAGTTGACAATTACTTCAAACGGATAATAAACTTATACAAGCAAATGAATTATTCAGAATTTAAATCTGAAAAATTCAACAAATTCGAACAGGAACTGAAAGAAGTTTTAAAAGAGAGACAAATTGCATAATAGCGGATAATTTTGAACTAAATAAATTAAAAATGGATTCTAAAGCCTTTCAGAAAATATATACTAAAATTACCCAGATTACAAAAGCCACCTGCTCACTTAAAGCTACAGGTATTGGTTACGACGAGCTTGCTGTGATTCACGGTAAACTTGCACAGGTAGTGAAAATAATTGGAGATATGGTTACCCTACAGGTTTTTGGAGGTACTGAAGGCATTCCAACAAATGCAGAAGTAAGCTTTCTGGGGAAAGCCCCTTCATTGAAAGTGAGTGAAGATCTTGCAGGTAGATTCTTCAATGCCTATGGCGATCCTATTGATGGAGGTCCCGCAATTGAAGGTGAGGAACGAGAGATTGGCGGCCCTTCCGTAAACCCGGTTAGGAGAAAACAACCTTCAGAATTGATAGCAACAGGTATAGCCGGTATCGACTTAAACAATACTTTGGTATCCGGACAAAAAATTCCTTTTTTTGCAGATCCTGATCAGCCTTTTAACCAGGTGATGGCAATGGTGGCTTTACGAGCCAAAACCGATAAGATCATTCTCGGAGGTATGGGATTAACAAATGATGATTATCTCTTTTATAAAAATGTGTTTGACAATGCCGGAACTCTTGACAGAATCATAAGTTTTGTAAATACAACGGAGGATCCTCCTGCTGAAAGATTACTGGTGCCTGATATGGCTTTAACAGCTGCTGAATATTTTGCTGTGGATAAAAATGAAACAGTGCTTGTTCTGTTCACTGATATGACGCTTTATGCAGATGCTTTAAGTATTGTATCCAACCGTATGGACCAGATACCATCGAAAGACAGTATGCCCGGTTCATTGTATAGTGATCTGGCTAAAATATATGAAAAGGCAGTTCAGTTTCCATCAGGCGGATCGATAACCATTATTGCCGTAACAACTCTTTCCGGAGGTGACATTACTCACGCAATACCTGATAATACAGGCTATATTACTGAAGGACAGTTGTTTTTAAGACGTGACTCTGACATCGGTAAAGTAATTGTTGACCCATTCCGCAGTTTATCACGACTCAAACAGCTTGTAATTGGTAAGAAAACCAGGGAAGACCACCCGCAAGTTATGAATACAGCAGTGCGTCTTTTTGCTGATGCTGCTAATGCAAAAACCAAACTTGAAAATGGTTTTGACCTAACAGATTATGATCAGCGCAGTTTGGATTATGCAAAAGACTATTCAAGAAAACTGCTTGCAATAGATGTTAACATTGACATAGATGAAATGCTGGATACAGGCTGGAATTTATTTCAGAAATATTTTAAACTGGAAGAATTAGGTATCAAACAGGAATTAACAGATAAATACTGGAAGAAAAATTGAAAAAGTCTCTAGTCGCAAGTCACAAGAAAAAGCAAATAGAAAGGATTTGGTAAATGAACAATTACAAGGATTTAAAGATATGGCAAAAAGGAATGGATGTTGTCCAGAAAACATATCATTTGGCAAAATTACGTGATGATAAGGAAAAATATACTTTGAGACCTCAATTGATACGATCTGCTATCTCAATTCCTTCGAATATTGCAGAAGGAACCAGTCGAAAAAGTAACAAAGATTTTGCCAGATTTCTTGAAATTGCCTTAGGATCCTGTTTTGAGTTGGAAACACAACTATCCATAGTTCAGTTGAATAATCTTGCTCCGGATATTGAATTTGATGAGCTTATCAAGCTAATCCAGGAGATAGAAAAAATGATCAATTCGTTCATCAGGAAATTGATAATTTCTAAAGAACTTGAGACTAAAAACTAGCAACCAGCAATTAATTAAGATGGCCATAAAATTTCAATACAATAAGACTTCACTTCAGGCTCTCGAGAAGCAGCTTAAGATCAGAGTACGCGCATTGCCTACCATTAAAAATAAAGAGTCGGCATTGAGGATTGAGGTGAAAAAGGCAAAAGATGAAGCAAACAGACTTGATAATGAGCTGAATCATAAGATCAAATCTTATGAAAAAATGGTTGAGCTTTGGGGAGAGTTTGACGAAAACCTTGTAGGTATTGAAGATGTAAAACTGGACATAAAAAAAATTGCCGGTGTTAAAACTCCTGTTCTGAGTGAAATTGATTTCTTTGTAGCTGAATTCAGTGTGTTTAATGCTCCCAAATGGTTTCTCGGTGGAATTGAGCTTCTGAAAGAAACAATTAGCCTGGCTATAGAACGTGAAGTATTCTCCCGTAAGATGGAATTGCTGAATTATGCCAGAAAAAAGACCACACAAAAAGTAAACCTTTTTGAAAAAGTTCAGATTCCAGGTTATGAAGAGGCAATATTGAAAATCAAACGATTTATGGAAGATGAGGACAATTTATCCAAATCGGCTCAAAAAATTGTAAAAACCAGACAGCAAGAGGAGGTAATGCAATGATAGCGCCGATGAAAAAATACTCTTTCCTGATTTACCATAAAGACTATATGGAGTTTCTTGATGGTATAAGGGATCTGGGAGTTCTTCATGTTATTGAAAGACAGTCGGGAGAGATTGAAGACGATGAATTTCGTGCGAAATATCAACAAGTAAATGAATTCAATCAGGCCATTAAATTTCTTTCAAAACGTAACCCGGAGGCAAAACCAATCGATGAGAAAAAAACAGATGGCATCTCAATTCTGAATGAATTAAAGAAGCTGCAATCCGATCAGGAATCATATCAGCAAAAACTGACCCAACTTCAAAAAGAAAAAATTGTTCTTGAACCATGGGGTGATTTTAGCTGGAACACGATAGAAAAGTTGCAGCAGGCAGGTTATATCCTTGAATTTTATATTTGTCCCAACAGAAACTTTGATCCGAAATGGGAAGCAGATTTCAATCTTATTCATATCAGTGAAGTAAGTAGCCAAAAATACTTTGTTGTATTGCATACGACAGATGAAACAATTGATATTCATGCTGAAAAAATAAAGCTTCCTGAAATTTCCCTGGAGCAGCTCAACAAATCGATGAATGAAATCATTGGCATTCTTGAGAAAACGGAAGAACTGTATGATGATTTTACTGCACGATACCTGGATCTGTTAGAACAGACAAGGACCAAATTAATCGGTGAACTCGATTTTAAAAAAGTAGTCCTCAACACTGAAAAACAGGCAGATGAAAAATTGATGTTGCTCGAAGGATGGGTTCCGATTGAAAAAAAAGCTGAAATCAATAAGTTCCTTAATGAATCTGATGTGTATTACCAGGCAGAAAAGCCAACGCCAAAAGACAACATCCCTGTTTTGCTTAAAAACAAAAAATTCCCGAAATTATTTGAAGCCATCGGAGAATTGTATTCATTGCCTGATTACAGAGAAATTGACCTTACACCTTTTTTTGCCCCTTTCTTTATGTTGTTCTTTGGTTTTTGTCTGGGCGATGCCGGTTATGGTTTGCTGTTTATTCTCGGAGCTACTTATTTTAAATTTAAAGTAGATAAGAAACTCAAACCCATATTAACTTTAATTCAGTTTCTCGGGCTTGCAACGGTTTTTTTTGGCACCATCACGGGTACAATTTTTGGCATGAACCTTATAGATACGGGATATCTTATTACAGACCAGTCTATTGCTATCTTTCAGCAACACAATTTACCGGCTGAAATCATTGAGAAACTGAATGGTTTGCTCGATGTACATATTGAATCAAAATTAGCCTTTCAGAGTAAACTTAAAGATCTGTTGGGAAATGAAGCCTATGTAAATTATCAGAATCTGATCATTAAAAACACCAAGGCTGATTTTCCGTTTTTAAGTTCTTTCAGGCATTTGCTTCTTGATCCTGATAAAATGTTCAAGCTGGCACTTATTCTTGGTGGTGTTCAGATCATTTTCGGAATGTTTATCAAAGCTGCTAATCAGGCGAGAATGTATGGTTACCGGTATGCTTTCGCAACGCTCGGCTGGCTTCTGTTAATTCTGGGTGGCGGAACCGTTTACCTGTTGAACTCCACTGCTCATTTAACAGATAACGCAGCCAAAATACTATTCTTCCTGGTATTGGGGATAAGCAGTCTCGGTATTTATTTCTTCAACAATCCAAAAAGAAACATCCTTATAAATTTTGGTGCCGGATTATGGGATACATACAATATGGTTACAGGAATTCTGGGCGATTTGTTATCCTACATTCGTTTGTTTGCACTGGGTATTTCGAGTGCAATTCTTGGTTTTGTGTTCAATGAGCTGGCTATGAATATGAGTCCTGATATACCGGTTATTGGTCAATTGGTTTTTGTACTTATATTGCTGATAGGACATGGAATCAATATATTCATGTCAGGTTTGGGTTCATTTGTTCACCCATTGCGTTTAACCTTTGTAGAATTTTATAAAAACGCCGGATACATTGGCAGTGGTAAAAAATATAATCCTTTTAGTAAAAAGTAATTTTAACATTTAATACATAAACACTATTCATTATGGAACCTATTATTTTAGCTTATATTGGTGTCGGTTTGATGATCGGATTGGCCGGGATCGGAAGTGCCATCGGCACATCAATAGGAGGTAACGCAACTGTCGGAGCCCTGAAAAAAAACAGCGAAGCTTTTGGCAGCTATCTTGTGCTTAGTGCACTTCCCGGTACACAAGGATTGTACGGATTTATGGGATACTTTCTGATGAAAGGCCAACTGGTACCGGATATTGACTGGTTAAAAGCAAGTGCTGTTTTTGGTGCAGGTTTGGCTCTTGGATTTGTTGCGCTAATTTCAGCAATACGCCAGGGACAAGTTTGTGCCAATGGAATAGCCAGTATTGGTGCCGGTAATGATGTATTTGGTAATACCCTCATCCTGGCTGTATTTCCTGAACTATACGCAATTGTAGCATTTGCAGCAACCTTTCTCATTAACCAAGCATTATAAAAAAGTAAAACTT
Organism: uncultured Bacteroidales bacterium; assembly: GCA_964406315.1. Classification (GTDB taxonomy): domain Bacteria; phylum Bacteroidota; class Bacteroidia; order Bacteroidales; family UBA10428; genus UBA10428. The sequence goes on along the minus strand of CAYORG010000007.1, from coordinate 41,710 downwards.
GTATATTAAGTCCAGCTAAAATTGAAGCTCCTCGCCGCAAGCGACGAGGAACTATTCTCACGAATATGGCGAGTAATCTTCGATCCTTTTTTTATTTATTATTTTTGTGCTCGCTAACCCCACAGTGCTCCGTCGCTATAGCTATGGCGCAAGCGACAAGCTATGGGGAACCGAGTTTATGAGCTCGGCCCAGCCTGCCATCCACAGGCTGGTAAACCGGCTGGCAGGGAAGCCAATACGCTCGCAGGATTCACTATTTTTCAGCTAAATTTTTATTAATAGCCATGGATTATTTATTGCTTATTTTTTCGATTATTGTTATTCTTTTAGGTATTATTGGTTGCCTCCTGCCCATCCTTCCCGGTCCTCCATTAAGTTTTGTGGGCGCGTTGCTCATTCATTTTACCAAGTTTGCTGAATTCACTTCAGGAGAGCTATTGTTTTTAGGTTTATTCGCTCTGATCGTACAGGTACTTGATTATATAGTACCTGCCTGGGGTACAAAAAAATTTGGGGGTTCCCGGTATGGAACCTGGGGTAGTATACTGGGGCTTATTGCCGGGTTATTTTTCCTGCCTGCCATCGGACCGTTCGGAATCATAACCATCTTGGGAGGTCCTTTTGTAGGGGCACTAATAGGTGAAAAAATAGCCGGTAAAAATTCAAATGATGCTATGCGTGCTGCCTTTGGCTCATTTGTTGGTTTTCTTACCGGAACATTCATGAAACTTGTTTGTTCTTCAGTTATTACAATTTATTATGTTCGGGAAATAATACAGTACTTTAAACAATAAGATGTTCCGCTATTCCACATACTTTTTCCTTCTTCTTCCGATCGTCAGTGGGTCTGCATATTCTCAATCAAATTATTATTCCTATACTTTGGATAACTTCAGAAAGGCAAAAGAATTTAAAGAAACCATTGTGCCCGATAACTTTAACCTGGAAAAATTGAATGCAGTGATATTTTACCTGACGAATGAACAGAGGATTCATCATAAGCTCAATGTATTAAAATATAACCAAAAACTCGAAGAATCAGCTGCTCTTCATTCCGAAAATATGGTAAAGGATGAATTTTTTTCACACTATCATCCAAAAAACAAAAAGCTTCGTGATCCAAACGACAGGGCCCGTCATGTTGGAATTGTCAACCCCTTTCTGGCAGAAAACATTGTTGAATCTTTTGTTTTACAATATAAAGCCGGGGACGAAGTCTATCCAATAGCAAAGGGGGTATTTAGCTATAAACAAAACGGAGATCCTATACCACCCCACACTTACCTTAGCCTTGGTGAAACTATGTTAGACCGATGGATGAATTCCCCGCAACACCGTGATAATGTACTATCAAAAAAGGCTGTGCAACTTGGTTGTGGAACAGCCTTTTACCTAAAAGAAGATTTTAATGAAATGCCTGCTGTTATTGCTACTCAAAACTTTCAATTGTATGAACCGGTGCGAGTAAATGAATAACAATATGCAAAGCTTTGCACAGGCTATGCCTGAACAGCAGCTGCGACGCGTACTTTGTTGGTATGTGCCCTTAAAACTCTCAAATTTCGGCCGGCAACAGTTTTACCATCAAGAGTTTTAATAGCCTCCATAGCCTCTTTTTTATTCGGCATATCTAAAAAACCAAATCCTTTAGATTTGCCTGTTCTTTTGTCGCGAATGAGTTTAATGACGTCTACCTTCCCGATTACCTCGAAGATTTTTCGAATTTCATCTTCACCGAGAGAATAATTGATGTTGCCAATGTAAATAGTCATGGCGGTAATTTTGAAATTAATGACATATACAAGTTAATAAATTAATTTCTCAAATAATAATTTTGCCCGAAGAAATTGACCGCCAAATATTTGAATTTGAAGCTCCTCACCGCAAGCGGCGAGGAAGCTTCTATCCTCTTATAATTATTTTTGTGCTCGCTAATCCCGTAGTGCTCCGTCGCTATAGCTATGGCGCAAGCAACAAGCTACGGGGTTAGGTCTCGCAGGATTCAATTACCCGAGTGTGGCAACCATGATAGCTTTTATGGTATGTATTCTGTTTTCTGCTTCGTCAAATACAATCGAAGCAGAAGATTCAAAAACATCTTCAGTAACTTCCAGAGCTTCCATTCCAAATTTGTTATGGATCTCCTCTCCCACTTTAGTTTCGAGGTTATGAAAAGCAGGCAGACAATGCAAAAATTTTACATCAGGATTTCCGGTAAGTTCAAGCACTTCTTTATTCACCTGGTAGGGAGTCAATAATCCAATTCTCTCATCCCATATCGCATCAGGTTCACCCATTGATACCCATACATCTGTATACAGAAAGTCCACTCCTTCAACCGCTTTTTTAACATCATCTGTTAAATTGATTTTTGCTCCTGAATTTTCTGCAATCTGAAGGCACTGATGAATCAGTTTTTCGTTAGGTTGACACTTTTTAGGTGCAGCAGCTCTGAAATCCATGCCCAATTTTGCCGCTCCTACCATTAATGAATTGCCCATATTATTACGCGCATCGCCAAGATAGCAAAATTTAACCTCCTCCAGAACTTTGTCAGAATGTTCCTGCATGGTTAAAAAATCAGCCAGTATCTGAGTTGGATGAAATTCGTCTGTCAAACCGTTCCAAACCGGAACTCCCGCATATTTTGCAAGTATCTCCACAAGATCTTGCCCGTATCCTCTGTATTCAATCCCGTCATACATTCTGCCTAACACCCTCGCAGTATCCTTCATCGATTCTTTATGCCCAATTTGTGTTCCGGAAGGACCCAAATAGGTAACATGAGCACCCTGATCAAAGGCAGCCACTTCAAATGCGCAGCGTGTCCTTGTGGAAGTTTTCTCAAAGATCAAAGCAATATTCTTACTTTTCAAATACTGTTGCTCCTTCCTTTCCTTTTTTGCAGTTTTTAATGAGGATGACAATTCAAGAAGATACATGATCTCTTCTTTACTAAAATCAAGCAATTTTAAAAAGTGTTTATTCTTCAGATCTACCTTCATATTTTCAGTTTTAAATAGAAAAATAATTTAATCGGAATCGAATTTAAACATTGTCTGTGACATAGGGAATGATGAAAATCATAATTTTGTATATATATACCATTTCGATGTAAATAAATACAAAAACCTGTAATTTCATTGAACAGGGATTATTGTTACTTAGTCTCGAATATAAAGCAGTAAGTCAAATATTAAAATAATCCATCAACTTAGCAGACAATGCTTCGTATATTTAACCAAATTTATTCGAAATGATTCGTGCATTTTTGCTTTTTTCAATGATTATTCTGTTGGTTTCGTGCGGCGAAAAAGGAAATCAGGGAATATACGACCAGGGAAGATTGGAATATAGGATCAAATACCTCAATGCAGAAGAAGATAACTATGATCCATCCTTCCTGCCAAAAAAAATGGTCCTTGAATTCAACCAGGAGTTTAGCATCAACAATATAGATGGCTTCATGGGTTTTTTCAAACTCGGCAATATGACCTCTTTTAAAAATCACAAAGTAAATACACACCTTAAAGTTCTTGATAAAAATTATGCATTTTTTGGAGGAAGAAACGAGATGATGTGCTGCTTTGATTGTATGGATGGAATGAAACTTGAAGAAGATACAGCAACTGTTATTATAGCAGGATTAAAGTCGAAGAAGGTAACCGTAAGTTTTAAAGACAGTGATGAATCATTTGATATATACTATACAAATGATATCAATCTGAACAAGCCCAACATAGCAAATCCGTATCATGGCATTGATGGCGTTTTAACAGAATTTCGATTGGTTATGGGACCATACCTCATGCAATTTACAGCCACAAAATTCGATCCTGAATATCTTCCCAGGGAAAAAATGAAAATTCCGGAACAGGCAACAATTGTAAACAGGCCTGAAATGGTGGCTATCCTTAACAGGTTAATGACACAGAATCAGTGATTCACATTGCGGATTGTTGATTTCGGAATGAATCCGAAGTCTCTAATTCTTTGGTTTCTGGTCACTGGTTTCCAGCTTTGCATCTCAAGATTTAAAATTAGTGTAATCGTTGAATTGTATAATCGTGTAATTGATTAACTGATTAACCGGGCAATCGATTAACTGAACCATATTGAATAAGTTAAATCATTAGTCTTCATTTCATCGATTCACCGATTCCCCGATTAATCGTTTGACCCAGCATTCCGCCTACGTTAAAACTTCAGTGGGCAAAGCCAGCAACCAAAATAGTCTCAAGTTTCAAGTTCCATTCGATCAACTCATCAGTTTAACGATTAAACAGTTACACAACCGATCCCGATAAAAATCGGGAGAGCTCGACCCAGCCTGCCATACCTTCGGCAGGTAAACCGGCTGGCAGGGAAGTCAATTACACAGTTACACGATTCAACAGTTAAACACCACTCGCGGCAACAAGCAACCAAAGAATAGTTGCAAATCTCTGGTCTCAAGTCTAAAGTCTCACCATCTCAGAATCTCACATCCGATTAACTTCAATTGTTAAATAATAATTCAAATAATTTTATGTTAAGAAAGTACGCTTATTAACTTTGACTATCAAAATTTAAAAGAGACCATGGCAGGAAAAGAAGGGAAAAATAAATCTGCTGCAAGAAAATCAAAAAAGAAAAGAGGCATTTTAGGATTCATACGGGATGAACGCTTTAGGATCTTAATGGCTTTCCTTTTTATTGCTTTTGGGTTTTTGCTCTTTATCTCCCAACTTTCCTATTTGTTTACCTGGAAAACCGACCAGAGTATTCAAGGGAATATTGAATGGGCCAGTGCTGAGATGATTGTTGAAAACTGGGCAGGCAAAACGGGAGCTTTCCTGGCCAATCTTACAATAAACAGGTGGTTTGGCGTTGCCTCTTTTGCTTTTCCTTTTCTATTAATTCTTTATGGTCTGAGATTTATTAATATTAAATTGCTTCATTTTGGAAAAACACTTTTAGCTACCCTTTTTTGTGTTATTGTTCTTTCCGTATGGCTTGGTTATTTTTTTGAATCAAGTGTTATTTTAGGATCGGGACCCGGAGGAAGACACGGACATTATATGAGTCTATTTCTGACAAGTCTTTTAGGCAGGATCGGCGTATTTTTGCTTCTTCTTATAGCAAGTATTGGTGTTATATTGTTTGCATTTGAAAAATCACTTGTTCATGTTAAAAAGATCCTTGGCAGGCATTTGTTTTTCTTCAAAACGAAAACAGACAGGGATTTATATGATTCCGGAATACATTTTAAAAACAAAGTTGATCAAAGCAATGAAGAAGATAGTGACCTGATCTTTGAAACCGAATTCCCTCAAAATGAACGAAGCTCAGAAACTGAAGAATTCACTGCAAAATCAGGTTTTGTAAGTGAGTCATCTGATAGTAACGAAAAAGACGATGTGCAGCTTACAGTTGAATCAAAAGAAATTGAAGAAGAGGGAGAATTCAATTCAAATCTACCCCTGGATGATTATGATCCCACCCTGGAATTATCGAATTTCCAACTGCCGACACTGGACCTCTTGGAAAAACATGAAACCGGCAACTCAACTGTAACAAATGAGGAGTTGATCAGCAACAAAAACAAAATTGTTGAAACGCTCGGGCATTATAAGATCCAGATTGATAAAATCAAAGCTACCATCGGTCCTACTGTTACGCTATACGAAATAGTGCCGGCTCCCGGTGTAAGAATTTCAAAAATTAAGAATCTTGAAGATGATATAGCTCTGAACCTTTCTGCCTTGGGAATACGAATAATAGCGCCCATACCAGGTAAAGGAACAATTGGCATTGAAGTTCCAAATCAGACACCCGAAATTGTCTCTATGCGCTCACTGATCTCTTCCAGAAAATTCCAGGATTCGGATTATGATCTGGCTATAGCTCTTGGCAAAACTATCTCGAACGAAACGTATGTTTTTGATCTGGCAAAAATGCCTCACTTGCTTGTTGCAGGAGCAACCGGACAGGGAAAATCTGTTGGCCTGAATGTAATCATAACTTCACTGCTTTACAAAAAGCATCCTGCTCAATTGAAATTTGTCCTTGTAGATCCGAAAAAAGTGGAACTTACTCTCTATTCACAAATTGAAAAACATTATCTGGCAAAAATTCCCGATTCGGAAGAAACTATTATTACTGATACACAAAGAGTTATAAATACTCTTAATTCATTAACAATCGAAATGGATGACCGGTACAATTTGCTGAAGAAAGCACAGGTTCGGAATATCAAAGAATATAACCGGAAGTTTATCAAAAGAAGGCTCAACCCGGAAAACGGACACAGGTATATGCCCTATATTGTAGTTGTTATTGACGAATTTGCTGACTTAATTATGACAGCAGGTCGTGAAGTTGAGACACCGCTAGCGCGCCTTGCTCAAGTGGCAAGAGCAATTGGAATTCATCTTGTAATTGCTACCCAACGGCCCACAACAAATATCATTACCGGTGTGATAAAAGCAAATTTCCCTGCCCGAATTGCATTTCGGGTTACTTCTATGATCGATTCACGTACAATACTTGATACTCCCGGAGCAAATCAACTTGTAGGCAGAGGTGATTTGCTGTTTGCTCCGGGAAGCGATCTGATCAGATTACAATGCGGATTTATTGATATTCCGGAGCTGGAGCAAATTACTAGTTATATAGGAAAACAACCTTCCTACCCCACTCCATTCTTTTTGCCTGAATATGTTGATGAAAATGCAGGTGATGGATTACTGGATGTGGATCTTTCAAAACGAGACAGCTTGTTCAGTGATGCTGCAAGATTAGTCGTAGCCCATCAGCAAGGCTCAACCTCTTTGATACAAAGAAAGTTCTCGATAGGCTACAACCGTGCAGGACGCATTATCGATCAGCTTGAAGCTGCCGGAATTGTCGGACAATTTGAGGGAAGTAAAGCAAGACAGGTTCTTTTTCCTGATGAATATTCTTTGGAACAATATTTGAATTCGCTTGAATAATGGGAAAATCGGAAGTCGGAAGGTAAGAAGGTAAAAGGGTGAGAAGTTTAGAGTTTTGAGCTTGAAGTCGGAAGTCGGGAGTCAGAAGTCGGAGGAGTTGATTAGTTGATGAGTTGGTGAGTTGAGAACTTTCGAAGCACATAATCCGCAACCGATCTCGATTTTATCGGGAGAGCTCAGCGAAGCTAATCCAAAATCCGCATTCCGAAATGAAAATGATGAGTTAAATTGTTTGATAGATTTTAGAAACGTAATTAACTAAATACCAAATGCAAAAAATTACAATTATTCATATCCTGGTATTTACTGCTTGTACCTTAATGGCCCAGCAAGATCCGGAAGCCAAAAAGATCCTTGACAGAGTGGCTCAGAAGACAAAATCATATGCTACCATTCAGGCTGACTTTGAATTGACCATTGAAAACAGGCGGGAAAACAAAGTTTCCAGAACCAACGGCTCAATAAAAATAAAAGGCGATAAATACTATATGGAATCTCCTGGATCAAAAGTCTATTTTGACGGGGTAACATTGTATACATTTCAGGAAGATATAAACGAGGTGGTTATCTCAATACCTGATATCAGTGACAATGATTTTGTTGAAGATCCTTCAAAAATCTTTGATTTCTACAATCGTGATTTTAAATACCGGTTCATCGGAGAAGTGAAACTCGATGAAGGTTGGATGTATGAAATAGACCTGTTTCCGAAAAACCTTGACCAACCTTATTCGCGTTTTAAAGTTTTAATTAACAAAGACACTGATGAATTATTTATTATTAAAGCAATTGGTAAAGATGGAATTGATTACAGCGCATCCTTATTCAATGCAAAATACAATGCAGATCTTGAAAACAGTATTTTTACCTTTCAGCCGGAAAATCATAAAAACATTGAAATAGTCGATCTAAGATTCTGATTTATTTTGGATAAGATATCCTTGCATGATAGATATTTATCAACCTTGTTTTAAAAACTTCCTTGACGGTTTTAATATCAACATAGGTAATTGGAGCTTCTTCAAACTGCCCCTGTTTCAATTGCCTCGAAATGATATTTTCGACAAGATCATTGATGTTTTCATGACTATACTCAAGCAAACTTCTTGAAGCAGCTTCAACTGCATCAGCCATCATAAGGACAGCCATTTCTTTTGAAGAAGGTTTTGGTCCGGGATAACTGAATTTCTTAACATCTACTTCCTGTTCAGGATATTTTTTAATATAGGATTTATAGAAATATTGAACCGTTGAAGTACCATGATGAGTCCGAATAAAATCAACTATTGCATCCGGAAGATTATTCTTTCTTGCCATTTCGACTCCTTTTTCAACATGACTGATAATTATCCTGGCACTTTCCTCAAATTCAAGATTATCGTGCGGATTGATGCCGGTGGTTTGATTTTCAATATAATATATCGGATCATGAATTTTGCCTATATCATGATACAACGCGCCTGTGCGAACCAACAGAGGATTACCTCCAATGCGATGAATCGCTTCTTCCGAAAGATTAGCAACCTGCAATGAGTGTTGGAAAGTTCCCGGGGCTATTTCTGCGATTTTACGTAACAGAGGTTGATTTGTATCTGCCAGTTCTATTAGCGTTGTATCAGATAAAAAGCCAAACGTTTTTTCAAATACATAAATCAGCAGAAATGAAATAAGGATTAATACTCCGTTAAGTCCAAAGTTGGCAAAATATTCAAGCTTAATATTCGTAAAACTACCTTCACGAACTACCGACATCCCATAATAAGCCAAACAATAGGTAATAACAACAAGTAATGCAGAAACAAAAAATCTGGAACGCCGGTAAAGATTCGTTAAGCTGAAAATGGCGACAATCCCTGCCAGAATATTCAACACTATAAATTCATAACTATTTGGGGCTATAAATGCAATGATAAGTGTTGTGAGAACATGGACAAAAACTGCAACTCTCTCATCAAAAAAAGTACGCAGAATGATGGGCAATATTGTAAAAGGAATGATGTAAAAACTTACTTTCTCGATTTTTGCCGTAGTACTGGCGACAAAAATCATCAGAACCACCATAAACAATATAAAAGAGGTTTTTACAAGATCTCTTAAAAGTTCACGTCTGAAATTGTAGAGAAAAACATAAATAAGTACCAGAGACAAAAGTACAAAAATCAGTTTGCCTGAAAGAACCAGAAATTTATTTACATTTCCCTGTTTCTCATCATACGCTATCTTAAGCGACTGCAAAATCTGGAACTTTTCCTGTGTAACAATTTCTCCTTCAGAAATAATAAGCTCTCCTTGTTGTATCATGCCTTTTTTCATTGATACTTCTGCCAACCTTTCAGTTTTTTCTCTTTCTGAAGCACCACTATCGTAAAATATATTCGGAGTAATGTACTTATCTAACTCAAACAGATCAAAAAAATCTTTATAATGTGAGATATTTCTTTTTGAATCGGATGCAACTTCTTCCTTTATTTTTGATTTCATGAACTCATAAGCCAATTTTGGTGTAAACAATTCAGAAGCATTTTTTTCTTCAGCAATATTTCCTCGCATTAAAACGATATAGGTCGATCCATCAAATGCTATATCCCTTTCCGGAATCTCAATGATGCCTTTCAGATAGATTTTTTCCAGTAACTTGTATATAAGGTCATCATAATAATCCTGCAATGTTCGAAGGGAAGCATATCTTCCACTTTCCAAATAAACTTCTTCAGATGATATATTAAATTCCTGTAAAGTGAAATCAATCCATTCCTTGCGAAAACCTTCTTTAAATTTGTTTAACTGTTCTGCAAACTCATAGGGGTCAAAGGTAAAATAGAGTTTTAAATCATGGAGAATAGAGTCGGCTTCTGCCTGGTACTCCTCAGGTGTTTTATAAATCGAAAACTTGAAAGGAGAAGTCAGATTTTCTCCTTTCCAGGGACTTCCTTTTTGAAAAATATAAGTAAATTTTCTTTCCCTTGGCATCATATAGGCTATTAGCAAAAATGCCAGGATAAATACTAGTATCGTCCCAAAGTATTTATAATTGCTTACTATCTTATTATATATCGAAGGCATATACAGCTATTTATTGGGCTAAAAATACCAAATTTTAGCAAGCTTTTTTATGATGTTATCATGAAAAGCCATATTCTCCAATATATCATCAACATATATATAAAAATTATGTTTAATTTCTTTAATATTGAATGCAAGTTATTCTTTTATTCAATGAACCAGGCAATTTGTCTTCATCCGCTTATCCCAATCCGGTCTGAACCCAATCATAAGGCTGAACAAGCCAGTCAACTCTTGTTTGGTGAAACAGTAAAAGTCATTGAGCAAAATGGCGATTGGCTTAACATAACAACTGATTTTGATCATTTTTGTGGCTGGGTAGAAGAGAGATCACTGGTTTTTTACACAGGTAGATCAACAGATCATGCAATGCAGATAATTTCAAAACCATATTTCAATATACAAAAAGAGAATCAGAATATCATTATCCCCGCAGGATCTGAAATACCTTCCGTAAAATCCGGCGATAAGTTTACCCTCGCCAACAACACCTTCTATCTGAAGGATCATCTTCCTCCGGAAAGTGAAACAAGCAGGAGAAATCTTCTGACAACATCAAAACAATTTTTAAACGCTCCGTATTTATGGGGCGGACGTACAATCTTTGGTTTTGATTGCTCAGGCTTTGTGCAAACAGTATTTAAAATCCATGAACTATTGCTTCCAAGAGATGCAAAAGATCAGGCCGAAAAAGGAGAAGATGTAAAAGATCTGAATTCTGTTTTGCCCGGTGATCTTCTCTTTTTCAGAAATCAGGAAAATAAAATTTCACATGTTGGAATATATGCCGGAGAAAACAAAATTATCCATGCTTCAATTTCGGTTAGAATTGATTCCATTGATGAGAAGGGCATTTATAATAGTGAACTTCATAAACACACTCATGAATTATATTCCATCAAACGGCTTCCTGTTCCCTGATATGATAATTGACACTAAATCATTCAGGAAATCATTCCGGCACAAATAGTTTCATTCGTACTTTCATCCACAAGGATTATACTACCGGTAACCCTGTTTATCTTGTAGGTATCATAAACAATTGGTTTTGTTGTCCGCACAGTCATTTGCCCAATTTCATTCAATCCAACATTTTTATCTTCAAAATTCTTTTCCAAAGTATTTATGTTCACTTTAAAATCGACTGATTTTACAATGCACTTTGCTTCATTTGTTGTATGTCTGAGAACATATTTCTTACCAGGTTCAAGAGCCTTCTCATTCAGCCAGCAAAACATAAACGTAAGATCCTGGCTGACTCTTGGTTGATTTTCTGCAGTTACGATCATATCTCCCCTGCTGATATCAAGGTCATCTTTCAAGGTAATAACAACAGATTGAGGAGGAAATGCCTTATCCAATTTTCTGTTCATTGTTTCAATAGAATGGATTTGAGCGGTAAATCCGGATGGCAGTATCGTAACTTTATCATCAGGTTTAAATACTCCACCTGCTATTCGTCCGCCATATCCCCTGAAATCGTGGTGTTTTTCTGATTGAGGTCTAATAACATATTGAACAGGATAACGCGGATCTTTAAAATTTCTGTCATTTGCGATATGTATATTTTCAAGAAGATACATGAGCGTAGGTCCATCGTACCAATCCATATTTTCTGATCTGTCAACCACATTATCTCCATTTAATGCGCTTATAGGTACAAAACGAATATCCTGCACATCAAATTTATCGGAAACACTCTCATAGTTTTTCCTGATTTCTTCAAAAATCTCTTCTTTATAACCCACAAGATCCATTTTATTAATACAAATAATGATATGGGGGATTTGCAACAAGGATGCAATGAATGAATGTCGTAAAGTCTGTTCAACCACGCCATTTCTGGCGTCGACAAGAATGATAGCTGCGTTGGCAGTGGATGCCCCGGTGACCATGTTACGTGTATACTGAACATGACCAGGTGTATCGGCTATGATAAATTTTCGTTTTGGAGTAGCAAAATAACGATATGCAACATCTATCGTAATACCTTGTTCTCTTTCTGCTCTTAATCCATCTGTAAGCAATGCCAGATTCACATGTTCGTCACCTTTATTAATACTCGCCCTTTCAATGGCTTCCATCTGGTCTTCAAAAATTGCTTTGCTATCATAGAGCAAACGTCCTATTAAGGTGCTTTTTCCATCATCAACACTTCCTGCCGTAGTAAAACGAAGGAGCTGCATATTCAAATATCCGTCTTGCTTGTCCTGAAAATCTGACATTAATTTTAAGTTTAGAGTTAGATGTTAGTCTCAAGTTGTTAGTTATTAGTCGCTGGTCTTGGTAATTGTTTGTTTTTTCTGCCTTTTGCCTTTTACCTTTTGCCTTCTCATTTCTACATTGCAGGCTTCTAAACTCCAGCCAACCCAATTATTCATTCTTAATTTTTAATTCTTAATTTTTAATTCTTAATTCTTAATTTTTAATTAAAAATACCCTTCTTTCTTACGATCTTCCATGGCAGCCTCAGATCTTTTATCATCTGCCCTTCCTCCTCTTTCAGTAGTTCTTGTCGCTGCAACTTCTCTTATTATATCTTCAAGTGAATTTGCTTTTGAGAGCGTAAGTCCTGTACAGGTAATATCTCCAATGGTTCTGCAACGAACATCCAGTTCCTGTATTTTTTCATTGTCTTTTAATTTCATAAATGGCGCTTCTGCAAGCCACACTCCATCCCGATTAAAAACTCTTCTTTTATGAGTAAAATACAAATCAGGTATTTCAATATCTTCCATGTATATGTATTGCCATATATCCATCTCGGTCCAATTGCTCAATGGAAATACCCTGAAATGTTCTCCGATTTTCTTTTTACTGTTAAAAAGATTCCATAATTCCGGACGCTGATTTTTCGGATCCCATTGTCCAAATTCATCACGATGAGAAAAAAAACGTTCTTTAGCCCGTGCTTTCTCTTCATCTCTTCTTCCTCCACCCAAAGCTGCATCAAATTTCAATTCTTCGATTGCATCAAGAAGGGTAACAGTCTGTAAGACATTGCGGCTGGCATAGACTCCGGTTTCTTCCTGGACTTTCCCCTGATCAATAGAATCCTGAACGAACCTGACAATACATTGTACCCCGGTATCTTTTGCCAGCTTGTCTCTGAACTCGAGTGTTTCCGAAAAATTATGTCCTGTATCGATATGCAAGAGCGGGAATGGCACTTTTGCAGGCCAGAAAGCTTTTCGCGCAAGATAATACATAACAATGGAATCTTTACCACCTGAAAAAAGAAGAGTCGGTCGTTCAAATTGTGCTGCAACCTCTCTGATCACATAAATTGATTCCGCCTCCAGCTCACGCAAATGATTGATCTTGTAATTTTCCATCCTATAGAGATCTTGACAATGTAATTTGTAAAATGAAATTTCACTTTTTTAATCCGTATTATTTATAAACATGGAAAAAATATATTGTTTATAAATGATGCAGATTAAGTAGTTTGCAAATATAATAAATACTGCGGAACCTGATTTTACAGGTGAATAATCCTGTTATAATACTCAGTTTAAGATTAGTTTTGAGACAAATACATTCCCATCAAGCTCAGCAAAGAGAATATACGAGCCGGCAAAAAGAGTTTCCAGATTTAATAGCTCATGAAACATGTTGCTGTTCTTAATAAAACTATTTTGATACACTTTTTCACCTTTCAGGTTATAAACCACAACATTTACATTGCCAAAATCATCTGATTCGAATTCAAGATGAACGATGCCATAAGAAGGATTTGGATATGTCTGAATGCATAGTATTTCCTGCATTTCATTTTCTTCAATTGCTCCCGGATATTGAGGAGCTGTCCAGATTCCCCTTCCGTGCGTAGCCACCACCAAAGTATTGTCCTGAATAAACATTTGCCATACCGAAACATTTGGCAAACCGCTGTTTGCCAAATGCCAGGATACTCCGTTATCAGTACTTTCAAAAATGCCAATTTCCGTTCCTGCCCAAATTATATCAGTATTGTACGGAAAAACCAACAATGAATATACCATGATATCCTGAAAACCATTATGACTTGTACTGTCAGTTTTTTCAAACCAAGTAATATCTTCCCATGTTTCACCAAAATCTTCAGTCCTGAGAATTTTTGGTCTCTTATTCATTGAAAACAAAAGGTAGGCTGTTGCAGGATCTGTCGGATGGGTTGCAATAGAAGTAAGATAGCCCATTTCCCATTCATCATATAGATTCACCGGTTCAAATGTCTTACCGTAATTCTTTGATAAAAACACAGACAGATCAGGATTTTCATACATTCCTGCCCCTGCCCATACTATTTTTTCATCTGCCAATGATACTTCCACACTATGAGAACTTGTAACCTGATCTTCAATAGACCATCCATCATCAATTTCGATCAATTCCCAATCGTATCTTCCAATACAAAAGTTAGTATGTCTGTATACACCCCAGTTACCAACGGCGAATACCAGGTCCGGATTATTTGGCGAATGTGAGAGTCTGGAGAGAAAAGGCCCATCCCCTATAATTCCATTGGTAGCAGAACTCCAGGTTTCCCCTCCGTCATTTGACACTTTAAACAAATTGTAATAGGAAGAAGCCAGGATGCGATGCGGATATACAGGATGCCACAGACATTCAAAACCATCACCTTCTACCCTGCTTTCGTATTCAGAACCGGCTGTTGCAATCTCACCTATGGGCGACTGCCATGTGCCATTATCCTGCATTCCTCCAATATATTCATGACTTCCGGGTTTTTTCGCAACGCCATAGAACTGGGTAGTCAAATACCCCTTATTGATCTGTTTCCAGGTATTTCCCTGATCGGTTGAAAAACCAAATCCCCCGTCATTTGCATCGAGAATTGAAAATTTTTCATTCTCTTCATCTGTAATAATAAAGTGTAAATCATGATGATCTACATGCAATTGGGTATTCCTGCTGGCATCCGCAAGGATCGTAGTATTTGCATCCTGCAATAACAAAGATCCGTATTTCACACGTATTCTTGATTCAGGAATAACCTCCGGCATAGTTTCGAGATCCTCACCAAGAGTCGGCCAGAAAAAATACATCATTTTATGATAATGTCCTCCATCCATTGAAATTTCAGGATCAGGATCATTCTTGTATTCCATTGCATGAACAAACAGGTATTCTCTGCCACTAATATCATCACCGTATTCCCTTTTTATCAGGTTAAATTCTCCGTCTCTCTCCTGATCTCTGAAGGATACCATGAGCTGCCTGTTGTTATCCGTATCCCATGCTTCAAAATCAACTTCTATGTAATCCATGTATGTATAATCTTCAGGTGGCACTCCCGGCCCTTCACCTTCCGGCACGATAAATCGATGTGCTTTTTGAGATTTTCCCGGACCAAATCGTATTTCGATGCTGGTGAAATCTTCTTCTTCAATATCAGCTTCTTCATCAAGACCTGTGGACATACCTCCTCCAAGCGAAATCCCGCCAAAATTAACAAAACCCATAAATGATGCCGTTCCAAATGTATCTGTTCTTAAAACCTGTGGTTCACTTACATTGGTCGTATTTTTGAATTCAATACAACCCAGATCCACTCCTCCGATAAAAACTTTGTTCTTAGAAAAGGGATGGGCTTTGATAATATTATTAAACCATCCCTGAACACCGAGGAAATGAATGAAAGTCTGGTTGTAATCGTTAAGCTTTTTCCAGCTCTGGGCTCCATCGTCAGAGGCATATACATGCGTTTCCAGATCAGGAGCTTCCACGCTCGTATAAATGAAATTTGTATCGACAGGACTTACGGTTACGGAAAATCTTGATCCTGTGGCTATACCTTCAATGGCATCGAACCATTTGATCCCCTGGTTGTATGATTTAATAATGCCCCATTTGTTCACACCTGCATACAATGTATTACAATCCAAAGGATTTACAGCTATATCCTGAACTGCATGTCCTGTAAAGTAAGTTGTATCCCAGGTCAGTCCGCCGTTCATGGATCTGAAAATACCGGAGTTGGTAGCAGCCAGTACTATATCCTCATCATTTTCATTCACAATGATTTGATTGACCCACTTAAAATTCTCATCCTCTATAGTGGTATCAATTGGGATCCAGCTTGTTCCCTTGTCATTACTTCTGTACATCCCACTTCCATTGACCATGCCAAATCCACCATATCCTTCTCCTGTTCCGATATACAATACGTCATGATTTGAGGATGCCATAGCAATTGCATTGGTTGCAAGATTCGACAATTCATCCGTAAGATGCTGCCAGGATTCTCCTCCATCTGTCGTCTTCCACACGCCACCACTGGCTGAAGCCGCAAACCAGGTCATATTCGTCGGGTCTTCAGGGTCAATGATAACTTTCCTGGTTCTTCCCCCAACATTTCCCGGTCCTCTATGTGTCCAGTTGAAAATACTTTTCCCTGATTTTTCAAAGGGATGAGCTTCCAAAGCCTTTTGCAATTCCTCATACCGGTAGTTCGTTTTATAATCGCTTTCATCAGCGCCAATCGGTGTGGTTATCCTCCGGAAAAATTCATAATATCCTTCAGGTTTATCATAACCGGGGATCATCGACCCGGGATTCGAATTTGTTTTCAGATCCTTTCCGGGAATAAGTATAATGCTGAAAACCAAAACGAATAAAGCAATTATGATATGCCCATAATATTTCTTTTCGATATTTTTCATATTACGTTTGCTAAACTTTAATAAGTTGTCTCTTCAAACCCGGTCTTTCTGTATCCTATTATCAGAACCGTATCAACCACAGTCTTGTAGGCATCATAAAAACCTGCATGCATATATATAATATCCTCTATATCAGAAATTTCGAATGAAATACTTTCAAAAGATAAAGCAGCGAAATTATAAGCCATATTAATCAATACAGGATTAGCAGTAATGTATCCATCCACACTAATATATTCTATATCATATGTATTCGTGCTGATTTGTTCAAGCTGTTCTCCCATATAAACATAAAAAGCACTGTCAGAATACTCCGCTCTCACTCTCGTATCTGAATCGTATAGTTTGTCAATAATCATATATCCCTTGTTGTTGGGATCAAGAGATGTTACCAGGTCATAGGGTTCATACAGGGTAGTTCCAATTTCACCGCCTGGAAATTCAAAAACAATCCAATTCCCTGCAAACTTATTAGGGTAATCATCCTGATATTCAATATCATATTCTTTTTGTATGCAGGACATCAGGCTTGATACCAGGAATAAGACAATTGCAATTTCACTTTTAATACTCATACTAATTTTTTTTTCTCCATAATACCTCAATCTCAACACCTTCGTAAGGAGGATCCACAAGAAATATCGTCCAGGACAGTGTCGATCGTGTATATGATCCCTCTGATCCGCTATATCTGCCAAAGTATCCTTCTCCATGAATTAATTCCAGTTCATCATTTCCAAGATCAACGAACCTTCCCTGAATTTGATACCCCGGGAATCCCATCACATCTTCACTTTCATAAAGTCCATTCTTTTCTATCTTTTTCATTTTCGATTCCACAAGGCCCCAAATATCAGTTGAATAGGTACCTGACAGATCATTGCTGTTTACATCATGATGTGTAACTGCAACAATTCTCTCCGCAGTACCCAGCAGGTTATCCTGATTCAAAGCAAAATACCTTATAATGTAAACTCCAACTTCTGTCAGATCCACCTCTCCGGATGCATATACCGTTAATTCTTCTCCATCAGCATAAGCTGCAACACCCGGATCTTCAAATTCTGATGTGTCTGATCTTTGAATTGATATAAACTCACCTCCTTCCAATTCGAATTCCGGGAGATAAGAAACATGTGATACATCTTCTGTTGTATACCACTTTTCACATCCTGTAATCAGGAATAAGAATCCTATCAAATAATATGCAAAACTTTTTTTCATTAAAATATTATTCCGGTTTTGTATCCCACCATACCTTTTCCCATACAGCTTTAGGTTCAGGTGTATTTGGATTTCCCGATATTTCTGATTCCGGGAATATCAATCGTTTTGGAAATCTGCCGCTAGTTACATTGTTCACAGATATTGTAAACTGTCCGGGTTCATAATCCTCATCATCAGGCAATACATCACATATTTCAGGATAATGAGTGCGGTTGTGCTCAAAAAAGGTTTCCAAACTCTGAATGCCTGCAAGAGCAATCCATTTTTGGATCATAATGGATTTGACCGATTCCTCAAGCGGGCTGCCTTCCGCGGGTAATCTATACGGACCGTTAATAAAAGATGCCGCACGTTCGATAATATCATCCTCTGTAAAAAAAGTGTTAACAGATAAAAGGCGTATAAATGCATTTGTAATAGCCTGATTGTATTTGTCTCTTGCATCGGAATAAGAACCAACATTATAACGGATCATTGCTTCAGCTTGTAAAAAGCATGCTTCCGAAGAACTCATGAAATAAACAGGTGCGTTTGCAAGGAAAACAGGCTTTGAATAGCTTGTATGGTTTGTTCCGGCCGGTTCATCCGGATCATTATAATTGCCCTGAATCAGGGATTTATGAGGCCCTCCGTCAGCAGGAGTATTAAACATTAAATCCAGTCTGTCGAAATCACTATTATCCTGCAAAAAACTGTGTAATGTGCGGCTCAATATCAAATTCGGATTCCCTCCCAATACATTCTCCTCTGTTTCATAAAGCGGATTTCTTTCTCCTGTTGCATCATGGAAATAATCCATACGTGCATCGGTTACTAAAAAATCAACTTCATTATCGTATAATTTTTCTATGCCCTGTCTGGCTAATTCTGGTCGCACTTCACTCTGACGCATAAATATTTTTAATTTCAATGTGTTTGCAAATTCTATCCAGCGATCTATGTTGCCACTGAAAATCAGGTCGGATTCCCCCGGATCTTTCATTTCCTGAATATCAAAGTCTTTGGCAAGAGCAACGTCAAGCCTTACGATAAGACTATCATAAACATCCTGCCCTTTTTCATAAACTGGAGTTACATTGCCTGTTTCACCCTGCAAAGCATCTGAGAAAGGGACCTCATCGTACAAATCAGCGAGGATCTGAAATGTATACACCTGCAATACTGTGGTTATCAGATAATAATTCCACTCCTCTTCTTTCTCCGATTCAATCCTCACGTATTCCAACGCTTTTAAAGCTCCTGCATACAATTCTCCAAATTGTCTGTCGTCAAAACTGCTGCTATTGATATCATATGCATCAATACCTGCATATTGTGAAGCACCCAGGGACTGGGTCCAATGTTGTGACCACAAAGCACCAAGCACCTGGTATCTTCCTCCAACAACATACGCTATTGATGATATGCCTGATGAAAGAACCGATTCATAACTCACCTGTTCCTCCGACGGATTATTCGGATCCTGGTTTACATCCAGCCAGTCTTCACAGGAAGTAAGAAGAAAGAAACTTGCTATTACTATATACATTCCGTTCCTCATAACTAAAAATTAACCTTCAGATTAAAAGTAACACTTCTTGTTGATGGTTGAGCTCCATATTCACCGAAATCTGCCAGCAGGTCATTTCCAAAAGTAGTCAACTCCGGATCTATATAGGTTTGACTTTTAGGTGTCCAGAGTAACAGATTTCTGCCTGCCACACTTACGGTTAAACCCCTGACAGGATTATTTTTTAAGAATCTTTCCGGTACGGAATAGGATAGAACAACCTCCCTGAGTTTAATGAAAGATTTATCTATTAAAGAGGCTCCATCAATCATACTCCCTCCATTCCCCCAATACTCCTGTAGATGAGCCAGATCAACCGGTTTTGTATTCTCTGTATACACCGGATCACCGTTTTCATCCCTACCTGTTTCTACCACCGAATTTGGAACAATGAAGGGTTCACGATCATTATAAAGTGTTGCAGGCACTGATCCCGCCCAAAGAGTAATATCTTTTGTCCGGGAGTACATCAATCCTCCTTTTCTGAAATCGAATCGAAATGAAAAGCATATGTTCCGATACGTGAATTTATTTGAAATTCCCATAAAATAATCATATTGAGAATCGCCGTATATGTGCAGCTCATCGTCGGCTACCGGAAGTCCCTGGTTGTTTACAACCATTTTTCCTTCGCTTGTATATTTGGGTGCACGCGCTTCAAAAACTCCTACAGGCATGCCCGGTATGGCAACCCACGTTATCTGTTGGCCGCCATCAACACGCAGAGCATTTAACTCGGCTTTTTCCAGCTGATCATTCAGACAATTCAATTCGTTATCGTTTTTTGTAAAGTTCACAGAGAATTCCCACTCAAAGTTGTTTCTGCGCACAGGAACAATTCCTACCAATGCTTCTATTCCTTTATTTGTCAATTTACCCAGGTTCTGCATCTGGTACCTGTAACCCGAAGAATAAGGTACCGGTGAAGGCCATATCAGGTTGGTGGTAATTTTATGATAATAGGAAAAATCAACAGAGAACCGGTTATTGAGAAACCTAAGATCAGTTCCCAGTTCATATTCATCGGTTATTTCGGGTTTCAGATTTGAATTTGACATCAGATCCCCAACATCATAAGAATATACTGATCCGGACTCTCCTGTGAGAGGATAAGTCAAAAATCCATACCCATCGCTATGAAATCCCTGTTGGAATACAGAATACACCTGGTAAGGCGGGGCATCATTGCCAACCCTGGCCCAGCTAAGTCTTATTTTTCCGAATGCAAGAATATCTTTTATTGCAGGGAATAATTCTGTAAATACTATACCTGTATTCGCCCCCGGGAAAAAATACGAATTGTTCTTTGGCGGAAGAGTTGAACTCCACTCGTTTCTGGCTGTAAAAGAGATGAACCATAAGTCATTGAATGTAATATCCGCACTCCCGAAGACACCCAGCATCCTTCTTATCGATGAAGCTTCCGAAGCAATTGAATTCTGTGTGCTGTTGCTGATATTATAAAAGCCATCCAGATACAAATATTGCACAGATGCGCTCATCCCCCTTGAGGTACGTTGGTTTAATGAATGGCCGATCATTAGATCGATATCCCATTTGGAAAACTCTTTTGAGTAGTTCAACAGGATATCACTATTGATCTGCATTTGATACAAAGAGTTTTCACCAATCGCACCCGGATCAAAGATCGAGGCATATTCATTGTTCCCTTCCGGTTCAACCCTGCTTCTCCATATCTTTCTGTGCTCATTCGAAACATCGCCGCCAAGCCTCCATTTCAATGATAAATCTTTAAGGACAGAATAGTCAAATTCAAGGCTTCCAAACAAGCGATCCTCATTGTTCCTGTTCCCGTTATTCTTCAAAATATAATAAGGATTAACAGTATATAATGAATAATGATTATCCACAGTATTCCATTTTTCATCCAGGTCTGAGAGTTCACGTAAACTGATATCGCGGGGTGTTTGCATGATTTGATTGTAAACAGATTGTTCACCCTGACCTGTAGGTACAAAACTGTTGAGCTTCTTAATGTAATTGAAGGAGGCAGAAGTGGTAAAACGCTTCGAAATTTCATGAGAGGCCCGTAAAGAAATTGTGTGTTTTTTATAACTATCTGCGCTGGTGGGGAAAATACCATCCCAGTTTATGTTGGAATAAGAAAAATAATATGTTGTCTGATCGTTTCCACCATGGATGGAAATCGAATTCGTAAAGTTCCTGCCCGTCTCGAAAAACTCTTTTACATTATCAGGAAGGGCACGGTAAGACTTTACCCTATAAGAGCTATCCACCTCATGTCCCCATGGACGAAAGCGGTTATCGAATTTTGGTCCCCAGCTCATGTTCTCATAAAGCACATGGTTCCCATAGATCCCCTGTCCGTAATCATTCTGGTATTGGACCAGGCGTAAAGGCTTTTCAAATGTTACAGAGGAACTGAAACTTACCAGTGATTTTTTATTTTTTTCTCCCTGTTTTGTAGTGATAATGATTACGCCGTTCGCTGCTCTCGAACCATATAGTGCTGTCCCTGAAGCACCTTTCAGTATAGAAACGGATTCAACATCTTCAGGATTCAAATCATTGATCTTATTTCCAAAATCTGTGCCACCATTGATCGAACTGCTCCCTGACTGGGAATTGTTTAAGGGTACCCCATCAACAACAAATAAGGGCTGATTGCTACCCGTTAATGATGATATACCACGAACGAGGATTCGTGTTGATGATCCCGGAGCCCCGGAAGAAGAAGTAATATTTACTCCGGCAACCTTACCCTGAAGTGCATTCAACACACTGCGATTGTTCCCTTCGCTCAATTCATCACCGTTTACTGATGTAACAGAATAACCCAGTGACTTTGATTCCCTTGATATCCCTAATGCAGTAACCACAACTTCATCAACAGTATAAATCACAGGGTGCAGAACAACGTCAATTCTTGTTTTCCCGCCGATTGATACATATTGTGTTTCCATTCCGACAAAGCGAAATTCAAGCGTATCCGCATCAGCCATAATTTCGATCGTATACTCTCCGTCCAAATTTGTGATCACTCCCTGAGTAGTGCCCGGAATAACAACTGTTACGCCAGGAACAGGAAGTTTATCATCAGCACCGGTAACAATACCGGTAATGGTTTTTTGTTGCGCATTTACAGCAGAAAGGCACAACAATGTCATGGCAAAAACCACTGTGTATTTAAAATGTGTAAAACTCATCAATGAGACAGAAAGTCCAAATCTATGAAAAATGTATTATTTACGATGCGTAGTAAACGAAAAAAGCTGTCCGTTTATTGGACAGCTTCTTCCGATCAACGATTTTTTTATCGCAAAAGAATACGTTTGGAATAGCTCATCTTCTCTGTCCGAACATGAACAAGGTATATACCCTTTGACTGCTCAGACAGATCAAAAGTAATCAGGTTGTTGGTATTCAGGTTCTCCGGTCTCTCTGAATATACAAGTTTTCCATTCATATTGAACACTTCCAGAAGTACATTCTCAGAAGCTATTTGTTCTGTTATTTTCAGATTTACTATCCCATCTGTTGGATTCGGATACAAATTAAATATATCCTTATCATCAGCAATACCGGTTATAACAGAAGGACCTTGAGGAGGTTCAAGTACCGGGCCATACTGGTAAGTCCAAATACCCCTTCCGTATGTTGCCGCAACAACCTGGTTATCCTGGGCAAACAATTGCCATATTGCCACAGATGGCAGTTCGCTTTCAAGATAATGCCATGTTTCTCCGTTGTCAACAGATTCCATGATACCAATTTCAGTTCCTGCCCAAATCGTATCAGGTTTCTCAGGAAAAACAAACAATGATAAACATCCGACATTCGGAAAGCCGTTGTCGCTCACACCACTCCCATCAACCTGGGTTATGTCTTCCCATGTATCACCCAGGTCTGTTGTTCTGTATATTTTTGGTTCGTTATAGACGCTATACAATGCATAGGCTGTGTTTTCTTCCGTCGGATGAACTGCAAAACCTGACATATAAGCCGGTATAGGTTCTGCCGGTTCATTGACAGGTGAAAAACTGTTTCCCTGATCAGTGGATACAAACATACTCAAATCATACTCCGAGGTCATTGCCGAACCTGCCCATACTATCTGTTCATTTGCCGGTGATACTTTCACATTGTGTGAACTTGTAACACTTGAACCGTCTTGTATCCAGCCTTCACCAACTGTTGTTAACCTCCAATCCGTTGTCACAAAATTGCCTGTTTTGTAAACACCATCACTTCCCACGGCAAATACTATATTGTTGTTAGACGGAACAGATGTTAACTTTGTAATAAAAGGACCATCTAAGATGCCACCATCTGCCAGTTCCCAGCTTCTGCCATGGGTTACCGAGCGATAGATCTTATTATAATATACGCTTCCCAAAAGCCTGTTTGAATCCTGGTGATTCCAGACTGTTTCAAAGCCATCACCGGTCAGACGAAAGTAAAATGCCGTATCGGTAGTTGCATCCACATCAATAGGTGACTGCCAGGTGCCATTGTCCTGGGTACCTCCGATATATTCATTTCTGTATGGCTTTTTGGCTACTCCATAAAACTGAGTTGTGATATAATTCCTGGGAAACTGGGTAAAACTGTCTCCTCCGTCCTGGGACAAACTGATACCACCGTCATTGGAATTCAATATCCGGAATTCACCTGTTCCTTCATTGATCGGTATCATGATCAATTCGTGATGATCAGGATGCAATCCCGGAATGGATGTTTTGTTTATACCGGCAGACTGATTGTATGAATTCTCACCGCCATAAGCATTGTATGCATCAGAAACATTGTAAACGTCACTTACTCTTTCCTGGATTATTGAATACTCAACATACAATTTGGAATCCGGAAGATCCGGAGGATTCCATGTACCACCATCCGGCAGTACCATCCAGAAAAAATATATCAGCTTATAAGACCTGCCACCCTGAACGGCAATGTTCGGATCGGGATTTGCAGGATCGTATTCAACAGAATTGATGAACAAATATTCACGTCCCAGCTCTCCGTAATCCTCTCCGGTGCGTTCATACAGATTGAATTCCCCGTCTCTTTCCTGGTCCCTGAAACTGCACATCAGTTGTCTGTTGTTTGTTACATCCCACACTTCAAAAGGAACATTAACATAGTCCTGGTATGTATAATCGGCAGCAGGCACACCCGAAGTTGCTTCTTCGGGAACAAAAAACCTGTGTGCTTTCTGCGTAAGTCCGGGACCAAACCGAACCTCAACGGAAACAAAATCACCTTCTTCCAGATTCGTTGCTTCTTCCTGATCTCCCGTGTTCATTCCCGTATACAAATTGCCTGTAAAGTTGACAAATTCCAGAAATGATTGTGTGTTGATCTTGTCAAACCTTGTTACATCTCCTTCACCATCCTGGATTGTTGTGCCGATTTCAGCTTTCCATAAATTTACTCCGCCCCAGAACACGATGTTCTCATCGTATGGATGTGCGGCAATGGTATTGTCATACCCTCCCTGACTCAGAAGCACATAATTATCTTCTACTAAATTTTTTACCAATTGCCAGTTATCCCCTCTGTCCCAGGATGAATAAAGAGCATCCAAAGCGCCTGTTTCAACACTGGCATAGATCTTCTGAGGATTTACAGGACTGATCGCCAGCTCAATTCTTGCTTTGTATCCAATACCGTCGCTTGCCAGTTCCCAGGTTTCACCTGCATCGATTGAACGAATGACACCGTATGAATTTACGCCGGCGAACATGTAATTGAAATTGCTTGTGTCAGCAACAAGATCTTCAACGGCTGTTTCACTTTCGTATTTCATCTCCCAGGTTTCACCACCATCCGTGGATTTGAAAATCCCTGTATTTGTTGCTGCCAATACAATGTTTTCATTATCCGGGTCGACTTCTATCCTGTTTATATATCGGAAATCTTCGTTACCAACCGTAAAAGCAAGCGGTTCCCAAGAGTTTCCCCTGTTAATACTTACAAAGAGCCCACCTCCTGTTGTTTGGACGCTTCCCGGAAAGGATTCGCCCGTACCCATATAGATCACATCATTATTGGATTTGGCCATAGCCAATGTTGTTGTTGCATGATACGGAATATCAGGCGTCAGACAGGTCCAGTGTTGTCCGCCGTCGGTTGTTTTCCATACTCCTCCTGTTGCCGAACCAACAAACCATGTCATATATGTTGGATCTGCAGGATCTACGATCAGACCGCGTGTTCTTCCCCCGACATTTGAAGGTCCGCGTTTTACCCATTCAATCGCTTTGTTTGTAAACCCTTTTTCATAATTTGCATTCCTGACTTTTTGCAATTCTTCCATAATGTAATTTGCAGGCGCAGGAGATCTGTCCGAGCCAAAAGGGATCCTGATCCCGTCAAAATATTTCTGAAGTGCCCTGATCCTTGCCTGTTTATTCACTTTCCTGAACTGAGTAATCTCGTTTCCTCCTTTTCGTTGATCATGTAACCTGATTTCCTTGCTCGTAACAATGGTTACTAATGCCAGAACTACCAACAGTATACCGGCTCCAAAAAATAAAGTTTTTTTGCTCATAATTACAATGTTTCCTGATTTGGTTCTTTAAAATTAGAAATTTCTTTTGATATCACATTAAACACGTATCTTATCTGACTACTTCCCTGCTGTAAGCTCGACTTGTCCCTCTTTTCGATCCCCAGATACTTCACCAGCAGAATGTTCTGGTCGTCTATCCATTCCACTTTATTATATTCTCTTATGCTTTGAAATACAACCGATTTGGTCTTTATATCAAATACGATAAAAGAATGTTTTTCATGAGCAAGTACCGGATCAATTTTATCCATGCAAATTGCAAAGGTTGAATCCGCATTGTGGTTTATTTCATAGTCTTCACTCCCCGATAAAACAGATCTATATATCCGGCATGCTTCTTTATTGCTAATTTGAGAGTCAATTACCACTGATTTGCACGAAATACAGAACAACAATACGAATAAAATAAAATACTGCTTCATAGTTTTGATTTTCACTTATGCTATAAAAGTATTAATTATTATAGAATTAAATAAAAAAACCGGCCAGAAGCCGGTTTTCTAATATCAGAGTATTCTTTATTTCAGTTGTATCGAATGAAGTCCTTTACTCATTCTTTTCTCATTTCCATCCAAATCAGGAATTGCACTTGAAGAACCGTATTTCACAAATTCCAGATCAGAAGCAAAATAAAGATCTCCTAATGCAGGGCTATACAACCAGCAACAAACTTTAACATTGCTTCCATTATCAGCATAACTTCCCGGTACAAATGTACAATATCCCGGAACTAGGTCTTCGCTGGTAAAGTTCAGAGGATCTCCCCCTGCTGATAATCCTGAGGGTTGATCGGGAATATAACATTCACCTGCCTCTCCGTCAAAAACAAGAGTGGCAACAACTCCGTAATCGAACATGTTGATAATATCCACTGCGTAGAGCCCACTTCTCTGGAACAAAACATCATACACATATGAGCCTCCATACATATAATCAGTTTCATAACAAGTATAGGCACCACTGAATACTTCCATGTCAATTGCATCCTGTACTATAAAGGTCAATGCCCAGGAACCGCCATCGGTAGTGTATTCCGGTGAGGCAAGTTCTGCAGCATCTTCAAATACGCCGGCATCAATCAGGATAGCCACTTCCTGGTTGTATGCCAGTGTATCGGTAATTTCAATGCTAACCATCATGCCGTCAACTGTGACATCGCCCATGACTCCCAGGTCAGTGACACCATCAAAACCGTCAACAATGGAAATGCCACCTGCATCAACCAAAGTTACAGGTTCATTCATATAAAGAACTATCTCACTGATCAGCGGAGATACCCAATCATCCCCGTTTGCCGGATCCATTTCAACAATATAGGGAGGTGTATAGTCAGGACAGGTAATTGTTATCGGTCCTTCAACTTCTCCGTTTTTCCCTTCTTCTGCATTTGTAGATACGGCATATAAATCAAAGATACCTGCTGATGCAAGGCCTTTCAGTTTAATAACATATGTTGAATCTGCAATAGCAGAAAATCCCAAAGCCGCCGGATCTGTACTTCCAAGTATTACGTCCTGAGCTGTCGGAGCATCCGAACCGGAAACAAGGGCAACATAAAATATATTTCCATCCATATTTGTACTAAGTGACAAATAGGTATAGGTTTCATTCAGACTATCTTCAATATGCGCCAGTGTTAGCACAGGAGCTGTTGATGAGCCTAAAGTAAGAGGCGGATAGTCTTTTTCCTTCTCACAGGCAAAGAAAATAATAGCCGTTGCCAGGAGAGTGATTGTACTTGTAATATATAATTTTGAATTTTTCATAATCCAATGTGTTTAGAGGGTTATCCTATTTATTATCGTGATGTCCTGGCAGAGCAACTGGTGGAACTGCATCAAGTGTAACAGTATATTCGCCAATATCATTTAAAGCATCAGGTCCGTCATAAAATTCATAGAATCTGATAACTAATTCCTTGGTTGCAGCATTGAATTGACCAGGATCAGGATGAGGTCCAACCCAATATACCCAGGCATCATCCGTAGTTCCCAGATAGTAAGGAGGACCCACAATTTCGACTTTAAAATTGGCCGGATCGTCGGTATTCATATACAAAGTAACCGGATTAGGTCCATCAGTCCATGCTTCGCCCCAGTCGTCCAATTGTTCCTGATAAAAACCGTTAACAATAACCAGTGTCTGTGGTTCTACACCAAGTACAATATCAAGTCCCGTACTTGTTGCTGTAACTCCCCAGTTTCCGAAGCCTCCAAGAGCATAACCCGTATAAGTTCCGGAATAATGTCCCGGATATTCCTCGGCAACAAAAGGATAATATTTCTGAACTTTCAGGATAAAAATATTGTTGTACAAATCAGCTTTTACTGTTCCTTCGTTAAGCTGAACCAGTATAGTATCAACCTCACCAAAGACAAGTGAGTCATAAGTTCCGGTAACCGTAAGATATCCGGTAAATTCACCTGCAGAAATCGTAACACTACTCTCTGCAACATTAACTCCCTTTTCTCCGGGAACAATGCTGGATCCTACCATATTCCCGTCTATTTCAACCGAATCGAGAAATGCGACAGGCATAGTAATATTTTCAGAGGAAGCTTCTCCAATTATCTGAAATGGTATCTGGTAAGAGGCATCAGGATCTTCTAATACATAGAATGTACCACTCCTCTGAAGAATCTGCACATAGTTATCACCTTCGTAGGTATAAGTGTAATCATACTTTTTACACGATGAAACCAGCATGATAACCAGTGCAAGTAGTGCAATTATATTAATGTATCTTTTCATAATTCTATTCTTTAACTAGTTAATTGAATTAATATCCCGGATTTTGCTGTTCGGCAATTACAAGATTGGCCTGAATTTCCCTGTCTGGTATAGGATAAGCAAACAAGTAGTTAGGATATTCGATCAGGGATATAATGTTGGGGCTTGTCAGATCGGTACGAACAATATTTTCGTGCCATCTTTGCAGATCCCACAGGCGATGACCTTCAAAACAAAGTTCTTTACGCCGTTCCAGTTTGATCTTTTCAAGCAATGCATTGCCTGTTTCGAGTGCAGGATCAGCTCCGGCCCTGTTTGTAATCTCATTTACCAGAACCTGTGCTTCTGCATCGTTACCCAAAAGAGCTTCTGCTTCCGCAGCGTTAAGATACATTTCTGCAAGACGGAAAACCGGATGATTGTTTATATTTACATTCACTTCATTTTCCGGTGTCACATAATCATCCCTTTTCCCCGGGAACTTCTCTATGAAATTAAGTCCTCCTGATTCTCTGAACCATACCAGACGAACATCACTTGCATTATACAATGAAATAAGATCGTCGGTAGCCAGTATATCACCATAACCTGATTCCATATATATAGCTGACATCATATCAACAGACCAGCTATCAACTTCACTATAATGAAGATAGAATATTTGTTCCGGGTTATCTTCCTGGCCTGTTCTTAAAAACCAGGCATCCTGAAAACCAGCCTGCGACACAAGGGTATATTTCCCACTGTTGATTACCTGCAAAGCATAATCACGTGCTTTCTGCAAATTGGCGGCTGATTCTGATGGATTCTCAGGATTTATCATATACAGATACACTCTTGAGAGCAATGCATGTGCTGCTGATATATCAATGTAGAACGGACTTGAGCCATTGCCCAATAAATCAATAGCACCTGAAGTTTCAGCATTGCCTTCCAGATCAAGCAGAATTTGATTGTATATTTCCTGTACTGTAGCTCTTCCGGGATCCTCATCAACCCCAACAGGTTCGATAATCAATGGTACTCCGTAATGCACAAATCCGGCTGCACCTTCATAGCTGTATGTCTGACCAAACATATTCACCAGCTCAAAATATACCAGTGCGCGTATCACTTTGGCTTCGCCCATGATCCTGTCTTGTTCTGCTTCATCCACATCTTCCAGTGCAGCTACATCCATCAAAAGTTTATTCACCCTGTACAAAGTCTCGTAACCATAATTCCATACACCAGTGATCCACTGGTCACTAACCGTGTAATTCCATTGGTATATGCTAATGAATCTACCCGCATTCTGGGCATTCATCCTGGAATTATCTGCTGCCAGATCGGCAATTACATAGAGGTCTCTGGCAAAAAGCTCGATCTCCTGTAGCCCGTCGTAACAACCATACAGTGCTACCTGGGCATCGTTCAGATTATTAATGGCATCTTCAGAATCAACTGCCTGGTGTAGTTCCTGATCGAGGAACTTTTCACAGGAGAAAAGACTGATCGTAAAGAGCATTAAAACTAAATATTGCTTTATATTTTTCATGATAATCTGTTTATACATTTATTAGAAAGTAAGATCAATACCTATAGAATATGTTTTGGCATTTGGATATTTAAACCAGGAAGTACCGTCGAGTGAACTTTCCGGATCCCATCCGGAAAACTTTGTCCAGGTATACAAATTCTCTCCTGATAAATAGATCCTTAATCCTGAAACTTTTATTGTTTGTAACCAATTCTTCGGCAGATTATAAGAGAGAGTTATATTCTTAAATTTCAGATAAGAACCATCTTCTAAGTGTCGCGTGGAGTTCTTATTGCTCCATGAAGCTCCGTCGATCCGTTTAGGTACTTCAGTAATATCACCAGGTTCCTGCCAGCGATCGAGCTGACGACGGTCGACATTGGCAGTTCCGCCACCGTCTGATGAAAGATATCGATCTGAGTTATTGAAAATAGAATTTCCGTAAATCCCATAAAACTGAACTGAAAGATCAATTCCATTATAACTGAAAGTACTGCTGAAGTTACCAAAGAAATCAGGATCAGCATGATTATCGAGAAGTACTTTATCGGCATCTCCATAATTCATTACCGGATTGCCGTCTTCATCCAGCCACATGGCTGAACCATCAGCCGGATTTACACCTGCCCAGCGTTCGAGGTAGAATGTACGGTAAGGATGACCAATTTCAGCACGTTGACGTGTAGTTCCATCATAAATCGGTTCGTCGTTATACAAAGCAGTGACTTCGTTTTTATTGAACGACATATTCAGAGTGGCTTTCCATTTGAACTCTCTGTCAACAATTATACCGTTAACATTGAATTCAATACCTTTATTCTGCATAGCTCCCACATTCATCATTACAGAACGTAAACCTGTTGTTGAAGATACAGGAACGAGCAGAAGAAGGTCATTTGTATTCTTAATGTAATATTCAACCGTTGCCTGAAGCCTTCCTGAGAATATCACAAAGTCAAGACCGATATTCATCGTTTCGTTTTTTTCCCACTTCAGATCCGGATTTGCCAGTTGAGCCAGTCCAGAACCAGGTTGTCCATTATAATCCTGTCCGAACTGATACAATCCCAATGACGGATAATAGTCAGCATAAGGATTATTATTAACATCGTAAGCCAGGATTTCCTGGTTACCGCTTGTTCCGTAACTGGCACGAAGTTTCAAATCGTCGATTACGGTTAAACCGGCCATGAAGGATTCCTGGGAAACTCTCCAGCTAACACCAACGGAACCAAAGTTTGCCCAGCGATTGTTTGCCCCAAATCTTGAGGAGCCATCCCGACGACCGGATAAACCAATATAATACCTGTTATCGTAACTATAATTTATACTTGAAAAGAATGAAGCCAGAGAAGCCCCTTCCTGAGAAGTGTTGGCTGTTAGGGGTTCAGCAGCATTCACGAGGGTCACAAATCTTTCCGAAGGAAAATTAGAACTCGCTGTAGCAGTAGAAAATTCATTCAATTTCTGAGCTTCCTGTCCGATAAGTATATCAACAGAATGCACGTCAAATATCTTTTTGTATGTAAGGGTATTTGTCGTGATCCAATTGAAGCGTTCAATACTGGCGTATTCGGAATAACCGGAATAACCTTCACCTGAAGGAGTTAAAGGGCTCCAGTAAAGATTTTCGCCCATTAAGAAATAATCAGCGCCCCCGTTGAATTTATATTTCAGACCGTCAATAAGTTCTATTTCAACATAGGCATTCCCAAGATATCTCTTTTGATCGCTGCCGTTTTTATCCACCAGGGCAGAAGAAACCGGATTGTAATTCAGATTTTCGGGTATATCCTGATAATATGTGCCATCATCATTCCTGACAGGATAGATCGGAGGTACAAAGAAACAGGAAGTTACCGGATCGGCAAAATATCCTTCTCCGGCTCCACCTTTAATATCACTGTATACGGCAGTTGAATTGAATCCCAGTTGAATTCTATCACCTACTTTATGGTCAATGTTTGCCCGGGCACTATAGCGTTTCATTGAACTACCTATAACAATACCTTCCTGGTCGCGATAGTTACCGGATATGAAAAACGTTGTTTTCTCACTTCCACCCCGGGCACTGAGACTGTATTTCTGATCCCATGCCGAACGGAAAACTTCATCAGGCCAGTTGGTTTCTATATCACCCATTTCTTCAATATCGGCATAGGCAACATCAGGACTAACACCTGAATTTACCCATTGCTCATAAATCAGTTCTTTGTATTCTTCAGTATTTAAAACTTCAAAGTTATCGGTAACACGAGATGCTTTACCAACCTGTGCGTTGAAATTGAAAACTGCTTTTCCTTCTTTCCCTTTCTTTGTGGTGATCACTACTACCCCATTGGAAGCACGCGCTCCATATATCGATGTTGCAGAAGCATCTTTAAGGACATTGATCGATTCAATATCGGATGGTTCAAGTGAAGCCAGGGGGTTGGTTGTATAAAACCTGTATGCATACAGATCACTTGACGCAACTGGAACTCCATCAACAATGTAAAGCGGATCGGTTGAAGCATTTATAGAACCAATACCACGAATAATTACATCAGTAGATGACCCGGGAGTTCCTGATTGAGTGGATGTAAGGAGTCCGGTGGCCATTCCCTGAAGCGACTTGTCAAAGCTCGATACCGGCCTGTTGGCAATTTCTTCAGATTTTACTACGCTTGATGAGCCCACAAATGAAGCGCGTGTCATGGCATTATAACCAACCACTATGACTTCATCCATTAAAGCTAACTCTGTTTCCATGGATACATTGATAACAGCTTGCCCATTCACGGCAATTTCCTGTGTAACCATACCAACGAAACTGAAAACCAGCGTAGCATCCGAAGGAGCCCGGAGTGAATAGTTACCATCAATATTGGTGGAAGTACCGGATGTAGTACCCTTCACCGTAACCGAAACGCCTGGCAGCGCACTGCCATCGTCCTGACTGGTAACATTACCCGTAATTTGTATGTCCTGTGCAAGGGCATTTAAGCCTAGAAATGCCAGACATACAAGAATACTTGCAATTCTTTTCATAGATAAAAATTTTAGGTTTATAATAGGTTAACAATATAATTAATACTTCTGAAATAGCTCTATTAAAAGCTATCCGTGAATCAAAACTAAAAAAAAATATTAAAAAAAAAAATAAAGAAGAATGAATTAACTGGCTTACAAACAGACAAATAGAATGTATAAATATTTACATTGCATAAATATACATTCACAATTATTTTATAAACTGCTATCTACTTGTAAGTTATAGATTGCATATTTAAAAAAATTACTGTAAAACTTGCACCAGATAAGCTCTTGAAGAAGACAATAAATTCATATTTTCCTTAGAAAATACTATAACTAAATAACAGTAAATGCAGAAGGAAGGTGGCAGAAATCAAATTTAATCCTTGCATTCTGAAATATTTAAACACTATTTAAGTCATTTGCAATTGAAAATTCAGAATCACTTAAAATAGTATTATTACATCAGTTGATTTAAAACCATTGACATTAAAACTCCAAGATAATTCCTCGCAGCATATCCAACAATACCTACAGTAAGGCCACTTACAATAACTTCTTTATTATTCAGTGCCCCGGCTACCATTGGTACGAATGGAGGCGAACAAATAAGGGCGGTTGAAGTAACCATTAAAGTATCCGCATCTACTTTGTAAATTTTCGACAAGATCGTGTGAACCAGAAGAGAACCAAAAATTACGATAGAAATAAGAGATATTAGTGCCCCTGAAATATCCATCAAACGCTGAAAGTTGGCTATAGAGGCGACCGGGATGATACCAACATTCCCGATGAAAAGCCCAAAACCATATGCAATAATAATTGCCCCGATACGATTGGCCAGCTTGCTTTTCCCGGTGAGAAATATGATAAAGACAGGAGAAATAAAGAAGATGAGAATAAGGATCAATTGCAAGTGCATGACAGGAAATTTAGAACGAATATAAAATTTTAATACATTTACTTAATAAAGATTTATGAAGAACTTGTTTCTCATAATGTTGTTCCTGGCAATATATTCTTCAACTTTATCGGGACAAAAAACCGATAATATTGATAGTCTTATTCATATAACAGATGTGCTGGCTAATGATACAGTCAAAGCTCTTAAATGGGCTGAACTGGCATATGATTTAAGGTATGTGGATCCTGAAAAATCGTTTTTGATCGCGGAGAAAAGCCTGGAACTTAGTCATAATCTAAATTATGATCAAGGGATTGCTCAGGCCAGCTCGGTTATTGGAATTTATTTTGTTAATCAAAGCAAGTATGATACAGCAATCACATTTTTTGAAAACTCTTTGGATATCTATCAAGCTCTTGAGAAAGAAGAAAATGAAGCCAAAACCTTACGAAACATAGGTGTTATATATTCTGAACGCAATATCAACGACAGAGCCCTTGAATACTATTTCATGGCATTGCCCATTTTTGAGAAAAATAAAGACAGCCTGGATCTGGCCATGACATTGAATAATATTGGATCTGTTTACCAGAATAAAAAAGAATTCAATACAGCTATATCTTATTTTAAAAAAGCTTACAACATATTATCATCCATTAACAAAAGGGATTATCTGCTGACACCATTAAATAACATTGCCGCCAGCTATGCTGAAATATGTAAAACTGATAGCGCCAGAATTTTATTATCAGAAATACTTTTATTGAGTAAAAAATTTAATGATTCTTATAGCCTTGCCTATGCTTATAATAATTTAGGGTGGACCTACATGATGGATTCAAATTTTACTATTGCTTTAGGATATCTCGATGAAAGCATGAAATATTCAAAGTCGCTAAACGCAAACAGATTAATTGCCCTTACACATGACTATATGGGTACATGCTGGAAGCATTTAGGGAATGAGCCGAAAGCCGAAGAAAATTTTTTGGCTTCATATCAAATAGGTAAGGAGACTAATTTATTGAGTGCAATTCGTAATTCCTCCTATGGATTGTATGAAATCAATCAAAATAATGGCAATTATAAGCTGGCTTTAGAATATTATATTCAATACGACAGTGCTAAGAATAAAATTTTAAATGAGGAAAATATTAGGCACATCGCGCAATTGGAAATGCAATCTGAATTTGACAAAAAACAACTTGAACTCGAGAATAAGCGATTGCGGGAAGAGATTTTATACAAAACAAAAATCAAGAACCAGAAAATTGTCAGGAATTTCTCCATTGCCACCTTACTACTGATCTTGATCATTACCGTTATCATTTTCAAAAATTTCAGACTTTCCCAAAAGGCAAACCGGGAAAAAGAATCACTATTGTCAAAAATTCAGATCCAGCAAGAATCACTTACCGACAGCATTCAATATGCAAAACGGATACAAAGTTCAATGCTTCCGCCCGGTGATATCCTGGATTCATTGTTTGAAAACTTCATTCTTTTTAAGCCCAGAGATATTGTAAGTGGCGACTTTTACTGGTTTGGCAAACAAAACTCAAGTGTATTGGTATGCGCTGCAGATTGCACAGGCCATGGAGTACCCGGAGCGTTTATGAGTATGCTGGGAATTCGGTTTTTAAATGAAATTGTACTGGAAAAAGGCCTTATCCATCCCGGGAAAATATTGGATCAGTTACGGGAAAATGTAATTCATGCACTTCAGCAAAAAGGAAAAGAAACCGATACAAAAGACGGCATGGACATTTCCTTATGCAACATTGACAGGAAGAACCGGAAAATTCACTGGGCCGGAGCATACAATCCCTTAATACTCATAAGGAAGAAGGAATTGATCGAGTACAAACCGGACAAAATGCCTATTGGCATTCACGATACTATGAATTCTTTTTCCTGTACGGAGATACCTTATGAGAAAGGCGATTGTATTTATTTGTTTTCAGATGGCTATTATGATCAGTTTGGCGGTGAAGAATCCCGAAAATTGATGCGCAAGCCATTCAAAGAAACTCTGACCAGAATCTCTGAGTTCAGCATGAACAACCAATGTGATATTCTGGATAACAACTTTGAAAACTGGAAAAAAGACCAGGAACAGGTGGATGACGTTTTGGTTATAGGTATTCGACTGTAAATTCTAATCTCCGTTTTCCGGATAATCCCTGAAACTCTTATCATATTGGGTCATGGCTTTCAGGCTCATACCCATGCTGGAGAATCCTCCGTCATGGAAAAGATTTTGCATTGTCACCTTCCTGGTAAGATCAGAGAATAAAGTCACACAAAAATCAGCACAATCCTCTGCCGTCGCATTTCCCAGCGGAGACATCCTGTCAGAAAAATCAATAAGCCTGTCTATTCCTTTTACACCGCTGCCTGCAGTGGTCATAGTAGGTGACTGAGAAATGGTATTCACTCGTATTTTTTTATCACGACCGTAGATGTATCCAAAACTGCGGGCTATAGACTCAAGCAAAGATTTGGCATCTGCCATGTCATTGTATCCGTACAGAGTTCTTTGCGCTGCCACATAAGAAAGAGCAACAACTGATCCCCAATCGTTTATGGCGTCCAGTTTCCTGCATACGTGAAGCACCTTATGGAAAGAAAGAGCTGAAATATCAAGTGTCTTTTGATAGTAGTCATAATTTAAACGGTCATATGCAAAACCTTTTCTAACGTTGGGCGACATCCCAATGGAATGCAGAATAAAATCTATTTTACCCCCGTATTTCTTCATCGTTTTCTTTATAAGAATTTCAAGTTCTTCCACACTGGTTGCATCCGCGGGTATAATTTCGGTGTTGCATTTTTTTGCCAGTTCGTCAAGTGTACCAAAACGCAGAGCTACAGGTGTATTTGTCAAAACAAAATCAGCACCTTCCTCATATGCACGCTCTGCAACTTTCCAGGCAATTGACAGTTCATTCAGAGCGCCAAAAATAATTCCTTTTTTACCAGATAATAAATTGTATGCCATGATCAGACTTTATTTTTATTTTGCAGCCTGCAAAGATATTGCAAGTTGTAAAAAGTAAAAAGTTATTTAGAATAATTTTAAATTAATGCGAGAGCAAGCTATTCAATTCACTTATTGTTGATTCAGAAGAACTTTTGCATTTTCAATGGCAGCTCCGCTGACCGAATCACCACTTAACATTTTTGCGATTTCATTGAGTCTTTCCTCTTTATCCAGAAGTTTTATAAACGTTGTGGATTTAGCATCAACTGAAGATTTATAGACAAGATAGTGATGATCGCCTTTACTTGCTACCTGAGGAAGATGAGTAATATTGATTACCTGCATATTGTCTGCCATTTGCTTGATCAGATTACCAACTTTATCGGCAATTTCTCCGGAAACACCACTGTCAATTTCATCAAAAATGATAGTCGGTAAACCAAAAGAATTTGAAATCAGGTATTTAATGGCAAGCATAACTCTTGAAAGTTCGCCGCCAGAGGCAATTTTAGAAATGCCTTGGACCGGTATATTCTTATTTACAGAAAAAAGAAATTGAATTCTGTCTATCCCTGTTCCGGTAAGTTCAGTGATTTCGTTCTGGATAGAAAACCGAACATTTTTCATACCCAGATCCGTTAAAAGTGCAATGACCTTATTTTCAAATTCGCTGAAAATTTTCCGTCGTTTTTCTGACAGAACCTCTGCTTTTGTATTCACAAGGTTTTCTTTTTCTTCCAGTTCTTTTGATAATCTTCCCAACTCAAAATCGCCTGTTGAATATTTCTGAAGTTTTTTATCTAAATCAATTCTAAGTTCAATAAGGTTTTGTATGGTCTCCGTTTTATGCTTTCTCAGTAATGAATAAAGCTGATCCATCCGATCGGTGACCATTTGTAACCTCTCATCATCAAATTCAATTCTATCATCCTGAATTGTAATTTCACCTGTAATATCTCTAAGCTCAATATAAACTGAATCCATTCTTTCTGCAATTTCTTCCGCCTCAGGCAAATGTTCACTTATTTTTGTAAGAGAATCTTTCATGCTTTTCAGGTTTTTTATTACTCCTGTTTCATCATTTTCAAGAAGATTTGTCGCTTCTGCAAGGCTTGATTTTATTTCTTCGGCATGATTCAATAGTTTATATTCCGCTTCCAACTCATTCAATTCATTCTCTTTCAGATTTGCCTCTCTCAGTTCATTGAACTGATGTGTAAGAAAATCAAGATCTGATTTATCAGAATGATACGATTCACGGGTATTATAATATTCCTGTTTTAATTGCTTATACTCTGCATATAACACCTTGTATTCCTGAAGAAGAGGAATTGTTCCTGCATAAGAATCAATAATATGAAGTGTATATGTTTCATTATTTAACAACAAATTCTGATGCTGAGAATGAATGTCAACCATATTCAAAGCAAGCTCCTGAAGAACATTAAGATTCACAGGAGTATCATTAACAAAAGCTCTGCTTTTACCGCTAACGGAGATTTCCCTTCTTATAAGAATCTCATTTGAATAATCCAGGTCCTGATTCCGGAAGAAGTCTTCAAGATTGTAACCATTAACCTGAAACACAGCTTCAACAATACATTTTCTGTTTCTATCTTTCAGAATTGAAGTATCTGCTCTTTTTCCAAGAAGCAAGCTCAGTGCACCAATGAGTATTGATTTTCCTGCTCCTGTTTCACCCGTAATAATAGATAAACCCTTATGAAAATTCATTTCAAGCTTATCGATTAAAGCATAATTATCAATAAAAATTGAACTCAGCATGGGTCACAATTTATCAAAACAAAACTATGGATTTCTGATAAGTTGGCATGTTCATCTCAAAGATTTAATATGAACATGTTATCAAACAAAGATGGTTGATTATTTCAATCCTTCATATTTAGACAAGTTGGCCGGATCAATTTTGACCATAATATTCAATACCCTACGTTTATCTTCAGCAGATGCCTTGGAAAATATCTGTGTGATCTCATCAGATTTTGATTCCATGACAACCTGGAAATAATGCATAAAAGGATCTGGTTTTGAATTGTAGAATTTTTCCAGTTCAACAATGGATTCTTTAATTGTCATTCGCCCACCTTCAATGGTTTTGTCCATCATATCCAGCCCCAATCTTTGATACTTGTAATTAAACTCCCTTAAGGGTTTGTATTCCTGATCAAGAATATTATTTATCAACCAATACCTGTTTGTCCTTCCTCTGCTGTCAGAAGCTCTCCACCCTGCTCTACCGGATGATTGTGCATTGTTGACAATTTTTTCAGCTTTCTCAAAATACGGAGTACCTCCCTCCATTGAAAAAGAATCATAATCCAGGCCGATAATTATGTATGCATAATATGCTAAAACGGAGGTAAGGTTAGAAATATAAGTATTTTCAGAAAATTCAAGGGGATCATTTTCCATATAATCAAATGCAATATCATTATCAACATAATTCAGCATGACTGTATTGTATGACGAAGCATACACAGGTCTCCGCGACTGTATGTTCAGTGTGGCCACATAGGAACCAGTACTTTTTTCTTCTGTAATATTGAATAAAAAATTACATTCTATCCGTTCGTTTACTTCGAATACATTGTTTGTCCATACAGTATTGTTCATAAAATCTGAAAGTGCTTTCTGCAGAGTTATGAACACTTGCTTGTTTGTTCCCTGAATTTTTGAGGTATTGACAGATATATTACAATTGAGCTCCTGAGAATACCCCTTGCAGATTACAAGAAGAAGATATATCAATATGGGATACCTGAAGTATTTCATTTTATTGAATTGTTTTATTTACCAGCTTTAAAATATCAAAAGCGATCTCGTCTTTAGTCTTTAACCCGAATTTATGGATATTATTGTATTTGTCAATAACAGTAACTTTATTGGTATCATATCCAAAACCTGCTCCTTCATCCTGCAAAGAATTCAGTACAATTAAATCAAAGTTCTTCTTCACAAGTTTTTTCTTCGCATTTTTTGTCTCATCTTCTGTTTCAAGGGCAAAGCCAATCGTAAATTGATCTCTCTTTATTTTACCCAATTCAAATGCTATATCAACAGTTGGAACCAAATTGATATCCATTTTTTTTGATTTGCTTTTTATTTTTTTAGAAGATACATGGGCTGGTTTATAATCAGCGACAGCTGCAGAAAATACAGCGATATCAACAGTTTTAAATATTTTTTTTGACAGGTGGAACATTTCATCGGATGTTTGAACCTGGTAGGAATGAGCAATCAATGAAGGTACAGAAAGATTTGTCGGACCACTTACCAGAAAGACTTCACAACCGGTCCGGGCAAATGCTTCGGCAACTGAATATCCCATTTTGCCGGTTGAATGATTGCTTATATAACGTACAGGATCGAAAGGCTCATTTGTCGGACCGGCTGTAACAAGAACTTTTTTCCCTGATAGTTTATTTATTTCGTTTTTTTTTTCGGCTAGTTTTCCGTTAAAAAAGCTCTCCAGTACTTTAACAATTTCTTCAGGTTCCTCCATTCGTCCTTTGCCTTCAAGGCCACTGGCAAGTTCTCCTGATGCAGGTTCAATAATTATATTTCCCCTGTCTTTCAGTTTCTGAATATTTTCCCGCGTAGTGATATGATTCAACATATTAAGGTCCATTGCCGGTACAATAAATACCTTGCATTTGGCTGACAAATACGTTGTAAGAAGCAAATTATCGGCTATTCCATGGGTCAACTTTGCTATTGAATTGGCAGTTGCAGGAGCAATCAGAAAGGCATCGGCCCAGTTGCCAAGTTCTACATGGTTGTTCCAGTCTCCATTTTCAGGATTAAAAAAATCAATAAGAACCGGGGTTTTGGATAGAGTTGCCAAAGTCAGTGGTGTAATGAATTCTTTTGCCGGTTCTGTCATCACAACTTTAACTTCTGCACCCCTTTTAATAAGCAATCTTATAAGAAAAGCAGCCTTATAGGCTGCGATACTACCGGTTACACCGACCAATATTTTTTTCCCTTTTAGCATGGGCATATTATCATTTTATTCTTCCGGATTACGAACATAGATCTGATCGTTCTCAAATTCGTCCAGAGCAATAAGCGATGCTTTCGGCATGCGCTCATAAAAACGGGATATTTCTATTTGTTCCCTGTTTTCAAATACTTCTTCCAGATTGTCTGAATAACTTGCAAATTCTTCAAGTTTGCTGTTCAGCTCTTCTTTGATCTCCATACTAATCTGGTTTGCCCTCTTTGAAGCAATCACAACAGCTTTGTATATGTTCCCTACTTTGTCCTCAAAATCTGTTGTGTTCCTTGTCATCGTAGTTACAGGGGCTTTTGATTTCTTATAATCCATAGTGTATTAATTAATTTTGTATTGATTCATTCACTGTATCAAGATCATCACCAAGAAAATCTACCGCATTGTTATAAAATCGCTTGGCTTCCTTAATGTATTTACTGTCTGGAAATTCGGATGCAAATGAATAGTATTCATCAATTGTATCCTGATACCTTTCCTTTTGTT
>CAYORG010000006.1:0-95125 GCA_964406315.1 uncultured Bacteroidales bacterium | reverse complement strand
TTGGAAGAATAGATAATATAGAAATAATACTTGTGCATAACTAAAAAGGTTGACATGGTGTCAACCTCCTTCTTTTGTGGGAACTGCTGGAGTCGAACCAGCGACCCTCCCGACTTCTTAGTCTGGATGCTCTGAACCTCTCTCTATTAACCGGCGTAGTCGCTTCCTGTTCTTCCAGTGTTTTACTTTCATCTCCCTATGATAAGCTTCTTCTTTCGAGTTATATACTTCACAATATTTCAACTCCCAATCATTGGTCCTGCCTGTATATCCTTTATGGTTAGTATTATGTTTCTGGATTCTTCCTTTCACATCATTCGTATGACCTATATAATAAGTGTCCTGATTGGAAGAATAGATAATATAGAAATAATACTTGTGCATAACTAAAAAGGTTGACATGGTGTCAACCTCCTTCTTTTGTGGGAACTGCTGGAGTCGAACCAGCGACCCCCTGCTTGTAAGGCAGGTGCTCTGAACCAACTGAGCTAAGCTCCCTGCTTTTGTTCTTGTTTTCTCATCATAAAAAATGGAGGTGCAAATATAAGAGTCTTTTTGATATTCGAAAAACTTACGTCTTAAAATTCGTTTTGTAAATATAAAACTCTTCGTTCTTATTTGCCGGATTTAATCTTTTCATGATCCTGTCACCCAGACTTGGCTGAATATACGTTTCCCTTTCCAGATCAATGTCCTCAACAAAGATGATGTATTCGGGCCAGTCTATTCCATTGTCCTGCTCAAATACATGCATTGAATGAACAACAAATTGGTATCTTATCAGGGAATAATTTGTTGTATCACTCGGATTATCTTCAGGAAGAGTAACTACATGTAATGGTTTCCCTGCATATAATACGGGCATCATCATTTCACCGTTTCTGCCTGTATCATCAACAAGAATTGTATTCACCTGATCTCTTATGGGATAAAAATATGCCATAGCTTCCACTCTCGATTTTTTAGAATACGTAAGGCTGACCGGGATAAGCAATAGTATATTGATAATCTTCAGAAAAGCAAACTGGAGGTAATTGATGGAGGGATAAGCAATATTCTGAGCTTCCATTTTTTTCCCTGCCTCCTGTGACTCAGGCAACCATCCTTCATAATCTTCACCTACGGTCCACGACCAGGGCGTTTCAACAGCTAAAAAATGATCATCGTGCATGCCATAACCCTGTGAGAAGATAACAGAAATGAATCGAACTGTAAAAGCCAGGAGGAGTATGATAACCAAAGGATTCTTTTCCCACCGAATACGAAATATCGTAAGTAAGGATTTCAACATATAAAGATTTTACACATAAAGTTTGAGGATATTTTGAAAATATTATTCAAAATGATACAGAAATACAATAATGGCTTCATAAGCGGGCTTTTTGTTCCCTTCAATTTCTAGCGTTGCTTTCATATGTGCCCTGGTGATGCCTCGTAAATCAATGATATTCTCCAGCTTTGCCCTCAATCGTACGCGACTGTTAACAGGAACACTCTGATTGAATTTAAGGTTTTCAATACCATAGTTTACCATTAGTTTAACATTTCTGACATCAACAATTTGCAACCATAAATAAGTTAGCAGTGACAGGGTTAAATATCCGTGAGCAATTGTTGTTTGAAATGGCGATTCTTTTTTTGCTCTTTCGGTATCGACATGTATCCATTGATGGTCATGAGTTGCATCGGCAAATTTATTGATCTGTTCCTGTGTTATGGTATGGTAATCTGAAACACCGATTTCTTTGCCCAGAAAGGCTTCTAATTCTCTATAATTGTTAATGATAATCTTGCTCACTTTTTTATGGATTCGTTTGTATTTGAAAAATTCAAAAATACAAATGTTTATTTTTTAAGTAAAGAAAAGCAAATATATTTTGAAAATGCCTGCATCATGACATTCTTAATTCTTGTTAATTACCTGTTTTCATATAGCATGTTACCATGGTAATCAGAAACCTTATCTGATTGAAGCACATTAACACCCAAAAAAAACTTTTAACAAAGTATAACACTCTGAAGACAATACTTCTGATAAATAAGAACGTTATACAAAAGATGAAAATATTTATTATATTGTAATGAACAACTAAAATCTTGAAGACATGAAAAAAATAATAGTAT
This sequence comes from uncultured Bacteroidales bacterium, assembly GCA_964406315.1. GTDB lineage: Bacteria > Bacteroidota > Bacteroidia > Bacteroidales > UBA10428 > UBA10428. Next base: position 93,001 of record CAYORG010000006.1, on the reverse strand, counting down.
TCATGATGGCCATAATGATGAGTATGGCATCATTCAGTCAGGAGAAGCAGGTGGTGAGTAAGAAAGAAAAAAAAGCACTTGAAAAAGAGCAACGTAAAGCAGAAAGAGAAAAAGCAGATGCCGAAAGAAGGGAAATAGTCGCTTTGATGCTTGAACATCAGCGGTTTGTTCTTGAAGCCAATTATGTAGGTGATGGAAGAGGACAACGTGTTCCTGTTTCCTCTCTGATTAACTTTATTATAGTAGATTCAAACAGTGTTGTCCTTCAACTGGGATCAAACTTTGGCATTGGTATTAATGGAGTTGGCGGAATAACTGTTGAAGGAAAAATAACGAAATACGAAGTTCAGAAGAGGGAGAGAAAAAAAAGTGCTTCATATTATGTCATGTTATATATAACCTCTTCGGCAGGCATTTATGATATCAGCATGAATGTAAGTGAGCTTGGTTATACGGATGCAACTGTAAGAGGAAATGTTTCCGGGCAATTGACCTATTCGGGAGAACTCATACCAATTAAGTTATCGAATGTATACAAAGGTCAAACCAATTACTTCTAAAATAAGGCCCGGGATTTCAGACACAATTGCATTACCCGATACATAACTTTATAACACAAGCAATACTGAAAAAAAACAAAAGATCTCAGTATAAAATAAGATTGTCTGATAATAAAAATTTCTGACAAGCATTTTATGCGATGTATTTTTTTTGCTATTATTATCTTTCTTGTTTTTTATAACAACTGTCACAAAAACCATCCTGTTTGTCAATATTTTGTATCAAAGGAAAAATTAAAGCGTATCCATTTACAGATAGAATAATCGTGGAGGACTAAAAATGGATACAAAGCAAAACCTGAATATCGAAGGCACAAGTTCATTGCCGGCGGTATCTTTTACTACAGAAGGAAGACTGAAAATTGAAGGAAAGATAATCCCTGACAATGCATTGCCTTTCTTTCAGGTACTTTACAATTGGGTTGCTGATCTCGAAATTCGTTCCGTTGTATTTGATATCAACATTGAGTACATGAATACAAGTGCTTCAATGCAAATGTTTAAACTATTGAAACAACTGGAAGAAAACTGTATGATAAAAGACCTTGTTGTAAACTGGTATTATGAAGAAGACGATGAAGACCACTATGAAACAGGATTGTTATTTGAAGAAAAACTGAGTCGTATGAAATTCAACTATTGCAGTTTTGTTTAACTTACTGTTTCAAATGCCTTCTGGTTCTGTTCAATAAATACTTGATATGAGAGCCGTAAGGGTCTTTTTCCTGAGCTTTTAAATAAAACCTTTCTGCTTCCTTATAATCTCCGATTTCATAATTAAAATTTCCGAGAAATATGTATTCTTCCGGGAGTGAATATTGTCCCTGATCAATAAATTGCTTATAATAATTTTTGGCCAATAAAGTGTCTTTATTCAACATCGCCCTGCTGATATGATCCATATTCACATAGTTATAAACCATAGCAAAGGAATAATCAGTTTTAACATTTAAAAACTCGGGGTAATTGGCTGCCCTTCCTTCCTTTCTTGCCTTTTCAATCAACACCGGAATTGAAGCCCTCCCCTTCTCATCTATATGTGTTAAAAACATATCTGTATATGGACTCATTCCTTTCGAAGAGAAGACAATCCACTTGCTGTTAGGCGACCATGCGTGCCAGGAGTTCATCCTCCAGAAATTACACCTGAGTTTTCTGGCTCTTCCTCCCTCAAGGGGAACTATATACAACTTGCTATCCGGCATAAGCAGCATATAATTTTCTGATTTGCAGAAGACAAGCCATTTCCCGTCAGGAGATACAGCGGGAAAGTAATTACTCATGCCATTCTCCGATGCTCCTTTGATTGGTTTTGCCTCACCTCCTTTGCCACCATTGAAAGGCACAATGCAAACATCAAATTTAAACTCCCGCTCTCCGTTAACAAATTCATTCTTCAGGTCTTCATCTCCGACAAAAGTCTCTGTTGTGTCTTTTCCATATGCCAATGCCCTGGCTCTCGAAAAAACAATATTTTCTCCACCGGGCGTCCAAAATGCATTTGACTGCACATAGTCCGGAAAATTTGCACCGGGGAGCTCCTTAAGTTTACCGGTCTGTCTGTCATATACAGCAAGAACCCCATTAACAGGAAAAAATAATTCTGAAAAAGGTATAACCTCGGGATTAAACCCAAAATTGTGTATTAAAACACGATCTTTTACAGTCGTTGCCACATACCTGGCATTTGGAGAGAGTTTTGAGAATATGCCAAATGTTTTTCTATCCTGAAGTTTATTCCATGATATGTAATTGCCCGTATCAAAAACAATTGTATCTTGAATTTCAGCAATAAAATAACCTCCTTTATCCCTGTGGGCAGCATCAAAATCAAGACCAATCACTTTACCATCGTCAGAAAACGAATGGCAATTCCCGCAAACCATAAATTTTTGCATGGAATAATACGGAGGGTCTTCGCTACTTACATCAACAAGTCGGTAGCTCATTGAATCAAGATGCATTTCAGCAAATGCAAATGGCAATGGTATCTCGCGATATAAAATTGGGGCCCCAACTTCATCCTCCGAAATTTTAAATGCAATTTTTGTATTCTTGTCTTCCTTCGCTCCATGACGCGATACCTTAACAATTATCTGTTTGTAATCGGATGACGTTTTTAATTTGTACCATTGATCCGAACCGGGCTGCCATTCCTTTTTGTTCACCATTGTGTCTATACGAAACTTTTTATTTTTCGTATACATCGAAACTGACCAGTTCTTAACTCGTTCATCAGTGTCGTACCATGTAAGTGTGGGTGCCGGAAATTCCGGTGGAAACAATGATTTATTAAACGGATATATTAATCCAAATTCCTTGTCTTTCTTACTATAATAATGACGAATAATGAAATATCCCGGTATTGCTATTAGTACTATTATAAGTATTATAAGCAGCCCTGCTCTTTTCATGATATTAAATTTCAGGAGAATTTATCATTCCGAATGAATCGGAACCGACAAAGATACAAAATAATAAAAACTATTGTTCCTTATACTAATTCAGCTACACCTTCTATCTCAACAAGAAGATCATCCCGACAAATATCAGCTATTAAATAGGACTTTGGAATATCTTTGAATTTCCGATCACAAATATCCTTAACAGATGCAAGATCAGAAGCATCTTTAACATAGATACGCAAAAAAGTGTAATTCATCGTTCCTGAAATATCTCTTACGCCTGAATGTTTAAGGTTTTTTTCAGCAACCAATTCCGAAATATTATCAATTGTTACCATAGTCTGCTTTGTAACATCATTTACACCAATGGTCTTTTCATGCAGAATGGATGCTGTTCCGGATATAAAAATCAATTTATGCCCATTTAATGAAATGTATTTGGCTCTTTCAAATTTGGGTGTGTTTTTTCCGGTTTTCTCTCTCGAAGAATTACCAATAAGCACCTCCTGAGGATAATTATATGCATCAGTCTGTTTAGGATTCTTTACAGGTATTATGTCTATACTTTTTGTCGGTTTAATCGCATAAAACTCCAATAATATCCCTCCATAATTCATACCTATACCGGTTGCAGCAGGATATCCATTTTTAAAATCCGATTGCGAATAATACACAGACCTGGTATCATTGAGAAGTTGATAATTTTGAACCGGTTTATTGTCTGACTGGTTTATATGAACAATATTTTCAACATAATTCCATTGACGCACAATATCAGAAAATGAAAGGGATTCCGCATCAAGAATATCTTTCATAAGTTTATACGATTCCTCAACCTGCATGCTCAAACTGAGTCCAGGTGTTTTTGCGGAGATCCCCCCTGCATATACTTCTTTTCCCTGCGATGATTCAATGATCGTATAGGGAATCTCATGGAGTCTTTTAAACTCTATACTAAGATCTTCACTCTTATTTTCCAGTAAAGTTATTTCAATTGATATCAGTAAATTATCAGCCGGGGGTTGGGCAATAACACTATAGGTTGGAACCGATTCAAATTTCCCATCCATGCATGCAGAAATTTCACTTCTCATACCAATGAAATCTTTGTTGTTTTTTGCATTGACAAAAAAAGAACAGTGAAGAACAATGGATCCTGCATGATCAGAATTACGGTATTCCGGAATTTGCTCAAAACAACTGATCAACTGCTCCTGAAAATGTACTCCTTCGTCCGGTTTGATAAACACTCTCCTATTATTATTCTTCATGAAATAACCTATAATCTGATTTTGAGCGCCAAATATATAAATTATTAACTTGTTGTGCGATTAATTCTTCAATATATAATAGTAAAATTCCAAATTTCAAGCATCAAAAGATAGTTTCAAGTTGCTAGTTTCAAGTCTAAAGTCGCACTATATTATTATCTCTCAATCTCATATCTCATCTTTTCTCTTTCTCATTTTCCGTCCTTTAATTTCAAACTAAAGACCAGAGACTAGAGACCAAAGACTTAATTTACCGAACGCCAATCACTGTGACCTGTGAAGTGTGATCAGTGATCTGCCAATATGCCAAAAACTCAACTTCACCTCATCAACTACTCAAATTCTACCTTACACCCTTGATTTTTCATTTTTAATTCTTAATTACTGATTGCCTGCTTCTCACCCTCTCACTTTCCCATCTTCTTTCTTCCGACTTCGGACTTTCAAAAATTCCAAACCCATAACACAGAATGATCCTTGCGGTTATGAATAAGTGTTTTGATCATTGGAATTTGAAAATTGGAGTTTATTTGATATTTGGGATTTGTGATTTGGAATTTTAAATAGTATTGCTTCGAATCACACCGAATTCCAAACCACGAATTTCTGCAAGACTTTTCATTCTGCCATACAAACCATATCCGGGATAATTTTCTCTTCCTATATCTCCCAGAATCTGATTCCCGTGATCAGGGCGCATAGGAATTTGCCAATCAGAACGCTTCTTCTTTTTCCTTTGGCTCATCTCCTGCACTAAGATCTGCATTACATCATACATATCGATATCTCCTTCAAGAAAGTAATTTTCATTGAAGTTTAATTTTTCATCCCGGGTAACATTCCGAAGATGAGCAAAATTGATACGATGTGAAAACTTCTTTGCTATGTTTGAAACATTATTAAAGTAACCTGCTCCCAATGAACCTGTGCATAAAGTGAATCCATTTGCAGGAGAATCCATAACAGCAATTATTTCTCCGATATCTTTTTCTGTACTGACAATGCGTGGCAAACCCAATAAAGGCCATGGCGGATCATCAGGATGAATAGCCAAACGAATACCATATTTTTCTGCAACAGGAATGATCTCTTCTAAAAAATCAAATAAATTCGATTTCAGTTGCCTGTTATCTATCTTTTCATAAGTTTTTAATTTTGCTTTCAGTTCATCGAGAGTATATTCCTCACCGGAACCGGGTAATCCTAAAAGAACCGTATTCTTCAGATCCTGTATCTCTGCTGATGTAAGATTATTGAAATAGCTGTTTGCCTCCTTAACCACTTCCCGAGGGTATGATTTCTCTGCAGATTCACGCTGTAAAATTTGTAAATCGAAAGCAACAAATTTTGCAAAATCGAACCTTGTAACTTCTGAATTGTCAGTGAATTTATACAATAGATCCGTTCTGGACCAGTCAAGTATTGGCATAAAATTATAACATACAGTATGTATACCAAATTCTGCCAGATTGATCAAAGACAGTTTGTAATTCTCAATAAATTCTTTGTATCTGCCGGTTCTTCTCTTAATATCTTCATGAACAGGGATACTTTCAACAACGGACCACCTGAATCCTGCACGTTCAATGATATCTTTTCTTTCAAGTATATTTTCTCTGTTCCAGATCTCTCCAACAGGAATCCGGTGAAGGGCAGTTACAATGCCTGTTGCTCCTGTCTGCCTGATCTCATCAAAAGTAATACGATCTTTTGGGCCAAACCAACGCCAGGTATATTCAAGCATTATTCTGAATAATTTAAATAATTAGATCCTATCGACAGCATATCCATATATGAAAAAAACTGAACACATATAGAATTAAACACCGCTATATATACTGAATCCTCCGTCAACAGGCAACACAACCCCCGTAACAAAAGAAGATGCATCACTGACAAGATAGAGTACTGCTCCGATAAGTTCATCAGCATGGCCAAAACGTCCCATGGGTGTTTTTGAAATCACTTTTTCTCCTCTTTCAGTAAAGGATCCATCAGGATTAGTTAAAAGTTTACGGTTTTGCTTTCCAATAAAAAATCCCGGAGCAAGAGCATTTACACGTATTTTTCCCTTAAATTTCATGGCCATTTCCATGGCCAGCCATCTGGTAAAATTACTCACTGCAGCTTTTGCAGCTGAGTAACCAACTACCCTTGTTATTGACTGAAGTGCTGCCATTGAGGAAATATTAATAATATTTCCTCCCTTTGACTGTTTACTCATAATCTTTCCAATAACAAGTGAAGGAAGCACTGTACCTTTAAAATTAAGGTCAGATACTTTATCCATGTCATCAAAATCAAGATCGAAAATAGTTTTATCAGGTGGGATCGTAGCCCCGGGCATATTTCCTCCTGCAGCATTCAATAAAATATCAATTGATCCAAACTTATTGATAACTTCATCACGGGTTTTTTCCAATGAAGCAACATCAAGGACATTCGTACTTAATCCAACTGCATCCCCTCCCTCCTTTTTAATCCTTTGTGCAACTGCTTTTGCATGTTCAGGCACTATGTCAGCAAATACAACATGCACGCCTGCTTTTGCCAGACCACTGCCAATTGCACCTGCCAATACCCCACCTCCACCGGTGATCAATGCAACTTTGCCATTCAAATTAAACAGATCATCCAAATAACCCATTTCCCAAACGTTTACGTAATGTAATAAAACTCTTTACTCCAAATCCTCTTTGATTTTCTTAACCAGCCTGAGGACTTCTTCCACTTTATTTTTTACTGCAACGTAATTGCCTTTTTTAATATCCTCTCCCGGGAAAAGTTTTGATCCCATTCCAACACACCACGCACCGGCTTTAAACCATTGGAGTAAATTCTCATATGTTGGTTCAACACCTCCGGTAGGCATAATGTTCGACCAGGGCATAGGGCTTTTGATGTTTTTAATAAATGAGGGACCACCAACTTCCTTTGCGGGAAAGAGCTTCACAACATCTGCTCCCAATTCCTGCGCATTAATTATTTCTGTTGCTGAGCCACAACCGGGACACCATGCAACACCTCTTCTATTGCACATCTTTGCAGTATCAGCATTTAGGATAGGTGATACAATGAAGTTAGCTCCTGACTGAATATAAAAAGCAGCTGTCGCTGCATCAACAACTGATCCAACACCCAGAATCATGCCGGGCAATTCCTCTTTTACAAGCTTTACAAGTTCACTGAAAATCTCATGAGCCAGATCTCCCCGATTGGTAAATTCAAAGATTTTTAACCCTCCATTATAACATGCTTTTAAAACATTCTTACAAATTTCGTTATCGGAATGATAAAAAACCGGTACAACACCACTGTTTTTCATGGTAAGTAATATCTCCATTTTATTGTATTGAGCCATGATCACGTATGTATTTAGTAAGCAAATGCAAATGTAAACAATACCTTGAGAATAAAACAATTCAATTGTTGAAGAGTTCGGGTTCAATCTGAAGAAAGGCTAAACAGAAAAACTTCGAGTATGACTCTGAAATGTATTCAGAACTCATACAGTTTGAAATAATCTTATATGCAACATATGATGCTGAGGATATAAATTAAAGTATTTATATTGCAATTTCATATTCCATTTTTAAAATTGAATATTGTTGTTTAACTTTATTAATGTAAAAACATTTTAAAAAGATTAACGTTTAATTGTATGATATTTGAATAGTAATTTTATCGAAAAAACTAAACTCAGTCTATTTTTTTCAGAAAATTTAATTTAAACTTTGAAGATTGTTTATCAGTATTGCATTAATTTAATACCAGTTGTTTAAAAATAGTTTAATCATGTCACGGACAAACAAATGGCAACCAGAAAGAGAAAAACCCAGAAAATTTAAACCTGAAGGGAAGAAAAAATCTTCCATAAAAAGAATGAAGTACATGGACTTTGATGATGATGAAGATCAAAACTTTTAATCTATCTTAAATTAAAAACAATGGCAACAAAAAAAACAAAAACTACACCTAAGAAAGTGACAGTGCGCAAAGCAAAGTATTCTTCAGACGATATTCAAAGAAGAGCTGATCAAATTTACCATAATAGGGTAAAAGCAGGAAAACCAGGTGATGAACTTTCAGACTGGCTGCAAGCTGAAAAAGAATTAAAAAGCGTCTAATTCCGGTTTTTCTGATTTACAAGTCAACAGTTAGATGTCTGTGTGACCATTATAACAATTGACGATTAAAATCTATTCTGTATCAGATTCTTGCATTTTCCAAATCAATGCAAATGCATATGTATTGTTAGAATAACTCTATTATTAAAGATACTCTTCTGTTTCAAGAGCAAGAGCTTTTAGCGAAAGTGAAACATCGGCAAAAAGGTAAACAGATGAAAGAATGATACCTCCAATACTTAGAACAAGCAAAATGCTTCCGGGAATATTCAAATCTAAAGAGGTTATATTCATGATCAATAAAACAGGGATCATTAAACTACTTGTTAAAACACTAAAAGCTATTCCTGCCATAGCAGATTTTAAGTATTTATTCCTTCGATGCAGAATCTTAAGTTCTGCAATTAATACTGCTTTTCTATCTTCGGCAGTATTCCTTAACTCAGAAGCAAGCATTCTTGATCGATCAATTGTTCTTCCAAGCCTGCTTGTGAGTGATAACAGGATCAATCCAACACCTGAAATCAATGCTACAGGAGTGATACTTGATTGCAGAAATAATATAAAGTGTTTTGTCGGTTCCAAATTGTTCCAAAGTTTTAACGGTTAGTACAATATTGGTATCACCTTTGGCGGACTTAACAAAAGCTTGGGATTGCTTTGATCAATTTCATCAATTGCCTTTTCAATTTGCAACAATGTGCATGGCACTGTTGCTATTGAGAATATAGCACGGTCAGTCATGTGCCTGTTATGACTTACCGTATCAATATTAATGTTTTGATTGCCAATAGACGTTGTTACAAGTCCGGTTATACCCGGACTGTCAACCGTTTCAAAAGTAATAATATAGGGAAGTTCAAAATGTTTTGCATCAATGAAATCAAGTGTGTTTTTATCATAAACTGATTGATTTACCTTTGAATATTTTGCCGCAAATACTATATCTGCAACAATTGAACTGGCAGTTTCATAAGACCCCGCACCGGCTCCTAAAAGAATGTGTTTGCCCGAATATTTGTTAATCACCCTGACCGCATTGGTAGCTCCGTTTACACCGGAAAGAAAGTTGCTGTTTTTTACCATCATCGGGCAGACAGTAGCATATATTTTGCTGTCGATCTTTTTTGCATAACAAATCAATTTGATTTTACAATTTATCTCATCTGCAAACTCAATGTCTTCTTTGGTAATTTTTTCAATCCCGGCAATTGATAACTGATTCATAGTTGCTTCAATACCAAAGGCCAGTTTTAAAAGAATGACCAGCTTATGACCTGCATCTCCTCCATTGATATCCAGCGAAGGATCAGCCTCAGCAAATCCATTATCCTGAGCCAGTTTCAATGCCTCATGAAAATCCATGCCTTCGTTTTGCATCATGGTGAGAATATAATTGCTCGTGCCATTTAAGATGCCTGAAAGCGAAATGATACTGTCTCCTGTAAAGCTTTCTTTAATGGTTTTAATAATAGGTATTGCTCCACAAACGGCGGCCTCAAAGCCAAGAGTTATATCATTGTTTTTTGCGGCTTCAAATATACGTTTTCCTCGTTCAGCTAAAAGAGCTTTATTGGCTGTAACGAGATGTTTTTTTGCATTGCATATTCTTATTGCAAGTTCTTCAACATAATCATTGCTTCCTCCAATAGTTTCAACAACCAGATCGATATCATCCGATTCTATCAGCTCCTTAATGCATTTGTCTGCCTCATCTTTTGTAATACTTTTGCCTCCACCACAAAACAATTCCGGAGCAATACCAAATCTGTCTATTGCTGTTTTCGGATCAAGATCAACAATCTTTTTTAAATTGATATGTCCGGAGACTCTGGATGATAAAACCTCCTGCATATCACAAAGTATTCTTGCAACACCTCCACCTACAGTACCACAACCCAGAATGACTACATTGAAATCTTTCATATACAATTCCGATTAAGTAAGTTAAATTATTATTGTGCCAAATTAGTAAAAATTGAGAAGAAGCAACCTGTTATAAGGTTTGAAGCAAATGATATTGATTTTTACCAGAGACTGATTATTCCATCAACTGATTATAAAAAAAAGAGTAGTACATGGCCGATACCTTCGCCATATGATCAGGAGTGTATGAAGCCCCATGACCTCCTTCCGTATTTTCAAACAAATACACATTATACCCCATTTCTTCCATTTTGGCAGTCATCTTCCTTGCATGTCCCGGATGCACCCGGTCATCTCTCGTAGAAGTGAGGAATAATACATCCGGATATACCTTCCTTGCTTTCACATTATGGTAAGGTGAATATTTGCTTATATAATCCCATTCTTCCGGAATATCCGGATCACCATATTCAGCCATCCAGCTATTTCCTGCAAGTAATTTTGAATATCTTTTCATATCCAGAAGAGGCACAAAACAAGCTACAGCCTTGTATAAATCAGGCCGTTGAACCATAACTGCCCCTACCAGCAAACCTCCGTTGCTTCCGCCATAAATGCCAATCTTTTCGGGAGATGTTATTTTCCGTTTTATAAGGTCTTCAGTAACGGCCATGAAATCATCGTATGATTTTTGTTTGTTTTCTTTAATAGCCGAAAGATGCCAGTCAGGGCCAAATTCACCACCACCACGAATATTGGCAATAACGTATACTCCTCCTTTTTCAAGCCATAATTTTCCTCTCGATCCGCTATAATAAGGTTTTTCTGAAATCTGAAAACCTCCGTATCCATATTGAATTACAGGATTATTCCTATCATACTTCATTCCTTTTTTATGCAGAATAAAATAAGGGATTTTTGTTCCATCCTTCGATTCAACCCAGTTCTGATCCACAACAATGTCTTCTGTATTAAAATAATCAGGTAAATTCATGATTTTTTCAGGTGCAGTTCTGTCTCCACCATTAACATAAAGGGTAGTTGGTTGAATGGGCGATTCATAGGTTAAAAAATAGCTGGTTTTGTTTCGATCAGCTTCTATTATCTCAATTAATCCGTTTTTTGGAAGGTCAACAACTTCACTTTCCCATTGATTATTTTCGTTCGTGAATTTCAATAATTCACTTTTTATGTTATTGATTGTATTGATAAGTACAAATTCACCGGTAACATCTATACTTTCAACAGAAACGCCGGGCTTATTTTCAAGCACAACCTGATATGTGTTAGAATTTGCAAGTAAGGAATCCAGTACTATTGCGATAACGGTTCCTTTTTCAATTAAATCATACCCGAATTTCCAGTCAACTAAAGGCTGAAGAATAATTGTTTCTTCAAAAAGATCGAATTGAAAATTTTCCGGGAAATTAAGTTGAACAGCTACACCATCCTTAATGAGATAAATCGACTTATTGTAAAAATTTTTCAGGTGATAAAGTATTTCATACTTTTTTTCACCCTGATTCATCACCAAAACCCATAAACCAACATCTTCCTTTGAAATTTCAAAAATAGTATCCGCTTCAGATAATTGTATTCCTCTTGTCAATTTCTTAGCAAATCTTGGATATCCTGAATTTGTAAGTGATCCCGCTCCAAAATCCGTTGAAATATTTACAGTGTTTTCATCAATCCAGGCAAAACTTGATTTCGCTTCATCAATAAAAAAACCATCTTTAATAAACTCTTTCTTTTCCAGATCAAACTCTCTGATCACTACAGCATCAGAACCCCCTTTTGAAAGCCGGACTGTACACAATTTATCATTACCATGAAGAAAATATGTACCCTCGAATGCCCAATTATTATCTTCATCTTCGCATAATTTATCAATATCAATTACAGTCTCCCAGGTGTTTTTCCTCTCTAAATAATCACTGTATACTATTCTTCTCCAAATCCCTCTGGGATGTTTTTCATCCTGCCAGAAATTATAAATATAATCTCCATGCATAATGGGATATGGAAGCTTATCTTCAGAAGTAAGAATCTCATAAAGGAAGTCATAACGATCCTGATACCCATCAATATTCGTAATATAATTTAATGTTATTTCATTATGGGAGGTCACCCATTCAAGCGATTTCTCACCTTCCACATCTTCCAGCCATAAAAAAGGGTCATCGACAGATTGTGCAGACAAATGCAAGCATGATATGCTAATTAAAATAAAAAATCCGCTAAAGAACAATCCGGCTGGTTTCAAATTGTTTACAAATGTTTTGTACATGATTTTGGTTTTTAATATAATGTAATTCTTGTTCTCATCAGAATTAAACAGGAACATAAGGCTCATAAATAAGCCTGCTAAAGCCTGATTGGAAATACTCCATATGCAATGATCTGGTATTCATCCAGATAGCATTTCCTCTTGCAACACTTGGAAGCATTTGCTTATCAGACTGAAATGTAAACTCAAACTTTTTACATTGGAAATTACAGGATTCATCTGTTGGATGCAATTTTTTCCCAGGCTGTGTATGAGCAGCAATCATGCAGTTACGACCGCTAGTTATATATGTCCATGGCCAATATATATCAACAGGGAAATTCCATTTTTTAATGGTTTTTAGATTTATTCCCTGTGTTAATGCATCAATGCCAATACGTTCGATCCCTTTTTCTTTCAGAAATTCCTGGTAAACATGCAACTCAAGCGTAGATCCCTGGAGCGCTTCAGCCTGGTTTGCTTTTATATGCTTCAAATTTTTTATTTCAATATTCGCAATTTCAAAACCCGATAGAGAATACCTGGGATCTCTTTTAACTTTAATTAAAAGCCTTCCCAGAACCGGTTTAAGGTTTGTAAACTCAGTATTTAAAAGATGCAATACCCCAAAATCATTGATTACTACTTCGCTATCAGGGGCATTCTCATTCAGAAAAGCAAATATCTTCCTCAATTTTTCCATGCCTTTTGGGCTAACATACGGTGTGGCAAATGAAAAAAGATATTCCTTTTCAGAGCAATATTCAACAGCCTTTTCGATAAGTTTTACTGGAGGAATAAGGTTTTCACAGGTTTCCTGACCAAAATAAATGCCTTCAATATTTCCTTCATATTGAAGTCCGTAATATTTATACATATAATCTCTCAGTAATGTGAGAGATGCCTGGTTACTCAATACATTTTCATCAAAGATCTCGATAAATTCCTGTTCGGGCTTTGGAATTATTCTCAGAGTTTCTTCCAGGTTAAGCAAGTGATTGATATCACTGATGTATATATGTAAATCGAATTGTTTTTTCATAATCTGCGACTATTTGGGATAAGGATAATCATAATAACAACTTATGCCTGAACAAAAGCGCGGACTTTGCATGATCGATTTACAGTATTCAGGTATAGCATTTTCTTCATCAATCACCTTTTTTGAAAGTTCAATTACGGCAATATTCCCAATAAAGTCCTGCCCGCGCAAAGGCAATTTTACAGCTTCTATACCCCATTCCTTAAATTTCTGGAATGCACACAAACCACATTTCTTCAACCTGGCCAAAAAATACAATTTGTTTATCTCATTTTTGCCTAAATTGGGTGTATTGCGTTTTGAATAGTAGGCTTCACGACTCATGTTTATTTCATTTATAACTTCAGTCTGCTTTCTGTAAAAAGAACTAATCGGTTCATTGAAAACACTATTCTTCCATTTAGAATCAAACAGCAAGGGTTTTGCGCTGCGAAATTCGAACATTGCAGATTGACAAAAACTCCTTTTCGCCGGACCATGCCATGTAAAACAATACTCATCATTAAAGACACAATATGGGTCCATACCAAAAATTTCAAGACGTACCTTATTTTCCAGGGCATATTTGGCTATGATCTCAATTTCACCTACAGTAAGTTTTCTTGGCAAAATGAACCTTCCGATATTCCTGAAATTATCAAGAAAAAACTTAAGTGTCTCAATATTATTACTACCACCTCCAATGCTGATATTCATATCAATCTCAAATCCATTCTTTTGTAATTCCAATAATATACCAACATTACTAACAATGAATGCATCAAATTCAATATTGCGAATACTATTGAGAATTTTAATCAATAATTTCGTTTGACGTGTATTGTATTCATGTGCATTTACGGTAAGATAAACCTTACAGTTATTCTGATGAATGAGATCAACAACATTCGCAAGATCTTCCCTGGTTCTGTATTGATAATTTGCTGTTTCGCGCCGGTTATTTGATAATTCCCATCCATATTCATCACTCCATTCTTTTGGAACATATCCAACAAAGAACTCGCCCACACCTGCTTTCACATATTTCTTTATCTCTTCAGGATTATGGGCATTACTGATACCTGCAATTATTTTCACATCTTCCTGTTTTAATAATACCTAAAATTAGCTTTTTTGAACAAAAACTTTCAGTTATTAAATTTTAATCAATGACTGTATGGTCATCTGATTAAAGACTGCTTTCTGGATACAATAAGCAATCCTGCAAAAGTAATGATTCCATTCAAAACAAGTATCTCAAAACTTGCATGATAATTCTGTATAAGCGATTCAAGAAGTAATTTTAGCAGATAGGATAAGAAAGGTGCAATAACAGCAATTATAGGTACCGCCCTGTCGCGAAGTTCGAGTTTTGTAAACAGTCCGAAAGCATACAATCCCAGGAGCGGCCCGTAAGTATAACCTGCTGCCATAAACAGCGCACTGATCACCGTATCGTTATTCAATATCCTGAAAACAAAAATAACTGCTCCGATTACCAAAGAAACCAAAACATGAATTGTCCACCGAAGCTTGCGAAGTTTTTCTTCTTCCAGATCTTCAGCTTCAAATAAATCAATAGTAATCGATGTAGTTAGTGCAGTTATGGCAGAGTCTGCACTTGAATATGCCGCTGCAATAAGTCCAAGCATAAAGATTATACCCATCAGGTTTGGCATATGCCCTCCGGTTGCCAGCAAAGGAAACAGATTATCAGTGTATTCAGGTATTGGAATTGCCTTAACATTTGAATAACAGACCAAAAGAACTCCCAGCGATAAAAACAGGAGATTTACAGGTATGAGCATAGCACTGTACCAATACATGTTCTTTTGCGCATCACGCAAGTTACGACAACTTAGGTTTTTCTGCATCATATCCTGATCTAGTCCTGTCATCACAATCGTAATAAATGCCCCGCTAAGAAACTGTTTAAAGAAGAAACTTCCTTCTTTCCATTCTGTGAAATTAAATACAGTACTCAGTTCACTAACGGATATTTCCAAAAACAAGCGTTTAAAACCGAAGCCAATATCTTTTGAAATAAAGACTATGCATACTACCACCGCCAATAACATAAACAATGTCTGAAGTGTATCCGTCCATACAATGGTTTTTATTCCTCCTCTGAACGTGTATATATAAATAAAGATAAGTGTAATCAGAATGGTCAAAACAAAAGGGATATGGAGTTTATCAAAAACTGTTATCTGGAGTACATTAGCAACTATAAAAAGTCGAAATGACGCACCAACAATCCTTGAAATCAGGAAAAAAACAGCGCCGGTTTTATACGAAACATTCCCAAATCTTGATTTCAGATAAACATAAATTGAAGTAAGATTCAGTTTGTAATAAAGTGGAAGCAAAATATGTACAATAGCTGCATAACCCAACAAATAGCCCAAAACCATTTGCATATAATAAAATTTACTCGTCAATACCCAGCCAGGTACTGAAATAAATGTAATTCCCGACAATGATGCTCCAATCATACCAAAAGCTACAATGTACCATGGAGACCTTCGGTTTCCTATAAAAAAACTATTGCTATTTGCTTTTCTTCCTGTTATTGCACTGATAACCAGTAATAAAGAAAAATATCCCAGGATTACAATAAGTATTATTAAGGGATTCATAATTTGAATCTGAAATTTATCTGAAGAATTGTTTATTCATTTCAAGGAAAATTATTGCTGCCCGTATGCAATGATAGTAATTTTGTAATATTAAATTTCTATTTGTATGCACAGTGAAAATTATCCATCCCGTCTTTTAGCCGAAGCTGTTGAGCAATTTTCGAAATTGCCCGGAATTGGTGAACGTAGCGCTTTGCGAATGGCCCTTTTTTTATTACGACAAAAAAAGGAAGAAGCCCTGGCATTTGGTACTGCATTAAACAATCTGGTTGATCATATCGTGTTTTGCAAAATATGCCATAATCTTTCCGATACTGAAATCTGTTCCATTTGTTCTTCAAAAAAACGCAATATTACAATTCTCTGCGTTGTTGAAAATGTAAGAGATGTAATATCTATTGAAAATACTCATCAATTTAACGGCCTCTATCATGTACTGGGAGGAATTATTTCTCCTATGGAAGGTATAGGCCCAAATGATCTGGAAATAGAATCCCTGATCAGGAGAGTACGTTCAGAAAAGATTAACGAAGTAATATTTGCACTTAGCGCAACAATGGAAGGTGATACCACCAATTACTATATCTATAAGAAAATTAAAAGTCATGTGGATAAGATATCTGTTATTGCACGCGGTGTTTCTTTTGGAGATGAACTGGAGTACACAGATGAAATTACTCTTGGCAGGTCCATTATACAACGAACCCTTTTTGAAAATCCGTCTGATTAATACCTGAAATCACTTAAATATATCCCTGTTTGCCCTTGTTGCCAAGGCGGCACCGATTATTCCCGCTTCATTTTTTGCCTTAGCCATTATAATTTTTGTTTTTACTGTTAAATGGCTAAGAAATTTTTTCGGTTTTTTGCTAACTCCGCCTCCAATAATTATGAGCTCAGGCCAGAATAATTTTTCCATTTCATTCAAATAAATATCAAATCGTTTGGCCCATTCTTCCCAATCAAGTCCTTCCTTCTGTCTTACAGCATCAGAAGTATAATCTTCTGCTTCAATTCCTGATTTAAGATAAAGATGGCCGAGTTCGGTGTTTTGAACCAGCTTACCTTTTGTAAATAAGACTGTCCCGATTCCAGTACCCACGGTAATAAGCAATACAGATCCTTTTTTGCCTTTTCCTGCTCCAAATTTCATAGCGGCCATTCCGGCAGCATCGGCATCATTCAATACATAAGCAGGTAAGCCGGTCTTATTTATTATCAACTCCGAAGCGTTAATTCCAATCCAATTTTTATCAATATTTGAAGCCGTTTTAACAATACCGTTCATCACCACAGCAGGGAATGCAAGTCCTACAGGACCTTTCCATTTAAAATGTTTCACTATCTTATAAATAACATCCGTTACACCTTCAGGTGTAGCCGGTAAAGGAGTCGGAATTCTGTATCGGTCAGCGGTTAAGTATCCCTTCTTTGTATCTACCGGAGCTCCTTTAATTCCTGAGCCTCCAAAATCAATTCCCAAAATATGCCTGTATTTCATTTCTAATCTTTATCTAATACCACAAAGAAAGTAAAATAAGAACAAATCAATTAAAAAAATCAAAAAAGTACTTTACAATGAATTGTTAAAATCTTCAATGTGTTGTCCCATTGATATTTATTAATTTTGTATCTATATTCAATTTAAGAAAAATTTATCCTGATGGAAAAATATATAAATGAAATCCTTGAAAAAAACAACAGAGTCATTGTCCCTGACTTCGGAGCCTTTATTGTTAAGCAAAGAAAACCACTCACCATAGTATTTAATGAATTCCTTCAATACAACGATGGAATGCTTATTGATGCCATATCTAAAGAAGAGAATCTTGACAGGGAAAAGGCAAAAGAAAAAGTTGAAGATTTTGTTAAAGCAATTGTTGCCAAACTCGATAAGGGTGAGAAATATCCTGTAGGTAAATTAGGAATACTTATTAAAAGTTCGGCTGGTAAAATTTCTCTTGAAGGAGATGAAATAAAGACAATATCAAAAGCAAAACCAGCAACAAAGACAGCAGAAAAACAAGAAGAGGCAAAAGCAGAAAAAGATAAGAAAGCAAAAGCTGATCAGGACAAAAAGATACAAGAAGAAACTGCAAAAGCAGAAAAAGAAAAGGCGGAACAGGAGAAAAAGGAACAGGAAGAAAAAACAAAGGCTGAAAAGGAAAGGAAAGCCCTGGAAGAGAAAGAAAAGGCAGAACAGGAGAAAAAGGAACAGGAAGAAAAAGCAAAAACAGAGAAAGAAAGAAAAGAGAAGGAAACTTTAAAAGCAAAACAAAATGAAAGTATATCAGCTGCCTCACCTTCTTCAAAAACTTATTCGTATACCTCAACCAGGACAGAAACTGCATACCGCAAAAAACACACAAGCAAAAGGAAAATTTTGCTTTGGATCATAGTAATTATCCTGATCAATGGAATATTGATCACTGGATATTTTATTTACAATAAGGATCTGCCATCCTTTTTTAAAAAATCAGATGCAGATGAATTGTTGCTTGAAGAACCTGTTATCGAAGAAGATAATTATGTCACTGAATCCTATGATGAAGTGCCTGAAGTCAATGAAACAGAAGAAACAATTGTTGAAGAAGAAGCAATTCCTGAGAAAGAAACAATTCCGAAAATAACAAAACCAAAACAAACTCAAACAATACAAGGAACAAAATATTACGTTGTTGCCGGTGCTTTCAGCAATGAACAAAATGCTGACAATCTCGTAATTGAGCTGAAAAATAAGGGTTATAATGCTGAGAAATTTGGAAATTTAGGCAGTTTACACGCGGTAAGTTATGATGTTTTCAACAATAAGCAAGAAGCAGATCGTTTTTTAAAAACGATTCAGGATGAGGTTGATCCTCAAGCCTGGATTAAAAAAATGAATTAATTTATTCCATTTTAGAGTTATCTTTTTCATTCTTTCATTCTGTTTTGAGCGAATTAATTAGTACTTTTAATTAGGCTCAAAGCATGAATTATATTAATAAAATATTATATCATTTAAAACTAATCCTATTTGGTTCATCTTTCAAAAGAAGTATATATCGGAGTGAGTTTTTTTCAGATATTACACTGATAAACCTGAACAGAATAAGGATTTTTTCCTATTTTCTGGTTGTTTTTGTGAGTTTTATATTATATGCAGATTTTTTTCTTAGCGATTTTTGGAATACTTTCCAGGTGAACCGATTTATGATTCTTGACATTATCCTGGGAATAGCAACTATTTATGCTGTAATTATTACTCATATTAAGGTTCCAAAAAAAACCAGTGAAGTTAGAGCTCTTCATCATTTTTTAGTTCAAAGCTGGGTGCTTTTTCATATACTCTGGTCGACAAGTATTTCAATTGTTGAATCTTCAGCAAACAATAGTATCCCTACCTTGTTAGTGGGTATCTTTTCGGCCGCTACCATCTTTTTAATACGTGGATTACTCTTTTTCTCCTTTTTATTACTTAGTTTTTTAATCCTTGTATTTGGTTTGTTTTACATAAATCAAATCACCATCGATATACTTGTATCTCAATATGTATCAATAGTTGTTTTATACACTCTCGCCTGGATTGTCTCACGGATTATATTCAATACCAGAATAAAATCATTTAATGAAAATAAACAACTGGAAATAGCAAAGAACAATCTTGATAAAACGGTAAAAGAGCGTACTCAGGAACTTAGGAATACCAATAAAACACTCAGAGATGAAATTAACGAGCGTAAACGTTATGCAAAAAGTCTTGAAACAGAAAAAAAGAAAGCAGAAGAAGCAGACAAGCTGAAATCCGTTTTTCTTGCCAATATGTCACATGAAATACGTACTCCCTTAAATGGAATTCTTGGATTTGGCGACCTGTTGCAAAATCCTGATCTTCGCGAAGAAAAGAAAACAAGGTATCTGGAAATCATCAACAGCAACAGTCAAAGACTGCTGAAGTTAATTGATGATATTATGGACATATCCATGATTGAATCAAATCAGTTACGATTGAATAATATTAATTTCCGGCTCAGCAATATTTTCTCCGATGCTTTGGTTTTTTTTGAGAATTTCAAACGGCTGAATGATAAAGAACATATAAAAATTATCAACGAAGGATTTCCCGAAAATGTAAACGACAATGTAAATCTCGATCCTGCACGAGTTCAGCAGGTACTTTATAATCTGCTCAGCAATGCAATTAAATTTACCGAAAATGGCACCATCCGTTTTGGAGGAAAATATGATAATGCATATGCTCTTGTTTATGTCGAAGATACCGGAATTGGTATTGATCCGGATAAATGCCATGCAGTTTTTCAAAGATTCCGGCAGGGAGAAGAATCAATTTCAAGAAAATTTAGCGGTACAGGTTTAGGACTTTCTATTTCAAAAGGTATTGTCGAACTCTTAGGTGGTATGATATGGGTAGACGTATCATATACAAAAGGAACAAGAATTTGCTTTTCATTACCAACGGAAGAAATTATTGAGCCTGACAAATCAATTACTTCACTGGAAAATATTAAATTATTGGATAAACGATGCCTGGTTGTTACCCATGTAAACAAAACTTCGCAAGGTGCATTAACCCCCATTTTAAAATGTACAGAGAACAGTTGCGTCTATAAAACTCTGAATAACTATTATCCTGAATCTATAAAATCGAAACATGAAATTGTAATTCTGGACATCCCTGATAAAAATACAATGCTTCTAAATTGTATTCAAAGCACCATCAAATCACTAAATCATCCTCATATAATTGCGATAACAAATAAGAATAATATCTCCACTGCAAAACTGGTCAAGGCCGGATGCTCTCTGATAATGGATATCCCTGTGAATGTACAGGTATTCCTGCTCTATCTGCGTGGTCTGCTAAGCTGAATTGTCAATGTCTTTGTGTTTTGAAATGTTGTCTTATGCCAAAGTTTCAGCCTAAATTTTCAGAGGAAAAACAATCTTGATAAATGAACATGAATCTGAAACAAAACTATCTATATATCTATAATTCAATCACCTAACAATCATTTTTGTGGTATTTTGGCTTATCCTGCCTTTCAGATAATTGAGAGCCTGAAATTATATCAAACTCACGTCAGATTATTCTTCATCAGAATTTAATTGCACACAATTGTTTGACCGATCTTTATCAGGAGTATGTTTGTAATCCAGATGTACGCTCTTTATTTTGCCTTTCAGCGAATGGTTTATTATTATCCTGTTGTTATCCTTCCAAACATCTAACTCTCTTCTTACAATTTCATTGCTGCCAT
The DNA here is from genome assembly GCA_964406315.1 of uncultured Bacteroidales bacterium. Classification (GTDB taxonomy): domain Bacteria; phylum Bacteroidota; class Bacteroidia; order Bacteroidales; family UBA10428; genus UBA10428. Next base: position 71,585 of record CAYORG010000006.1, on the reverse strand, counting down.
CTGTATACTCAATTGAAAGCAGAACAGGAACAGGCAATGTTCCTTTATTAAGTATTTCTGCCTTTAGTGAATCATTTGCTACTTTAACTTCCCCAATAGCCAAATCGGGCCACCCGGGAGCAAAGAACCAGGCATCTATTAACCAGTTTATATTCCTGGTTGTATGGCTCATTACTATTTGAAAAAAATCATAGGGTAGAGGATGTTTGTATTGCCAGATTTCAATAAAATCTCTAATTGCATCTCTAAACTGCTTTCTTCCAATATATTCTTCAAGAATATACAATGCAACAGCCGGACGAAAATAACTGTAAAACTGGTAGGAATAATCACGCGTCTGATATGCAGGAACATAAAGAGGAATATCGACTTCCGTTCCTGCACCGGCAACATACCTGTTTATGATCAATTCAATAGGATAATAATCAGAATGCATTGCTTTTTCTGTTTCTACAGGCAAATATGTAGTAAGACCTTCATCGAGCCATGAATATTTTCTTTCGTTAATTCCTGCTAAAAATGGAAAATAACTATGGGCAATCTCATGCATTGTGATAAACACAGTACCATTTCTCTTAGACATGTTTTCATTATTAACTATCATAGGAAATTCCGTTCCTCCATTGCCGTTAAATATTGTTATTCCGGGAAATGGAAATGGAAATCCATAACTATTGTAATTCAATTCATGAATTACCCGGCATCCTATTGAAGCAACATCCTGAAAACCCGTAGCATCCGGATGGTAAACCGATGATACCAATACTCTTTTCTGCAGAGAAGAATCGATGATAACAGAGGATGCATCCCACAAATAATTGTTACTAACTGCAAAAGCAAAATCAGGAATGCTGTCTTTTATAAAATGAAATGAATGATTTCCCTTTTTAGAAAAAACAATATCCTTTTTCCAGTCATTCTGAACAACGATCTGCACAACATCATCGCTTTGAAATGCTTTCTCCATTTTTGCTGCAATATTTTTATTCAGCACTTTTTCCGGATTCTGCCAAATGCCGGTTGCCCAAACCATATGGTTATCCGATACTTCTATGGTTACATCATACCTGTTAAAGTCATTATAGAATTCATGTGTTCCCGTATAATTCATCATATCCCAGCCATCAATATCGTCATAAACAGCTACCTGGGGATACCAGTATGCTACAAAATAGCTACTCTCATGGTACTTCCCATAACGATGAAGATGCCCTGATGGCATACTGAAATCCCAATGAATAATCATGTTACAGGAATCTGAGGGTTTGACAGGCTCTGACAAATAAACGATCAGATTCGTTCCATCCTGCTTTATTCCGTATTTAGATCGCTTAAGCAAATCGGAACCATTTACCAGGAAAGAAGAAATGTTAACTCCATTATGGATATCATCGGGATTGAATGATTCATCACGAATTCCCCCTTTTTTCATAATATTCTGATACAGACGAATTACAATCCTTGTTAAAGTATCTCCGCTGTTATTATAATAAACAATTTTCTCCTTCCCGCTCAACTTTCCGCTTTCAGGATCAAAAAATGCATTAATAGTATATTTTGCATAATTCTGAAAATATTGTTCTCCCGGAATTCCTTCAGTCGTTCGTGTTCCCTTTTCAATCGCCCTTAAGACATTATAAGGTTTAAAACTCTGACCATCTGCAAAGTTGAAATGGACCATAAAAATCAGTAAGAGTGAGTATAGAATTTTTTGCATGCTTTATTCATTCAGAGTGAAACGAATTATCAAGGGTTGATGGTCAGAATTTTTAAAATTCAATTCCTGAGGATTAACTTGTAACACAGTGATATTTGGCGATACAATAAAATAGTCAATTACCGTGGTAGTTGTTACACCTCTTGTATACGGAGTTTTTATCCTTCTGTTTGTAGGAATGGTATCACAAAAAATTCTCCGCCAGTCTCTCAAAAATCCGGAAGGCAAATAGGAAAGATTTATTGTATCAAAAGGTTGATTGTATTCAGGCTTGAATGTATCCGGACTTTGATTCCAGTCTCCGCCAAATAATATATAATTTCCTTTTGTGTACTGATCCAAAGCATATTCATTTAAAAGTGTCAGCTGATTTGCTTTTAAAGTTCCATCATCGTATGCGGAATTGTGAATGTTAATTACATTCAATTCTTTGCCATTAATCACAGGAAACGTTGTTACAAGAAAACATCTTTTTAACATAAAAAGTCTTTTTGGCCAGGGATAATTTGCATCAAAAGAATAACGAGTAACCTTCAAGGGTGGCTTGGCTGAAAAGGTTGCTATTCCTGATTTCACTTTTCCAAGCGGATCATGTACAGGAACAGGTACAAAACCAACCTGATAATTAATCCCCAGAAATCCATCATGATCTGAGAGAAGAGAATCAAAAAAATGCAGCTGATTGATGTAATAACTTCTTTTGGATGACTGATCAACTTCTTGTAAAAGGATAAAATTCACCGTATCATTGGAAGATAAAAACCGGGATATTGCATCAACATTCCGAATAACATTTTCTTTTGTATCCCGAACATTCTCGCCTCCATCATAAAAAAAGTCCATGTTTTCACCCAAACCTGCATAACCAATATTCCAGACAAGAGATGAATAACTCACTCCGGTACTTAAAGTATCTGCTGCCAACGAAGAAAACAATTCGGTTTCTTCTTTTGGCCTGTATTCAAAAACAGTGAAGAACAAGAGGAAAAGTGCAAAAAGAATTACCGGAATAAGCAACAACCTGATCAATGCGAAAAAAGCCCTCTGCATGGCAAACTGGTTTTTATCTAATTTCTAACAAAATACTACATCCGCAATGATTTTCCTAAATTTATTTTAATTTTCATATTTGAATTAACTCTCTCCTTCAATGAAAAATACATCTTGTATTATTCTTGGCCTGTTCTTGTTTCTTTATAATTCCTCATTCGGCCAAAAAGCAGATACAACTGATAAAAAGAAAGAAAAAATTAAGGAAGGATGGTCATTGGGGGCTATACCTGTGGTTGCTTTCGAACAGGATATTGGATGGAAATTTGGCGGTGTTGTAAATTTTTATGATTACGGTGACGGAACAATTTACCCGGATTACCGCCATTCACTTTATTTTGAGTATTCTTATACAACAAAAGGAAGTGGTATTGCTCAATTTATGTATGATTCGGAATATCTGATACCCAATCTCCGTGTTTCGGCTGAAGCCAGCTATTTGACAGAACGCGCACTGGATTTCTATGGATTTAATGGGTATGAAGCCAATTATGATATTAGGTTTGAAGATGATGAGGAAGCAGATTCGATCTATTTATCCAGGGCTTATTACAGGCAGGAAAGAAAATTACTCAGATTAAGAGTTGATTTTCAGGGACGTTTCTTCAATGATAAATTCCGGTGGCTGGGAGGTTTTACCCATTACAACATCAAGGCAGATACCATTGACCTTGATCGCTTAAACAAAGGAAAAGCAGAAGAAAAAAAATTACCTCCTGTTCATGGCGGCTTATTCGGACAATATGCCTACAACTGGGGAATTATAGCTGAAGATCAGATAAAGGGCGGTAGCAACACTCTCCTGAAGATCGGACTTGTTTATGATACTCGTGATAATGAGCCTAATCCCATGCGGGGAATGTGGACAGAAGTTCTTTTCCATTGGGCCCCCAGGTTTATTGGAAATGGAGATTATTCATTTTCAAAAATTGGAATTACCCACAGGCAATATTTTACCTTGATACATGATCGTCTTTCTTTTGTTTACCGGATAGGATATCAGGCAAAGCTCTCAGGAACAATGCCATATTATATGCTGCCGTTTTTTTTAAATGGAGGCAATTCAATTGATCGTGATGCTCTCGGTGGTGCAAAAAATTTAAGAGGTATACGACGAAACCGTATAGTAGGCGAAGATTATCTGTTCGGAAATCTTGAATTCCGATGGAAATTTATTAAAACCGTGATCTGGAATCAGAACATTTATCTTGCTTTAAATACTTTCTCTGATCTGGGCATGGTGACAGGAAAATATGAGATCGACAAATCAGGTGTGCCGGATGAATACATTTTTATGTTTCCTGATGAGAAAGAAAAACCTCATATCAGCTATGGACTTGGATTGCATATTGCACTAAATCAGAATTTTGTTGTCGCCACCAATTTTGGTTTTGCAGCTGATGAGCGTGACGGCAAAACTGCTTTGTATATCAATTTGAACTGGTTGTTTTAAAAATTAGACTTCATCCTTTATGGCAGAAAAATTTAGAAAAGACGGACAATACTATAAATTCTGCCTCTATGGATTCCTGAAAAATCAAAGATTTTTTGAACCTTTTATCCTGCTTATTTTTCTTTATAATAAAGATCTAAGTTATACAGAAATAGGCTCCTTGTATTCTATACGGTTTATTCTTCGCACTATTTTTGAAGTTCCCAGTGGCATTGCAGCAGATGCCATGGGCAGACGCGGCACCATGCTTTTTTCATATGGATTTTATATGATCTCATTCCTTGGATATTATTTTGCTGAATCATTTCTGTGGCTTATCGCACCCACAATATTTTTTGCACTGGGAGATGCATTCCGTACCGGAACACACAAAGCCATGATCTTTGAGTACCTTAAAAGCAAAGGATGGCAAGATCAGAAAGTTGAATATTATGGCCATACACGGTCCTGGTCGCAAGGTGGCTCTGCCATTTCATCATTAATAGCTGCCGGACTGTTGCTGTTAAGCAAAAATTACAGCTCGGTTTTTCTTTATTCATTTGTGCCCTATAGTATCGGGTTTATATTATTGGCTACTTATCCAAAATACCTTGATGGTATTAAACTGGGTGAAAAGCAAAAACTGAAACGCATGTTTGCTGATATTATAATAGAATCGGTAAAATCTATGCGCCGTTTTGTTAACCTGAAACTGATTTTTAATGTTGCTCTTTTTAGCGGATTCTATAATGCTTCAAAAGATTACCTGCAAATTATTATCAGTTCCCTGGTGCTTGCCATGCCAATTTATATACAGTCAAGATATTCAGAACAGGAAATAACAATCGTTCAGATTGGTCTGATCTATTTTATACTTTATTTCCTGACTGCTTTTGCATCAAGAAATACAGGACGCTTAAACTCTTGGTTTATATCAACCAATATTTATCTTAATTTTTTATTGCTGACCGGAATTTTAACAGGAGCAGCGGCCGGACTATTTTACAGTTTTGATATAACAGGAATGGCAATTGTATTGTTTGTTTGCATTCTGGTCATCGAAAACTTAAGACGCCCTGCTGGTGTTGCATGCATTGCAAATCAATTTGATGAAAGAATTCTGGCTTCTGTATTATCAGCCGAATCACAGATAAGTTCGATGATCGGAGCTATCATAAGTTTTGGCATTGGAGTGTTTGCAGATCTAACAGGACCTGGATATGCAATAGCAGGTACTTGTTTTGTTTTGCTCCTTCTATTTCCGATGGTTCGTCTGAGTGTACCATACAAAAACATAAAAGTTTGATCTATGCTTGTGAAAATAACAACAAAAGAACTGGATACTCTTTCAGAAAAAGCAAAAGAATCTTCCAGGAAAAGAGTGAATTACAATTATCATTATCAAATGGATGACACCTTACAACGAATGATTCATGCAATGCTCAGAGGAACCTACATACAACCGCACAAGCATGAAAATCCTGACAAAAGAGAAGCTTTCATTATTTTAAGAGGCAGAATAGTTGTTATTGAATTCAATGATGAAGGAAAGCCAACAGATCATATTATTCTTGATAGAAAAACCGGCAACTTTGGAGTGGAAATCCCTCCGCGAACATGGCATAGCCTTGTTGCACTGGAAGACAATTCAGTGGTATATGAAGTAAAAGATGGCCCGTATTTCCCTTCTGACGATAAAAATTTTGCTCCCTGGGCACCAAAAGAAGGGGACAATTCCAGTGAAAGATTTTTAAAAAAACTAATCACGATGCTTCATCTTACATAACCTGACATTTTGCGGCAGTTTTTGTTGCATAAGCTGATATTGTTACCTTTGTAGCGCTCAAAAATGGATGATTATGCAAAAACCTTCTATACCAAAGGGTACACGCGACTTTTCACCATTTGAAATGGTGAAAAGGGATTATATTTTCAATGTGATTAAAGGAGTTTTTATTAAATATGGCTATAGTCCGATTGAAACTCCGGCTTTGGAAAACCTGTCGACATTGCTGGGAAAGTATGGTGAAGAGGGCGATAAATTGTTGTTTAAGATTTTAAATTCAGGCGATTTTCTATCCAAAACTAATCCTGCAACAATACAGGAAAAAGATTCCAACTCCTTCGCAATGGAAATATCAGAAAAGGGATTACGATATGATTTGACTGTTCCTTTTGCCCGTTATGTAGTTCAAAACAGGAACGATATTACATTCCCTTTTAAACGTTACCAGATTCAACCTGTATGGCGCGCCGACCGTCCTCAAAGAGGACGATACCGTGAATTTTACCAGTGCGATGCAGATGTTATAGGGAGTGATTCCCTGTTAAATGAAGTTGAATTGCTGCAAATAATCGATGAAGTTTTCACTCTGCTGAACATAAATATAACTGTTAAGATCAATAACCGGAAAATCCTTGCAGGAATAGCAGACCTAATAGGCCAGCCTGATAAAATGAATGAAATTACAACGGTCATTGATAAAATTGAAAAAATCGGTTTGAGCAATGTCAGGAAAGAATTGAAAGAACGCGGAATTCCTGAAAAAGCTATTGCTGAGCTTTCTCCTTTCCTGACAATGAGCAATAAAAACTTTGAGATTATCAAAGAATTAAAAGAACGATTGAACAACTCTGAACAAGGATTAAGGGGAATTGAAGAAGTAGAATTTTTGCTGAAGATGACAGAATCATACAACATAAATCTTAAACCTGATTTCGACCTCACACTTGCACGTGGTTTAAATTATTACACAGGAGCAATTATAGAGGTCAGATCTGATGATGTCCCTATAGGAAGCATCTGCGGAGGAGGAAGGTATGATGATCTGACAGGCATTTTTGGTTTAAAGGATGTTTCTGGTGTTGGTATATCCTTCGGTGCTGACCGCATATATGATGTTATGGAACAAATGAAAGTATTTCCTTCAGAAGTAACAGCATCCGTACGCATACTCATTGTTAATTTTGGAGAAAAGGAACAAAATCAATGCCTTGAAATACTAAAAAAGATCAGAAAAGCCGGGATACCAAGTGAATTTTACCCGGATGCTGTGAAATTAAAAAAACAAATGACCTATGCGAATGCGAAACAAATACCTTATGTCTTACTTGTTGGTGAAGAAGAAATAAAAAGCAGACAGTATACGTTAAAGAATATGATTACCGGAATACAGGAAAAACTTGCTCTTACGGAGATTATTGAAAAGCTTCGGCAGTGAGTTTTCAGACTTAAACTTTTTTTTAGTATGTTTGTTACACAAGTGGTTAAATCGTTGAATTTGATATGAATAAAAGAGATTTTCTAAAGACAGGTTTTGTTAGTGCTTTGGGGTTGATAAGTTTACCTTCTTTAGCAAAAGGAAAAAATTCACTTTTCAGTAAGCAAAAAGAGTTTATTCTTCCCGAATTGCCATACCCTTATGATGCACTTGAACCATACATCGATAAGGAAACCGTGAGGATTCATCATGATAAACATCATGCCGGATATACTGCCAAATTAAATGCCGCATTAAAAAATTATACAGGTCCGCCACCGGCAAATGTAAAGGAAATACTTTCCAATGCTTCTCAATACAATGATGCAATTGTTAATAACGGCGGAGGTTTTCTGAATCATAAGCTTTATTGGAAATTTATGTCTCCTGACGGAGGTGGAACTCTTAATGGCCCTGTTGCTGAAGCAATTCAAAGAGACTTTGGTTCCTTTGATAATTTCAGGGAGGAATTCAGTACGTCTGCTATCAAACTCTTCGGATCAGGATGGGCATGGCTTATCATTCAGGATGGAAAATTAAAAATTACAACTACAGCTAACCAGGATAATCCCTTTATGGATACGCTTCCTGAAGATCAGAGAGGCTTTCCCCTTCTCAACATCGATGTTTGGGAACATGCTTATTATCTGAAATACCAGAATCGGAGAGCTGAATATGTCGATGCTTTCTGGAATGTAGTAAATTGGGAATTTGTTAACAAACGATACGATAAAGTTACAAAGTCCTGATGACAAAGTGGGCCCTTCATCTTTTCAAACATTCAAAATGTATCATTGTATCAACCGTTCTTCTGGTATTTTGTTTGTCTTTTTCTTCTGAATCTGCCCCTGAAGTTGCAATACTGGAAAAAGTATTTGCTACAAATCATGCGTTGGATGGAGTTAAAGTTACCATGCTGATAAAAGAAAGGATAGATGGTGAATTGATTCATAAAAAAACCGATTTTAAAATCTCTTACAATCCTTATAAGATCTATTTAAAACAATATTATCCGCACCAGGGACTGGAAATACTCTATATAGACGGTGAAAACAACGACAAAGTGTTGTTGAACAGAAATACTATAGCAATTTCCAATCTGAAACTGGACCCCCTGGGCAATCTGATGCGTAAAGACAATCATCATTCGATCTATAGGGCGGGATTTTCCTATTTTCTTGAAGTTGTTGAAAATCTGTATAACAAGTATGATAAAAATGATGTCAGTATCTGGCAATATAAGGGCCAGGTAAAATATGACAATATTCTCTGTTATAAAATTGTTTTTCTGAATACTAATTTCAGGTATGTGCCTTACACAGTGAGAAATGGAGAAACCCTTGAATCCATATCAAAAAAATTGCTGGTTTGCGATTATTTAATACTTGAAAAAAATCGTGAAATAAAATCTTTCGAAGATCTTACACCCGGCACTACAATTATGGTTCCGTCTGATTACGCAAAACAGATCGTGATGTATATAGATCAAAAACGCGAATTCCCGGTCGGTTTAAAAAATTACGATGACAAAGGTCTATTCCAGGAATATACCTATGTGGAATATGAACTTAATCCGACATTTTCAAAACTTGATTTCAGTATCGAAAATCCTGATTATGGTTTTAAAAAATAGTCTGAGAATAATAAATGAGACTTTTTTTTCTAACATTGCAACTGATAAAACTGGCCAAACACTAAGTTATTTGCCATGAAAAGGACAACTGTATTACGTATACTTTTTACAGTTTTTATTGTTTTGTTCAATTGCAGGCAGGTTGTTTATTCCCAGGAAAATACCATTCAAATCTCATTGCTAACCTATAGTCCGGGGAACAAACTGTATTCAGTATTTGGTCACAGTGCGATACGTGTAAAAAACAACATCAAAAATACGGACGAAGTCTATAATTATGGTACGTTTGATTTTAATGAACCTTCTTTCTATTTTGGTTTTGTGCGTGGAAAGTTGATATACAAACTGTCCAGGTTACCTTTTGATATTGTTTTGCAGCAGGTGAAGATTGAAAATCGGTCACTTATCGAAACTCCGCTGAACCTCTCTCCTTACGAAAGATCAAAAATAGTCCGATTGCTGGAGGTGAATTATATGCCTGAAAATCGTGAATACCTGTATGATTTCTTTTATAACAATTGTTCATCTAAAATCATTGACCTGATCTCTGAAAGTGTTTCAGACACCCTGGAGTTTAATCAGCTTATTGTACCTAAAAAAAGTTACAGGAAATTGCTGAATGATTATTTAAAGGAGAGGCCCTGGACTGATGCAGGAGCAGATCTTCTTATGGGCTTCCCTGCAGATAAAAGAGTCAGAGGAACTACGATTTCGTTTTTGCCGGATTATTTGCATCTTCTTTTAAAAAACATCCGGATTAAAGAGGAATTTGGTTTTCAGAAAAGCCTTGCACAATCTGATATTGTCCATTTTAACTGCCATGATCAATCTTCAAAACCTGCCATTCAACCCGCGATTATTCTTTGGTCGCTGGTTCTTGTTTTGTTGATCTCACAAGTTTTTGGAACTTACATTCCGGGATTCTTCAGAATATTGGAAAAATCAATTCTTGTCATCTTTGGTTTTCTTGGTCTGATAATTCTTCTTCTCTGGCTATTAACAGATCATTACATTTTCAATTTCAATACCGATCTTCTCTGGGCAAATCCTTTGCTTCTTGTTCTTGCCTTTATGAAAGATTCGGTAAATCAGATCAAATTCAGAGTTATACTCACTTACCTTGTAACTTTGTTCGTCATAGCCGGAATATTCACTACTATAATTGTTGAACGTAATTTCAATCTTACTGCCGTATCTGTTATGACAGTCATTATTCTGGTAAACAGAATATATGTTTACAGAAAAACCGATAATGATCCTTTTTCCCATAAGTAATTTATAATCTCTACAAACTTCCGGGATTTCAATTTTTCTTTTTATCTTTTGCTATTAAAAACTGAAAAAGGATTTAATACGTTGTAAACAGAAACATCAAAATAGTTCTATATGAAAGTACTTATTCTAATTATTGGACTCGCCTGGATTTCATTGAACTGTTCTTCACAAGATGCAATTATAAGAACCAATGGTGAAAGAATCGATTGTGAAATATTAAGTGTTGATAGTACTAATGTATATTTCTACCTAACCAATGGAAACAAGAATGTGAAAACAAGCTTGTCTCAGGATAAGATAGAAAAGATCTATTATAATTACGAAGGTGAATTTGATGAGAATACCTCTACTCCGGATTCAATTCTTATGAGAAGAGAAGGATTAACATATAAGTATTATCACAAAGGGATTATTCTTTCAAATATTGAATTATCAGGCATTTTAAGCCTGAATCAGAGTGCTTTTCAAGAATTTAAATCTGCAAGAAGTAGCATAGCTATGGCATACATTCTTGGTTTTTCAGGTGGGTTTCTGATTGGTTGGCCAATAGGAACGGCTATTGCGGGAAAAGATCCTCAATGGTATATGGCAGCTATCGGCGGAGGACTTATTCTATTATCGATTCCCTTTTCTAGGGATGCAAAAATGAAAACACATAATGCAATTGATATTTATAATGGGGGATTAAGTAAAACTTCTTATATAAAAAAAGAAGTATTGCTTGGTTTCACTACCAATGGTATAGGGGTCTGTTTGATCTTTTGATATAATCCATGAATATATATCGACGTAAAATATCGCAGAGAATCCATGAATGAAATGGCAGGGAATTTAATTTAAAAGAAAACAATGCGAATCATCAATTCTCATACACATCTTATCGATACATCAGTAGTGTTTGCAAAAGATCAGTTGTATAACCTTGATTATTTAAAGGGTATTCCAACATTTTCTGATCTCGATGATGTTGTAGCTATGTTATCGCTTGATAGTCTTTTATCCCAGATGGATGAAGCAGCGATTGAAAAGTCTGTTCTGTTTGCAATGGACGGACCTTTGTTGACTGCAAGCAATCAGTTTGTTGCTGATGTATGCAGTAAAATGCCGGACAGATTCCTGGGTTTTGCCTCCGTAGATCCCAAAAAAAAAGATGCATGTGAAACGCTTACCAACGCAATTGAAAAACTAAACCTGAAAGGTTTAAAACTTCATCCTCCCCTTCAAAATTTTTATCCTAACAATAAAAATGTATGGCCTGTTTATGCTCTTGCCTCTGACCTTGGAATTCCCGTGGTTTTTCATGTAGGAACTACTCCCTTTGGCAGCCTGGTGAAACTGAAACAGGCCGATCCTATACTGATTGATGACGTTGCTAACGATTTCCCCGACCTGAAGATCATTCTGACACACCTTGGCACACTCTGGCACAATGAATCCTTTATGATTGTTGAAAAACATCCGAATGTTTTTATTGATACGGCAGCTTATCCTTATGAAATAGCAGAAATACTTAACGAAAAGCTAATTATGCGGGTGGGAGAAGAAAAATTTATTTTCGGGACTGATTTTCCTATGCCTTATGAAGGAAAAATGCACCGAATGAAAGATTTTGTGGATGTATTTGAGAAAATTGATCTTTCATCTGAATTAAAAGAGAGGATATTGTTCTCGAATTTTAAAGCAATTATGGATGGAGCTGTAAAATGATGAATTGTGTATCCGGACCATTTGTTACCGTTTGGTTGTAATTAAAAGCTATTGTAGCTATATTTAATGAGGTAACACCTTCAAGATTAAATATAAAAAAGAAGAAGAATGGATATTTGCCTTGTTTCAATGCCATTTCCCAGCCTGGAAAGACCCTCTCTCGGACTTAGCATACTTTCTGCTTCAGCAAAAAAAGAAGGTTTCACTGTAAGTACCTTATATGAGTGTTTTGCGTTTGCTGAAAAAATTGGGTATGATGCCTATTCAACTGTTAGCCAGGACCTGCTTTACCAAATTGGCGAATGGACTTTTGCCGGATGCTTTCCCGAATTTAACCCAGACCACAAAGCTTATTTTGAATTACTTTCAAGCAGGGCGTGTTATATACTGCATGCCAGCGAATATGAATCAACCGGTAGGCACAAGCGCATAGTAAATAAAGATTTTCTATGGGAAATAAGAAGAAAGGCAGGCGAATTTATCTACGAATCAGCAGAAAGAATTCTGCATCTGGATCCAAAAATACTTGCTTGCACTACAATGTTTCAGCAGAACAATGCTTCACTTGCTTTGTGCAGAGAAATAAAGAAACAACGACCAGATATTGTTACTATTCTTGGTGGTACCTCCTGCGATGGTGATGCCGCACAGGTAATCGTGAGGAATTTTCCGGAGATTGACTTTGCAGTATCGGGTGAAGCTGATCTTCTTTTTACACAACTTTGTAACTCTATTGTAAAGACCGGTATTGACATCCCAAGGGATGAAATTCCAAATGGTGTAATATGTAAAAAAAATCTGTCTCTAAATAAAGCAAGAGGATATGAAGCTCCTATTGCAATTGTTGACAATCTTGATAACACTCCCCTGCCCGATTTTGATGATTTCTTTCTGCAAATTAATTCCTTTAAATACAATAATAATCTTATGCCTCATATAACATTTGAAACAAGCAGAGGTTGTTGGTGGCATGAAAAGTCGGGAGGATGTACATTTTGTTCCTCAGCTCCAAAAAGGCTATGTTTCAGATCCAAATCGACTAACAGAGTGATTGAAGAAATCAGATCGATAATAGATAATTACAACATCAAAGTTCTGATGGCTACTGATGAAATTCTCGATTTGAATTATTTTAATGATCTTCTTCCAAGAATTGCCGGAAAAGATTTTCCAGACTGTATGTATTTTTTTGAAATTAAAGCTAATATCGAAGAAGAGCAGGCTGTTAAATTGTCTCAGGCAGGCATAAGGTGGGTGCAACCTGGCATTGAAAGCCTTCATGATGAAGCCCTGAAATACATGAAAAAAGGAGTAACTGCGGTACGTAATATTTATCTTTTAAAATTGGCCTATGAAAATGGGATTAGGCTTATGTGGCATATTCTTTATGCATTTCCGGGGGAAGATGATAACTGGTACAAAGATATGGCCGAATTTCTACCACTACTCTATCACCTGAATCCGCCTGATGCTTTAACGCATCTGCACCTCGACAGGTATAGCCATTACCATAAATTTCAGGAGAAATTCAATTTGGAACTAATCCCTCACAGATCATCGAATTACTGTTTTCCTATTCCGGAAAAAGAACTAAATGACTTTGTCAGGTTTTTCGAAGACAGAACACTTATTGAGCAGAATTATCCTGATACTGAAAATATTAAAAGATTAAGATCCAAAATAAATGAATGGCATGAATTATTTCCTGTAAATAATCCTAGTGAAATAAAGGCTCATCTGATTTTTAAAGAACACGGACAAAAAACATTAATAAAGGATACAAGACCGTGTGCACAAAAAAAAGAAATTGTACTTGACGGATACAAACATCTTGTCCATAAAGCCTGCAGAGAACCAATACATGAAAGTTCTTTATTTAAAAAAGTTCAATATCTTTCAGATTCAACAGTCGACAAGAAAATGATAGAAAAAGCGATAGATTGTCTGATAGAACATAAACTGCTTTTCAATTTTAATAAGCGACTTATAAGCCTGTCTACAAAAGAACCTACATTAAAGCTTCCAACTTTCGAAGAAATTAAAAGCAAATATTACCAGGACTAGAAACTTTAACAAGTAAACATGCCATGCCAATTGTTTTTTATAAAAAATGGTACGCCAGATTAATACGATTTATACTTGAAAGGTCATTTAACAGGCTTAAAAACGTATCACCAGATGAATTTGAAGCTCTTGCTGTAAAACGACTAATTATTGTAGTCAATCATGTTATTAATCATTCGTCGGTATATCTTAAAATGTCAAAGAATGAAAATACAAACGCCGGGCCAATAAAAAACATCGATGATTTTAATGAAAGAATACCTGTTATTGATAAAGAAATACTTTTTAATAGTCACAGTCTGAGAGACCTTACTCTAGGGATAAAATTCGAAAACATTGGTACTATTAGAATTAGTTCAGGAAGTTCAGGAAGTTATTCCTATCAGTTACAGCCGTTTGGTTATAAAAGCACATCAGGTATAGCCACAGAATATTTATTAAAGAAGATATTTAATGTGCCAATTGACAATACGATAATAATCAATACTTTACCTGCAGGATTCAATATCCCAACTTTTACAATTCCTGTGGTAGTAACCGGAACTATCGAAAACCATGCCTACGCGACTATTAAAAAAATTGCCGGAGATTTTAAACATATAGTGCTTACCGGAGAAGCCCCATTCATTAAAAACGTGCTTGAAAGTGGTACAAGAAATGGTTTTTCGTGGAAAGATCATGATGTCTATATCATTACAGGAGGAGAATATGTGCCCGAAAATATGAGAAATTATTTTTCATTCTTATTGGGCCGCGATAAGCCTGATGAGGGCCGCATCCAACTAAACATGGGATTAACAGAACTTGCAACAACAGTATTTTTTGAAACAAGAGAGACTATCAATTTACGCAGACTTGCTCGTACAAACGAAAAGCTTAAAAAATTACTCTTCACCGACGATACCAGATCGGTTCCAGAAATTATGCACTACCTTCCACACGAGATTTATATGGAAAGTATCAGAAATCAATTTAACCGATCTGAACTGGTAGTGACACTATTGGATAAGAAACATCAAATTCCAATTATCAGGTATAATACAAAAGATGAAGTAGAAGTTATGAGCTTTAAAAATTTAAAATCGGTTCTTATCCAGTGCAATCTGGAAGCTTATTTACCTTCTTTTAAATTACCAATAGGGATCATTTACGGACGGGGCGAGCGAATGACTGATGGTTTTGACTGGTTCTCTGTAAATGAAATTAAAGAAATCATTTATTCCGATTTTGAAATTGCAGGAATAATAACCGGAGCTTTTAAAATTTATCCTGAAAACAACGGATGTTTCGATATTAAGATCCAGTTACAAGATCATAAGAAAGAAAATCCTGATATGATTGAAAGATTAAAGTTAATTACTAAAAGCTATACACTTTGTATCATTGAATATGAATTTATTTCCTATTTTGAATTTCGCTTTGGAATGGAATTCAACTATGGAAGAAAATTTGATTATTACCTATAATTCATAGGCTTCTTAGATGATCCCTAATCTTCTTACAGAACTGTTTGTGAACCTTGTAATTCATCCTTTCGTAAATCAATTCCACTTCGTTGCGGTCTACAAGGCTATTTGCAATTAATATATTTAGTAAATCCAATATACCAATATGAAAACATAACGCCATAATTCTTTACAAGTTGTCCTATACACAGTACTTAAAAATTTGAATTGCCATTTTACGAGCAGGGCTCCTGCCAAAAGGAAAACATAACAAATAATCTCTTACATGATTAGACTTAAATTATGATATAAAACTTTCCGCTTTTTGATATGGTCAAATGACTCGTGGAAAATACCATTCCCTTAGATCATCATAGCCTCTTCCTTCCAATGGAAATTCCATGTTTCCATATCATTTGCTTTCCAGCGAGCCTCAGTTTTAGCAATATCACATGCTGCTATCAGGGTAAATCCGCCATAATACTTTGTAGGAGTGGAGATTGGATGAAAAAAGTATTTATACCGATCAATAAACCGAATCAGGGAAGGTTCAGATACATACACCCAATTGTCAACGCCTATCCTTCGACTTGTAAGATATACAAGCCTGAGCAATCCCTTTAATACCAGATGGCGATTTTTGGTTGCTGATACGACAAACCTTGAGAGTTCAGCGAGATTCGCTGCTTCATACTTCTTTCCTTTCATTCCGGGATGATCGAGATAGGGAAGCCGCTCATGATCACATTCTTTAATGATCCTCATGATCCCGATAACATTAAAATCCTCATCCATTGCCATTACATGAGTTGCATTACTATCGTATTCATCCTTTTCCAATCCGTCAGGATAATCATCAGGGGATAACCACCGCTTTTTTTCACAGTATACCTTGTAACGTAAGCGGTAACATTTTTCAAATTCCAATTCTGTTTCTGCAGTTTTGAAATACAAATCATTAGCTACTCGTTCCATTCATTTTTTATTAGTCAAAAGCTTTGTACCAATTAAAAAAACTATAGGCCGGTAGGATTTGATAAATAAAAATTACTAAAAATTGCACGAATTAATAGCATTCTTTAAACCAATGAAGAGAAAATATCCTGAAAAATAACTACATAACGTATAAAGTGTAAATACAACAAGTTAAATATCAATGCATTAGCATGTTATTTAGAAAGAATATAAATTCTACTTCATATAGGTGATAATAATCACTTATGAGTCAAACCGTTAGAAAATTCATATTACTTGAAGAATGATATAACCTTTTTCTTATATAAAAAATCATACTTACCCGGTTTAAAATACTGTATCCGTTGCCGGAAACTTCATGGATTTGTTATGACTTTTTTTATAATACTATCCGCCATGAGGAATTTGCCGTCAATGAAAGAAGGAGAGTGAGAGTCTGAGAAGAAGGGAAGATGAGAAATATTGAATTAAAACTGACTATTTCCAGAGGTTCAATTTTTCAAGTTCAATTTCTTCCTCAAAAAACATTCGTGCGATCAGCTTGAAATAGCGTGTGAGGTCAGAAACATAAAATTTTTTTACTCCTCGTTTTGTCGAGGTATTCCTGATGCTTTCCTTATCCAATAGCAGGCGAAGATTGTCAGCAACTATTTTACCGGTATCAATTATATCCACATCGAAATTATAGAATTTATTGATTTGATTTTTAATGATTGGATAATGAGTGCAACCCAATATGAGCGAATCAATTCCGCTAATTTCTCTGCGTGAAAGATACGTTCGGATAATTGCATTGCTGATATCATCAAAAATAAATCCCTCCTCAATCATGGGCACCAGCAAAGGAGTAGCCATGGATAAAACATATACTCCTTTTTTCTTTTTATGTATTTTATTGAAATAAGTGTTGGTATCAATTGTGCTTTTGGTACCAATCACTCCAATTTTATTATAGTCAGTCTCAATGATATAATCCACTACAGGATCAATTACATTCAGAACGTGAATGTTACTTCCTGCTTGTTTTACAACTTCTTCATAAGCGTTTGATGAAGCAGAATTGCATGCAATTACAATTACCTTACATTGTTCTTCAACAAGAAACTTTGTAATTCTTGTAGAATATTGAACAATAGTATCTTTTGATTTGTCTCCATAGGGAAGATGAGCCGTATCTCCAAAATAAATTATTTCTTCGTTGGGAAGCATCAGATGAATTGCTTTGGCCACAGTTAATCCGCCAAGTCCCGAGTCAAATATTCCAATTGGTCTTGTTGCATTGTTTTTCATAACGAAAGATACAAAAAAGCCAACTCAAATGAGTTGGCTTGAAAATTTCTTTTCAATGCCTTATTCGAGGCCAAGTTTGGTTTTTACCAACTGTAAAATATCTTTGGAATCAGGCGATGCATAGACAACCGATCCCATACCTGTATCTAAAATATATGTGAAACCGTTTTCTTCAGCAACTTCGTTTACTGCATTCAGGGCAGCCTCCTGAACAGGGGTAAACAGTTCAACTCTTTTCTGTTGAATATCCTGTTGAGCAGTTTGTTCAAAAGTTGATATTCTGTTCTGCAAATCTTCCAATTCAGCTTCCTTTGTAGCTCTTGCCAGATCACTCATTGTTCCGGCTTCCATTGCTTTACGGTAAGCTTCGAATTTCTTATTAAACTCAACTGACATCTCTTCTAACACCAGTTCATGTTCCTTGGCAATTTTTTCCAGCTTTTTTTGAGCACTATCGCTCGCCGGCATAGCAGCCAATAGTTCCTGACTATTGATATGTCCTATTTTGAGTTTGTCCTGAGCATTTACAGATAAACTAAGGATAACTGCACTTATTAGCAAAAAAACCAAATATTTTTTCATGTTTATTAGAATAAATATAATTTCCGGCACAAATGTATGAAATTAATTTTTATAACCTAATCTTTGTAATACCTCGTCACTTATATCGTAACGGGGATTTGTATACAACATTGTAGGACCGCTTGCAGAATCAAAAATAACAGCATACCCATTCTCATCAGCAATCTCTTTGACTGCTCCATAAACTTCATCCTGAATCGGCTTGATCAGTTCCTGGCGTTTCTTAAAAAGCAAACCTTCCTGTCCAAAATAGTCATTTTGCAATTTCTTGGCTTCACGTTCTTTGGTAATGATTTCCTCTTCTCGCTTTGACTTTATTTCATCGGTAAGCAATACTTTTTCTGCCTGGTATTCACGATACATTTTATCAATACTTTCAAACATGGCCGATACTTCATTTTCATATTGCTTTGATAGTTTATCCAGTTCATTTTCGGCTGCTTTATTGGAAGGAATGTTGTTCATTACGTAGTCCGTATCAACAAATGCAAATTTTTGCGCAACTGAAAAAGAAATTGTCAATACAGCCAATGCCAAAGTTGTTATTACTTTTTTCATTGTTTTAATATTTATGTTCGCAATAAAAATACAAATTCTATACCGTTCTGACCACTAAAATTGTTGTCCCAAAACAAAATGCCATTGTGGGCCTGATCGTTCATAGGGTTTGCTGCGACTGGGATCAAATCCATATCCCCAGTCAATCCCGAGCATCCCGAACATTGGCAGAAAAGCTCTTACTCCCACTCCGGCAGCTCTTCTCACCTCAAACGGATTAAATTCATCCCATTTGCCCCATGCATTACCACCTTCAACAAATACCAGTCCGTATATTGTAGCAGATGGATTCAAAGAAAACGGATACCTGAGCTCGGCATAATAACGGGTATAAATATTCCCATCCGAAACACTAACATTCCTATATTCATTATCACCTTCCTCCTCCGTCGGATATAGAACTTGTTCCGTATGATATGGCGTAATGCTTCCATCCTCATAACCTCTTAATGCAATTACATCGGTTCCGTATAAATTATAACCACTCAATCCACTACCTCCAACATCAAATTTCTCAAAAGGAGGAGGCCCGATTGTTTTATTGTATGCACCAAGATAGCCAAAATCAGCCCGCAACGCCAAGACCAGCTTTTCTATCAGACTGGTATACCAGGCACTTGAAAAGGTCCACTTATGAAATTCAATGTTTTTAAATCTGTCTTCATTGGGAGCTTCGGAATAATCCGTATTATCAAAGATTGAATAAGGGGGTGTTAATCTTACACCCAGACTAAAAGCCGAGCCTTTTCTCGGATATATCATCTGATCCTGAGAACTTCTCGCCAGAACAAGTTTAAGGCTGAATAAATTGTAGTTGCCGTTATAAAGTAGTCCCAGATTATAATTATGCAACCTGTATTGCTGATATGATAATTCGGAGTATAATGAAAAATAGTCGTCAGGCCATTTCAATCGTTTGCCCAAACCTACTGAAGCTCCAAATGTTCTGAAAGAGGGATCCAATTCGTCAAATGAATTGTATTGGGCATAGGGTCGTTGTTTTGAATAATAAAATGAAACAGAAAAAGAATTTGGTTTTTTCCCACCGAACCATGGTTCGATAAAACTTATATTATATCCATGGTAGCTTGGTCCGGATGCCTGTGCTCTCAACTGCAATGTCTGTCCGTCACCACTCGGGACAGGTCTCCAGGCTTTTGCATCAAAAAATCTGCGGATTGAAAAGTTTGAAAAACGAATTCCGATAGTTCCCATAAATCCGTAATAGCCACCCCATCCGCCAGAGAGTTCAAGCTGGTCATTGGCCCTTTCTTCAAGACTGTAATCAATATCCACAGTTCCATCGGCAGGATTTGGTAACGGATTTGGTGAAATTGTTTCCGGATTAAAGTGCCCCAAAGTAGCCAATTCCCTGACAGACCTGATTATATCAGATCTCGAGAACAATTCACCCGGCCGGGTGTATAATTCTCTTCTTACAACATGCTCATTGGTTTTTGTATTCCCGCTTATTGTCACCTCATTGAGCGTGGCTTGCTTCCCTTCATATATTCTAAGCTCAAGATCTACCGAATCGTTTTCAATTCTTGCCTCAACAGGAGTAACATTAAAAAATAAATACCCGTTATCCATATATACCGATGTGATTGCATCCTCATCATTTATAAGTCTGTCCTGCAATAATGTCTGATCATACAAATCCCCCGGTTTCATTCCCAATATCATTCCCAGGTACTCAGATGGGTACTTGGTATTGCCAATCCATGTTATGCTTTTGATATAATATTGATTCCCTTCAAAAACATGTATTTTCAATGCTACACGTTTATTGTTCAAACGAACCAACTCATCCTTAATAATTCTAGCATCGCGATAACCATTTTCGTTATAAAAACTTATGACCTTATTTTTATCTTCCTTGTATTCGGCCTCTATAAATTTTGATCCTTTGAAAATATTTAAATCACGTTGCTTTGTTTTTTTCATTAATCTGCGCAATCGTCTGTCTTTATATACGGAATTCCCTTCAAACACAATTTCCTGGATTTTCACTCTCTTGCTTTTATCAATATCAATATAAAGGTTTACCATGTTGATGTTGGTGGTATCCTCTTCCTGCCTGATATCAATATTTACATTGAAAAATCCCTTTTCTGTAAAATGTTTTTTGATGATCAGGGTTGTATTGTTCAAAATATCTTCGGTAATCTGTATGCCCCTTCTGATATTTATCTTTTCTTCTATGTCGCCCTTTTCTGTTTTATTGGTACCGGTAATTTCCAGCCTATTCAGTCGTGGTTGTTCTACCAATTGAATTTCCAGATATGCTTTCCCATCTTCGATTTTTGTTACCAGAATTTTTACATCCGAAAAAAGTCCGTGTTTCCAATATTTATTTACTGCCTGGGTAATATCAGAACCCGGAATTTTAATTTTCATCCCTTTGCTCAGCCCGGAAATAGAAACCAAATGTGATGGTTGAAGGTACCTTACACCGGTAACTTCTATATCGCCAATAATGTATTCTTTAGATCTTGAATAATCAATGGGTTCATATTCAATGCTGTCTGTAACAAACCTGGAAAAAACACTGAGGTTGATTGAAACAATAAAAAATGAGATAAAAAATATTCGCATCCTACACTAACTATTTGCGTTCATATTTGTGACGAGTTGTTCACTTGTTTTACCAAATCGTCTTTCTCTTTTCTGGAAATCTGCAAGTGCCTGATAAAAGTCCTCTCTTCTGAAATCGGGCCAAAGTACTGGAGTAAAATACAATTCGGTATATGCAATCTGCCATAGAAGATAATTACTTACTCTAAATTCGCCGCTTGTACGTATTAGTAGTTCCGGGTCAGGGATACCCGATGTAGTCAAATAAGTTTCGAAAACAGAATCATTGATATCTTCACAATCCAGTTTTCCTTGTTGTATATCTTCAGCAAGATTCCTGGCTGCATTAAGAATTTCCCATCTGGAACTGTAACTTAATGCAAGAATTAGGTTTAATCCTGTCTTTTTCATGGTTTTATCAATAGCTCCGTTTAACTGGTTTGCTACCAGTTTTGGTAAAGTATTTAAATCTCCGATAGCTCTCAACCTGACATTATTTTCAAGCAATGTCTTTGTTTCTTTATCAATTGTTGATACCAACAATGACATAAGGGCATCGATTTCTGTGCGCGGACGATTCCAATTTTCTGTCGAAAAAGCATACAAGGTAAGAAATTCAATTCCAATTTCAGCAGCAGCTTCAACAGTATCACGAACAGCAGTAACACCATTGTTATGGCCAAAAATTCTCGGATTGCCTTTTTTCTTTGCCCATCTTCCATTCCCGTCCATAATGATGGCCACGTGTTTTGGCAACTTTTTCAAATCAAGCTGTTCCTTATATCCCATTCTCAAATTATATTCTAATTATATGCCGGACAATCAGCTGCAAATTTAAAAAACTTATAGGTAATAAATACACCTATAAAAGAATACCAGTCATTATTATTAATAAGTGTGTTGCCAAGTTGATTTTCCACATTATCAATATTGTCTCTGAATGTTTTTCTGAAAGACCATTCACATCCCGAACTTAACCTTTTTGTGAGGTTAACCTTAAAGCCAACTCCAAAAGGAATGGTTAAAAACGGACTGCTTCCGGTTGATATTCCACACCCTAATCCGGCGCTTACGTAAGTGCTGTAGAGCCATTTTTCTTCTCCTGTTATATAGGGCAGAAAATTAAATTCCAGCTGACTGCTGAAATCCAGTATTTGTTTATTAAAACTCTGTGGCGATCGAAGCGGAACATCCCTGTCAGGAAAATCGCTGTCACTTCCTCTTAACCCGGCGTAAATACCACTTATTCTTACAGCATATCTTTTGTTAATGTTTATCCTGAAAAGTGCTCCGAAAGCTGGTGATAATTTATAAAAATGCCTTTTCGGATTAATTTCTCCCATATAATAAGTTCCACCACCAATTAAACCAAAATCTGTATATCGCTGAGCTTTAGTCAGTGAAAAACTAAACATGAAGAAGATAATGATCAAATGTTTCATCAGAATTTATATATTTATAGTGGTCTGATGCCTGTCTGCCGAACAGGCAGGAAACCTCCGTGTTTCGATTATTATATTTATTCTTGTTTTTGAATTTAAAAACATGGAGGTTTCATACAATTCGTCTTGTTCGCTTCTCAACAACGAAAATAAGTGTTCTTTTAGCGCCCAAGATCAGAATTTTTCTTAAAAAAACATAAAAGAATTAAAGAATAAAGCATTTTAATAATAAAAAGTCTATTCTAATGCTTCTTTTTTGGATTTGGGTATTCTGGGAGTTCGCTTTTTGATTTTTCTATCTCCTGCTTTGCCTAGCTTGTATTCCCTGTCCAGGAATAAAGGCAGACCTCTTCTGGAAGTTTTCAATCTATAACCCACAGAAAATGTTAAAAAGTAATATACATCCTTGTGTTTCGAGTCTTCCGTTTGCTTGTAACCTTCAATATAATCAGATACAGAATACCTGTATCCCAACTCAGCATTTACCAACCATCTGTCATCAACAATGTATTTTAATCCAAGTCCGAAAGGAAATACAATTCCGATATTGTTATTTTTGATCTCATCAACAGGTGTAATATCTTGTGTGAATGTAACATTAGATCGGGAATAAACACCGCCAATTCCAAGAAAAGCGTAAGCATTGAAAGACATATAGTTATTTAACATACCACGCTTGTTAAACATGGCCGCCGATCTGTATCTTCTCTCTTCAGGAATAAAATAGTATTCAGCCTGAGCTGAAAATTCAAAAAGCATGGTTTTATAACTTCTCCCTCTGTCATTTCTTGAATCGGCATCAGTGCCGTTCCCCCATGCCAATATGGTATTTACTTTCAATGCATATACCGGATCAAGTTTATACCTGGCATACAATGGAAAAGCAAGCCTGGTTTCATCAATTTTAATGTCTTTCAGGCCAAACCAGTTTTTTTCATCAATGGTGCCACCAATATCACCAAAAACCTGAGTTATACCAATACCTCCACCCACTTCATACCTCCTAAGCTTCCAGCGCTGGCCATTCACCGGTTCCACAAAACTTATGATAAGAATTGCAATGAAAACACTAAGCTTAACATGATCAATTTTTGCTATATCCTTTGCTACCATTCTTGTTTAATTGGTCATTTCCTAAAATTACATCTTTTCATGCAAAAAAAAAATTCCTCCTCAAATACTCTAATTTCTCTTGTCTGCACCCCACATCAATTTATTACGAATTGTATAATAATAACTATTAAAAGAAAAATTTACAATTTTCAAGGGAAACTTAGCCTTTTTAACATAAAATATATTGTCTTTCACATCCATGATCTCCGTTCTGTTATCTAATGTAATATGAAAGTTGCCGCTACGTATTTTCACTTCCAATCTGATTTCGATGTTATCTGGCACAATGATTGGCCTCACAGTTAAATTGTGTGAAGCAATTGGCGCTATAACAATGTTATTGGAACCGGGCAAAACAATTGGTCCCCCTACACTCATATTATATGCTGTCGACCCTGTTGGTGTTGAAATAATTAATCCATCTGTCCAGTAAGTATTCAAGAATTCATTATTAAGATAGGTGTCAATTGTAATCATTACCGTATCTTTCTTTTGGATTGTAACATCGTTCAAAGCAAAATTGTATTGTCCAAATATCTGATTTTTAGACTCCACCGAAAGCATAGACCGATTTTCAAGTTTATAATTACCTTTTAAAATTGCATCCAGTGCTTCAGATAGTTCTTCTTTTGAGATATTTGCCAAAAAGCCTAACCTTCCGGAGTTAATCCCTATTACAGGTATTTCAAAACTCTTAAGAAACATAATGCTTTTAAGGAAAGTCCCATCCCCTCCAATACTGATTAAAAAATCAATATCTTCCGGAACATTTTCCGTACTCGTAAATACCCCATCAAAATCAGGATTTATTTTGCATTCAGTACTCAGGAAATCGCAGAAAGGTTTGTACAAGAATAAACCTACTCTATTGGAATTCAAATATCTGAATAAATCTTTGATGTATTTATTAAAATCAGTATTGAAAGTGCCACCGAATATTGCAATTCTCATTAAAAGGTCAATTATATACTCAAATACTTCATGAACGAATCATATCTGTTTTCGTACAGACTATTTAGATCATTCTCATCCATAAAGGAGGCTTTGATGATGTAATTGTATCGAATAAATGTCTGGATTATTGAAGTAAGTTCTTTTCTGTTTATCTTAAGAGTAACCTCCATTTTCGTGCTATCTGCAAGACTAGTAATGTAGCAGCTCAATATTTTAGCATCATTGCTTTCAACAATCTGAGCAATTTCGGACAAGGAATAATCATTCGCATTTAGATCGAGGACAATAATCCCTCCCGGTTGCCTTAATGCTGAAACATCGGCAAAATAATGAAGAAGGTCCGTAAGTGTGATCACTCCCTGATAATGGTTTTCGTTATTTAACACCGGAACTACAGACAATTGAAGTTCAGAAGCCAATTCCATAACTTCGTAAATATGTTGATCATAAATCACAAATGGACTGAAAAGAGACAAATTATGATTGCCAATGGGTTCCTCTGCCATATTGTTATCATAAATGTCTTTATCAGAGATAAGTCCCAGGAAATCAAGATTATTCACTATAGGCAAATGGGAAATCCTGAAAATATCCATCCAGTACAATGCCTTTTGCCCACTGTCTGAAGTTCGCAAAGCCGGTATTACGTCTGATATCAAATCCTTAGCCAACATAGAACGGTTCTCAGAAAATACTATAATTTTACATCCAATTGATCATGTAAATAAATTCAATGACCAGATTAAGTGTAAATATAAATAAAATTGCAACATTAAGGAACTCCAGAGGCGGGAACATCCCTAATGTTCTGGAAGCTGCTATCAGATGTCAGGAATATGGTGCACAAGGTATTACTGTGCATCCCCGACCAGATGAAAGACATATTAAAAAACAAGACGTATTTGATTTAAGACCTATTATCAATACCGAATTTAATATTGAAGGCTACCCATCAAGAGAATTCCTTGATCTGGTGATCGGAGTTGCACCGGAACAAGTGACCCTGGTTCCTGATGCACATGATGCCATTACATCAAACCAGGGTTGGGATGCAAAAAAACACAATGCCTTTTTAAAAGACGTTGTTTCCGAGCTTCAATCATACAATATCCGTACATCTGTTTTTGTTGAAACAGATTTGAACAATCTTGAAGCTACAAAAGAAACAGGCACCAACAGGATTGAATTTTATACAGAACCTTATGCAAAACAATTCCTGCTGAATAAAGAAACAGCTGTAAAACCATTTACTATAGCTGCGAAAAAAGCATTGGAACTTCAGTTGGGAATAAATGCCGGGCATGATTTAAATCTTGAAAATTTAAAGTTATTTGCTATTAAAGTGCCCGGATTATTAGAAGTATCAATTGGTCATGCCTTGATTGCAGATGCTTTGTATTACGGACTGGAAAAGACAATTCATCTTTACCTGGAACAACTTCAATAGATG
The DNA here is from genome assembly GCA_964406315.1 of uncultured Bacteroidales bacterium. Taxonomy (GTDB): domain Bacteria; phylum Bacteroidota; class Bacteroidia; order Bacteroidales; family UBA10428; genus UBA10428. The sequence goes on along the minus strand of CAYORG010000006.1, from coordinate 45,061 downwards.
CAGCTTCATTATAAAAAGTCAGGTGCCGGTTGCCCCTTGATTATACTTCATGGTTTGTATGGTTCATCTGATAACTGGTATACTTTCGGGCAGAAGTTGAGTGAATACTTTACTGTTTACCTTGTAGATCAGAGAAATCATGGAAGCTCACCTCATTCTCCGGAGTTGAATTACGAAGTTATGACCGCTGATCTGGAAGAATTTATGACTGCCGAAAACATTGATTATGCATGCCTTCTGGGCCATTCCATGGGAGGAAAAGTAGCAATGAATTATACACTGCAAAATCCATCGAAAGTTAGAAAACTGGTTGTTATAGACATCGCTCTCAGATCTTATGCCCTGGATAGTAACTTTGCTCCACAAGCTTATTTCCATCAAAAAATTGTTGAATCCTTAAATCAACTGGATATTTCAGCAGCAAAAACAAGATCCGCTGTCGATAAAGATTTATCCGTAAATATTCCTCAGAAACCGTTAAGACAATTCCTGCTTAAGAATCTGAAACGTAATCGAGATGGAAAATTTTACTGGGGTTTGAATTTGCATGCTCTTCGAAATAACCTGAGAAGACTACTGGACGGTATTAATCCCAACAACCAGGTATTTGAAAATCCTGTTCTGGTTATTAGCGGAACACAATCTGGCTATATTAATAATGAAGATAAAAATTTGATTCACCGGGTATTTCCAAATGCTAAAATCGTTGAGTTGGATACAGGACATTGGGTACATGCAGAGGAACCTGAAAAACTTCTGGAGTTGCTTGTTGAGTTTCTTCCTGCAAAAGAATTCTAAGTTTTCACTATTTCCACCTGATCTTCCCGCAGCAAATCCAGTCCTTTGTATCGTAATATGATTTGTGCCACGGCAAGTACATCACTCTGACAATACGTGACAATTCTCTGAATATCTCTGTCTTGCCAATATACTTCTGCAACCTGGCTTCCGTCAATATCATCCTTTGGACTGGGAATATTGAAAATAGCGGTAAGCAAATCAAGAGATGTATAATGCTTATAATCTCCAAACTTCCAAAGATCCATAGTATCAAGATGTTTTACTTCCCATGGCTTTTTACCTGCATTATCAAGCAGATCCGGGAGCTTAATTCCCTGAATCAGCATTCTTCTGGCAAGAAAGGGGTAATCGAATTCCTTGCCATTGTGTGCGCAAAGAAAAACTGTTTTCTCAGAAGAATAGATTTCCAGCATATCTGCAAAATCTGAAAGAATGGTTTTCTCATTATCACCGCTGAATGATTTTATCTTAATTGTTAATGATTCTTTTTTAGAAAATATTTTGCCAACAGATATACAGATAATTTTGCCAAATTCGGCATATATTCCCGCCCTGGAATAAACATCTGCAGCCTCCTGTTCTTCAGATCTGAAATAGATTGACTTTTTATCCCAAAGCATCTGTATTTTTTGAGGCGCATATTCAAGAGCAGAATACTGAGGAACAGTCTCAATATCCAGGAAAAGAATGTTGGAAACATCAATTTCACTTAACATAACAATAACCGGTTTAAATTTATATTAATAGCTTTTCTCTATTTTTGCTATAAAAATACAAAGATGATTAAGCATATTGTTATGTTCAAACTCCATGATAAAAATAATAACAAGGAGGAGAACATTAAAAAACTTAAAGATAAACTGGACAAGCTTAAAAACAAAATTCCTGAGATCAAACGGCTTGAAACCGGAATCAATATCAGTTTAAGGTCATCCGCTTTTGATCTTGTACTCATAGCGGATTTTAGCAATCAGGACGACCTTGATAAGTACAGGATTCATCCTGATCATCAGGAAGTCCTGGCATTTCTGGAGACAGTTAAGGAAGAAGTAATTGTTGTTGATTATCAATTTTAAATCACGGCTTTATGAACCTTTTATACCCTATAAAATTTAATCCCATTATTCTTGACAAAATGTGGGGTGGCAGTAAACTTAAAAACATACTTGGCAAAGCTACCCAATCTGATAAAGCCGGAGAAAGTTGGGAAATCTCGGGTGTTCAAGGCAATATTTCTGAAGTCAGTAACGGTTTTCTTGCCGGCAATAACCTGAAGGAACTAATTGAAGTCTATATGGGAGATTTGGTTGGCGACAGGGTATATAATGAGTTCGGTCTGGAATTTCCTTTGCTTATTAAATTCATTGATGCCAATGATGTCCTTTCAATCCAGGTTCATCCCGATGATAAACTGGCAAAAGAACGTCATAACTCCATGGGCAAAACAGAAATGTGGTATATAATACAGGCTGATAAAAACGCTGAATTGATAGTTGGCTTTAACCGGGAGGTAAACAAAGAAACATACCTGAAGCATCTTGAAGAAAAAAGGTTGATGGAATTACTAAATACAGAACCCGTAAAAGAAGGAGATGTTTTTTTCCTTCCTGCAGGAAGAGTACATGCTGTCGGATCAGGAATATTGTTAGCAGAAATACAGCAAACTTCTGATGTCACATATCGTATTTATGATTTTGACAGGAAAGATACAAATGGAAAAACACGTGATTTGCACACAGATATGGCATTGGATGCAATTGATTTCAGCCATCATAACAATTACAGGACCGACTATAAAGATGAAATAAATGAACCTGACACCATTTTGCAATGCAAATATTTTACTGCCAACTGGCTCAATATAGATACTAAACTTGAAAGAGATATTAGTCAATTAGACAGTTTTGTTATATACATCTGTTTAAGTGGATCATGCGAGATCATTCAAAAAAACCAGGAACAAACAAACATTCAGGCCGGGGAAACCGTTTTGATGCCTGCATCAATTAGTTTATATACCATCATTCCAAAAAACAGCACAAGACTACTGGAAGTGTATGTACCATGGACCAATAAGAAATAAAAATGAGCCCCTCTCCAAAGAACCTGAGCTGGCTATGCACAAAAGTTAAAACTTGTGTGCAATAGCTTTTCAATGTGAAAATACAACAGGCAACGAATAAAATTGTCTATGATAAGTTCCACAAAACCAATTGAATAAAAATTTTTATTCTTGTGAAGAAAGTTGAATTCATTAAAAGTAGTCCTGATTTAAAAAGTTGTCCAAAAGACAGCCTTCCCGAATATGCTTTTGTGGGGAGATCAAATGTTGGAAAATCTTCCCTGATAAACTACTTATCAGGTCAGAAAAGACTTGCCAAAACATCATCGCAACCAGGAAAAACAAGGCTGATTAATCACTTTCTGGTGGACGACTCCTGGTATCTGGTTGACCTTCCGGGCTATGGCTTTGCAAGAATTTCCAAAGCAGAAAGGAACAGGTTAAGGAGCATGCTTGAACAATACCTTCTGAACAGGAAATCCCTGATATGTCTTTTCCTGTTAATTGATTCCAGGCATTCACCGCAAAACAGTGATCTGAATTTCATACACTGGCTGGGAGAAAAAGAGGTTCCATTTGTTTTTTGCTTTACTAAAACTGACAAGTTAGGTTCAAACCAGCTGACAAAATCAGTGCAGCTATACAAAAATGAACTTCTGAAAAACTGGGAATCTTTGCCTGAGTTTTTTTTATCATCGGTTATTGATAAGACCGGAAAAGATGAAATACTTGCATTTATTCAAGAAACAAATACAAATATAAAGTGAATTCCGTGTCAGATTTCTCAATTGTTAAAAACCGGTTCATCTTTTTCATCCGAAAGATATCATTTTTTGAATCTATATTTTTACTTTTGATTGCCTAAAACACCTATAAACCTGATTTCTTTATAGTTAATTATTCAAAATGAAATCCTCAAGCACAAAAGCTCACAACAAGGCGATGAATGAAATATGTGGGTTTAGCTGCATTGAGCTGTTGCCCCCGATGAACAGCATGTGGTTTCGAAGTTCACAAGTTTATAGCCAGGGTATTAAAAAATAGTGGATATAAATATTTGAATATATGATGTTTAATACAATTTTGTTCGAATGAAAATTAAAGCTCCGATTAAATTTTTTGCTGGTCGTTCATCTTACTACCTGGCAGAAAAAATAGCCAAAAGTTATGGAACTGAGCTGGGAGAAACATCTGTTTTGGAATTTAGCGATGGGGAATTTCAGCCTGCATATCTTGAATCTGTTCGTGGATGCATTGTTTTTATTATTCAATCAACATTTCCTCCACAGGACAATTTAATGGAATTATTGCTTATGATAGATGCAGCAAAAAGAGCTTCGGCATATAAAGTTGTTGCAGTAATGCCATATTTGGGTCTTGCCAGGCAGGATAGAAAAGATCGGCCGAGATGCTCTATTGGAGCTAAGGTAGTTGCAGATCTGCTTTTAAAAACAGGCGTGGACCGGGCGATGACTATGGACTTGCATGCAGATCAAATACAGGGCTTTTTCGATGTGCCCGTTGATCATTTGTATGCTTCCTCACTGTTTGTTCCTTATCTGAAAACGCTTGAATTGGCTAATTTGGTAATTGCCGCTCCTGATATTGGAGGTTCAAAAAGAGCAAACGCTTATTCCCGCTTTCTGAATGCTGAAATGGTGATTTGTTACAAACTCAGAAAAAAAGCAAACGTGATCTCAGAGATGAAAGTTATCGGAGAAGTCAAAGACCGGGATATAATAATTGTTGATGACCTGATCGATACGGCAGGTACAATTTGCCTTGCGGCAGATATGATGACCGAACAGGGAGCGAAAAGTATTCGGGTTGCAGCTACCCATCCGGTTCTTTCCGGACCTGCATATGACCGGATTAATCAATCCTCTATCACTGAAGTTGTTGTCACTGATACCATACCTCTTAAAGGACACAGCGACAAAATTAAAGTTATATCTGTTGCTGACCTTTTTGCTGATGTAATCAGCAAAGTATACAAATACAAATCCATTAGCTCTAGTTTTATTTTTTAATTACTATATTTGCACTCCTTTTTCACACAGACTATTGTTAAAACAATGGTGTGATGGGGAACACAGCTTCCAAGTAGCACATATATTATTGTTTTAAAAGGAAAAGATGAAATCAATTGAAATCAAAGCCGAACTTAGAAAAGAAATCGGTAAAAAACACTCAAAAGCTTTACGAAGAAAAGGATTAGTGCCATGTGTAATGTATGGTGGAGAAGAAGTAATGCATATAGCTGCGCCGGAAAATGAATTCAGGCATATAATTTATACGCACGATGTATATTTGATAAAGCTGAATATTGAAGGAAAAATTCACCAGGCGATTCTTCAGGATGTCCAATTTCATCCCGTTACTGACCATCTTCTGCACATCGATTTTATACGAGTTTTCGATAACAAGCCTGCAATTATCTCTTTGCCGGTGGTATTAACCGGAAGTTCTGTCGGAATCAAAGAAGGTGGTAAATTAAGACAGCGAAGACGCTATCTTAAAGTTAAGGGCTTAGTGAAAAATATGCCGGACAACCTTATTATTGATATTGCCAATCTTACGATCGGTGATTTTATTAAAGTTGAAAATCTGCAGTATGACAACCTTGAATTGCTTGATCCTTCTCGCGCTATGGTAGTAGGAGTCTCTACTTCACGTATTGCAAAAGGTATGGAAGAAGCAGTACCTGAAGTTGAAGAAGAAGCTGAAGTTGAAGAAGGTGCTGAAGTTGAAGAAGGTGCTGAAGAAAAGGCTGAAGGCACTGAAAAAGCTTCAGAAGAAGGTAGTGATACTCCTGCGGACAAAAAATCTGAAGGTTAATCAACAAATCTGGTTTGAAATATCTTATTGCCGGTTTGGGTAATTTTGAACCCAAATACCATAATACCCGCCACAATATAGGATTTATGGTATTGGATGCTTTTGCCGAAGCATCCAATATTTCATTTCAGGATAAGCGATATGGAATGATTTGTGAATATCATTATAAGAGTCGCACCTTCATCCTGCTTAAACCATCAACCTATATGAACAGAAGTGGCCTGGCAGTCAGTTACTGGCTGAAAAAAGCAAAACTAAGCCCTGAAAACCTTCTGGTAATTGTGGATGATATTGCCTTACCATTCGGCACAATCAGGATAAGACCCAAAGGAGGAGATGGTGGACATAATGGATTAGCAAATATTAGCTATGCGCTGGGAACTCAAAATTATGCAAGGGTCCGTTTTGGTATAGGTGATGATTTTCATAGTGGCCAAAAGGTAAATCATGTATTGAGTGAATGGTTACCCGAAGAAATTAAAGAACTCCCGGATAAATTCAAAATTTGTGCTGAAATAGTAAAAAGTTATGGAACATTAGGATTGGATCTAACCATGACCAAATTCAATAAAAAGTAATTTCCCTCCTGTGTAGTTCGTATAACTGAATCTGTTAACAGGTTGTTAATGCCTGTTAATGAATCTTATAATTGGTTATTTCCAAAACGGTTATGTTGATTGAAATTTGGCGGGGGAAAATGATTATTTTATGGGCCGCATTATGGATGTATACATTTCCAAATTACGAAAAATGCTTAAAGAAGATAAGCGTCTCTTTATTACAAACATACACAATATGGGATTTAAGCTGGTTGTCGAGGAATAATAAAGTGCTGCAAATCAAAGCGTTTTATGAATCACTGTGTTTTCTTCAGTATGAATCTGAACTGCTTTTTTCACTCTCAGATATTGCTCAATTTTTCTAAGCAGATCATCTATCCTTATAGGTTTTGAAATATAATCATCACAGCCAATTTTCAGACAGTTGTCTTCATCTGTAGACATTGCATAAGCAGTCTGGGCAATAATAATGATGTCCTTTTTTATAGCTTTAATTTTTTTTGTAGCTTCAAAACCATTCATGTCAGGCATTTTCATATCCATCAGAATAAGATCAATGGTATTTTTGCTTTTGCAATATTCAACTGCATCATCCCCTGTTTTCGCCCTTAGTACTTTTGCATTTGTCGGACTAAGTATGGTCTCAAGCAAATTATAATTTACATCCTCATCTTCTGCTATTAAAATTGTTTTTCCTTTCCAGTTGTATTCAGCAGTAAAATCAATTTGTGGTGGTTTTTCAATATGAATTCCCGGTGTATAAGGTATGCTGAAGTAAAAACAGGAACCTTTCTCAACTTTTGATTCAACCCATATCCTGCCTCCCAGCTTTTCTGCCAAACCTTTTGAGATAGATAATCCCAGACCTGTACCACCATACATTTTATTGAAAGATGTACTTACCTGTCTGAAACGTTCAAAAATTATTTTTTGTTCATCCTCTGTCATCCCTATACCAGTGTCTTTCACATAAAATACCACATCCCGACGCCGGTCAATGTAATAACCGAACTCAATTTCCCCTTTATCGGTAAATTTTAATGCGTTGGCCAACAGGTTTGTCAGAATCTGTTCAATCCGAACTTTATCAGAAAACAAAGCAGATTCTTCATTCTTCAGACCTGTTTTCAGACTGACTTCAATAGGTTTCTTTAATACTTCAATCTGATTTTTAAAATTGAGATAAAGATCATTCAGAGTTTTGTTTAACAGAAAATTTCTGTTAAATATCGATATCTGACCTGCTTCAATTTTTGAAATATCGATAATATCGGTAATAATATGTAATAATTGTCTGCAGTTAGAATTGATAAGATCAATGTATTCTCTTCTTTTCTCCTGAGTTAGCACTCTGTTACGGATAAGCGTCGCAAACCCAAGAATAGCATTCATCGGAGTTCTTATCTCATGACTCATATTTGCCAGGAATGCTGATTTCAGTTTATCACTCTCTTCTGCTTTTTCTTTGGCATTCTTTAATTCATCATTTATTAATTTCAATTTAACATTCTGCACTGCAAGCTTTTCACCATATTCTTTGATCTCTGCTTCGTTTTTTTTACGCTTGGATATCTCAAGAGAAATTCCTGTAACACCAAAAACTTCTCCTGAAGAATTAAAAATTGGAGCTTTAAAGGTTTCATACCACAGATTATTTGTCTGCTCCTCAATAAAAAGTTGCTCACGTGTTAATATTATTTTTAAATCCTCTTCCCTGTATTTTTGCGCAAGTGTATCCGGATATATATCATAATCTGTTTTCCCGATGATTTCTTCGGTTGATTTGTTCACGGAATTGGCAAAAGATTCATTTACAGATAAGTATTTACCATCACAATCTTTCAGCCATGCCAGATGAGGGAGATTATTCAGTATAGCTTTTTTTTGAACTTCGCTATTAATCAATGCCTCTTCAGTTAGTTTGCGGTTTGTAATATCTGTAACAATACCTTCTATAGCAACTGTTTTGCCTGAATCATCCTTAATCAGCAGATTTTTCTGTTGTATCCATCTTACTTCTCCGTCTTTTCTGACGATCTTCATTTCATAATAATCCGGAGCTCTGCCTATTATCAGAGCTCGCCAATGCTCAATGAAATACTTAAAAAAATCAGGATGTACAATTCTTCTGATCAATAAGGGAGAATTGTAAAATTCATTAGGTTCATATCCAAAAAGATCCTTTGCCTGAGGACTCATGTACTCGTATCTGAAATCGGGTAGAATGAGCCTGTAAACAACATCATTAACATTTTCTGTTATCCGGTAATACCTGTCTTTGTAATAGTTTTCTTCAGGCAAAAACGATTTTCTGAGAAGATTAATCTCATCTTTCAATTCAACGAGTTTTCGTTTGAATTGCTTGTTCTGCGCAAGAAGTTGTTCATATGTAGGCTTAGTTCCGGCCAATTGATAAGGTATATTTCAGAAACGCACAATTTATAAATTTTCACCTAGAATAAAAAGAGTTAGGATTTTAAAACTTGAAATAAAATCAGAACTCATTAAAATTATTAACTCAATATCTCTCATTATCATTATATTAACTTAATTTGAGTTCAAAACATAACAATTTATAATTCACAATTCCTTAATACATATTTTTGCGGGATTTACTGATTTGATGGCTTCGCACTAATATTTTATTGTTTTTATCACGAACCTGCCCTAATTGATATAGTTCAGGCGGGAACTCAACCCTGCCTGCTGCCTGTATGCCGGTAAGCAGGGCGGGGAGGAGCCTATAATCTCACTGAAATTCTTCAGTTAACACCTTATCTTTCAGTTAATTGATAACTTAAAAGTATATCAAACTCACGTTAAGTGAATTCTCTGGATCTTATAATTATTCAGCTCCCTGTATGTAAACCAATGCAAAACTCATTTAATTGATGATTTTCATTCTCTTATCATTGGAAATTGTCCATTTACAAACAGATACGAACTATTCTTAAGGTTTATCAGTAAAATCAAAGAAAAGAAAATCTCATATGCATAAACTATCTTATCTGATACTTACAATTCTCCTGGTAAGATTGAATTTATTGTCCGCAGCAGAAGCTGATCATACTTCCGATGCCGAACTGAACAAGCTTATCACTTTTGCTGGTTATATCGAAGCCAGCATTGAAAACGAAGATCCATCGTTTTTCAATAAAAGCTTTGATAACGATGCCTTTACAAAAAAGATCATGGATAAAAATCAGTCTCACTTATCTGAAGAATTTAAGAAGGGATTTGTTGATGAATTGAGATCAGGATGGGACATTGGCAATGGTATTGTAGAAGAAATAACCAAAGGTGGCAGCTACAAATTTCTGAACGCAAGTTATAAGGAAGGCAAAGGAGAAATCCTTTTCAGATTCCTGACTACCCAGGCAATTAATTACCATAAACTGGAAGTGGAGATCATTGAAAATGATCTGAGAATAACTGATGTATATGTTTTTCAGGCAGGAGAGAAAATCAGTGAATCAATCGGGCGACTTTACAATGCTTTTTGCACATACCTTGAAAATCCTGAAAAGCCTGCGAAGACTGATTGGAATTCGTACCGCGAATATGAAAAGTTGAATGTTCTTCTGTTAAAAGGAAAATACAAAGCTGTACACAGAAAAATAACGAATTTGCCGGATGAGATGAGAAAAGAAAGTCTGTTTCTAACCATGGACATGCAAATAACCTCCAGGCTTGACAGGAAAACATTCGCTGAAACATATTGTTACTACACCGACTATTTCCCTGAAACACCCGGAAAATACCTTATCCCTTTGGATGGATTAATGACTCATAATGAATACCGGCATGCCTTAAGCTGCCTTGATAGTCTCTATAAATACATTAAAACTGATCCTCTCCTTGAATTGCTGCGTGCCAACACACTTTATCTTTTACACGACTATGAAGAAGCGATTAAAAAGTTATCTTACCTTATTCAAACCGATCCGAAATTTGAAAGCGGGTATTTTAGTCTGCTGACTATTTATATAGAACGGGAAAAATACCAGGAGGCAACACACCTGCTTGATAATATGATCATGACATTTGACTATTACAAAGAGGATCTTCAGCCTATTCTGGCAGAATACCCTGCCTTTCTACAATCTGCCGAATACAAAAGCTGGATGGGTTTGAAGGGTAGTTATTAACTTTACTGATCTTTGTGCCAGTCCGTGTATATTTTCTAATTTTCAGCAATTTTATTTAACCAGGACCTTTGATTGTTCAGAACTGATTGTATTATCGCCATCTTCAGAAACAAAACCAGTTAAAACCGGATCATCGCTCATAATCAGGGTTGTTGGTCGAATCATCATGTTCTTTTATCAGTATCATATCCTGTGTTGTCACCGATGAGGCAGCGAAAAATCCAAGTCCATCAATACCTCCTGTTGTGCATTTCAGGTTAGAAGGTATATTTGCGGGTGGGCCATTGAAAATGGAACCGCCACTATAGGTTTCTATATTAAAAGCTTCAATAAAATCATATTCTTCTTCCGATGACGAGTACATTCTAACAAGGATATGATTGGTATCTGCAATGATCTCTTCCTGTGGCAGCCACATAATCTCTACATTAGCCATATACAAATCATTCATAAAGAGATCATTTGCATAAGGAGTCTCTCCCGGTTCGTCGTTATAAAGGATATCATTTAAATAAATATCGAATATATATACATCACCCTCCGGAGGAGGTTCATAGGCTGACATTCTGATCTTATAAAATCCTTGTTCAGCATACGAGATATATTCATAGACATAATTTAAGCTGTCCATGCCTGCAACAGAATCAAGATAGGATGTGGCAATATAAGATTCGCCTCCGTAATTGATGTGCAATGAATACGTTTCACCTGCAATACCGCAGAACTCATCAGTCTCATAATACCCCATGGTATCATTCACCAGGGCCAGGTCATATCGTGTTTCAGAATTTTCCTCAATGATATAGACTTCTGCGTCAAGCAATGGAGGAACCCTTTCATTTTCAAAATAGCTGGCAGTCTTTGTAAGTCGTAACGTATGATTTTTCAATTCATTTGTGATTCTTCCTTCAACAACAATGCGTTCATATTCCAGGGTATTAAGTTCCAATTGTATTTCTTCTTCACAGGAATTGAACAATATAATGGCAATCAGCCAAATGTATTTTTGAAGTACCTCTGTATATTTACATATATCCATCATAAGCTAAAAATTTACATAATAAGTCAGCGAAGGAACAATCCTGTACAAATAGATCATATAGGCTTTGGTAACCAAAGGATCATCTTCATCCTGGCTAAGATCAATCATAATTGGATTTTTTCTCAGGTAAGCATTATAAACCGATAAATTCAGAAAATGATTGAACCTGTTTGAATATTTGTTTAGCCTGAACGAGGCGGAAATATCCAAACGGTGATAGGGAAATATCCTGATCGAATTCCTGTCAGAATAGACCGGGGCAACAGCAGTCTGATATTCAAAGCGCCCGGTGGGCATTGTACGTGGCGGAGCGCTTGTATAGATCCAGTTCCCTGACACATTCCAGCGGTCGTTAAAGTCGTACGACACAACCAGTGCAAAATCATGCGGTTTATCGTACGATGCCTGATAAGTTTTGCCATCATATATTTCAGGGATCTTTTTGAATGAACGGGAGTAGGTATAACTGATCCATCCTGTCAGTTTCCCTGTTTGTTTTTTTACCTGAAACTCAATCCCATAGGCTTTGCCCTTACCCATTCGCAGTTCTCCTTCATACGCTTCATTCAGCAAGAGTTGTGCATGATCGCGGAAATCAATGGTATTCGTGTTCCATTTGTAAAACAATTCAACAGAAGTTTCGAACATATTGTCCTTAAAATTCCTGAAGTACCCCATAGCCACCTGGTCTGTTTTCTGTGGTTTGATGTTGGGTGAACTTGGAAACCAGAAGTCAAGCGGGAGTGATGCCGTACTATTGCTTGCAAGATGTATGTATTGATACATCCTGTTATAACTTGCTTTTAATGAGCTGAATGTATTCAGTGTATACCTCACCGACAGACGAGGCTCAAGACCACCGGGAAATATATTATAAGTCTCCCCTCTGTCGTATTTATAAGTTATTGTATCAACATAATTTTCCGGATCGGTCTTATCAAAAGCAAGCGATTGTCCGGGTCCGACATTCTGAAAAAAAGAATATCGCAGACCATATAGTAATGTAAGTCGTGAGGTTATTTCCTGTTCGTTGGATACATACAATCCATATTCAAGAGAATAGTTGTTTGGGATGTTAAGATCAAATTTACTGGTATCGTCATACTGACCATATATATGTCCCGGATTGAAATTGTGAAGAATGGCCTGTGCTCCGAATTTTACTGTATTTTCAGGAGACAGATAATACGTGAAATCAAACAGCTGATTAATATCCCTTATGTATGTAATCCAATTCACCTTTGAAAATCCTTCTGTGAAATTAAAGGTATAATTGTAGTTGCTGTACATGGTAGAAACATTCATGAACAGCCTTTGATTGAATACATGATTCCATCTGGCTGTGACGGTAAAGTTACCATAGTCCATGCCTAACATATCTCCAAATTTAACCACATCACGGCCAAAATATCCGGATAAGAATACCCTGTTATTATCGTTAATACTGTAATTTATCTTTGCATTAAGATCATAAAAATAGATGTTGCTCTCACGTGCCATACTATCCTCGGCAAAAGGCAGGAACAAATCGAAATAGGTTCTTCTTCCAGACATGAGAAATGAGACTTTTCCGGGTACTACAGGTCCTTCCAGTGTTAATCTGCTTGTAATTGTTCCAACTCCTGCAGTTCCGTGAAACTCGTTTTTATTCCCCTCTTTCATATGTATATCAAGAATGGAAGAAAGTCTGCCGCCAAATTCGGGAGGAATTCCACCTTTGTATAACTTTATGTCCTTTATAGCATCGGCATTAAAAACAGATAAAAATCCAACAGCATGCGATGCATTATAAACAGGAGCGTTATCCAGCAATATCAGGTTCTGATCCGCGCCACCTCCCCGGACATGAAAACCTCCGGTAGCCTCATTGGATGACAATACTCCCGGTAACAGCTGAATGGTTTTTATAACATCCGTTTCGCCCATAAACATGGGCAACTTCTGAATGGTTCTCATTTGAAGTGTATTGGTACTCATCTCAACTTCCCTGATATTAACATCTCTCCCTTCGGCAACTATTTCAACCGATTCAATCATTTCAGAAGATTCTTCGAGTGAAAAATTCATTTTTTGATCTATATCCAATTGTATTACAACATTTTCACTCAAATATCCTATAAATGAAATTTCAATCTCATACTTGCCTTCCGGGAGTGTAAGTGAATAAAATCCATACGTATTGGTTATGGCGCCTTTTGAGAGTTTTGGAATCAGTACAGTGGCTCCTATTAATTCTTCACCTAGATCATCAGTAATATAGCCACTGATAGTGTATTTCTGTTGTGTAAAAACGTGAACAGAAATTGATAGTAAGATAAGTACACTTACAAATTGTTTCATGGTCGGGTTCAATTAATAAAAACCTCTGCTATACACTTTACTATAACAGAGGTTGTAAAAATAATTCTTTAATACATATGAATAGGATGTTAATCCTTGTTAAAATTTACCAAATTTAAATCTCACTCCGGCAGTAAAATTTGTAAGTGCATTCGCCTGTATATATTCAATATCAAGATCGCTGGTAAAACGATAAGAGAAAAAGCCGGCCATGCGCATAAATTTTGTTAGGTTAAATTCCAGCTCAACTGCAGGTTCAATAAGCATAAATACTGATGTTTCCTCTACATTATTATCCTGCTCATACTCATTGTCCTCTTCTCTTACAAATGAAGTATAGGCAGCCCCGCCAACTCCGAAAAGAACTGGGAATGATAAATGAATACTGGAATTAGGAAACACTATGGGTTCAATAAAAATGCCACCGTATCCACCCACCAGACTTACATCCTTATTAAGAGCCAAGTTGTATTCATAGGAATTAATAAAACCTGCTCCGCCAAACCCCATTGCCAGATAGTGTCCTAATACAACACCCCCACGGGCATCAAATACAAAGGCGTGTTTATCGTCAATTTGTGAATACCCTAAACCAATGCCCCCATAACCTCCCACTTTCTTGTCACCAAAAATTGTTCTAAATTCCTGATCGCTATCGTGGTAGACAACTTCTTCATCCTGAGCCAGAATAAATCCGGCAAAGAATAAGAATGCAATACATAAATATATTTTTTTCATAGTTTTAGTTTTTCAAAATCTGTAATTAAATGACACAATAAAATTAAAAGGTTTCAGCTGAAAATATCTATTCAATGAATATTCAAAATAAGGTTGAAGCGAAACACTGACAAGCAATGGCAACTCGGGAGCCGTATATTCAAATCCGACAATTCCATCAATGCCAAACTGAGGGCTCCACTTCCAATCGTGATAATAAACACGATTAAGAATAGTAAATTTATTGGTATAAGTCACTCCTGCATGAATGCCATATCCATATACGAACTTCAAATTTTCTGTCCGGTTGGTTGCAGCAGGTTTAAAACATTCCCTTAAAGCACCAAGCCTGAATCCTCTTCTTGTAAATCCTGCAAATCCTTCCATCGCTTTGTCAATATCATAAAACTGCCTGTAGCTTGCAAAGAATCCGTCTCCTATTCTAATCCCAGCATCACGCGTATAATTCTGAGAGTAAGATGCAAGACAAAAAAATAAAAATATAAAACAGCCAGTAAAGTACTTCATCAATGTACTAAGCATTAATTCGTTCTACTTCGTATTTCTCCCGATCCGTTATCAGTAAAATCAGTCACAAGAGGATTTCCGGAATATATTATATCGCCTGAACCGGATAATGTAGCCTTGAGATAATCATATGCAAAACAATATACGGTACCTGAACCTGAATTTGTTACGTAACAATCATCTACCATCAAATCATCCGCCATAATATCTCCTGAACCGGATAGAACATATTCTCCAACCCTGGCTTTCCCTCCAATATAAATGCTCCCGGATCCGTAAAGGTTCAGTCCAACTGTTACACCGGAATAAACATTTGTCATGTCTATTTTTCCTGATCCGCTATTGGTGATTTCCAGATTACCGCATTCGAAATCGTCTATATCCATATTGCCTGAACCTGTTGATTCAATGTAATCCATTGTTGGCATTTGTATTTCGATAAGCATATCATTGTCCGTATTGATACACCTGTCAGTCGACATACTTATTACCAGGTTCCCGTTCCTTACCGTAGTCTGGATCATACCCAGTAAGTTTTCATCGGCCGTGACTTCAAGAGAATATACAGAATCGGAAGTAATATCAACATCGATCGATGTGGTATTTTCAACTCCGTAAAACTCAGATACAAATCTCTTTTCCTGCTTTAGTATTCCGTTCCCGTCAATACAATTAAAGAATTCATCGCAACCGTTGAATAAGAAAGACGCGAATACAAGAAAAAGCTGTATTTTATATATTCTGTTCAGTTTCATCTCAATTGTATTTTTTGTGGTTATAATGACAAACTTACTATATAAAAGTTGCATCATTCATGAATTCCTCTCATTTATGAACAATGTTCACAATGCATTTCTTTATTGCCCTGATATTCACTTTATGCGATGTTTCAGTAGCTGTACTTCCTATTTTTCCATACGTTAATTTCAGCTTTTCCTGAAGATCAAGTTCTTTGGTCTTCATTCTGGCTAAACTTGCCGGCAAATTAATATATACATCGTTGCTGTGTGTAATGTCTAAATTGTATGAGGTGTTCCTGTTAAAATACAAATCAATATCTGCATATTCCGACTCAATATTAATGAATGAGAAGGAATCATACACCCTTTCAACAAAGATATTCCCGTACTTAAATTCGCAATACAGTTCTTTCTTAAGATTATCAACATTTAACACTGTAAAATAAGCCGTCATGGATAACTCACCGATCTCTTCGATATGGTATTTATCTCTGCTGGAATTCATACGAACATTTGTTGCTTTGTTTATGGTTATTCTAGATGATTTGGTATCCATATTCAAATTTGTGGCAGATTTTATCTGCAGATCTGAATAGGCTACAAAAACTTTACCATTTTGAATGCTGTTAATGGTTCCGTCTCCTGAACTCATTCTGATCGTTGGCGAACCGGTAAGGGTGTTCGCTTTGATATCGCCATTGGAAAGAATTATTTCCAGGTTGCCTGCAAAATCATCCATATATATATCGCCGAACTTGTTCTCTATTTTAAGATTTGCTTTTTTGGGTACATAAACCAAATAATTGATTGTCACCCTGTTGGATGGTATAAATGCATCAACAAAATCGGAAATAATTCCCGCCTGATTGCTAAATTGGGTCTTGGCCACAACATAATATTTTGTGGCAGTAAAGTCAAAGCTGATATTGTCTTTCAGCTTTTGCATTTTCTGGTCGCTATTCGCGCTAATACGTAAATCAACCTCAAATTTCACACTGTCTTTATCCCAGGTAATGACATGTATCTTACCATACTTGTTCGTTACCTCAACAGTAGTTTTTTCAGTGATTTTGTATTTTCGTACTTTATGGTCGGAGTATACCTGCCCCAACAACCCTCCGGGGTATAAAAAAAGTACGAGCCATAAACAAAGAACAGTTCTGTAAATCATATTCGTTCGATATTGTTTGAATTATTTTCTTCTTTTTCCGGCTCAAGGAACATCAGCAGATCTTCAAGAATTGCAATTCTCAACCTGTAGTTCTGGATCATCGCTTCAATCACCTCATGATTTGCAATGTTGTCTTTCAAATCATTTTTCAATCCGTCATAGATGCTATCCAGCTCAGAAAGATCTGTTTCGAGCTCTTCTTCCAGTAAAGGATACTGTGAGAGCAGAGGTTTGATTTCCTCAAGCTTGGCATTGATCATCCCCGTATAATACATCTCAGCTTCACGCAGTTCAGGAATGTCTATTTCAACAGCATTTCTTCTCTGGGCAATGTTCGTTTTAACATTTATCCATACACGCTGGGCAATAAATGAGGCAGCAAATATCAAAAGTACAGCTGCAGCACGCGAAAGATAGAAGCGCCAGCGCATCGCTTTTCTAACCGAAATTGCTTTTTCGATTCCCTTCCAGAGTTCGGGTCTCGGTTCGCGAAGATCAAATTCCGCTTTATTTTTCCTTATGTACTCCTCAAATTTATCTTTCATGATTCTGTATCTTTTAAAATCTCTTTAATTCTTTGTTTTGCACGTGAGAACTGCGATTTGGAAGTTGATTCTGAAATTCCCATAATCTTTGCAATTTCACTATGATCATAACCCTCTATAAGATAGAGAGAAAAAATTACCCGATAGCCATCAGGCAATTGCTCCATAGCATTCCGGATTCTCTTTACATCCAAATACACAGAATCCATGTTCTGGTCATCTTCATAGGTATTTTCGGGGATGGTATCGGTGAAAACCAGTTGAGCCCTCCGCTTTTTAAGATGATTAATGCATTTGTTAACTACAATTCTTTTCAGCCATGCACCAAAAGCAGACTCAAACCGGAAACTGTCAAGTTTTAAAAAAGCTTCTGCAAAGGATTCCTGAAGAAGATCCTCAGCTTCTGCGTAGTTGTTTGTCATGCGACAGCATATATTGAACATAGCTTTGGAATATAGCTTGTATAGCTGAAACTGAGCTTTACTATTCCCTGCTTTGCTTAGCTCAATGATATCACGATGTATGTCCTGGTATGATACCTCCAAGTTGTTACTGGTTTTCGCATTAAATGACAACGAATTGCATACGTAGTTGCATTGGATAAGAAAAAAAATAAATTTGTGAAAAACAATGGTTTATCCTTATATTTTTCCCGATGCTCAATGGTGTTTTAATTTTTATCAGCATCTGTTCATGAAATGCCCTGATATCTTTGTTATGATCAAAGCTAATATGCCGGCAATTGCCAGAATAAACATCATTCTCCCCAGATAGTCTCCATGCTTTACATAAAAAGTGATCTTCTCATTCAAATTCAATTGATCACGTATAGCTCCTCTTTTCCACCATGTTAATTTTTGAAGCACATCGCCTTTCTGGTCAATAAAGCATGATATGCCCGTGTTGGCAGATCGTGCAATACTGCGCCTGGTTTCTATTGCCCGTAAACAAGATAAAGCATTGTGCTGGCGGTGTCCGGGAGTATCTCCCCACCAGCCATCGTTTGTGATCACAAAGATTACATTTGCTCCTTTTTTTATATAATCCCCTACATACTCACCGAAAACCGATTCATAACATATCACAGGGGCTGCTTTCACCCGATCATCAGCCGCTTCAAAAACTTCCCTCTCTTCCTGTATACCATGACTTCTGAATATTCCTCCAAGTTGTAAAGTCAGTTTTTCAAGCGGTTTGAATAACCATTTGTATGGCATTTTTTCTACTCCTGTCACCAGCTGAGATTTATGATATATGGGTATATAGGGAGTAGAATCCAGTTGAATAGCCGAATTATGAGTATCGTAATAATACCCTGTATTCCCCATAGGACGAGCAGTTTTTGTCGCTTCAGCATAGGAGTTATATCGCTCATAACAATAAATGCCAACTACGTATTTTAATTTCGGGAAGGGTTTTTGAAATTCCCTGATCATTTGAAGATCCGGTATATGATCCAGCCTGTCAATCCAGAATCGCCCGCTTATGGAAGTCTCGGGAGCAATAACATAATCGGTTGATTCTCTCGTTAATTTCGCAGCTTCAGCAATCTGTATCTTTGTTTGTTCAATTTGTGGCATATCAATAAACTTAATATAAGCATCAATGTTTGGCTGAACAACAACAAATTCCCTGGGATTTTTTTCTTCTTCGTATGTCTTGTACCTTATAAAGGAAAAAGCCATAGGTACTACAATCAACAAAAAAGCTGAAAATGTAAGCCACCTTAGCTGCTTAACCGGTTTCCTGATAATCATTCGTCTCACACCATCGAAAATCAATATATTCATCAACAAAATCCATAGCGATCCTCCGAAAACGCCTGTATATTCATACCACTGCACCAGTCTTGTATTGAAAAGAAAACCATTGCCCAAGGTAAGCCATGGCCATGATATTTCACCATGATTGTATGCAAATTCAAATGCTATCCAATATATTATTAAGGATGCATAGCCAATGTATCTGCCCCATTTTCTTTTTGTTATAGAATACAACCAGAAAGGAACCGACATATAAAATGCAGTGACAATCACTGCTGCAGCCAATCCCGCCAAAGAAGCATTTTTGATCCACCAGGTAGCCAGGATATTCCACACAAAAAAAGACAATGATGCAAAAAGAAATACCTGCTTCCCTGCACCCTTTTTACCGGAAGGTACATATTCTTCAACAAACATAAGAGGTATAAGTCCGCTGAACAGGAATAATCCCGATCCCCATTCATACCAGCCAAGTGATAAAAGAAATCCTGAAAGAACGGAGAGTAAAAATTTAGTTGTGAATTTCATTGTAAGAAATATTGAAGTAGTGCTTACCTGTTTTTGATGACAAATATATCACGGATAAATAAAATAGAAAGGAATAATCTGGGTTAGTCATTCATTCTTTTACATGATATCTAACATTTTTATATTTATCTGAAATGGATATCATTGCAAAAAATCATACAATGAAATACAAGTATTTATATCTTATACTCATTGCAATATTTGCTGTTGCCTGCACAAAGACAAATAAAACTATGAACAATCCATTATTGTCAAAATTTGATACCCCTTATGGTTCAATCCCTTTTGCTGAAATAAAACCTGAGCATTTTCATCCTGCATTTGACACAGCATTTGCCAGGGCAAAAAAAGAAATCCATGCTATTATCAGTAATGAAGAAACTCCCGATTTCAACAATACAATTGTAGCCCTTGATCGCAGCGGACTTATGCTTGAAACTCTCAGCGCTTTGCTTTTCAATTTGAATGTTGCGGAAACGGACACAAACATTCAGAAGATTACGAAAGAAATGTCTCCCCGAATTGCAGAATTCAGGAACGATATTACCCTGGATCCCATCCTGTTTTCAAAAGTAAAAACAGTATATGAATCAGAAGAAGCCGGAAAGCTGAATACTGAAGAATTTACACTTCTTGAAAAAACATACAAAAATTTTGTACGTAGCGGAGCAAATCTTGATAGCGCTGATAAAGAAGAATACCGGCTGATTACAGAAGAACTGGCAAAACTTTCTGTTCAGTTCAATGAGAATGTACTCGCAGAAATGAACGGATATGCTTTGCATATTACTGACTCATCAGACCTTTCGGGTCTTGCGGAAGACCTGGTAAAAGAGGCTGCCTCGGAAGCAAAGAGCAGGAACCTGGAAGGATGGGCAATTACACTTCATTCCCCGAGTTTCGTGCCGTTCATGAAATATGCTGATAACAGGCAACTGCGCAAAGAATTGTTCATGGCTTATGGTAAAAGAGGATTGCAGGATAATGAAAACAACAATTGTGAAATCATCAAAAGAATTGCTGAACTTAGATTAAGGCAGGCAAATCTTCTAGGGTATAATACCTATGCAGAATACACACTTGAAAACAGAATGGCAGAATCAGCTGAAAATGTAAATGCATTTCTTGATGACCTGATCACTGCCTATCTTCCTTCGGCCAGGAAAGAAATTGAAGAAATTAAAAACTATGCAAAAAGTCTTGGCACTGATTTCGAGCTGGAACGGTGGGATCTGAATTATTACTCGGAAAAGCTGAAAAAGGAAAAATTCAATATTGACGATGAACTTACACGACCTTATTTTAAACTGGAAAATGTTGAAAACGGGGTATTCATGCTTGCCAACAAACTTTATGGAATTCGTCTTCAGGAAAACAAGTCAGTCCAGGTATACCATAAAGATGTGAAAGTCTTCGATGTTCTTGAGAGAGACGGTGAATTTATCGGATTGCTGTATATGGATTATTTTCCTCGAGCAGGCAAAAGACAGGGGGCATGGATGACAGAATATGTTCAGCAGTTCAAGACGGAGAACACAAATTTCAGACCGCATATATCCCTTGTATTTAATTTTTCCAAACCTTCTGATGAAAAACCCTCTTTGCTTACTTATAGTGAAGTCAGAACACTTCTGCATGAATTTGGACATGGGCTTCACGGACTGTTCAGTGATGTGACTTACAGAACTCTTGCCGGCACTTCTGTATACAGGGATTTCGTTGAATTGCCATCGCAAATTATGGAGAACTGGGCAGAAGAAAAAGAGTGGCTGGATATGGTGGCCTTTCATTATCAAACCAATGAAAAAATGCCTGAAGAAATGATCCACAGGATCATTGAAAGCAAAAATTTTCTTTCTGCATATTACACCATACGACAAATAAGTTTTGGATTAAATGATATGGCCTGGTACAGCATCACAGAACCTGTAAACGATCATGTGGTAAATTTCGAAAAAACAGCCATGCAATCTGTAAAACTGCTGCCCGAAACAAAAGGTACCGCTATGAGCCCGGCGTTCTCTCATATTTTTGCCGGAGGATATGCAGCCGGCTATTATGGCTACAAATGGGCAGAAGTACTTGATGCCGACGCATTTTCTCTGTTTAAGCAAAACGGTATATTTGATCAGAAAACTGCTGCCAGCTTCAGAAAAAATATTCTCTCAAAAGGAGGTACCGATCATCCAATGGATCTTTACATCGCGTTCAGAGGACAAAAGCCTTCCATTGAGCCCTTATTGATACGCAGCGGATTAAAATAAGGGCATGCAATTTGAGTTGCCTGCCTGTAATTATACCTGATTGATCTTTTTTTGAACTTCCGGGCCATCAAACTTGTTATATGCTATATTACATGAAATTAAACAGAGGAAGAATAATGAACAAACAAATTTTTATCCAGACAATTATAGCTGTATTTTTTTTGCCAGGTTTGAGTGTTTTCTCTCAGACCACGGGTATTGAATATCAGGTTAACACAGCAAAAAGTAAGATATCCTGGATTGGATCCAAACCTGCCGGCAAGCATATCGGTACGGTGAATATCTTGAAGGGCTCAGTTCTGATTAAAAACGGTGAGCTGGCAGGAGGTAATTTTACAATTGATCTTAACAGTATCATAAACCTGGATCTGGAATCGGAAACCTGGAATAAGAAACTTGTGGACCATCTGAAAAGTGAAGATTTTTTTTACGTTGAAAAATACCCTTTCAGTACCTTTACGATCACCAGTATAGAAAAACAAGGATCCGGCAATTACAAAATCACCGGCAACCTGAATTTGAGAGGTATCACCAGGGAAATAACTTTCGCTGCGAATGTAGTTGTTGAAGATGGAACTGTGAAAGCAAGTACTCCTGTTATTGTGCTTGACAGAACCCAATGGAAAATTGAAACCATGTCAAAAAGCATTTTCGCCGATTTGAAAGACAATTATATTGATGACGAAATGCAGGTACAAATCGATCTTATTGCAGGAAAGTAAGTTTAGTATTACTCTGTAGGTTGAGAACTTCTGAAGAATCTCACCGGCTATTCCGGTAGACAAATCAAAAAATTCCGGACTTATATTTTGTTATGTTATAGAAGCAAAAATAAGCCAGCTGATCATTATAAGAAAAACAAATAGACAAATAACCTTAATCAATCGATGAAAACTATATATGTTCATCGTGACGGGGCATATGATTAAACTCATAACAGTTTTCTATATATGAAACTCCTTTCCATTTCCCATATATTTTAAATAGAGCTTATCCGGTTTAAAAACTCATTTACCAATCACAAATCACCATAACTACTGATGAATATTTCAAAATTCGAATTCAGGTATCAATTGTATTTTAGGATTTGATTTTAGGAATTAATTCCTTCCGGTTTAAAATTTCCCTTTCGCTTCTTGGTTAAAAACCCGAAATTAGCAAGAACCAAAAACATTTAAAGATGTCCCGATTCATTAAAGATCGTACCCAAAAAAAAGGTTTGGCACCAGGTTCTCTGGTATTTGTTGGTAACCAGAAAATGGATACTCCACAGATTTCTCTGATGGACTACGACGATAAAAACCTGACCGAATCTGTTGTTACTGACCTGGAGCAACTCCGACACCTGAAAAACCTGCCAACCGTTTCATGGATCAATGTCTATGGTATACACGATACAGAAGTGATACAAAAACTGGGAGAAATTTTCGATATACCTTCTCTTTTGCTTGAAGATATATTAGTGACCGATCAGAGACCAAAATTCGAAGAAGGGGAAAAGAACCTCGGATTTATCATGAAAATGCTGACTTACGAACCTGATACTTATCGCATCAGCGCCGATCAGATATCTTTTGTCCTGGGTGAAAATTATGTGCTGTCTTTCCAGGAAAAAAAGGCAAACTTTTTTGATCCTGTGCGTGAAAGGATACGCAGCAACAAAGGTAGGGTGCGCACCTCAGGCAGTGACTACCTCCTTTATGTACTTATGGATACCATTGTCGACCATTATCTCGATATCATTGCTCAGATTGGTGATAAGATTGAAGAACTGGGCAATCTGATCATTACCAAACCCGATAATAAAATCGCATCTGATATTTACCAGTTCAAGGTAGAAATGAATTACCTCAGGAAGAATATCAGACCTGCCAAAGAATTGCTAATGATCTGGTTGAAGTCTGATAGACTATTCGTCAATAAAAAAACCATGACCTACCTGAACGATCTTACCGATCTGGTAACCCAGGCAGAAGAAAGTATTGAGGTTTATAACAATCTTTTAATTGACGGTTTGAATGTTTATAATACCAATAACAGCAACCGGGCAAACGATATCATGAAAGTGCTGACTATTTTTGCTGCCGTGTTTATTCCTCTTACTTTCCTGGCTGGTATTTATGGGATGAACTTTGAATACATACCCGAGCTAGGTTTCAGGTACAGTTATCCTATTTTCTGGGGCGTTGTCTTACTTGTTGGAGGAGGACTGTTTATTTTTTTTAAAAGAAGAAAGTGGTTGTAGGATCATTCGATTGCGGATTGCGGATTGCGGATTGCGGATTGCGGAGTCGAAAAAAGTTGCTACTCACTAGTCTTTAGTTTCAGAAATGCGGATCATGGTACTTACCATTCACCAGTTTAACGAATCCACAACCGGGCGAAGCAAGCTCGACCCAGCCTGCCGGCTGGCAGGGAAGTCAATCAAACACTGACCAACCAACAAACACCTATACCATTCCCCACAAGTTTTTCCTGACAAACAAGAAAGATACAAATCATTTAATATGTCATGTTGTCATGTATTTAATTGAAATAGTGCCATTATGTCAGTATATACTCATTGGCATATAAGTTGCCTGTGTTACGTTGAATTCAAAATGAAACATGTATAACTAAAAATAAATCAGGAGGACAAAATTATGTTACCAACTATTGTAAGAAGAAAAAATTATTCAAGCACAAATCTTTGGGATGAATTGTTCAACGATAGTTATTTGCCGGGGTTTTTTAACTGGGATACCGACCACAAGGGATCATCACATCCTGCAGTCAATGTTGAAGAAACCGACAAAGAATATCGTATAGAGGTTGCAGCTCCCGGTCTTGAAAAAGAAGATATCAAGGTATCTGTAGAAAATGGCGTATTGACTATTTCTTCAGAAAAAAAAGAAGAAAAGGAAGAAAAGAAGGATAATTACATTCGCAAAGAATTTGGTTACAGTTCATTCTGCAGATCATTCACTCTTCCCGAAGAAACTGACGCGGATAAAATCAGTGCAAAGCACAAAAACGGTGTACTGAATGTACATATCCCGAAAGCTGAAGTGAAAGTTACAAAAACAAAGGAAGTGAAGATTTCATAAGCTAAGTTTAGGTTAAAAAGAGGAAACGCAGTTCTGTTAAGTTCTGCGTTTTTCATTTAAAATAACGTGAGTTCGATATAAGTTATAACTACTTGAAATAGCTGGGGATTGCGGATTGCGGATTGGGGATTGCGGATTTGGTATAAGTTGTAAGTCTCCAGTCACTGTTCACTAGTCTTACATCTCACAATCTCATATCTCATCTTCCCATCATCAAATTCGAACTCCCTATCCTGCCGGTTTCATTTTTATGTCCCTGGCTTTATTCATTCTCAGGGCTTTTACCATCCAGTTGGGAAGTGCTTTCTTCTGGTTGCGCTTATGCAAATTGAGGTAAATACCGAGCCTTTTCAAAATGGGTACCTTATGTGTTTCAACAAATTCTATTAAGGTACCGTCAGGATCTTCAGTATAGGAAAAGGCACCTGCTGCTTCCCCCATATCAAAAGTGTCTCCCGTGTCGACTGTAAAAGGACATCCCTTAGCCTTACATTCTTCGCGTAAGATCGCCATCCCCCTTATATCATAACAAATATGAATAAATCCCAGATCTCCCCAGTATCTGTCCTGAAAGATCTTTGCAGGTTTTCTGTTAAGTACCTGCACCAGTTCAATCTGACTTGTGCCAAGAAGCATACTGAAGGCTCCCAGTCTGGGCTGACTGTGACGCAGCAGTACTCTTCTCATTCTTTTATCGCCGCCGGGTAGTGTACTATAATCTTCAAACACATTCATCTCATCATAGATTATCTCATCATACCCAAGGATGCTACCGTAAAAATCGATGGACCTCTCCATATCGGTTACACCCAAAATAGCTCCGTAGGCAGCACCGGTCAGTTTTTTTTCTTTTCTGAACCAGGTCATACTCGATACCACCTGAAAAATATTGTTGTAAGGATCACGCACAAAGAAATGTTCCTTTCCTCCCTTTTTGTACGGTTCACTGAGTACATCAAGCCCTTCCGAAGTAAACCAGTCGTAAGTAGCTTGTACATTCTTACTCTTTATTTTTGTAGCAAAAATACCAAGATCTCCCAGTTGCAGCTCAAAATCCGGGCTTTGGGGTATACGATCGGTGAATTGCCATATCTCAAACCCTCCTCCTCCTGACAGGTTAATTGCCAGTGCAGTATGTCTGTTGCGAGATTTGCCTCCCGTATATTTAAACATATGATCGGCAGGAGCTGCTTCTTCAAATATCCGGACATCCACACCAAAGTATTTTTTATACCATCCCCAGGCTTCATGGACATTTGGAACTCCAATTCCAACTTGCTGTATGCCGCTGATAATCTTCTCCTTCATAAAATTAGTATTTGATTTGCTTGATTTTATCTGTTAGAGAGGTTTGATTTTGCGAGCTAAGATATGGAACAAAGCAGGCAAATACAACCTGATGTAAATCATCAATATTTCCGAACCTCCAACCCACAATTCCTTCTTTTTCCGTTTTATTGCCCTCACTATTCTCTTTGCGCACAGGTTAACCGGTATTCCATTCTCCTGTCCCTTATCAAGCACTCCATGTTTTTTTCCATCCTTATCTATTGCATTCAAAGAAATGGAAGTCTGAACTCTTCCGGGTGATACAATAGTAATCTTCACATTTTTATCATACAATTCAGCCCTCAAAGCTTCAAAATAACCCTGCACAGCATGTTTCGATGCACAGTAAGCTGTCCGCAAAGGAAATCCGAATTTTCCCGTCATACTGCTGGTTACTGCTATATGCCCACCTCCATTCGCTATCAGAGCAGGCAAAAGTTGTTTGGTCAATGTAACGGCACCAAAGAAATTGATTTCCATAATTTTGCGGTCAATTTCAATGGGTGTTTCAATAGCATATGATCTCTGGCTTATTCCTCCGTTACTGATCAATATGTCTATTTTTGGAAAATCTTTTAAAACTTTGTTCGTTACCTCAATAATTTCTGTTGTATTTTCCAGATCAAAAGGAGCAAAGAAGGGTTTTCCTCCCATTGCCCGGCACTGTTCTTCCACCTCTTTGAGTTTTTTCTCATCACGATCAGAAAGAATCACACTGGCATTCAACCTGGAATATTCTTTGGCGAGAGCTTCTCCAATTCCGGATGCAGCTCCTGTTATCCAAACCTTTTTCCCTTTATAATCCATCATGATCCAACATAAAACAGGCTCCGAAATTAATAATCTTTTTACACTTTCCGATTGATTTTCTACAGAGAGTCAATGGCTTCATTGGTGAGGGCAATCAGTTTGTCATAGTTCTCTTTCAATGCATTTGTTTCTGATCCTTTTTTCATCCTGCCAAAGGTATACCGGATGCGTGCCCAGGATTTTATTATGAATTTCCTGTAGGCAAGAGCAAAAATACCGCTTGAAGGTAAAGTTACAATGTACAATAGTTTTAACCACCAGAAAGGAATAAAAATCAATGCAAGGACAAAGAGTATCAGGTAGTATACAATTAACAGGACAAAGCCGGCCCCCCATTTTGCTGTACTGTGAAACTGCGTATCCTTTATATTTTTCTGCAACAGGGGAGGCAGAAAAAAATGCGGCCAGTTATTGAACAATCCGAGTACAACGAGTGGCAAAACCGGAATAGAAAAAATCATGCCCAGAACATTCAGCAGAATGCTGTATCTTCTCTTTTTGGGAACCCAGTTTCTGAAGTTCAGTTTCTTTCTCAACTCCATGTATTTTCTGAAAACCGAGTTCATTTTCTCTATTTTCTCCGGATTTTTCTCCAGACATTGATCAAGCTTTTTAATCATGTTTTTATCAGCCAGATACTTGTTATACAGACTATTACCCCGGAGGCCCATTCTTCTTCGCATGGTTTTACCATAAATGCTTCGTAAGCCCATGTACAAATAATAGTATTTTTCAGTTTCAATGTGAATTGCCAGTTTTTTCAATTCATCGGAAAGGTGATCTCTAAGCTGGTTCATTGCAATTGCAGGATTTTCTTCATACTCTTTCCAATATTGACAAACCTCAATAGGATCACCAAAAATTATGAATTGTGTTTGTCTGAATTTCCGATAATCGCCATAATCAATGCCTGCAGGTACAATTTTAACTCCGGGCTTAGTTTTATAGTCTGCCTGAGCCATAAATGCAATTCTGAAAATGCCTTTAACCAGAGGTCTTATCCGCCTCTTATCTCCATGATTCCCTTCAGGGTACAGACAAAGTGGATTGACTTTATTACGCAGAATGTTTGAAGTAAAATCAAAGATCTCAACATTTTTCTGAAGTTGAGAGCGTCCGTCGCGGATTCTGTATACCGGAAGAATTTTCAGGAAGGTCAAAACTTTATTAACCAGCTTGCTGGTGAACACATCTGCACGGGCAAGAAACACAATTTGATACCGGTTGATACCGGCAACAAGCGCAAGGGCATCCATCACTGCATTTTGATGATTGGGCGCTAATATTACCGGCTCATTTCTTGGTATTTTCTCATCATGTTTCACCTCAATCCTGCGATAAAAAAAATTGTGTATCGGTCTCACAAGAAAGAAATTCGTACACCAGTACAACAGCGACCAATGATCTATAGTTTCCCTTTTGCTCATATTTTTTTGTTTACCTCAGTAGATGAAATTACACTCAAAAGTAAATAATTCTGTTTTTTTCTAATCCTTAGGTTTCCATTTTGACCATATTCCTGCTATTGTTAAACCAGCCAGGATATGCCATATCCCCCACCAGGACAACTGGCAACCAGGATCATTCCCATGGCTACTGCCGGTGTTATAAAGCGGTTAAAGATCACAATCAGAATAAACGTCACAGCAGGCAGAACCAGGAACTGGGAAATAAATCCGATGAAAGGAAGTCTTTTGTTGTTCCAGATGTTTTTAAAATGTTCTGGTTTAATCTGCAGGGCAACACCGAACATGATAAATGCCAGTGTGAGATATAGAACAAGAAGTCCCTCCGAGCTAAAATTTAACCGGACTTTGTCTAAAACCTTGAGAGATTCATACATACAGGGGAATATTATAACTGATTTGATTTGCTAAATATACATATTTTATAAAAATTGCACCCTGAAAAATATTGTAAACTCAGAAATATGCAAAAGATTGACGAATTGTTTCAAAAAACCGAACCCCGGCATCTTACTGATAATTTTATTAAGGCCATTGGCGATGAATGGATGTTGATAACGGCCGGCACACCGGATAAATTCAATACAATGACTGCCAGTTGGGGCACAATAGGAGTATTCTGGAATAAACCCGTTGCCATTTGCTTTATTAGACCAACCAGGTATACCTTTGAGTTTGCCAGCAACAATGAGTTTTTTACTTTGAGTTTTTTCACTGAACAAGAACGTGATATTCTGAATTTTTGCGGAACAAAATCAGGAAAAAACATTGATAAAATAGCATCTTCAGGATTACGACCGCTGAAAACACCATATAATAATATTGGCTATGAACAATCGCGCTTATGTATTGAATGCAAAAAGGTTTATTATGATGACCTGAATCCTGATCATTTTTTGATGCACGATGCCGACAAAAAATTCTATCCGAAAAAAGACTATCACAGAATGTTTATAGGGGAAATAGTAAATTGTTATAGCAAGAAATAGAAAAAGATGTGTAATTGTTTAATTGTGTAATTGTTTAAATGTTGATCAGTTGATGAGTTGACAGATATAAAAAGTCGGAAGACCGAAGACGGAAGACTGAAGATGAATTTAGAGTTCGGAGTTGTGTAATGTTGAATCGTGTAATTGTTTATTGGAAGTTGGGGTATTGGGTTGTTAGAAATTTATTAATCGGGGAATTGGTAAATGGTGATTATTGATTCGTGAATCGTGATTAGTGAGCATTGATCAGTTTAGGGATTTAATTGTTTAGCGGTTGATATAATGGAACTTGCATCTTGAGACTGTTTTGATTGCTGGCTTTGCCCGCCGAAACAAAATAAGGGCCGTCTGATAAAAATCACGTACGAATTCGAGGAAGATTTTCGTTGCGGTGGCTTTTGAGGAACCCTGTTTGAGCGACGACGAAGGAGGAGTGAGTTTGGTTTCCGCAGGTAGAAAACCTTCCGTAGTAATTCAAGTGATTTTTATTCAACGGTGACCTTTTTTGCATTCTTTTTTATGTGGAAGATAAAAAAGAATGTCGAACCGCACTGGGAGTGGTTCGAAAACATGGCATGTGTGTTGGAGTTTAAAAGTTGATGACTTGAGACTATCGACTATTTCAGTGAATCGATTATGTTAGAAAAAAAGCCCTCATCATACGATAAGGGCCTTTAATACTACGATCAGGTGTATTCGTTATTTCACGATTTTATAACTATAGCTATTCTTACCATTTGTTATCTGCAGTATATAAACTCCTTCCGGCAGGGCTGAAGTATTGATTTCATTCTCCGCACTCGTTAATCTGTTCTTTAGTTTCAGTTTTCCGTCCACACTGTAAATACTGGCAATACAATCAGAGCTTACATTTTTCATTTCTATATACAAATGTTTATCAAACGGAACAGGATATACTGTTATCGCATCGGTCTCATTATGCAAGAGACCTGATGGTTCTGTATTGAAATTCACCGGATTGCCTGTTGCGGCACTGGTTTGATAGATCTCAAATCCCGCTTCATTATCATATTCACAAACCATTACACGATATGTTGTGCCCGCTGTTAATCCCGATACACGCACAGTGTCCAATATTCCGTTATAAACACAATACCAGCCATCTGTTTCATCTCCTTCCCCGAATACCTTTTCAGGCCAGTAATATGTGCCATGAATAAGCAATACCGTTCCTTCTGTTCCGGACTTGACAAATACTGCCCTGTTATATCCGGAACCATTAGACCATGATATCTTCGCTGAGGTACTGCTGATCTCACTTGCTGAAATATTGATTGCCTGGCTCGATAATTCAGGAGTTACCAATACACCCGGAATATCAGAGAAGTATTCCACACCTCCATCGGTAGCTATCCAGACATGATCACTAAAATCTTTTTTAATATCGTTAACCACAGGATTTATAATCCCCTCATCGTCAGTATACTCATACCACCCTTGATCTGTTCTGATCACAAGGCCCGAATCGGTACCAAACCAAACATTGCCGTTATTATCTACTTCGATAGCAGTTACATTACTGCTTTTGGATATCAGGTCAAGATCAAAATAATCCCATTTCGACTGTGGTTTCACCTCGTTACCTGTGTGCCAGTATGCACCTTCGGCAGAACCTATCCATTGTATAGTGTCAACCACCGTAACCGTATTCACTGTATTGGAGAGAAGACCCGACCAGTCCTCACCATATGCCGAGGCTCCCGTAAAGCCGTCAACAGCATCGTATTGATACCGTATGACACCCGCTCCATGGGAAGTAATATAAATCATGGTGTCCTTATCATACGAATCCATTGAAGTAAGCTCTACATCGGACAATTCATCCCATTCAAGATTCTCACTGAAGAAAAAGGTCGTATCTGCCCAGTCACTTCCATGGTAAATACTGATCCCTGCAGGGGTTCCGATCCATCGGTTGTGCCTTGCATCAACACCAACAACCCTGATGGAATCATGAATAATATCAATATCAGGATTCGCGTGATTTGTATGGTATGTCGTAGCAGATGTCACTCCGTCAATAGTATAGCCCAATACAGATAAACCGCTGTCTGTGGCAACCCATACTTCATGACCGTAACCTGTTCTTTCGTATGCTAAGTCTCTAATATAACTATTAAGCAATCCCGCGTCTTTCCCACCGCCGGTAAGTAAAATACTATCCGTATTTATTGTATCCCAGTCAACGCCGTCGAAACGGGAAATTCCCATATCCGTACCGAACCATTTTACGTCGAACGAGTCTATATGAATCACAGTCACTTTTTCGCTCAGTATCCCGCTGTTATCGGGATTAAAGTAAGGACCTTTAACAAATTTGCTTAACAGTTCGATACCGCTTCCGGTTCCAAGGTTCCTTGAATATTGTTTATCAGTTGCATTGTTCCAGTGTTCGTGTGTTCCCATACTGCCAAGAACCGATCCGTCACCTTCGGGATCATATTCTATAACCGGGTCCGTGGGCCAGTTGGCAGGGTCGGCTGCCTGATGCAGAAAGTCGTCCGTTCCCGGAAAACGTGAAAAGGGTCCTTTTTCACTCGTAGCCGGTAAACCTTCCGTAGGATGATCCTCATCAAATTCCTCATAAAGAAAATCAAAACATACAGATTGAACAGCCACCGGATCCTGGGAAATGAACAAAGAATTCGGCCAGTCGTTGTTAAAAGGCGCCATCCGGAATTTTATCGGGGGATGTCCCCAGTTGGTGGATCCCCAGAGCCCATCCACAAGGAAAAGAACAGTCTTTCCTCCAAGATGTTCATGTCCCATGATATCCACAAAGCAACGATACGCACCGTAATCGCCGTTAGTGGCTTCACCTGTGGCATCGGGAGATGGAAGCGTATAATGCATATCCCATGCTCCACCGTGAAATGGTGCAAATGAACCGAAGTGATTTTTACTGCTTATGGATATCCCCGATCTGTGGTGCTTTTTAAATACCGGCACATTGATCAGGTAAGTAGCATCCAGGTATGATTGGGGTATATACATTTCGTGAACATCATCGCTGAATTTTAATACCGGGGTTGATGACTGCACCGGTGAAGTAAGTCCTGCACCATTTCCATAGTAATGTACGTTGGGAAAATAGGGAAACAACGCGTTATATGTTGCATCATTCATAGAACAGTTGGGATCGCCGATATGAATATCTGCTTCAGCTACTCCCACAATATTCACCAGATGGTTTAACAAAGCATAACAGATCTGTGGTGATGTATTGATTGCACTGTTACCCGATCCGTTTATCCCGTTCAAATTGATCTTGATCACGATCTTTTCTCCTGACACATACCCTGCATCACCCCGGCCATGAGTGTTGTTGTAATAATAGAATATGGAATCCCAGGCATTGGCATTAGAAGAAGCACCGGTTAAATTCTTTAAACCATCGGAAAACATAACATTCACTACATCCTGGTCTGTATTTGCGCTCATAAACCAGTAATCGCCTGAGCTGTTTGTGCAATTTTCATCCGTCGCATCCACATTGTGTTCCCAGACCACACGCCCGGGGAAAATACCTTTCGCCACTCCTATGGGTTCATTTCCCGGTTGCTGCGGCTGAAGATCATCTAAGGTAGCAGCTATAATCTTATCATTGTTTTCTATAACGGTGATGATACCCGCAGGCAAAGCAACCAAAACAAACATGACAGACAGTACGTATTTCGATTGCTTAAAATGTGAATGAGCTTTTTTCATAAAAAACGTAAACGATCCCAAACTCAGCAGGTAGGCAATAAAAGAATAAGCCATGGGGGCTGTTGCTTTCATACAGGGGTAATATATCCTTGAAGGCTTTGGAATTACGCGTATTAACAGCCAAATAGTTGAGGCAATACCCATTATGATAAAAGCGATTTTTGATGGAATTTTGATCTTCTGTAAAAAAGAAATCAATTTTCTAAGCTCCTTTTTAATATGTTTTTTTTTCATTTCACAACGTTTAAATGAGAATTGGTTAATTGTTTAGTATCTAAAAATTTCTGAATTGGTCTCAAGAGAACTTAAAGATAGATAGATTTTTTATTATTTCAGAAATCCCTGATAAAAATCATACGAAAAAACGCTGAAAATGTTGCAAAATAAGGCATTTCCAAAACATTACGCGTGTATTGTATGTTATAATAATATAACAAACTCATACGAATTATGAAAGCCATTTGCTATGATCCGAAGTTCAATTTATGTTCTGCAATTGTTTATTCTCTGAAAAAAAATGAGCCCTGTTGAAAAATATCGAATGAATTGATATTAACGATCTTACTGATGAGAAACACACTTTGCAGGCAAACATTTCCGGCAAAGATACCATCCTGTTCATCAACCAAGATACCGCCTATTTTTATTCGGATGCAGTGATCCAATTGTTCATCCAACCGGGGGGTGTATATAAAATTTCCGGTCTGCTTTTGAGTATGGTTCCCAAATCAATTCGTGACAAATTGAACAGGTTCATGACCGGAAACAGATACAGGATATCCTGATCTTCAGCCTGTTTATGCTCTTAACAACAAATTTGTTATAAGTCTGCTTCCCCATGTTCCACTTTTTTGTACCAGTTTGATAATAAGGCAAGAAGATTGCTGAATGTTTGCATTGCCTCAAGGGTTTCACGTGTGATCTCTCTTTTCTTTAAACGCATGAGAAGTAAGGCATACAAAGCAGTAAGACAGGTATCAATTTCATTGACAGGTTCTCTTCCGAGCCTTTTTTCAATTTCATGTATGTTCGGAGATGCCAGGAAGTACTGTTCAAGGTATTTTGTATCCTTCTTATTTACCAGCAATTGTTTGTGCAAGTCGTTCAAATCGTTTATTATGTTGTTTATCATGGTAAGATGACCTGCTTCTTTAATATTTTCCTCATGCATCATTACAATCAGGTTTGCATACCAGTTACTTATTTCCTGTTTGGTTTTATTGTTGTTCGAAAATTGTGAAATAATCCTTTCTTCAAGCAGGTCCATATCAAAATTACATGCCCTGATCGTGTCTTCCACCTGCCACATATACAAAATGTATTCCGCTATATTCTCCTTTCTTTTTTCCTGTGCTATTAACATGAATATATTATTTAACCCTGTCCTTTTAATTTATCTATCTCCCTTCTCTCTTTTTTCGTAGGTCTTCCGGTTCCCCGTTCCCGTTTAAAGAAAAATGTATCATTTACCTTCAGTTTATCAAGTTCTTCCAGCGAAGTTTGGTCTTCCAGGTATTGATCGACAATTTTTGCTGATACCCGTTTTTCAACAATTTCCTTTACCTTATAGGAATACAAAACAGGTGGTTTGCGAACAGTAACCTTGCTGCCGCTTCTCAGCTCTCTGGAAGGTTTTGCCGGAAGTCCGTTAACCAGCACCCGTCCATGCCTGCATGCATCGGTAGCCAGTGCCCGGGTTTTAAAAATCCGCACTGCCCAAAGCCATTTATCAACTCTTACCGATTCCAATTTTTTCTTACAAAATAGGGTATTCTATTTTTTATTAGCAACCCCTTTCGGCTATTTTTCATGAGCAAGTCCTTCAAATCATTCTTTTTCAATTGCATTATTACACTAGATTATAATGATGAATATCATAAGATTCAACTCCAATGTATATCTATCTTTATGTAATGTTAACAAAGCTTTTTGAGAGTTGTTATGAATGCTCTAACTTTAAAATACCATATATACTCTGAATCATGGATATTGATAAAATAATGCAGGATCTGGAGCACAGAAATCCGGGAGAGCAGGAATACTTACAGGCAGTGCATGAGGTTCTGGAATCGATAGCAGATGTTTACAATAACAACCCGCATTTTCACACGGCAGGAATAATAGAAAGACTGATCGAGCCCGACAGGGTACTTACTTTTAAAGTTCCCTGGGTGGATGACGAAGGAACAGTGCATATCAACCGGGGATACAGGGTTCAATTCAATAATGCCATAGGTCCTTACAAGGGCGGTTTGCGATTTCACCCCAGTGTAAATCTGAGCATACTCAAATTCCTGGGATTTGAACAGATTTTTAAAAACGCACTTACTACTTTGCCAATGGGTGGGGGAAAAGGAGGTTCTGATTTTCAACCTAAAGGTAAGTCAAACAATGAAATCATGCGCTTCTGTCAGTCATTCATGCTGGAATTATGGAAAGTTATAGGTCCTGAAACTGATGTGCCGGCAGGTGATATTGGAGTTGGAGCACGCGAGATAGGTTTCCTTTTCGGTATGTACAAAAAGCTTAGCCATGAGTTCAGCGGAATACTTACCGGGAAAGGCATAAACTGGGGTGGAAGTTTGATCAGGCCTGAAGCCACAGGATTTGGAGTGGTTTATTTTGCCAAAGAAATGCTGTCTGACCGCAAAGAAAAAATTGAAGGCAAGAAGGTGGCTGTTTCTGGTTTTGGCAATGTGGCATGGGGAGCTGTGACCAAACTTAACCAGTTGGGTGCCAGGGTTATCACACTTTCAGGTCCCGACGGTTATGTATATGACGAAGAAGGTGTAAACGGAACAAAAATTGATTATATGCTTGAATTACGAACCAGTAATGAAGATATAGTTGAACCTTATGCACATGAGTTTAAAAGTGCCCGCTTCTTTCCTGATAAGCATCCCTGGGAAGTAAAATGTGATATTGCTATTCCGTGTGCCACCGAGAACGAACTGAATAAAGAAGACGCCCTGAACCTGCTGAAAAACGGGTGTATCTGCGTTTGTGAAGGAGCAAATATGCCCTGTACACCGGAAGCAATAGATATTTTCCGCAAGAACAGACTTTTGTACTGTCCGGGAAAAGCTGCCAATGCAGGAGGCGTGGCAACATCAGGACTGGAAATGACACAGAACGCAATGAAACTGCGCTGGACTAAGGATGAAGTAGACCAGCGTCTGCATCAGATCATGAAATCGATTCATGGAGCATGCAAACACCACGGACAGCAAGCCGACGGTTACATTGATTACGTACGCGGAGCCAACATTTGCGGTTTTCTGAAGGTTGCCAACGCAATGATTGATCAGGGAATAATTTAATATCTAAATTCCCTTTTGCCGGATATTCAGTAGTGTAAAGAATAATAAGCATTGCCAGAGCATAAATTACAGCCGGTTGAAAGAAGTGATCAATTGTTCTGTTGCATTCTTTTTTCGATCTGTTTAAAAACAATATTTCTCAGGCCATCATACGATTGATTTACAGGATATACAGGTTGCAGAAAACTTATGGATATCTTTAAACAATCCCGGAAAATATTTCCCCTCAGGAACCAGTTCAACCCGGGCAGTCAAAAAAGATCGTATTTAGTTCAATTTCACATCAAGTGTAAAAAATCTATTCAGGCAGATCCGGCAGGTAAATCAAATGTTTTCCGGTTTGTAAAACGAACAATTGCAGGATGTACTTCCATACGTGATAATATAACGGTCGGCATTGTATGTAAAAACCCTGCCGGTAAAGCAGGGTCGTTTAATGCAGTTACATAGTTATTGTAAGACTTTCAGTGTAATTTATACTACCGCATAATCAGCTTTTTTATTTCTTTTTCAACTTTATTATCCCAAGTTGCCCCGTGCCATAAAATAAAATCCGATGGCTGCAGTGGCAAAGTTGGCAATAATGCTTCCAAGACTGATCCCTCCGGTAAACATCAGGATCACCGAAAGTACCAGGATTAACAAACCTGAAATTACTGTCATGGAGCTTTTTTTCAGGAATCCTCCAACCAGCAACAAAATGGTGAAAATAACCATTAAAAGAGCAAAGTAATACCCTGCTCCGCTGAATGTAAATGACAATGCAGTGTTTAAAAATGCACCGTATACGATCAGGGCAACTGTAATTCTTAACAACCACTTTGCCATTGGTACTAAGCTTTTCATAGGTTCCATAATACAAGGATTTAATGAGTAAATAAAAATAGTTTAGGTGAAGTATTGTATTTGTACAAAAAATAAAAATACAAAAATCTGTGAAAATGAAATTTTCTTATTGTAAAAAACTTTGCTGATTTATTCTTCGGCAAATCGTTTCAGGTCGGTTTTTTCGAATGTCCATTCCGGGGTATGCAGAAATTCTCCAAAATCGGTTGAATACCAGGGCCCAAGTTCTTCATCCTCCGGATTTTTCAGCACCTGGATCTCCTGGGCAGGCATATAACTCTGGGCGAGGAGAAAGATCTTTTTTCCCTGTTCATCTACCGCCATATCCACAACAATTACCGCATGACCCGGTGAACCTCCCCGGATAAATACATCGCCTATACGTATGTTTTCAATGACTGTCGGTTGCAGTTCCCCTGACAGGGAAAGGGTACCCGCATAAGTAAAGATGGTTTCCATGTATTTCCAAAAGTCGCTGTATGAATTTGATGGCTGAACCGACTGTATCCACCGGGCATTATTTCCATCCACTTGTATTCTTTTCCCTTTCATCCATTCCGAATAATCTGCGCGAAAGCCGTTTGTGAAGTTGAAATGAATTTTTTCGTATTGTTCCTGTTCATAAAGATATTCTGCTCTTAACCGCATGACTGCATCGGCGCACTGGTGCAGATCCTTTGTCCCAATTCCGAGGTCTGCCACAGCACAGTAAACACCATGATTCTCCTTTATTCTTCCGTCGTACAGCTTTACTTTTGTATTGTGAGGTTTTAGGGGCAGTGTACGCAGAAAGTCCTGAAATGAATTTTCTTTTGTACCAACTCTTGTAAAGCTTTCGGGAGTTAAAAATCGTGTATTGATCGTGTTTCCTTCGGGATCTATTAATCCTTTGCCCTGTTGTACATACGTACTATTTTCGCCGGCAGCAACAGGCGGTTGACCGATATGTCCACTGCAGGTACTGAAAATAATAAAGCTCAATCCGATGAGCAAATTCAAATGCATGTTATGACTCAATTTGTTTATACAAAAAAATTCTTAATTTATCCGGAATTAAACGTTTGTATACGTTTACATACGTTTGTATCTGACTAACAATTTGTTTTATAGGCAATTATTGTGTATTTTGTGGAAACTAACAAAGGTGTTGTTATATACAAGTTGTGCCTCATTTAGAGAGCGATACTGCAAGATTATAGATTTTTAATTGTTGTAGTCAATATGTTTGATTTTACGATTATGAAAAAAACTTAATATGCTTTTTTAAATTTAATAGAAACCGGTTATGAAAAGATTACTAATTATTACCTTGATTTTAATTTCAACATTTAATTACTCATTCTGCCAGAAGGATACGGTAATTTATTATGGTGCAAATAATAAACCTGCTGATAAAGCATCAGCTTCAAGATATCTTGATATTAAAAAAGTAAAGAAGAATAAATATGAGATATCCACTTTTGATAAACGTGAAGGAGCATGGGTTAAGTCACAGACTGATGAAACAGTAATTCTAAAAAATGATTCTACTCTCTTGATTAAAACAGTGTATAAAAATAAATATAAGAATGAATATTTGCGTAAATTCAAAAAAGTTAATGACTTATATTTATTTCAGGATTTCTATAAATCGGGAAAGATAAAACAGGAAGGTATTTCAAAGTCAACCTTTCCTTTGTATTTTGAAGGTGAACTCAAAACATATTTTGAGAATGGAAACAATAAAAGTATTGAAGTATATAAGGACAACCAAATGATAAGTAACAAAAATTGGTTGGAAAATGGAGAGCGATACATTGATAATATTTTCCAACCAGATACACTCCCCGAATTTTCAGGTGGATTAGATTCGTTTAGAAAAATCATTCAAAATAATCTTAGATACCCAAATATTGCAGCGGAGAATGGAATTTCTGGA
Source organism: uncultured Bacteroidales bacterium (assembly GCA_964406315.1). Taxonomy (GTDB): domain Bacteria; phylum Bacteroidota; class Bacteroidia; order Bacteroidales; family UBA10428; genus UBA10428. Next base: position 5,521 of record CAYORG010000006.1, on the reverse strand, counting down.
CGTGTATTTGTTGGATTTGTAGTAGACCAAAATGGGGAAATTACTGGGGTTCATATTGAAAGAGGTGTTGACCCTGCTCTAGATAAAGAGGCTGTCAGAGTAGTTGAATCAATTTCAGAGACATGGACTCCAGGTAGACTAGACGGGCAATTTGTAAATGTTAGATTCACTTTCCCTGTTGTGTTTATATTAACTAGAAGATAATAAACGAGGCACAACAATGTATATACAAAATAGGCGAAATAGTAGTAAATTCAACGGTTGTAGCCCGCTTCAGCTTCATCTCAGTTTGATAAGTTTGAAGCCCGAAATCGCCTACTTTGCATATACTAAACGTTGGCTGCAATAATAACACCGACTAAAAAAGTACTAAATTTTATAAAATAATCAAGCTATGAAACGATTATTATTATTAATAATTTTTGGAAGTTTAATTTCAAAATCATTCTCTCAATGTATTGATAATTCTTGTGATTGTGTCTACTCTTTGGTCATAAACGAAGATACTTTGTGGATTGGAACAAAAGTCGGTTTATATAAATATGATATAATTGAAGGGACAAATACTTTATATAATACCGAAAATTCTAATTTGCCAAATAATTATGTAAATGCATTAAAATTAGGCACGGATAATTCACTTTGGATTGGAACTTATGGAGGGGGATTAGCAAATCTAAAAAATGACACATGGAAAATATTTAATAAAACCAATTCATCTATTGCATCAAATAATATCTTCGATGTTGAAATAATACATGACTCTATTCTTTGGTTAGCTTCTGACAAAGGTGTAATTACTTATAATTCAAATGACTGGGGATTGTATAATCAAGGAAATTCTTCATTAACATACGACCTTGTTTATTCCGTAACAAATGAAGGAGACACGGTGATGTGGATAAGTGCTAATGGAGGTTTATCAAAATATAATGGAATCTGGCATCAGTATACACGTGAAAATTCAGGATTACCTCATAATATTGTTTACACAACTGAAATAATTGGACAGAGTAAGTATATTGGCACGATGGAGGGATTAGCATCCTTTAATGGTTATGTTTGGGATACTGAATTTCCTGAAAAGACTTTGGTTGTTAAATATGAAGCTTCAAACGGAAATCTTTGGGCAGGGACTTCTTCTGGACTAAAAAGAAGCATAGTTGATTGGGATATTACATATAATACTAGCAATTCCATTTTAGAAAATAATTATATCCAAGATCTTGTTATAGATAAATATGGTAATAAATGGATTGCTACCTGGGGAGGAGGTGTTTATCGATTTGATAATACAGATTTTCATAAGATAGACAACTTAACATCTACTGTTCAGTTAAAAAATAATCCTAATATTAGAGTATTTCCTAATCCGACAACTAATATATTGAAAGTAGATTTTAATGAAATAGTCGGAACTGAGACAAAAATTGACTTCTTAGATATACAAGGGCTTATAATCAAGAGTGTTATAGTGGATAAAAGTAAAAATGAGATTTCTATTGATATTAGTAATTTCAAATCTGGAATCATGTTTTTAATAATATATAATGATAACGATATAATTGTAAGAAAGATAATAAAACAATAATTACTGCAGCCAACACGCGGTATAGCCAATAAGGGTTTCAGTGGTATGGGTAAGGTTGTAGCTCGCTTCAATTTTTCGTGTACCTTGATAGGACATTCGCCCGCAAACCCTTACTGGCCATACCGCCAACGTTAGCACCAAGGCAATGGCAGATTGTACATCAAACAATTTTAGATAAAAAAGCAATCAGTTTAAAAAAGATAAGTTTTGTACTCCGTCTTAAAGGAAGTAGGTGTGCGAGGTTTATTTTGTCTCCCCTCGCTCTGACAAAAATGAGGAAGCCAACACACATTGCACACATTTACAAATCACACCAACCAACGCTCAAACCGAAATTTGTAAAAGAGTGCAATATTGCCTACCCACTCACTTCTGAAATTTAGCTTTGAGAATAATTATTTTCTTAATATTCAAATATTTCATTAAATTGTACATCCCTAATCTTTAAACCCGTTATCAATAAATGAAGGAATATTATTATTTACACAAGGCTGACAAAATTGGTCCAATATTAGAAGAAGATTTATTAAAACTTAATCTTAATTCAGATACTTTAATTTGGGAAGAATCTTTCGAAAATTGGACAAAACTTTCTGATATTCCTGAGTTGAATAAAAAAGTTCCACCACCACCACCCAAAGAATATTTAGAGAAAAACAGAAAGAAATCTAATAAAGTCAAATATTCATTTTTAACTTTTTTGATTCTACTCGTCCTCTCTTCCATTATAAGCTATTTTGTTATTAATACGAAAATTACCCAAAGCAATAACAACCTTAAATCCAAAATAGAATCCGTACTTGGAGGTAAGAGTATTATCTATGATGGCACCAACTACTCAGTTGAAGGTAATTTGGAAAGGAATTATATAAAAAACGAACCAAAGAAAGAAACTGATGGTTTAGATTTTAGTGCCCTCAAGTATCCCTCTTCAGTAAGATGGGATAACGAATTATGGACAAAGTTTAAAAATCGGGGGTACTTTGATTATTATACCTGTAATCGGGGTGGTTTTGATATAAAAAAGATTACAAAAATCGATAATGGATATGAATTCGAACATATATCATCAAAAGATATGGTTTATACAAGTAATATTCAATATCGCCCAACAGTACAATCAAGTTACAATGATTCCTATGAATATTTAATAGAATCAGATATTGACTTTTATCAAAAAGGTGCGTTCAGTATTATTGATAATTTTCCAAACTTAAGAAGTGAGTATCATTTTCTTGATAATGTTGTAAAACCTTCTTATCCTCATGCTATCGGATGGAGTAGTGATAGCTATGTTTACAATGATTATCGCCGAGTATTTTACCACATTGACAATAAATATTATGAGATAGCTCTTTCAGAATACCGATTAAAAGACCTTATTCAGAAGATTGTTATAATAGCTGGAAGTATCGTTTTGGCTATATTTTTGGGTCTTTTGGTTATCAATCCTTTTAAATGGTAATTCACAATTTATTAAAGATGAAGGAACAAGAAGAGAAAAATGATTCGAAAAAAAATTCTGTATGGTTATTAATAATCATATTCCCAATTATATGGGGTCTTTTTGGTCTTTTATCTGGAGAAGGTTTCTTCCCGTATATTTTAAAAAATATAAAAGCATTACTAATTCTTGGAATTGGTCTATTAGCATTAATTGGTTTTCTAAAACTCTTGGATAAATGAGTCACTTTCATAAATTAAGTTATTCAATACGATATCACCAGGTTATTCCGATATTTTTTTTGTTTTATTCACTAAATACTTTCTCACAGGAAAATAAATCATACGAAACAATTTATGCTTTAAATAGTGGAGCTACTACAAGAAATGTCGATATAAATTCAAATGTTAAATGGGGTGCAACTACTGAATTCCCTAATAACTCATACATAAAAATTAAAAAGAAACAGGAAGGCTCGTATTATCTTCAAACAATTGTTAATGGACAATTTGCTTATGGACATTACTTTAAGTATATCTCAACGATTGATAATGGATATAAGTATCAAAGAACTGATAGCGATGAAAATGAATTCTTGATATCAAATTATTCTTTGAGTGATTTAGCCAAATCAAATCAATTTGATGAGAAAGTACGAATCGAATTGATTAATTATAGAACATCATTTGCAATGCTTCTTTTGTTTTAAATAATCCAAATACTATGAGAACACTTACTATATTAATATTGTCAATCTTAGTTTCAAATGCATCTTCATTTGCACAAAAAAACATCACAGGTTATTATATTTCTGATGAACAGAGGTTTGAAGATGAATCTAATCCAAGTAAAAACACTCATAGGTTTCAACGGTTAAAAATTGAAATTGATATTAGTGATATCACGAATATGGGATTTATTAAAGTTATTTTCCCAGAAGATAATCTATCAATGAAATGGGATATTACAGAAAAAATTGAAAAGGAGTATAATGAGGAACAGAAAGCCTTATACACTAGTTATAACGCATACATGAATATTGAAAATTATCGAACTGATACCCAATTTACTATCGTTTTTATTAATGATTATAGTTCTACTCCAAATACTCTACATGTCGTTGTTCAAAGCATGAAAGGTACAAGAACATGGTATCACAATCTTAAGAAAATTAATTGAAATACTGTGAATTATAAAATATATACCTATGAAAACAACTCTTTTACTAATCTTCTGTTTATTCTCGGTTTCGTGTTTCTGTCAAAATTTTGATGTAAAAGTTAGTCGATTTACAAATGGTTGTACAGGAAAAAATGGACAGGATATGGGTGAACCTCAAATGAGATGGAGTTTATCAAGCCAAAAAGCCGATTTTTATGTAGTCAGTAATTATGATAAATCAAGCCGGGAATCTTGGGGTACCTATAATGTTAAAAGTTTTAAGACAAATAATGACCCAGTTAATGGTAAAGCATACATATATGAGGTCTCAAGCTATAAAACAGGTGATGGTATATTAATCTATGTTCCCACAGAAAAATTTATCAAACTAACTTGGGGTAATAGTGATTGCAGTACCGTATTTTATCTCTATTAACGCGTTATGACTGAAGTTCAACTTTTAAACGGTTTGAAGCTTTCATATGAAAATGCATCACAGCTAATTGAAGAGGCAGATGGTTTGTTTATTTTCGAACGTTATTCTAGAGCCTATGCATTATATCAATTAGCAATAGAAGAAGTCGGTAAAGCGTTGATTATTTTTCAGGCGATACTAGATAAGATTAATGGCATTGAAATTAACGAAGAATACTTTAATCAAAGAAATTTCAAACATCATCAGACAAAAACTAAAAAAGTCCTTCGGATTCAGATTTCCATTTTTGAAATTATGTCGGAAAAATCTAGTAGCCTTAAAAATATACTAAAAGAGCTACGAGAAAAATATTCAAATTCGCGATTGTTGAATGACAGGAAAAATCAAAGTCTTTATGTGGGAATTGAAGGTGAACGTTTCAATTCTCCGCAAGATGCTATTACTAAAGAACTAACGAAAGAATTTAGTTCGTTTGCAAAACTTTGTCTTTTGGGGATAAAATCAATCGTAGATTATCCATTTGATGCAATAGAAGAAATCTCTAATAGATTACAAGATAAAATGACAAAAGATAAAAATGAATTCGATAAATAATACATTTGCCATCCTAATTTGTAAGCACATTGTCAAGCCCTCACAAGGCAATCGCGCCACCAAAGGCTTGTCAAAGAGCTTACAAAACTCCCTCCCTGTTAGCCCAAAGGGCTTATTGTCCAACACACACAAAATAAAGTGGCTTCGATTAAGGGAAACCCAGATTTTTTGGAAATTGGTAATTACATTGATTGAATATAAAAGAGACTTGAAAGGATTGTCCCTATTGTATGCCCAGGTGCTAACAGCCGGTGCTATGAAAAGCACTAATCGGAGGTAATTACTAATCACTAAG
>CAYORG010000005.1:0-126059 GCA_964406315.1 uncultured Bacteroidales bacterium | reverse complement strand
ATTCAGAGGGTTGTACTACATCCATATCGCCATAATCAAGATTTTCACCTGCCATTCCCCATACAAATGCGTATTTTGCTGTGCCTGCACCGGCATGAATAGACCAGCTCGGTGAGATCACGGCCTGTTCATTTTTTAGCCAGATGTGCCTGGTTTCCTGGGGTTCTCCCATAAAATGACAAATGGCTTGTCCTTCAGGCACTTCAAAATAGAAATACGTTTCCATCCTTCTGCTATGCGTATGCGGAGGCATTGTATTCCAAACACTCCCGGCCTGGAATTCCGTCATACCCATCTGCAATTGATTTGTCTCCACAACACCATGAACAAGCAGTTTATTGATTTTTCTCTGGTTGGATGAATTGAGATCACCCATTTCCTGAACCAATGCATCTGCAAGAGTCACCTTCTTGACAGGAAATTCCTTATGGGCGGGAGCTGAATTTATATATAGCCTGGCAGGTTTCTTTTTGTCGACACTCTTAAACTCAACTTCCCTGTTGCCCTTTCCGATATAAATAGCTTCCTTATAATTCAATTCATAGTCATCCCCATCAATGTTTATTATAGCCTTGCCTCCAACATTTATAATCCCTATTTCCCTGCGTTCAAGAAAATAGTTAGATTTCAGAGGATCAATTGTTTCAAGTTTCAGACTTTTAGCTGCTGGTAATGCTCCTCCAACAATGTACCTGTCATAATCTGCATAGACAAGTGACACAGCGTTTTCAACAAACAGGTCATCCACAAGAAATTGTTCCCGCAAACGCTGTGTATCATAGGTTTTAACATCCGAAGGATGTGAGGCATACCGTATTTGAAACATCGTGTTTACCATATCGTTTGTTTTTATAATTTTTAAAATCCAAATAATCTGGGTAACCACAGACTGAGCTGTGGTATATAAGTTACCAGCAATAAACTGATTATCATCGCCGCAAACATCGGTAGAAGCGGCCTGATTACGGATTGAATTTTTACGTTTGCAACACTGCATCCTACAAAAAGAACAGTACCTACAGGAGGAGTAATCAGACCCACACATAAATTCATTATAAGTACAATTCCAAAATGAATTGGGTCCATACCCAATTGCTGTGTAACAACCGGAAGAAATATGGGTGTAAATATTAATACCGCCGGTGTCATATCCATAAATATACCAACAAAAAGTAAAATCAAATTAATAATGAGCAAAATTATTATCGGGCTGTCACTAATAGTAATTAAACCTTCACTTACATTCTGCGGTATATTTTCAAATGACATGATCCATGATAGTCCCAGGGATGTTGCCACAAGGAGCATAACAATGGCTGTAGTAGAAATAGTGCCCAGAATAATTCCGGGAAGGTCTTTCCATTTAATTTCTCTGTATATAAAGGCCAGTACCAAACAATAGACAACAGCAATTGCCGAGGCTTCGGTAGCAGTAAAATAACCGGCAATTAGTCCTCCGATAACAATAACCAGTAGTAACAAACTGGGTACGGCATCCCACAATTTGCGCATGGCTGTTGCGAATGGCACTTTTTCATCGACAGGATACTTTTTGCGATAAGCGTATATGGCAGCAACACTCATAAGCATCAATCCCATAATAATTCCCGGAACATATCCGGCGACAAACAAAGCAGAAATTGATACTCCTCCACTGGCCAGTGAGTATACAATCAGTATGTTGCTGGGAGGAATTATCAAACCTGTCGTGGCTGAACTGGAATTGATGGCAGCACTAAAATTCTCATCGTATCCTTCCGCCTTCATTCTTGGATGAATGATGGTCCCGATGGCAGATGCCGAGGCAGTCGCTGATCCGGAGATTGCTCCAAACAACATATTGGCTATAACGTTTACAAATGCAAGTCCCCCAGGAAATCGACCCACCAATACTTTGGCAAAATCTATCAACCGGATTGCAATCCCTCCCCGGTTCATTAACTGACCGGCAAAAATAAAGAATGGTATTGCCAGCAGTGTAAAACTTTCCAGGCCGGCAGCCATTCGCTGAGCCATGGTTGTCAAAGCAGGAAGCATATCAATGCTAACCAGCATAGTGAGTATACCGGATAAGCCAATGCTATATGCTATAGGTACTCCAAGAGAAATGAAAACCAGAAATGAAAAGACAAGAACAACTATTCCTAACCAATCCATAAATATTTTTTTTTGTGATTCTTACGTTTCTTTTTGTACAATAAAAAAATCATATGCAGCATAGTAGCTGATCAGAAGACCCGAAATCGGTAAAATAAGGTATACAAAACCTATGGGAATTTCCATTGTGGAAGAGACCTGCCCAAGATAAAACCGGGTATACACAAGCCATGCACCACCAGCAACTAATACCGAAACTGCAAAAGCAAATATCAATAAATTAATTACCCTGGATAAAACGATCTTCCCGTGTTCACTCAATTTGGTAATCAATAAATCAATAGCAAGATGCTGTTTTTTACCTGTAGCATATGCAGCACCAAGCAAAGCCACCCATATAAGGAGAAATCCGGCCAGTTCATCGGTAAATGCATAAAACCTTGTCGGTATTTGAAGTGAAAACTGGTTCACCAGAAGTTTATTAAGATAGCGACTTACAACCTGCCACAATACATCCAGCACAAGAACGATCATAGCAACTATCATGGCTTTTTCCAAAAACTTGTCAATTGTTTTTCTGATCTTCATTGCCTGTATTTTCAGGTTCAACATTTCTTATTCTTTCAATTAGAGAATAGAGTTTTTCATTTGATCTCATTTTCTCATAGAGAGGTAATACCTTTTCAGAGAATTTGTCTTTTCGGGGATAAACAATAGTAACACCTTCAGTCCGCACTCCATCCAAAGCTTCCTGTTCTGATTCAGCCCAGTATTTCCTCTGTACAACGGCAGATTCATCTGCAGCTTCCTGAAGCCATCTCTTTTCTTCCTCACTTAGTTTGTTCCAGATAATTGTACTGATAAGCAGGACGTCCGGAATAGTAGTATGCTCATCAATTGAATAAAACTTACAAACTTCGTAATGATGTGAGAGATAGAAACTCGGAGGATTATTTTCTGCTCCATCAACAACACCACTCTGCAGGGCAGTATACAGTTCCCCCCACGATATAGGTGTTGGAGAACCACCCAATGCTTTTACCATGTTGGTGGCAGTGATGCTTTTCATCACCCTGATCTTGAGCCCTTTAAGATCATCAGGTGAGTAAATCGGTTTGTCTTTAGTATAAAAACTACGTGAACCGGCATCATAAAAACACAAACCCCTCAACCAGATATGGTCTCCGGATAGCAGTATCTGCTTTCCGATTTCACCATCAAGAACCTCATAAAAATGCTCCTTATCTCTGAAAATATAGGGCATACCCAACACTTTATAGTCTTCAATAAAGCCCTCCATCACTGCTGCCGAAACCTTGGTTATTGCAAGACTTCCTATCTGCAGCAGTTCAAGACATTCTCTTTCTGATCCCAACTGACCACTGGGGTAAATTTGCAACTCCATTTTACCACCCGACTTCTCTTTCAATCTCTCTCCCATATAAAGCATTGCTTTATGAACCGAATGAGAAGGATCGAGTATATGTGCCACTTTGATCACCTTCTTCTTTTTTTCCAGTCTGCACCCATAGAAAATAAACCCGGTGAGAGCAATTAAAATAGCAATCTTTAATATTTTCAGAATCTCATACCTCATTTTTTAATTGGTTTCAAATTTTCATCCAGAGGAATCATGTTTGGCATAAGAAGATGCACAATACCCAAAGTTACAAGGTAGATCAATCCTGCCCCTGCAAATGCAAAGAAATATGCCGAAGGACCGCTCGAAGTAAGCAAATTCCCTAAAATTTTATCAGCAACAATTCCAGCTAAAGCACCTACCATTCCTCCTATCCCTATTACCGAGGCCGTAGCCTTTTTTGGAAATACATCGGATACAACTGTGAATATATTGGCTGCCCAGGCCTGGTGAGCTCCTGCTGCAATGGCTATTAACAATACCGCAATCCAGTACAATTTATTGGTTCGCATGGTATTGAAAATTGGCGTCTCGTATTTTTGAATAATGGTTTTTCCAGTTTCCTTCTCAACAAAAGCGCGAAATTCTGCAATGGAATTCTTTTCTTTTTTTTCTCGCTTTTTACTGTAAATTTTTTGTATACTAAAGTTTAAGTCGTCTGAAAGATTAAGGATTTTTACTACCCCCAGTGTTTTATTGTCAATCATATATGTGCCATCCTCTGTTTTTGAAGCGTCAGTAATAACCTCTATGTAATCTGCAAGGACAGTTCTGCCGTGTTCCAATGCAAGTTCATCTTCGAAATCCCTTGCTGCTTTGTATTCCTTTCCCTCAAAAGTTTTAACATCATCAATTAAATCCTGAGGAATTGGTACCTTTTCTTTGTCAACTTTCACTTCAGCAGTTTTCAGAAGTTCCAGCTTCTCTGGAGTAATCTTAAATCCGGTAGGAACTTTTGTAACAAACATTACAGGTAATATTATGAGAGCACAAATCAATAAAGTTGTCTTCCGTGCTCTGTTAATACTCCATCCTTTCTTAATCAAATAAGAGGAAAACCACCCTCCTGAAATGCTGCCTACATCTGCCATTAAGTATATTGCGATAAGGGGAAGTGCAATGGCATTGATGTTCAATCCAAACATATCAAAAAGAAACTTACCGGCCCAGAAAAGGTAAAACCACCATACTGCATCAGTCAATTTTAGGATAGGAAATGCCCAGGTTTGCTTTATAAAAATTACTTTGGTCCATGGAAGTTTCTTAGTATTCTCCACTAAAGAATCACTGTTGATGTATTCCAGCTCGGCCTTTGATACTTTTGGATGCACCTCTGGCCTGCGATATATTTTCAGCCATAATACTACCCAAATGGCACTGAATATTCCTGTAGTAAGAAATGCATATTGCCAGTTTTTCCCTGTAGACGCAACTACAACAAGAGGGATGATCAGCGGTGCCAGAACTGCACCGACATTGGCACCAGCATTAAAAATACCGGTTGCCAGTGCCCTGTCCTTTTTTGGAAACCATTCGGCGACTGTTTTAATGGCTGCCGGAAAGTTACCGGCCTCTCCAAATCCAAGACCAAACCTGGCCATGGCAAAAACAACCCAGCTAAAAACAGGTCGGACAGCTGCATGAAGCATTCCAAAAACACTCCAGATGCCAATGGATATTGTATAGCCGATCCTGGTTCCAAACCTGTCAATAATACCTCCCATAGTAAGCATCCCAATTGCATAGGCTATCTTAAAGGCGATACTGATGTTGGCATAATCTACATCTGACCAATTGAATATTTTGTACTGTAATGTCGGAGCAAGAACACCTATTATGGTCCTGTCCATGTAATTGATTGTAGTGGCCATGAACAACAAAGCCAGAATACGCCATCGGTAATTGCCTATTTTTCCCGGTTTATTTGTCATGAGTGAATTATTAATTTAGGTGAATATATGGTTTTTGGATGATTATACCGAATAGGTTGATGAGGCTGTTTTTCCACCTCTTCCTGTCCAGTTCGTATGGAAGAACTCACCCCTTGGTTTATCAATTCGTTCATAGGTATGTGCTCCGAAATAATCGCGTTGTGCCTGCAATAAATTGGCCGGTAAGCGTTCACTTCTGTAACCGTCGAAATAAGCCAGAGCAGTTGAAAATGCAGGGATAGGTATCCCATATTCAATCGCAGTGGAAACAACCCTGCGCCAACCATTCTGCGAACTCAATATCTTTTCTTTAAAGAAAGGATCGAGCAAAAGATTTCTGAGTTTTGGATTTTTATCGAAAGCATCTTTTATCTTTCCTAAAAAAATTGAACGAATGATACATCCACCTCTCCACATAAGAGCAATGCCACCATAATTCAAATCCCATCCATATTCCTCTGCAGCTGTACGCATCAAAACATAACCCTGAGTATAGGAAACCATCTTTGATGCATAAAGAGCCTTCTTCAAATCGCTGATAAATTGTTTTTTATCTCCCTGAAATGCAGGCTTAGGTCCTGTAAGAATTTTTGACGCCTCGACCCTCTCCTCTTTCATAGCAGAAAGACAACGGGCAAAAACAGCTTCACCGATCAGTGTTAACGGAACTCCCTGGTCGAGAGCGGTAATCGCGGTCCATTTTCCTGTTCCTTTTTGTCCGGCGGTATCCAGAATTTTATCTACCATGGGGTCCCCATCCTCATCCTTAAAAGCAAGTATATCACGTGTAATTTCGACCAGATAACTACTCAGCTCTCCTTCGTTCCATTCTTTAAACACTTCATGCATTTCATCGGCTGACATACCAAGCAAAACTTTCATGATCTGATAAGCTTCCGTAATAAGCTGCATATCGCCATATTCGATCCCATTATGAACCATCTTGACAAAATGTCCGGCTCCGTTTTCCCCTACCCAATCACAACAGGGTGATCCGTCTTCAACTTTTGCAGCTATCGATTGGAATATAGGTTTTACATGTTCCCATGCTGCCCCTGAACCTCCGGGCATTATTGAAGGACCCATAAGGGCTCCTTCCTCTCCTCCGCTTACGCCAGTTCCAATATATAAAAAACCCTTGCTCTCAACATATTTGGTTCTTCGATTCGTATCGGGAAAATGCGTATTCCCACCGTCAATAATAATATCTCCCTTCTCAAGATGAGGGATGATCTTCTCGATAAAATCATCCACCGCCTGACCGGCTTTTACAAGAAGCATCACTTTTCGTGGCCGTTTCAGGGATGCACAGAATTCTTCAATGGAATGTGTTCCGATAAAATTTTTCCCTTTACCTCTTCCGTTGATAAACTTATCTACCTTTTCGAGGGTTCGGTTAAAAACTGCAACGGTATAACCATTACGTTCCATGTTCAGTACAAGGTTTTCGCCCATCACGGCAAGACCAATTAATCCGATATCTGCTTTTTTTCCCATTTTATAAAATATTCAATATTTAGTATTCATCTTTTCGTTATTTGTAACTTGTAATTCGGGATCAGTAACCAGCAACTCACCGACTACTCAACTACCCACCCATTATTCATTTTTAATTCTTAATTTTTAATTATTCAATAAACCTGCTTTTGTGTGCCCACAATCCGACAGCCGGATTTGAAATATAGTAAATCTTTTCTCCATCCGGCAAGGTATTGTATCCGTCTTTTAGTTCTTCAGGATTATATCTTTTTAACATCTCATTTAGCGGAAAATAATTGAAATTCACCGATTCAATTTCTTCTTTCGACAGTTTTCCCGGACAATAGGTTACCGAAAACCTGCCTTCAGTACTACCATGTATCAAATGCGCAGCTGCACTCAGGTTTTTTCTGAGTTCATCGTTAACTTCGGTAGCTTCAATGGTTTGCATCTTACCAATGTAACCATATTTTCTTATCAACCGGTCAATTTCATCATCTTCTCCAAATTCTTTTAATCCGGGAGCGATGACAATTAATTCTCCGCCGTCAGCTATGGCCATCCGGGTTCTGTAGATACTCTTATTGCCAAGCCAGGTACTTTTAAATTCTGAAGGATCAAGGTATACTATTACTTTATCTAGAGGTTCATCCAGCATGGTAAAATTTACCTTGAGAGATAATTCAGCAGCTCTCAAAAATACTTCTTCATCATCACCAATGTATAAACCCCTTGTTATCATCTTACCATCTTCGACCATTTCAACGACCGTATGAACATAAACAACCGGCAGATCCTGTATAAAATTTTCCGAGGCATAGTTTAAAAGCTTCCTTACCGGATTATCGGCTCTGCCCATCAGTTGTTCCATACCATAGACCGCACCGATAAAATGAGATTTGTTTATGCCTTCTGTTCCACCTGTACCTACAAACAGGTTCTTGTTGTAATTTGCCATACCAATTACTTCATGAGGCACCACCTGGCCAATGGATAATATCAAATCGTATTTCCCTTCCCAAATCATCCTGTTTAACTGTGCAGGCCAAGGATAATTGATGGCATTCCCTGTGATCTCGGCTACAAAATCCTCAGATACAATTCCAACGGTAACAACATCTTTTCGCCAATCATGCACCCTGAACAATTGCTTTGGAACACCGGTAAACATCCTCTCTATTTCTTCAGCAGTCATGGGAGCGTGTGTCCCCAGTGCAGGAAGCACATCGGTCAATGAATCCCTGTAATAATTGTACACATGGGAAGTGAGGATACCAGCTTGCGAATGATATCTTGTAAAATCAGGTGGAACGGCCAGTACCTTTTCCTTTGTGCCCAGCCTGCTCAACGCCTCATACAAACCCGCTTTCAGGTCAGATGAGCTAAGCTCGGTTGTTTCGGAACCTTTTTCGTAATATATCATATATCCTACTTAGTAGTTAAAACTTTTCACAACTATGTTTATCTTTTCACCCTGGCATTTCCTTCCCAGACACTCCAGACCATATCTTCATCAGCCGGTTGTGCATAGTCAGTCAGGAATGTAGTTGCCAGAGCACCACTTGCCCATCCAAACCGGATCCACTTTTCAGGAGACCAGTTTTTAAGTATCCCATACAGCAAGCCCCCAACAAATCCGTCACCACCACCGATCCTGTCCAGCACATGAATTTCACGGGGATTTATCACATGCCAGTTGTTCCCTTCAAGCATGATAGCTCCCCAGAGATGCTGGTTTGTATTCATCACCTGTCGCAGTGTTGTGGCAAATACCGAAGCATTCGGGTAGGTATTTTTCACTCTGCCAATCATTTCTTTAAAGCTTTCTATTTTATCCTTCAATTCCTTACCTCCGGCTTCGGGACCCTTAATTCCAAGGCATAATTGAAAATCTTCTTCATTGCCAACAAGAATATCAGATAAAGAAGCTATCTCGCTGAATATTTCATGCAATTCTTTTTCACGCCCCTTCCAGAACGAAGCTCTGTAATTCAGATCAAAAGAGATACGGGAGCCATGTTTCCTTGCAGTTTTCGCCAATTCGAGGCAAAATTTACTTGTTTCATGTGAAAGGGCTCCAATAAGTCCTGATAAATGGATGATCTGAACCCCTTCTTCGCCAAATATACGTTCCAGTTTAAAGTCCCTGACATTCAGTGTGCGCCCGACTTCTCCGGCACGATCGTTATGCACACGGGGACCTCGTGAGCCGAAACCACTGTCGGCTATATTGAACTGGTGCCGATAGCCCCAGGGGCCTCCCTGATCCACTTCCTTTCCCTCAAAATCCATATGCCGGCTCTTCAGATCGTTTTTAATAAACTGCGCTATAGGGCTCCCTTTAACGAATGTAGTCAGTACTTTGACCGGAAAGCCCAGGTAAGATGAAATACTGGCAACGTTGGTTTCTGCACTGGTTGCCTGCAGCTGATAGATATCGCTGCTGTAAACAGGTTGTCCGTTTGCCGGAGTCAGACGAACACCCATGCTTGTTGGTACCAGCAGGGAATATTTACATCCTGATTTCAATTTTATACTCATAGTATTTCTCAATTTATATTCAAACTACTTAACAATCTGTTTCTCTATTCATTTTCCAGGTTATATCTAGACTCCTCCAAAAGCACTATACCCACCATCTATGGGAATAATGACCCCGGTCATAAACTTTGACAAGCCTGAAAGCAGGTAAAGTAATGTGCCCTGCAGATCGTCAGGTTCACCATACTTGCCCATGGGAGTGTTTGAAATAATCTTCAGCCCCCGGTGAGTGGGCGCTCCTGTTTTCTCATCGGTCAAAAGAAACCGGTTTTGGTTGGTCAGGAAAAAGCCCGGTGCAATGGCATTGACCCGTATTCCCATTTTTGCCAGGTGAACAGCCAGCCATTGTGTGAAGTTATTTATCGAAGCTTTTGCGGCTGAGTAGGCCGGAATCTTGGTTAATGGCCGGTAGGAATTCATGCTTGAAATGTTGATGATAACACCTGATTTATGATTTGCCATTTCGCGTGCGAACACAAGTGAAGGCAATAAGGTACCTGTAAAATTCAGTGCAAAAACCTTATCAAAACCATCGGTCTCAAGTCCGAAAAAAGTTCTTCCCATGTTGTCCAGATCCGTCTCACTCATCTGTTCAACCGTTGTTGTTGCTTTCGGAGAATTACCTCCGGCGCCATTGATCAGAAAGTCGACCCGGCCCAGTTTTCTGTTAATTTTATCCCGGGCATTTTCGAGCGATGCCTTATCCAGCACATCAGCTTCCAAACCAATACAGCTGGTTTTGTATTCCTTTTCCAGCCTATTAGCAAGAGATACACCCGATTGTTCATTCAGATCCAATATGGCTATTTTTATCTTTACAGCAGCCATCGCCTCGCAGAGGGCAGTTCCTATGACTCCCGCACCGCCGGTTATGACACATACTTTGTCTTTCAGGTCTGAAAAATCAAATAGTTTCATTCGAATACATTTAAGTTAATTACCCAATTATCATATATTTAAGTTATAAGATTTCTCGAACATCTTTTATTGCCTCCCTCACACCACCATCTCACTTTCCCGCTCGGTGAACCTTCATCAATTTTACTATTATGCTTTGAATCTTTATATTCATATCCTTTAGTACTTAATCCTTTGAAATTGTATTCCATAATGATGAAGGTTTCATTTCATCAAAACTTATAGTTTTTATAATTGTCGATATTCTCTTTCATAATGATATCAATAGGACTGTAATTGGTCTTATCAATAGGCTTGCCTGTTACAAGATAATTAAACATAGCCTGTATACTTTTATATCCTTGTTCTTCGGGTTTCTGGCCGATAAGAAAATTGATTACGCCCTGTTCCAGAAATTCAAGGTTTTCCCGGATCAGATCATAACCTATCAGGAGAATATTGTTTTTGTTCTTTTCATGCAGGTAATGCCCTACTTTAAAAGCCCTTGAATTGGTAACGAATATACCTTTTGTACCCGGATAGCTAGTAAATACAATATCGATATTCCTGAACAGTTTCTTTTTATTATTAATATCGGCTTCGACAGAATAAGTACTGATTTCTTTTGTATTGGCATCAGAAAGGAAAAACGACAGGAATCCTTTTTCCCTCCATTGCAAATGATGGCTGACACCTTCCCTGTTATTCGGTTTTATGATCAGTATTCCGTCGTGCTGTGCCAAACTGTAGTGCATTAGTTTTCCTGCTATAAATCCGCTTTGCCCGGCATTTTGTCCGAAATACGCCAGGTTATTGCAGGCTTCCAGTTTAGTATCAATAAAGATGAAGGGTATTTTCATTTCTTCGCATATCCTGACAACTTCATAAGCCTCCTTAAAGAAGATAGGTGTAAATACCAGTCCATCGGGTTTGCTTTCAACAATTTCAGAAAAAGCACTAAGAAAAGATGTCGCGGAATTCGGGTTGAAGGTGTATAGCTGAACCGAGGTATTGAAGTCTTTGATCTCAGCCGATGCCTGTTGAATTCCAAACATAGGTTTTTCCCAATAGGGATTGTCTTTTCCTGCTTCAGGTATTAGTGCAGCAATTTTAAAAATTTTCCTCGTGGCAAGAGATTTTGCCAGCAGATTTGGTCGATACCCCAGTTCATCAATAATGGACAGAACATGCTTACGTGTTTCTTCTGCCACCTCTCCGCGATCATGAATTACACGGTCGACAGTTCCCGCAGATACACTGGCCTTTTGGGCTATATCTTTAATTCGTATTCTATTTTCTCGATTTTCAATCATTAAACTGATTATCAAAGCCTTATTTCCGGTATTCCGTGTGCGAACACGACCAAAAAACAAATATACAAAATAGTACCGTGTGCGCACACGATATTATTTAAAAAAGCATTATTTATAATGATTCAAAATTTTGGGCATCTCAGGAATCCAGTCGTTTTTAAAAATAAGATTTACTTTTTGACGCGCAAAGATATTTTTTATGGTATATTTTTCTGCTTCAATCCGATCCAATTCATGAGACCATGATACTCTCCCACTCATCTCTCCTCCAGGTCCTGTTGAATTAAACTCTGCATAAAATGTTTTATTTTCCCGCCAGGGTTTATCCCAGTTATGCCATCCTTCAGACCTGATATGTGATCCCATCTCACAATTCAAATAAACCACCTTTGCATAGTCTCGCCACGGACGACCAAGATAAACCTTTTGAACATTGCTGTCGGCTGTTAATGTACAATTTCTGAAAACATACCCGTAATGAAAACCTTCCGGAGTAGAGGCAGCGGTAATGTATGAATTCTTCCTGCTGTGGATCCTGCAACTATCAAACAGAACAACTGATTTTCCAAAGATAAAATCAGTAGTTCCTTCAATGTAACAGTTTTGCATATAGATTCTTCCGTAGCTGTTTGTGTAGTATGTATCCTGATTTCCAATGAACCGGCAATTATAAAACGACACCCGATCGCTATTTACTTCCACTGCGACAGCCTGGCCCACCCTACCGGCAGAATTTTCGAATGCGATATTCATAGCAGTAAAATCATCGGCCATGATCCGAAAACTGCACGAATTATGAGTATTCAGGGTATCATTATGCACAATCCGGCCAGAGTAGTCATCGTATGTAATTATGGTACTGTCTTTGTTCTCTCCGATAAGCAAAAGATTGGTTTTGTTTTCTGTCAGAACAAGTTTTTCTTTGTATACTCCATTGCGGACAAAAACAATTACCAGTTCCTTATTGTTTTCAGGTATAGCATCAAGAGCTTCCTGAATGGTTCTGTAATTGCCGGATCCGTCTTTTGATACAATACAATTATCAATCTGGCAGTAATTCTTTGCAAATAAGAAATTTGAAAAAATCAGTATTGTAATTATTTTAGAATACCTGTTCATTTCAGTGATCCTTTATGTTAAAATTAGTAAAACCTGCATATGTCTCAACGCAGGTTTTACCAATTCGTTATCGATCAATCAATGACAACTCTCCAATCTGAATGATCAACAAGCTCATTTATTGATCTATCCTGTCGAGGGTTAACGAACCATAAATAGCTTTGATTGATATTTTTCGCCCGCTATTAACTGAATGTTATACATTCCTGAAGTTAAGCCCGAAACATTCAAATGAATACTTTGTTTTCCTGCACCAAATGATTCATTCATTTCATAAACAGTCTTTCCAACTACATCCCTTACAATAAGATATATATCAACAGGTTGTTCAAGATTAAACTCAATGTTTGTAAAAGATGAAGCAGGGCTAGGATAAATCTCAAGTCCGAAATCTGTTAATCTATTGTTCTCGATTGAACTCACACAGATATTTGGAATATCATGTGCTAATACCCACGCCAATGAGTTTTGGACAATTTTGAAGAAATCATCGGTTGCATTGTTCAGGAATTCGTGATGAATACCCCATACAACACCAGCTTTTGAAGAATCATTCTCTTCAACTGCCCACAGCCAGCCGTCCACAGTACTGCCGGTTTCATCAGCAGCAAATTTGTTTTTGGCAATAAGGGTAGCATTATCTGCAATGTCTGCATAAGACATTTTCAAGTCGAAACACTGAACATGTGCTTCATCGCCTTCGTTTTCATTATAGGCTGTTGTCCATACAAATTCTTCGTCAACATCCCAGCAATCTCCAAGGATCGGATGGTCTGCCACGACTACTCCACTGTACGTGTAATCGTAATTGGTCTGAGATGAGTCTTTTGTCTGTTGCCACCATTGGTCAGCATCGCTTGTAATCCAGTTCCAGGAAGGATAGCTTTTCTTAATGGCATATGCTTTAAGACATACAAAAGGAAGTGTCCGTATTCCAATTGGAGCAAAATGTCCATGTGAACTTGAACCACCACTTTCTGTTAAAACACATGCATCATACCCGGACCAGGTTGCCTGATCCCAGTCAGTTACACCGGCAGGATCAACAATTTCTGATGTAATGCCTGTCCAGGCACCTTCTACTGCCGTCTGAATAGCCAATATATCCGCATCAGCAGCATCAGCAGCAAGAATTAAAACACTCTGTCCATAACTCAGAAGAGTTGTAAACGCAATAAAAAACAATACACTGTAAAACTTTTTCATAGCTTTTAATTTTAGTTAAGTAATTAATATTTAAGGAGTATGGTTATATGATTCTTTTTTCTTTTCATTAGCAGATCTCTTCATATTGTTTATGTATTTATGATCCATTTTTTCTCCATTGATATATACATTATTGAATTCCAGGTAATCAACATTTGAGAGAATATTGCCCTCTTTTACACCATTAAACCTACAATCTGATAGTTGGATATTTGTGACCGGTGATCTTTCATACCCTTTTAGCCAGAGAGCATGCTGACTTTTCTCTGAGTTAACATTTTCAATAAAAATGTTTCTGACTATTGGGGTATAGTCGCCAACATCACCCTCCGCATAATACAGGTTTACAAGGATTACTGCCTGCTTTACTTCTCCAACAATAAGGTTGCGTACAAAAATATTTTCAACCAGCCCGCCACGACGAGAATTCGATTTGATCCTTAGGGCACGATCAAGGTTAGGACTATCCATTTTGCAGTTTTCGATAAATACATTCCTGCACCCTCCAGATATCTCACTGCCAATCACAACACCTCCATGCCCGTCTTTCATTTCACAATTTCGGATAATGATATTTTCACTCGGCACATTGATTCTCCGGCCGTCTCCTTCCCTACCTGATTTTATAGCGATACAGTCATCACCGGTATTAAAATAGCAATCCTCAATTAATACATCTCTGCACGATTCAGGATTACATCCATCGTTGTTCGGACCGTGGCTGATTGTCTTTACATCACGTACAATAACATTATTGCACAATACAGGATTGATCTCCCACATTGGAGATCGTTTTATAGTAATCCCTTCAATAAGAATATTTTCAGATTCAATGAATTGAATGAAATTTACCCTTATATAGTGTCCTTCCCCAAATACTCTCTCTTCAACGGGGACACCTGTATTTGCCATTTCCACAAGTTTGTCGCGATCTTCTTTCTGATTGGGAAGCCCTTCTGACCAACCAAAGTTTTTTTTCCCCTTCCATGGCCACCAGGTTGTTGTATCAGCATTCCCATCAAGTATTCCTGAGCCTGTTATAGCAATATTTTTTTGACCCTTGGCATAGATCAATGGCGAATAATTCATCAGATCGTTCCCTTCAAAACGAGCATGTACCATGGGCAAATACTGTGTCAGATCTTTCGAAAATAATAGGATTGCCTCTTCTGCAATATGCAGATTGATATTGCTTTTCAGATGAATGGCGCCTGTCAAATATATACCTGCCGGTATCAGTACTATTCCACCTCCTTTCTGAGAACATGCCGATATAGCCTCAGCTATTGCATTTGTGCAATCGGTAGAGCCATCACCAACTGCTCCATAATCAACAATGTTACAGACTTCCTCAGGAAACTCCGGTGACTGTATACGTTTCAGTATTGCATCAACATCACTCCAGTATGTCTTTGCCTCCCGACAAGAATTGCCATTGAGTAATACCAATAGGAATATTCCGTTGATTAACCAGCTTTTCATTCTATTGTTTAATTTCTTTTTCAAAAGTCATAGCTAAGTATAGCAATGCTGATAATCCTTTAAAATCATTTAACCGCCTGTCAACAGATACATAATATTCATAGCTTCCATCAGAGTAATTGAAATTCAGTGTACCTACTTTCACTGTTTTTGTGAGATAGATTTTGCCGGCATTATCAAAGTAGACGTAGTTATTAATCAGACCATTGTATGCTTTATCAGCTTTTTCGATGTACGATCTGTTAAGATATCCCTCCTTAAAACCCTTGGCAAAAGCATATGCAAACATGGCAGAACAGGATGTTTCAATCCAGTTTCCGGGTTCATCAGCTTTGTTAACGACCTGATACCATAATCCACTGGAAGAATCCTGATAACTGGCTATACTGGCCGATAAATTCTCAAATATTGTAACAATACTGTCTCGTTCGGGATGATGTTCCGGAATGTAATCAAGTGCATCAATCAAGGCCATCATATACCAGCCTATTCCACGTCCCCAGAATTCTGATGAAGTTCCTTTGATCTGATCAGCCCAAACCTTGTTTTTTGATTCATCCCATCCATGATACAATAATCCGGTTTCAGGATCCAGTGTATGAGAATATACCAGCAGCAACTGTTTTATTGCTTCATCGACAAGTTCCGGTTTATCCAGCAGGCGGGCGTACTGAAGAACAAAAACATCGCTCATATAAATGCCATCTAACCACATCTGCCACTCATAGATTTTTTTGTGCCAGTAGCCTCCTTCACTGGTCAGAGGTTGATGTTTGAGTTGATCAATGAGATCATCAGCCGCCTCCAGGTACTTTTTATCACCCGTTTTTTCATATACAAACAATAAGGAACGACCTGGAAGAATATCGTCTAACCGGTAGTTGCTTTTATGGTATTTGTTTGTGTCAATCTTGTTATTTTCTGTTATAAATATGTCGAGCCAGTCCTGAGCATATTGACAATATTTCTGGTTTCCCGTATGCAATGTCAACTCACAAAGTGCATTGTTAAAGAATCCGTTTGTATAGGTCCATTTTCCCGGAGCGTAGATTTCCAGATCGGATGGATCAGGATATGTCTTGATAATTGATTCGGCAAGTACTACAGAGAATTTTTCATTTGATTTACCCTTACCAGTTATATTTCTTGCCGGGGTTAAAAAAGTTACCGATACAGCAGGATTTTGAGGAATATTTTTCCTGTCATTTGAAATTTGTTTCGAACTATTGTTGTTTTCAACAATTATTTCAAATGGTCGTAGAGGTTCTT
The DNA here is from genome assembly GCA_964406315.1 of uncultured Bacteroidales bacterium. Lineage (GTDB taxonomy): Bacteria > Bacteroidota > Bacteroidia > Bacteroidales > UBA10428 > UBA10428. The sequence goes on along the minus strand of CAYORG010000005.1, from coordinate 109,305 downwards.
CTGCATCAATTACTATATGGAATACCATAAAATCCGGTTCTGAATCTGCATTAGAATCGTAGAAATCAGGTGTATAAATAGATTCGTTATTCAGATCCCTGATCTTAACATGAGTATATTTTCTTTCTCCATATTGTTTTATCACCTCCTTCCAGCTCAATCTGACAGCAACATTGTTATCTTCCAGATGTTCAGGATCGAAGCTAACAACAAAGACTGCCGGCTCCCCGAAATTCCGGACTGTATTTTGACATGAACAAAATGAAAGCAACAAGACCAGAAACAATGCTTGTATATATTCAAATCGCATTCTGAAAATTTTAATTTTTAAGGCATTTATGGTTGCTTCTGAGTTCATCGGGTTTTTAACTTTGTTGTATTACTTGTTCTGGATTAAGAAACTGGTTTGCTTTTGTTGTTGAATTATCTCTGTTATTCGTCAGAGTTTTTGAAGTGGCATCCTTCAGTAAGAAGGATACCACAACAACCACATTGTCTAACTAAACAATTACCTTTCGCATATGTTAACCAACCTAAGATCAACTATCTTTATCCTGCGCATGATTTTTTGTTTTAACAATTGAATTGTTAATAGCCTGGATTTTGTCCGAATTCGTCCCGATTGTACAGGGCATCCAGTTGTGCCTGCGGAATAAATCTCAGGTTATGAAATTCCTGAATGTTCTTTGCGGCTTCCGGATTGTGAGTTCTCACTCGTTCCACCAGCTTTCCGGTGCGTTTCAGGTCAAACCACCGATGATGTTCCGTGGCCAGTTCCCGGGCACGTTCGTCCAGTATGAAATCAATATCCACATCATCCCCACCAACAGCGCCATACGTTGCCAGTAAACCTGCTCCGTCACCACCTACTGCACGATTATTTGCGATCTCTAAAAGATAATCGTAGGCTGTTCCGCCATCTCCCATATTCACGGCTGCTTCAGCAGCGATCAGATACATCTCGGCCAAACGAATTGCCCAGATGTCACGTTTAGCTCCTGTATGGTCGATGGAGATAATGGTACTATCCCTGTATTTTCCATTAATTGGATAGTAAATTTTTGTCTGAGCATAATTCCCGGTAGAAGGGCTTATACGAAACATTTCATTCATATCTACAATGATATACTTTCCGTCGGGGTGTAAATAATGAGGCATAAAAAAATCTTTACTGGGACTTCCGTCTGTCGGTTCGGGCAGGTTATAGAATAACCTCAAATACTGGGTAGTATCAATAGGTTCACGGGTAAATACAATGGCCGTATCACCCACATCGAAAAGGGGTTGCCCGTCAAGAGAAACATCCCAGGGAACCATTATTCCGTTAAGATAAAATTCCGTTTCGTATCCTGATTCAGATGTAGCACTCAGCTTATACTTGGGAATGCTGGTCAGATCATTCGCTATCCAGACTTTCTGAAACAATTGCCAGCGCTGATCCTGATCTGTGTCGTACAGTTCGATAAAGAACCTGGTCGGCATCCATCTGAGAAAACCTCTTCCATTTGCAATGTCTCTGACCATGCCCCATCCGGAACTCGGTATTTCTTCGTATCTTATCTGCCACTGCACAAGACCTGAATTGCCTCCTTCGCGCTGAATAAAGCCCGGCGAGTTATCCCACAATACAGGTAGTTTCGTATTTGGATCAATGTTCCCCTGGTCGCGCAAAGCGGGAGTTGTGGTTGAGGGTCTATCGGAATAAACTATAGGCCAGATTACTTCACTGTTAATATCATTTTCAAGATGCCAAAGTTCGCTTACCTCAGGAATGAATGAGTAGCTCGGATAATTAATCACTCTGTCAGCATACAGTTTTGCGTTTGCCCAATCCTCTCTGAAAAGATACATGCGGGCAAGAAAGGCTTCAACGATTGGTTTCGATATCCTTCCGTATTGATCCGGTATTTCAGGAACCAGTTCAAGGGCCGCCTCAAGATCAGAAAAGATGACATCGTAAAAGTCATTAACCGATGATCTTTGGGCAACATGCTGAGCCTCAACAGTAGGTTCAGTAGATAGATATACTCCCCCCCATGTTTCCACGATCTGCCAATAATAATGTGCTCTGAGAAAGCTAACTTCACCTTTTCTGCTGTTCAGTAACGCTTTATCCTCAATTGGCGAATCATCAATATTTGCCAGGATAAAATTACAGGTGTTAACGGCTACGTAAAGTTCGTACCAGATAGCAGCTGATCTTTCCTGCTCTTCGCCCGAGAGAGCACTTGCATAAGTACAAAAAGCCGCTGAACGATTGTCAAATCCACGACCGTAAATATCTGTTCCTGCCTCGGTAAAGTCCCATCCGTTTTCACGGCCATACCAGACCCGCAGTCCGATGTAAGCAGATCCGACAAGGGATTCCAGTCCTTCGACAGTCTCCATATAAGATTCGGCAGTCTCAATTGACAGTGGTTCTTCTTCCAGAAAATCGTCGCAACCCTGGAGAATCAACACTGTCAGTAGTATAATTGATAATATCTTTTTCATGATATACTTATTTGAATTTATCTTCATTGATTATTTATTGTTGCCTAGAAATCCACATTTATTCCCACTGTATAAAGTCTTGCCAGCGGCCAGTCGACATCTCCGTCACGTTCAGGGTCAAGTCCCTTTTCCATCTTGCTGTACAATACGGCGGCATTTTTAATGCTGAAGTAGATGTTCAATCTTGAAATGGTTGTTTTCTCGAGAAGTTTCTGCGGCAGATCGTATCCGAGAGTAACCTGCCTCAATTTTATAAATGAAGCTTCACGATAACGCATAGTGTATTCAAACGGTGCTTCTGTAATTGATGCATCCAGCCTGGGATTTTCATTTGAATTATTCAAAGGGGTCCAGTACTCAAGATCTATAATATTATTGTACATTCTCGGATCAAACTCATAGGCTCCGGCATCAACCATATGACCCCATTTTGCATAAATACTTACGGATAATGAAATGCCTTTATAAGTAAAGACATTATCGAATGTGCCTATCCATTTGGGACGTTCGCTTCCCAATACTGTTTTGTCAAGATCGTTTATCGTATCATTGCCGTCCAGATCTGCCACACGTATATCACCGGGCATATAAGCAGCCCCATACAGGGAATCAGCATCACCTATCTGACGAATGCCAATTTTCTGATAATCATAGAAAACATCTAAAGGTTCTCCCACAAACCATCCATTTGCAATATCCTGGGTAACGCCGGATGTGAGCTTTGTGATCTCTTCTCTGCTTGCAGCAAATGTGATGTTTGTTTTCCATTTAAAAGAAGGCGTTGAAATATTGATTGTCTGCAGGGAAAGTTCAATTCCCCTGTTTTCTGTCTCTGCAGAATTAGCAATTATACTATAATACCCACTTGAAGGAACCACGCGGTCATCCATCAGGATATTTTTGGTTTTGTTCGCATACAGATCGAAATTGGCATAAATACGATTCTGAAATAACCCGAAGTCAATCCCGAAATTTACCTGATCTGTGCGTTCCCAGGTAACACTATTGGCCGCCAGGTATGTAGGACGACGGGATTGTATGGCCGTTTCACTTCCTTGTTCTCCAAATTCAACATACATTATCCAATCATTCAGACCTCCAAACGTACTGTATGGATCAATCGATGCATTTCCGGTACTTCCATAACTAAGCCTTATTTTCATATCGGTCAATATATCCCTCATGTTTTCCATAAATCCTTCCTCGCTGATCCTCCAGGCTATGCTGGCCGCAGGAAAATAATCCCACTTGTTCTTCCGGCCGGATGATAATTCAGATGCACCATCAAACCTCACTGCCCCATTAAGGATATACTTATTGTTATAAGTATAATTCAATCTGCCAAGTACAGAAACCAGTTTCTTCTCTATCAGGCTGCTGGACATTTCATTATAATCGAGGTTGTTAGTTTCCATAAAATACCACAGACTACGCTCGTCCGCCTGCTCCTTTCCGGAAAACTCATAGGGTTCAAGACGATTGTACTGCATTTCATGCACCCCGGTAAAAATTATATGGTGCAGACCATAGGTTTTATCAAATGTTAATATGTTGTTCCATGTATAACCACCATCCAGCCTGAATTCAGCGCCGTTCTCAGTAATCGCTTCTCCTTCTGCCTTTTGCGGATACATCCAGCCACGTCGTTTTGTAGTATAGTCTACACCGATGGTGGAACGGAAGGTTAAACCCTCGAAGAATTTTACTGTGGCATACACATTTGAAAAAATACGTGTTTGTCTGTCCTCTTCCACGTCGTCCACCGTAGCCAGCGGACTTTTCCGGGGATTTGGAGCTGCCGGCTGCCAGATGTAATTTCCCGCACTGTCATAGGCTTCTACCATCGGGGAAAGTCTGACCGCACTAGTAAACACACTATAGTTGGATGAAGATACATCGGCTCCATCCAATACTTTATGTACAATTTGAGTCATAGTACCTCCGCTTAACCATTCCGACACTTTTGCTTCCAGATTGAGCTGTGCCGAATATCTCTTGTAATCATTTTGAATGACTACACCTTTCTCATTGAAATAGGAGATTGAAGCATTGTAACTGACTTTGTCAGAGCCTCCGGTAAATCCAAAATGATGATCCTGCTGGTGTCCCCTGCGTGTGATCAGATCCTGCCAGTCAGTTGTAACATCGTTCTGATATCCAAAATATTCGGTTGATCCAAAGACTGATATCGGATCCGGATCTACCTCCCAGTTATAAATATCCCTGTTTGCATTGATCTTGGCCTCTACATAATCGTCGCGGCTAAAAACAGGTACATGTTGATAAGGATCAGAAATGCCAAAATACCCGTTATAATACGCTTTTGCTTCTCCGGCAGTTCCCTTCTTCGTAGTAATAAGGATTATCCCGTTTGCACCCCTGGATCCATAAATGGCTGTAGATGCGGCATCTTTCAGAATTTCAATTGATTCGATATCGTTCGGATTGATATCTACTTTTGTTCCCATGGGTATGCCGTCGACAATAACCAGTGGATCTGATTCTGCCTGCAAAGATCTCTTACCCCGAACTAACATATCAACTCCGGAACCGGCCCGGCCGTCAGATGGTGTTATATCCAGCCCGGGTACTTTTCCCTGAAGGGATTCAAGAACGTTGTTTGTTTTTACTTCAAGCAATTCATCACCCTTTACAGATACAATTGATCCAGCGATGTCACTTTTCTTCATGGTACCATATCCAACAACAACAATCTCCTGAAGACCTATAATATCTGTGACCATGATCAGATCGATAACAGTCCTGTCACCAACCGACATTTCTTCGGTTAACATACCTACCATAGAAAAAACAAGAAGAGCTTCACCTGAAGGTACTTCTATCTCATACATGCCATCAGCATCGGTGATGGTTCCCGTACCGGTTCCCTTAACCAGGACATTCACTCCGGGCAATGGCATCTGATCAACATCTGCCGTAATTTTCCCTGTTACTGTTATCTGTGAGAATGCATTTAATACAGTCAGTAACAATAAGGATAAGGTCCAGATGAATCGTTGCTTTTTAAATAAATAAGAATTAGTCATGATGTGATTCATTTAAATGGGTTATTTATTAGGTCGTGGTTTCAATAAGTATAAAAAGAATTGTGATGAATAATATCAGAGCGCCTATTATTAAATAGGACATTTTCTTAATAGATCTTTTTGCCTTTTCCATTCGCTTCAATAATTACAGATACATTGTTAAATTTGCCATCGATGATCCGGCATGAATTTGCATCATTGGCAATATAAAAGTATTCTATAAGGCTTTTCGCGCAGGAGGGACAAATACCAAAATACAATGCCGATCATACCAAATGCAAGGGCATTTGTATCAAAATGCAAGGGTATATATACCAGGAATTAGAAGTAAACTATTGTTATTCAATGTATTATAAAATCGCAGGCAAAATGAATAACATTGTATAGAAATTGGCATAATAAGCCACATAATACTAACCTTTTTGTGGTATAGTTGATTGTCTTTTGTTCAGATGAATTGTACTTGTTTATGCATATGAAGAAGCAATGAGGCAATTATGATCTTCCATCCGGAACTTTCTGATCAGTATCTTTGCATGATGAACCGAAGGTATCTCAAGGGAATGAAGAACAATGCCGGTGAAGTAAACTATTTTTTCCGGAAATGAACTACCTCGCAGCAGAGCTGTCGAGGTATCAAAAAGGAACTTAAATTCTATCACTGCAAGCAGCGGAGTACCAGCCTGCCATCCACAGGCTGGTAAACCGGCTGGCAGGTTAAACTCATTTATCCCGATACGCTACACTATCGGGATTTGTTCAACTTACAAATTTCAATGCACTACGTTTTTGAAATTTGAGTTTCACGAATAAAATCAGGCGCCGATATGATTCTTTGTTGTGCTTCTTTCGGGATTGTGAGTATGATCAACTTTAAGAAACTCTGAAGCACTCATGCCGTATTTTTCCTTAAAACATTTTCGGAAATAAGAGATATCATTAAACCCGGTCTTTAATGCAATTTCCGAAATGGTCAATTTATCCTGAACGATCAGTTGAGCCACTCTTTTCAGACGTATATCCCTCACGAATTCTTTTGCCGACATATCTGTTAATGCTGCTATTTTCCTGTACAATTGAGTGCGACTCACCCCTATTTGTTGAGATAAGGTGTCTACATCCAGTTCAATGTTGTCGATATTCTTTTCAATAACATGGATTACACGCTTAAGAAATTTCTCGTCGGGAGAAGACAACACTATTTCTGTTGGTTTCAGGACCATTTCTTTACTGTATCGCTCCCGCAAAGCTTTTCTAATGTATAACATGTTATCCACCCTTGCTTTTAAGAGTGATATATCAAATGGTTTTGTAATATAATCATCAGCTCCCGCATCAATCCCTGCAATCTGATTTTCGTTTGAATGCAATGCAGTTAACAATACCACGGGAATATGAGATGTCCGTTCGTCCTTTTTTATTTTCCGGCAAAATTCTTTCCCATTCATTACCGGCATCATAATGTCAGCAACAATTATATCAGGTATTGTTTCCAATGTCTTTTCCCAACCATCTCTTCCATTTCTTCCTTCAACAACAGCATATTCAGGTTCAAAATGATGTTTAATAAATAGTCGAATATCCGGATTATCATCTACAATGAGTAAAATTCTTTTGTTACTATTATCATGTTTAACAGGTCCCTCTTTTACGACCTCTTCATCGTGCATTAAATACATAGAATTTTGCTGTTCTTCAGTATTCTCGAATTGTATCATGGTATTCAATTCCTCTTCATTTTCTATAAGCGGTATGAGTACTTTAAACCTGCTTCCTTTCCCTTCTTTGCTTTTTACCTGAATATAGCCATTATGGATTTTAATAAGTTCTTTGGTCAGCGACAATCCTATGCCTGTTCCGCTCGACCTGTCAACTTCTCTTCCTTTTATCTGTACAAACCGGTTAAATATCCTGTTTATCTGGTTTGAGGGTATGCCAATACCTGTGTCACGAACAACAATTTGTAAAAACTTACTATGCTTTATATTTTTTTTGTCCAGAACCGGAATAGAGATGTTGTTTTCGTCTATTTCATCAACAAGAATGGTTGAGATCGATAATGATATTGTTCCTCCTTCTTCTGTATATTTAAAAGCATTGGACAGCAAATTATTGATGATTTTTTCAATTTTATCCGGATCAAACAATGCCGGAATTTCTTCCTTAAGAGATTTATAATTCAATTGAATTTTTCTTTCTGACGCCATATCTTTAAACGATTCACATATTTCTTTCAAGAACCGGGAAATATTTCCTTTTTTTAATTCCAGCTTAATATTTCCTGTTTCAAGTTTTCTATAATCAAGCAGTTGATTTACCAGTTTTTTAAGATTCATTGTATTACGCCAGATCATTTCAAGATGCGAATGCCTTTCACTGTCGGAAAGTTTAAATTTCAACAGTCTGTCCAAAGGACCAAGAATCAGTGACAAGGGTGTACGAATTTCATGGGATATATTCATAAAAAACTGGTGTTTAAGTCGTTCCAGCTCCTGGACTTTACGGGCACTTTCGCGCTCAAACAACAATTGGTTCTTTAGTTTCTCCCTGTTTGAAATAAACAGATAGACAGCATAGCCCAGTAACAACAAGACAAATAATATAAAAGTCCTGAACCATAAAGTTTTCCAAAACGGAGGCAGAATAGTAATTTGCAAACTGGTGCCTTCTGTATTGAATACATTGTCGTTGTTGGAACCAACCACATGCAAGGTATAATTCCCCGGATCGAGATTTGTATAAGTAGCTCTTCTTTGATTTCCAACCCTGTTCCAATCTTTATCAAATCCTTCAAGTCTGTATTCATACAAATTTTTTTCACTATTGGCATAGTTTAGTGCTGCAAATTCAAAAGACAGCATATTCTGATCATATTCCAGGATAATCTGTTTTGTTTCACATATCAGATTTGAAAGGGTATTTTTCTTCCCGGGCTCATTTACAATCGGGACAGGATTGTTAAATACTTTAAAATCAGTAAACACGATATTGGGAATGTATTTGTTCTCTCCTAACTGATTCAGAAATATAAAATCAACTCCTTTGCCTCCTCCAAAAACAAGAGTCTGGTCATTTTCCATAAGAAAAGCACCATAATTGTATTGTGAATTTAATAAGCCATCCGAATTAAAATAGTTTTTAAAACTATTCGAATGAATATCATAACGCGAAATACCATTCTTTGTGCTGATCCACAAATAATTATCATTTTCGTTTATGATTCCATATATTATGTTATTGCATAATCCTTCCCTGGTGGTATATACAACGGAAGAATTATTCTCAGCATCAAACCGGATCAAGCCGTTACCCAATGTTCCGATCCATATATTCTGATACTTATCATCACACATAGCCCTGGTTTTGTATGGAAAATCACGAACTCTTTCGTCAGTATCCACCATGGTAAGTTTCATATTTTCCGAATAGATCCACAACCTGCCCCTGGAATCTTCATATACCATAACCACCATCGATACGCCATACTTTTCTCCATAATGGGTAAATTTTCCTGAAATGGGATCATACAAATCAAGTCCGTCAGCTGTCCCTAACCAAATCCTGTCTTTGCTGTCGCATAAAATAGTCCAAACAGCATTATCACTCAAACTTGTTGTGTCTTCAGGATCATTCAATCTATACTCGAAAACACCTGTTTCCAGATTATATATATTCAGTCCTCCCAGGTATGTGCCAATGTATAATGTATTCTTATTGTCATAGCAAAATGCCTTAATGCAATTGTTGCTGAGACCATCGGCTGTAGTTATATAAGAGACATCCTTTTTTTTATAATTATAAATGTTTATTCCCCCATTCTCAGTTCCAATCCATATATCATCCAAACCGCCTTCCCAAAAAGCATAAATCTCACTGTTATTCAATCCTTTATTATTACCTCCGGCTGTTAAATTGCCAAAAGCCTGTTTGTCAAAATTCAAATGACTTATTCCGTCGCGTGTACCAACCCACAAATCCCCCTTTCTGTCAATAAATAACTCAAGAACCGAATTATGTACAAGGCTATTTTCGTCCATATCATCATGTGCAAAATAGGTAACAGTACAATCTTTTGAATTGAGACGAAATAAGCCCGCCCGGGTACCAATCCAGAGGTTTCTATTCCTGTCCTGTACAATTGCTCTTACTGTATTTGCCCTGTCGTTCACAGATTCAAGCGATACGTTTTGAAATCTGTTCAACTTCTTATCAAATTTTTTTAATCCTCCTAAGTAGGTCCCTGCCCATATCTGATTTTTTGCATCTTCATATATTTCCCAGACTTCATTTTCTCTTTCAAATGTGGTTTTTTCTGTAAGAAAACGTTGAAAGGTATTATCATTTGTATTAAGGCGGGTAATACCATTATCCGTCCCGATCCACAAATATTCGGCATGATCGATATATAGTGTTCTGATAAAATTGTCTGAAAGACTTTCGGGATTATCCGGATCATGAAAATAAGATTGCAATTTGCCGGTAACAGGATCGTACCTGTTCAGGCCATTCTCGGTACCTATCCAAAACAGGCCTTTGGCATCTTCTGCAATTGCCCATATTGAATTGTTGCACAGGTCTTTTGTTTTTCCTCTTTTACTAATGTGCTCCAAACCATAAACAGACCGGTCATATTTAAATAATCCGTGGTTTTCTGTTCCTATCCATATTCTTTGATTCTTGTCTTCGTATATTGTTCTGATCAGCGATTTACCAAGAATTTCACTTTCGTCAGAATCGATATGGAATTTATGAAATTCATATCCGTCAAAACGCAAAACTCCAAAACTGCTTCCTATCCAGATCCAACCCTGGGTATCCTGAAAAATACAGTGGATCTTATCATCCGAAAGCCCATCCTGGATCGTATAATTGCTGAAAGACGAATTCCGGATCTGGGCGTTGGTTGGACAATTGAAAATAAGGAACAATATTGTTCCGGTTAATATTGACAGGCTCCATTTCATGCCGGCATGGCAATAAACCTGCATGCATTTGCATACAAGCATATTCGAAAGCAAAATAAGAAAGTTTGTAAAGCTATCGGTAGGTCAAATTGACGTAATTTGGTATATATTCTATCAATAACCAGTGATCAGTTTAAGCACCTGGAGTTGTAATTGCCTGGGAAATGCAGGTATTTCACTTCTCTTTTGTCCAGTTATCCGTCCTGAAAGGAGAAGCGGGCAATCCTTCCTTATTACACAGATTGGCTCCTTCCGGATTATCGGCCCAGGCATATCGCACGGCTACAGGTTTCTTTACCTGTTCACTCCATACGATTACCTTGTCATCCTGAATTCGGGCTTTTGCCCATACAAATAGTTGGTCATTACCTGCTATCGAAAACTGATTGAGTGTTTCTCCTCCACAGACAACAAGACCGCCACCCACATGTTCAAAGGTTATTATTATTTTATCTTCCCCAATGCGCATGGATTGATAAACAGGCCCCGAATATACAATTTGGTCTTCTCTATAGGCCATTTTTTGTGCAGCAAGCGACAGTCTTTTCCCTACATCTTTTTTATTCAACGAATGAATATCATTCCATTCACCAATATCTACAGCAACAGTCATACCGGTATTGGGCAATTCAAGTGCCTGCATTTGTGCTTCGCGGAAATTAGCCCAGTTACTTCTGCCGGGTTGTTTTGCCGCTTCCCCGTAATTTGGCAATTGAACAAAAAGAAACGGAAATTTACCCTGGTTCCATTTTTTACGCCATTCGTTAATCAGAGTAATAAACAGTTCTTTGTATTCTGCATACCGGTCAATATTCGATTCACCCTGGTACCAAATGACTCCCTTCATCCGATAATTCAAAAGCGGTGATATCATTGCATTATATAGTCCTGCAGGTTTCCATTGTATAAAAGTCTGGCTGTCCAGTTGCTCCATTTCTGTCCCTAACTTGTATTGCCACAAACCTGTTAAATCCACTCTGTCTTCACCTATGATGATCTCGTAGGGTTTATCAGGAACAAAGCCTCCTTTACCCATATTGCTGATCACTCTGACAACAATGCTGTTGCTTCCTGCTTTCAGTATTCCCGAAGGAATGGTGTATCTCCTGGGCGGATACTGGTATGAAGTAGTTCCTACAAAAGTACCGTTTACAAAAACCGAATCCGCATCCACAATTCTTCCGACCAGAAGTTTTGCCTCTTTGCCCGCAAGTTGATCCGGAATATCAAACTCTCTTCTGAACCAGACTACCCCGTTTACCGGTCCGAGTGATGTATTTGCCCAATATCCCGGAAGCTCCATGGAAGGCCAGTCAGCAGTACTCAAATCAGGGTCATACCACGAATGATCAGGGTCTTTGTATCCTTCATCCGATTCTCTGAGAAGTTTATACCATGCCTGTATGCGATCGTTATCGGATTTTTGTATCTGTTTGATCAGACTGTCGTTTTTAAACACCTGCAATTCCTTGTAATAGTGAGGAAAGGACTTTAGAGATTCCTCACTCATCCATGCTTCGATCGGCGAACCGCCCAGGCTGGCATTAATAAGTCCTATGGGTATACCATACTTTTCATAAAGCGATTTAGCGAAAAAGTAAGGAACAGCTGCAAAACTTCGTATGGTTTCCGGATTGGTAGTCTCCCACTGCCCGTAATCCAGGTCTTCCTGCGGCACTTTAAAATTGTATTTTTTGGGCACAGAAAAATACCGTATAAAATTATTGGCTGATTGAGCAATTTCATCTTTATACAGCGGACTGACCCTTTGCATGTTGAGCTCCATGTTCGATTGCCCGGAACAGATCCACACATCGCCAACAAGAATATTCTTTATTGTCAGCATATTGTTGCCGGTTATCACCATGGTGTGAGGGCCCCCTGCTTTCAGACCGGCAAGTGTTATTTCCCAGTTGCCTGCATGATCTGCTGTCGTAAAATACACTGAATCCGGAAAACTGACGGTAATCTTCTCGCTGGCATCAGCCCAACCCCAGATTTTCACCTCCGCATCACGCTGCAGGACCATGCCGTCACTAATTAGTTTTGGCAGACGAACGTTTGCGGAAACAATGACACAAAGCAAAAAAGCTGTCAGCAAAACAAAGAAAAACCTGTTTATTATTTTCATTTATTTAAATGATGAAGTATAGATCAAAAAAAATATCTGTTAAATTATAGAAAATATTTGCAGACATAAAAATATTTTTAAGTTTGTTGCCAATTGCCGGATGAGGGTCACGCTTAATAAGACAAAAACAGAATCATTTATCATTGAAACCGGTTAGCATAAAAAATGATTGAGAAACCAATACCAACATGCTCAAAAGGATCTTGCAATGACTGTGATATTCATTCCAGAATAGCTTGTCATTTTACCCGTGGCCAACTTCTTCGGTTTTATTTGTTTGTATTGCCCTCATTTATAATCGGCGGAACAGGCATTTATTATGTCAGCATGACAGGCTTTATTGCCTGGCTGACGATAACAGGATTGTTTTTCCTGTTAATAGAAATCAGAGTTTTATGCACGCATTGTCCGCATTATAATGAATCAACAGATAGCTTAAGATGTTGGGCAAATTATGGAGTACCCAAACTCTGGAAATACAGACCCGGACCAATGAATGGTTTTGAAAAGGCAATCCTTGTTTCCGGATTTATCATAGTATGGGGATTTCCGGTTGCATTCATATCATTGACAGAACATTGGATCTTGTTAGGGGGATACTTTTTTTCTGTTGTACTGTTTTTCATTTTATTGCGTCAATATCAATGTAAAAAATGCATGAATTTCTCGTGTCCCATGAATGCTGTGGATAATGAAATCCGAAAAGAATTTTTGAACAACAATCCATTGATCCGGGATTCGTGGAAACATAAGATATAAGATCTCCATATGGAGAAAGAATTTCCCCTGGCCTGCATTTTCGGGATTGTGCAAATACAGAGAATATCTATAAGTTTGTTAAGAAAATGAACCGGTTATTTTCCGGATAAAATGAAAGATGTTATCAGGCATATTATTGGTTATAGCATCGGCATACCGCTTTTTGCTTTTGTAATTCCGTACGGATTGTATATGTTATCAATACATGATCCTTTGATACAAACTAATCTGAATAATTATATTGTAACTCGTACACTTATTGCGCTCCCTTTCCTGATCCCCGGACTGATCTTTATGATCTGGTCGAATGTTGCATTGTTCAGTATCGGTAAAGGCGGACCAACGGACGGATTCAACATAGCCATAAGTCCGAGGACAAAAAAAACTGGTAATTATCGGACCCTACAAATACTGCAGGAATCCGATGGTTTTCGGCGCTTTTTGCATGTATTTCTCGATCGGTTTGTTTATGCTTTCTGTCACTTGTCTGCTGGTATTATCGGTTTGTCTTTTGCTTGTCGTGTTTTATTTAAAGAATACTGAGGAAAAGAGGTTGCTACGCGATTTTGGTGATGAGTATATACAATACCAAAACCGGGTGCCAATGATCTTTCCAATTGGGAAAAGATAATTTCCCCTTGCGCGATAGACTTGGTCTACGTTGAAAAAAAGTCAGCTTGCCTGCCGCATTGTAATACATTCTGACGCAACTTTTCAAGGTATATACACATCATATAATAAAAACTGGCATGAAAAAATATATGCAACTCCCTCTCCTGTTTCTTCTCTTCTTATGTTATACACTGTATGCCTGCGGAAAGGATGAAATTTCGGATCCTCCCGGGCAAATTGTATATTTTGCATACGAGTATATCAATTATGCATGGGGTTATCAGCATGCAGGCTGGCTCATTGACAGTGCAGGAAATATAAACGCTTACAACCTGCCCGATGAATGGCGGCCTGGCAACGAAGAAGGAATAAGCTTTGAAGATCTGAAATTTAATCTTTCTCAAACCGATACAATTGTTGCAACAATTGATCCGCTGGTTTTAAATCAGAAGCTTCAGCTTATCGGGGAAGCAAAAGACGGACAAATAACTCCGTCGGTTCATAGAGCCTATGATGCCGGAAGTTCGTCACTCTATGCCTATTATTATGATATTGAAAAGCAAATGTACCAGATCGTTTTCCTGGCCCAGTCAGGAGATTTTGAAAGTCACAACGAAAGCACAGCAGCAATAGAATTGACAGAATGGTTAAAACAATATGGAGTATTCTGGTTAGATTAAATGCGTGTAATCATTAAAAACACAAAATCATGAAAACGATTTCAGGTATTTTATTAGCAATGTCATCGTTGACTGCTTTTGCACAATTTCCTTCACCGGCCAATTTTGATTTTAGTTATGAATATATTATGATTGACCAATCAGGTTATTGTGCAGATCAATCGGTTTATGGTCCAACGTATTGTTCTCATTTTTCCTGGTCAGTTCCGGATACAAACTCAATTAGTTCTGCATTGGAATATTATAACCTTTATTATAATGACTACTGGTCATCAGGTACAACTGTCCTGGCTTCTGTGACCGATACTATTTTCGAAATGGAAATAGGGATAATGGGAGAGATTTGGGTAACAGCAGTATATTCAAATCCGGATGGCGAATCAGATCCATCAAATAGTATAATAAATGATGATCTCCCAATTTCAGTGAATGAAATCCTGTCTCCGAATAATTTAATTGTTTACTATAACAATAAATTTCAGGAAATAATAATAAGAAACGGAGAAGGCGTTACCAATTATAATTTATTTGATAGTCAGGGGAAATTAATTAAATCACAAAGATTAACGAATGACAGGATCAACATTGAGAATTTACAGAAAGGACTTTATATAATCGAGATCTGTTTAAAAAATCAAAAAGTAATAAGAAAGAAAATTATTAAATAACGACACACAAACTCTGTAGAGTGTATAAGCCATGTATTGTCAATTGAATACGAACTGGTATATACTTATCTAGTATAACGATGAAAAATATAATAATAGTAATAGTATTTCTGTTTTCAGTACAAAAAGGTATTGGACAAATTATTCCATCCTCCTGTACTGCACCGGACAGCATTGTAGCAAAATATACTTCGGATGCGGACAGGCTTGCTCTTCAGACATTATTTCACAATAACCTCACGTATACTGACAGTGTTAAAATACCACAGGAGTTTGCCGACTCAATGCTTAATGCATTAATTGCAGTCTATAATGCAATTGGTTTGCCGGCAAGAGATACGGTGATAAATTTATATACTATACATACTATCCCTATCCCCGATATGAATTCTGTTTCTGTTTCAGCAGATTCTAATTTGGCGTGGATGCATAATTTGAAGAACAATGTGATTCCGTCCGGCAACCAGACAATAGATAGTTTAATGACTCTTTACAACCTGCATGTTGGTGAGTATTCTATGCATTCCGGACATTTTCAATATCATACAGTTGTATTTCAATCGGATAGTAATTATAATACCTTGGCTTTATCAGGTATTTTCGAAACAATTCCCGGCGTATTCTTTTCGGATCCGCTTGAACTGTTTGGTGATGGAAATGATATCACAGCCTTTGTCTTCTCTGATCATATTGAACTCATTTATTCCGTTGGCTGGGGTGACTGCCTCTGTGGTTGTATATGGAGAAGATACTGGAAGTTCACTATCTACTACGACTGTTCAGTTGAATTTGTCGGAAGTTATGGTTCTTCCTTGCCTGTATCCGTGATTTCGGACAGGAATACTACTTCAATAACGATTTATCCAAATCCCTTTCAAGACGCATTATTTATTAATGGTTTGTCACAGGAATATGAATATATACTCTTTGACATTCTTGGACAAAAACTATTACAGGGACAAACATCAGAAAAAACACTAACAAATCTGAACAGGTTGCCGGCAGGACACTATTTTCTTCTGATAAAAATTGATCAATACAGAGAAACACGTAAGTTAATAAAGAAATAAACGGTTGCCCATAAGATGGAAAACCATGGTTGACCCGACTGCAATCCATTTTCTGATCATATCTATTCCGCATTTATCTTATCGATCATCTTAAGATATTCACTAAGATTGTTTTGTATACCCAAACAATGATCTCCTTTTAACTCCAGAAAATATTTCGGTTCATTCGCATTCTTAAACAATATCCGGCCCATTTCATAAGGAACCACCTTATCTGTCGGACTGTGCGTTATAAGCACAGGGATATGCAATTCTGCAATAATTTTTTTTGATTTGTATGGTGATCGGACTGAAAAAAGAACAGCGGGCTTAAAAATTTTTGGTGCCCTGGTACGGGCTATTTCGTTATGTGACGTAAATCCTCCCTCAACAATCAACGCTTTTACTTTCTCTGTATTCCGATAAGCCACGTTCACTGCTAAATTGCCTCCCAATGAAAGTCCCCATAAAATAACTCTGCCATACTCAGCAAACATATAATCCAGAAACAACTCCGTATCCGTTACCACATTCTTATGGGTTGGCTTTCCTGTTGATTTACCATAGCCCTGGTAGTCAAAAACCAAAACTCTGTATCCATTTTGGTAAAGGTATTTCGCATTATCTGCCCATCTGTTCACATCACCACTGTTCCCATGAATCAATAATACACTTCCTTTTATATCAACTCCACGCATAGGATCGAATATGAGACCATGCAAGGTATCTCCGGATGTATTAGAAAGGAACAGTTCATTAAAAACTATATTGGTTCCGCACTTATCCTTGTTATTGGAATCCGTATTGTAGAAAAACTTATTAAAACTGCATGACTGAATGACCAGAAGAAAAACCAGGAAAAAGTGTTTTACCGAAAAATTGCCCATTCTTTGGTTTATTGAAATCCATTTCTAAGATACTATTATTTGAGATAATATAAAATATTATAAATCAATGTGTTATTAAGTTTATCCTGTTTTTTCAATTAAGGTTATTTGTTTTTGTATTTTAGATTATCAAATCTCAACTCAATGAAATTTCACATATTCCTGACAACAGTCGGTGTGGGTTTGATGATGGCACTGACAGGATATCCGCAGGAACGTCCTAAGGTTGGATTAGTACTTAGCGGAGGAGGCGCAAAAGGCCTGGCGCACATAGGAGTCATAAAGGCAATTGAGGAAATGGGGATCAAAATTGACTACATTGGTGGGGCCAGTATCGGGAGTATCATTGGTGGTTTGTATGCTACAGGATATTCTGCTGATTCAATAACAAAAATTGCAAACCAACTCAACTGGATTGGCTTTTTCACGGATGAAATCAACAGAAACAATTTATCCATGAATGGAAAAGCAGGCCGGGAAAGGTATGTGATCTCTTTCCCTGCAGAACGTTTCAATCTTCAACTGCCTTCCGGTCTGAGTGCAGGCCAGAACTTTTCGGAAATATACAGCAACCTGGTCTGGCCATATCTGACAGTAACCGATTTTCAGACATTACCAATTCCTTTCCTTTGCGTTGCAACAAATTTTGAAGATGGCAATCCGGTGGTTCTGGATCACGGTTATCTGCCTGATGCCGTCAGAGCAAGCATGTCAATACCATCGCTTTTTACACCTGTTTACATTGACTCAATGTATCTTATTGATGGCGGAGTTTCTGACAATTTCCCGGCAGAGGCTGTAAAAGCAAAAGATATGGATATTATTATCGGTGTATCATTGGGTTCAGAAACAGATACACCATACAAACCTGGTAGTGTGGGCGGTATATTGTACCAGACAACCTTTGTACGGTCAAGGACTGTAAAGAAAAAAAATGAATCCTTATGCGATATTCTTATTGCCCCCGATTTTGCCGGATATGGTACAATGGGCTTTCATAACGCAGACAGCCTGATTGTTTTGGGCGAACGTGCAGCAAAGCTGCATATAAGCGAACTTCAGGCACTGGCTGATAGTCTGAATAAATTTGATCAGGTTACTGATACCGGGAATGCGCAACCTCAGAGTAATTATATGATAAACGAGATAAAAACTGAGGGTCTTAACAAAGTGGATGAAGAATTATTGATCAGTCTATTGCAGTTGGATATTCCTGGAATAATTGAAAGAGGATGCCTGGAGGATGCAATACAACGTGCATACGGGAGCCTGATTTTTTACAGGGTTTCATACAAAATTGAGGCAACCGGTAATAACAACACATTGATTATTACCGTAGACGAAAAACCACCACAGCTTTTTCAATTCGGAGTACATTACGATTCGGATTTCAAGGCCGGAATGCTCTTAAACTATACTCAAAGGTATGGAATGGCCGGAATGTCCCTGCTCCTTTCTGTTGATGCCATCGTTAGCGATTACCAAAGATACAAAGTTGAAAACCTGATTTATACAGGTTGGAACCACAATAAAAGTAATCGAAAGGATCGGCTAAGCTGGGTGCCGAATATTGGTATTTCTTTTTCCTATCAAACATATGATCCTTATGTATATGACAGTATTGGAGACATAATAAGTAACTTTCATTATGTACAGAGCTGTCCGGAAGTATTTTTATTTTATGAACTTGGGAACAACATGAATTTCAACCTGGGCGCCAATTATCAGTATTCAGCCCAGGGGCCAAACCTTGTCCGCGATTCCGTTGATGAAGCCACCACAAATACGTTGAAATTTTTTGGTCGTCTGAAGTATGATTCATATAATGATAAATGGTATCCTGAGTCAGGAGCACAACTTGATGCCGGTGCAGAATACGGCAGAATTTTCGATTACGATGAAAGCAAAGATCAGAACTTTTATCTTTATTATTTATCTGCCTCCTGTGCCTTAAAAATAGCTTCGAAATTTAGTGTTGTGCCAAGGTTGTATATGGCTTCGCTCCGGGGCAATGATCCGCCATGGGACAACCGGTTGTTCTTTGGCGGTGTTAACAATACACAGATAGATCTTCAGGTCGTCCCGTTTGTGGGGTACAACTTTATGGAAATTCAAACAAAGAATTTGGTGGTCTTAAGATCTGATCTTCAATGGAATTTTTTTGGTAACCACTATTTGATTGCAAAATTCAATATTGGAAATACAGCCTCTCAATTTGATGAGCTGCTTACTGATGGCAATGTTTTACTCGGAGGAGGTCTTTCATACGTTTTTAAAAGCCTCGTCGGACCCGTCGAAATTACAATCATGCAAGCAAAAAACCGGCAACTTAAAGGGTATGTTTGCCTGGGATTTTGGTTTTAAAAAGACCTGATTTACTGAAACAATGAATACAAACACAATCCGTCACGGATCGGCTCTAAAGAAGGCCGGTTTTATCCCTGAAACGGCAGAGGAATAAAAATCTATAACAGTACGAAAAGAATTTAGTATTTTGCAAAAACGAAAACAATAGCCAAAAGCTTATTATATGGATATACACGTTGTGGGCAACCTGAAAAAAGTTCAATATGAAATAGGTAACACGTAAAGAATGAAAGACATGAAAATGGAAAATACGATTAAAAAAACTGAGATCCGATTTGGATTTTATTCCTCGTTATTCCTTACCATAATTACTGTAATCACATTTGGATTTGCCATGATTGCTGTTCCAATATCCGGTGCATTTTGTCCCGAAGGATGTGTTGAATATCCTTATTTGGATACACTAAAACAGTTTCCAAAAGATTTCATCTGGATGTATTTTGCCATGTTGCTTATCATAGTTTATTTAGCTTTTATGGTATCCATTCATTACTATGCTGCAAATGAAAAAAAGCTATTCAGTCAGACCGGCATACTTTTTTCCGTTATTTCGGCTGTTGTTCTTTTAGCAGCTTATTTCATCCAATCTTCGGCGATACCTGCAAGTTTGCTAAATAGAGAAACCGAAGGTATTCCCATGTTGATACAATACAATCCGCACGGAGTTTTTATCGCATTGGAAGAGTTGGGGTATATCATGATGAGTTTTTCATTCCTGTTTGTCGCTCCCGTTTTTGCCAATAAATCCCGCATTGAAAAAAGCATCCGGTGGATCTTTATCATTGCATTTGTTTTGACTGTTCTTTCGTTTGTACTGGTTTCCGTTCAACACGGAGTTGTAAGAATGGACAGGTTCGAGGTATTTGTTATTTCAATTGACTGGCTTGTGTTAATTATCAATGGCATATTGATAAGTATGGTTTTCAAAAGAATATTAAAACAAAACAAAAACCGGGAAGATTAAAAGAGGCAGCAAGGTTCAGGAATCTGCTGCCTCTTTTAAAGGTTAAGAGCCTCTGCTCTTTTCAGGATGATACAATTGCTGCGCGATAGCTATATCTCTGCAACCAGTTGATCAAACTCCTTTACAGGAATTGCAGGTGAAGTGCTAAAGGCTATACCCGTCAATTTGCCGATGGCCAGGGAAGCTTTTGCAGCCTGTTCAATTCCCGGAAATTCCGCGATCAATACCAGATCCTTTTCACCAAGCAATGCATACATCGAGTGTACTGTTCCATTGAACTTTTTCACCAGTTCAACGGCTTTTTCTGTCCGCTTTGCGCTTAAATTTTTCATTGCATCGGACGAGTAAGTTCCAAATAAAAAGAATGTTGCCATACAAATTCCTCCATGCTGTTTTAAGGTTTGTACTGTATATGTGAATTCAAAGAATCGAAAGTAAAAGCCAACTGAAAGTATTGCAATGGAGTATACAATTTACGGATTAATCGCGTAAAAGTCAATGAAATAAGAATACATGGGAAATCTCCCCCGATAAACATGACGGCCAGGTTTTTGTTGACGCATGAATTTGGCCAGATTACCGCGTCACGTTGTTCCTCGTAATGACGTAAAATATATGACTGACCATTCTGGTAAAGAAGTGTTAGTACCTGCCGCTTTCCATTTGCTTTTGGGTTTTATTCCCCTTCTCCGTTTGGAGAAGGGGTTAGGGGATGAGGTTTAAATTCCACATGCATTACACCTGCCTATCCGGCAGGCAAGTGCGCGAGAGATCGCGATAAACTATTTTCTTAAAAAAAATCCCTTTTTTGTATGCAAAGTATAAAAAAAGTATTATATTATAATCCTGGTTTTTGATTAAAATATAATCATAATAGATGAGGACAAAAGTATTTATATCGAAGCAGAATGAGGGCTGGAGCGAGTTCAGGATCCCTGAAGAATTTGAACAGTATTCGTACGAAAAGCTGGTGAAAACCATTCACAGTCTCATACAGAGAAACAAGTACAAAGGACTTCTGATCACTGAAAATCCTTCGCCTTTTTCCGCACTCTAAGCTTCCGACATGTACCTGAATTGTCACAGCTATTACAGTCTGCGGCATGGTACCCTGTCGCCCGAACAGCTGGTAAGCGAAGCTGTACGTCACGGAATAGATGCACTGGCACTTACCGATATCAACAACACCACCGGAACGGTTGATTTTGTTGCAGCATGCAACAAACAGGGCATTCACTCCATAGCAGGTGTTGAGTTTCGCGATGAACAATACAGGCTGCTGTACACTGCAATTGCAAAAAACAATGCCGGCTTTAAGGAGATCAACGATTTCCTCACCTGGCACAATGTAAACAAAACAACATTTCCGCCTTGCCCTCCTGTATTTCAAAATGCTTTTACAATTTACCCCTTTTCGGGTAAACTGCCCCGCAAGCTGAAAGAACATGAGTTTGCCGGTATTCGTCCCGCCGAACTGCGAAAGCTTATCTCCTCCCCTTTGAAACAATGGAAGAACAAACTGGTGGCCCTTCATCCTGTTACACTGGGGAGTGATATCGATTACAACCTGCACAAATACCTCAGGGCCATAGACCTGAATACTCTGCTTACCAAGCTCACCCCTGCAGACCTGGCTCATCCGGCAGAAAAATTTTTTCCTCCGGATCTGTTTAAAATTGCCTATGAAGATTATCCTGAAATACTGAAAAACACGGAGAAAATTCTCAGGCAATGCACCATAGGGTTTGATTTCAAATCCGTAAAAAACAAAAAGATCTTTTCCGGCAGCCGTTACGACGACAAGCTCCTCCTGGAAAAGCTTACGTACGATGGCATGCTGTACCGTTACGGACCTTCCAACACCGAAGCAAAACGACGCATACAACACGAGCTGGAGGTAATAGACAAGCTGGCCTTCTCATCCTACTTCCTCATCACCTGGGACATCATCCGCTATACCATGAGCCGGGGATTTTACCATGTGGGTCGTGGCAGCGGGGCCAACAGCATTGTGGCCTACTGCCTGAAAATTACCGATGTGGACCCCATTGAGCTGGACCTTTATTTTGAGCGTTTTATCAATCCCAAACGTACCAGTCCGCCCGATTTTGATATCGACTATTCCTGGAAAGACCGCGACGAGGTGCAGGATTACATTTTCAAGCGTTATGGAAAAGAGCACACTGCCCTTATCGGAACCATCACCACCTTCAAAGACCGGTCAATATTCCGCGAGCTGGGCAAAGTGCGCGGACTGCCAAAAGAAGAGATCGATGCACTGGTAAACAACCCCGGAGCCGATACAAACCGCGACCAGATCACAAACGAACTTTTTAAGCTGGCTACCCGGATCGTGAACTTCCCGAACATACGAAGCGTACACGCCGGAGGTATACTCATCTCGGAAGAACCCCTCACCTGTTATACAGCACTCGACCTTCCTCCCAAAGGACTTCCCACCACACAATGGGACATGTATGTAGCCGAAAACCTGCGGTTTGAAAAGCTCGATATTCTCAGTCAGCGAGGCATTGGCCATATAAACGACTGCGCTGAGCTGGTGCTTCAAAACAAAAAAAAGAAGATTGATGTGCACAAAGTGGAAGAATTCAAAAAAGACCCGAAAGTAAACCACAGGCTTTACAGCGGAGAAGCCATCGGTTGTTTCTACATTGAGAGTCCCGCCATGCGCGGACTGTTGAAAAAGCTGCATTGCGACAATTACCTTACGCTTGTTGCCGCCAGCTCCATCATCCGTCCCGGTGTAGCCAAATCGGGCATGATGAAAGAATACATACGCCGTTTTCATGATCCCGGGGGATTTGAGTATCTGCATCCTGTAATGAAGGAACAGCTTGAAGAGACTTATGGTGTGATGGTATACCAGGAAGATGTCATCAAGATATGCCACCATTTTGCAGGACTTGACCTGTCAGACGCCGACATTCTGCGCAGGGCCATGGCAGGGAAATTCCGTTCACGGAAGCAATTTGAAGAAATTCAGGGAAAATTTTTTAAAAATTGCACTGAAAAAGGCTATAGTCCTGAACTTACCCGGGAAGTATGGCGACAGATCGCTTCCTTTGCCGGTTATGCCTTTTCGAAAGCACACTCCGCATCGTATGCTGTTGAGAGCTACCAGAGCCTGTTCCTGAAAACGTATTTCCCCCACGAATTTATGGTTGCCGTAATTAACAATTTTGGTGGCTTTTACCGTACCTGGGTATATTTCAATGAAGCCCGTCGTTGCGGGGCAAATGTTCACTTGCCCTGTGCAAATCATAGTCTTTACAATACCACCATTTATAAGAGGGACATTTACATTGGCTTTGTACACATTCAAAACCTTGAAACGAAGCTGGCGAAATACATCGTGGAAGAGCGCGAAACGCATGGTAAATATACGGACCTGAACAATTTTATAGCGCGTGTACCGGTGGGGAATGAACAGATGATCCTCCTGATACGCCTTAATGCGCTGCGCTTTACGGGAAAAACCAAGAAGCAACTGCTTTGGGAGGCTCACATGCTGCTTGGCAAAAGTGTGAAAAGGGCGGTAAATCAATCGCTTTTCATTGAGAAACCCAGGACATTTAAACTTCCGGTCCTTGAACAGCATGCCATTGAAGATGCTTACGACGAAATGGAACTTCTGGGCTTTCCTGTATCCATGACCTTGTTTGACATGCTGCAAACCAGCTTCAGGGGGGAGTTTCACGCACGCGACTTAAAAAACCATATTGGAAAAACGATACGCATTCTCGGAAATTTGGTGACCATGAAGAACGTTCGTACAATCAAACGGGAATGGATGCATTTCGGATGTTTTCTGGATATTGAAGGAGAATTTTTTGATACGGTAAATTTCCCCGATTCATTAAAAAAATACCCTTTCAGAGGCTATGGCATTTATCTTATACTTGGCAAAATTGTAGAAGAATTCGGCTTTACGAGCATTGAAGTTCAAAAAATGGCCAAGTTACCACTTGTTAAGGATCCGCGTTATTGAAAAGAAAAGAATGCATCAAAACCAGTAAGAATGTGGTAGTTTTAATAATTCTTTGTTTATTTGCATCTGAAAATTCAACCAGGATGTTAAGGCCAATAGTCTCACTCTTCATATTGATTGTGTTTACACTACCTATGCAGGCAAAAGGTTGGCGTGCAGAAGCAGATAGTTTAATACGTATCCTTGAAAACGAAACATCAGATACCGGCAAGATCAATCTGTGTCTGGATATCAATGGATTGTTGCGGACCAATAAACCTGTTGAAGCTTTTTCTTATGCAGTAGAAGCAAAAAAAATAGCAGAAAAAATACAGGATAAAAAACTTATTGTTTTAAGCATTTTAAGGCATTGCGACTTCTATTCACTGATCGGTGAATATACCACATCGCTTGAAATGGCATACGATGCACTGGAAATTGCCGGAGAAGATTACAAATTAATTTCTTTGTGTCATAACCGTATCGGAACAGTCCATGCTTCACTTAACAATTTTGGGAAAACACTCTATCACAATAAAAAATCGCTTTACAACAGTTCAAAATCAGGCGATTCCGCCTATATTATTGTGGATATGCATAATGTCGGGCTGGTTTATATCAACCTGGAAATGTATGATTCGGCATTATACTACCTGCGTAAAACCAATGAGTATGAAATCTCCAAAACCGGAAAACCTGATCCTTATTCTCTGAGTAATATCGGAAATGTTTTTCTTGAGACCGGAGACTATGATTCTGCCCTCTATTATCACCTTGAGGCATATAAATGCGATTCAATTCATGATCAGAAATATCTGATGTGTCTTGATCAGCAATACATTTCAGATACATACTTAAAAATGAAGAAATATGATAAAGCAAGAAGCTATGCTTTTAAATCAATAGCACTGGCAGAAGAACTCGACGCATACGATATTAATATAGATAACTATGAAGTGATGTATAAAATATTCCGGGCTGAAGGAGACTATGAAAAAGCTTTTGATTATGCCTTATTGTATAGTGAAATGAAGGATACTCTCCGCGAAAAAACAAAACAATCACTCATACACGGTCTGGAAACAAAATACAAAGTGAAAGAACAGGAAAACAAGCTGAAATTGCTTGAGAAGCAAAAAAAATTGTTCATAATCCTTACAATTCTGTCTATACTCCTGTTGCTAAGCATGATTGTTACTTTTATTTTGGTAACCCGCCGACAGAAATTGAATCGAAAGCTGATGAAAGAGCTTCAACAAGCCAACGAATCAAAAGAAAAACTTATTTCAATAATAGGGCATGATCTGAGAGGTTCGGTAGGATCGTTGCGCAGCGCAGCAAAAGCCATATCCGAAGGAATGACAAACCTGGATGATACCAGACATTTGCTGGAAAGTTTTTATCCTGTGGCTGACACTACGTATGATCTGCTTGAAAATTTGCTTACCTGGACAAAGTGCAATAAAGAAAAAATCTTACCATCATTTGAAACTATTAACCTGAAACAACTGGCTGATAAATCCATTGAACATACACATCACTTTGCAACAGCAAAATCTATTTCAGTAATAAATAACATGGAAGATACTACCGCACCGGCAGATAAGAATATGATCCTTTCCATAATGCGTAATTTGCTCACGAATGCAATTAAATTCTCGCATCAGAAAAGTGAAGTTCATTTGAATTCAAACATCGAAAATGACTATGTTGTTGTTTCTATCCATGACGACGGAATAGGTATTGAGCCCAAAGTACTGGATCAACTGCTTAAAAATCCTGAAGTATTTCAATCGCCCGGAACATCCGGTGAGAGAGGCTCAGGACTCGGTATTTCAATTTGTAAGACCTTCCTTGAATCGCACAACGGCAGGATCTGGGCTGAAAGCAATTTCGGAGAAGGCAGCACATTCTATTTCAGTCTTCCTCTGAAGAAAGCACAGTAGTCTGCTATTTTTCATTTTTAATATACTGTTTATAAATGTGGTCTGAAAATTGATAATAAAATCAACAGATCAGATTTTGAAACAAAATCTATCCTTTATACATTTACTATAATGATTAACCTCTTGTAGGATTAATAAAAAATTCATAAAAATATCACCTATGAAATGGTTTGTTTCTACACTGATCATCCTGTGGCTGCCCGGATTACTTCCCGCACAGGAAACCGGTTGTGTATCAGGATCTTGTCTTGACGGAACTGGTAAATATGTTTATGAAAACGGCTATATATACCAGGGCAATTTTGTGGATGGAAAGCGCAGTGGCCTTGGCACTCTGAATACACCGGACGGCGACAAATATGACGGCATGTGGGAAAATGATGTTTTCCACGGTCAGGGAACCTATATATGGGCCGATGGTTCCAAATATACCGGAGAATGGAAAAACGGGGTGCAGGATGGATATGGTATTTATTTCTATACGAATGGAGATAAATACACCGGATATTTTGTCAACAACAAATTCCACGGAAAAGGAAAATACACCTGGGCTGATGGTACGGTACAGGAAGGGATTTATGAAAACGGTGTATTTAAGGAATAACTTACATTTACTTGTATCTCATCTCTGGTTGTAAGAGATCAAAACCGGTTTGGGTATCGGGTTTTCTGGTAGCCTTGCAATCGGTAAGCTCTGTAATTATCACCTCCATGACATGCCAGACTTTTACTCCTTCCCTTATCTCTCCGCATAGAGTATTATTCTTTCTTCCGCACACAAGATGACAGTGCAATTTAGGTATTCCCTGTTCATTCCTGAAAATTGTACCATTGCCAACTGCTTCATGCATTTCATCAAGCGTTGCAACAACCGGAATTATTTTAGAAGATCTCCCTTCCTTTGGGCCAACAATCAGTTTGCTGCCTTTATCTGCACCTCCAATCATCTGGATCTTTGCCGAATGTATTTCTTTCATCATTGCAAAATTTTCAATCTGCTCCTGAACTATCTCACCGTCCTCCAATCTTAAGACAAATACCCTGCCTTCAGTTGTTTCTGTATATTTCATTTTTATTATTTATTAATTCATCTCACTAATCAGAAATTTTTAAACTACAATCCAGGTTTCTTTTCATTACAAAATTGAATTAAGAAATGACATTTGCAATAAGAGTACCTGATTTTTAGTAATTATAATTATATTCGATTATTGAAATAAGCCAATATGAAACACAAGTTATTACCAAATATAAGTCTTTCTGAATCCCTTATTGATTTACTCTATTATCTGATTTTTGGAATTTTCTTTTTTACAATCATTTTTAAAGTATATTCTCCTGACCTGATCTATCTCAAATTACAACCTTTTTTTGCCTTTGATACTTCTTTTTTTGATTATTACCATACTTTGCATAATTCCAATATTATTCTTCTATCTGAGTTCTTTCTGCAATTTCTTTATTACCCGGTTACGGGAAGCATAATCCTTTCGATTCTCTTGCTCCTGCTTTCTTTTATCTACAGAAAAATATTTAAGCTCAGAGAAAATAAAAGTCTTAAAGGGATTGAATTCATTCCTGCATTATTCATACTTATATCACTTAAAACATATGCCTCTGGCCTTGAAACGCTGATGCTTTTTATTATCTCAGGAATTTTATTTGTTGGAAGTCAATTACTGGACAAAACAAAAACATGGATAAGTATAGCTTATAAAATTGCTTCGCTCGTCGCCGCATTTTTTGTTTTCGATTTACTTGTTGCATTCTCTTTAATGATAGTTTATGTTTTAGATGCAGTTTTTATTTCAAAAACATCAAAAAGATACCTGCACATTCCAATACTATTATTTGTATTCGCTTTCCTTTCCTGGTATTATAAAGGATTGCAAATAAGTAAAGTAATATTTTACGAAGCATCGCCAGCTAATCCACGGATACTTATTTCAGGATTCTGGAAAATTATTATATTTCATGCTGCTGCGGTTTTTCTTATTGGCCTGTTTTCATATTTACCAAAACTTACAAGCTTTTTGCTTAAAATTCCATTATTCATCAGAAGGACCTGGATGTTTTTTGTTCTTGCAGGTCTTTCGGCTATCTTTTTTCAAACCCTGTATGTGAATAATACCAGGTACAATGCAGAAATCGAATACCATGCAAACAGGAACAATTGGAAGGAAGTGCTGAATTACAAAGATCTAGTCGGGCTAAACGACAGAATTTCCCGCTTTTTGTTGAATCAGGCGCTATATCATACGGGTAATATGTCTCAGGATTTATTCATTGTTCCTCAGGAATGGGGTGAACATACGCTTTTGCTGACAATGATCTTCAACAGGGAATGCACCTTACAAAACAGCGACTTATATTTTAATATAGGGTTTGTTAAAGCTGCTGAATATTGGGCATTAGAGGCCCAGACAAATGAGGTGTATTCACCTAAAATAATAATCAGACTTGCTACATGTGCAATCCTGTTACAGGATTTCCCCGTTGCTAAAAAATACCTTGAAATCCTGCATAAATCCATCATTTATAAAAAGACAGCAAATGATCTGTATGGCTACCTGAATGAAGATGGAGCCTCTGAATTGAAAAACGATCTTTTTGGAGAGAGGAAAATAAAATATGATATAGTATTCATTAATAATCATCATCCCGACCTGGATCTTATTCATATATTGAATAAGGATAAAAACAACAAAATGGCTTTCGAGTATTTGATGTCCTATTATTTACTTAATAACAATTTAGGTCGGTTTTATAAATATTTAACCCTATATGTAAATAATTTTGGATACAAAAAGCTCCCAAAAACATATCAAGAAGCCATGCTATTATTTTACCTTAGCACAAATACTCCTGCAGAACAATATATGTCTGTTATTGATAAAAGTGTGATGAACAGATTCTCTGAATTTAACAAGACTATGATTGAGTATAACATGAATTTAAAACGGGCAAGAAAAGATCTGCAAAAGAATTTTGGTGATACGTATTGGTATTATCTTCGGTATATTAGTCCGAAGGTATCCGGAACAAAAGTTAAAAAGAAAGTAATATGAATCGGGCAAACACATTAAATATAATCTTATTATTCATAATTTGTTTTTTGCTTTCATGTGAAAATTCTTCTTATAAAACCGCCGAATATTATAATACATTGCCTGAAATTTTCCCCGATTATACAGGCATTGTATTGCCTCCAAACATTGCCCCGATCAATTTTATAATTAAAGAACCAGGTACTCTGTTTGTGGTGAAATTCAATTCTGATAAACCTTACGGATTTGTATTAAGATCGAGTGTGCCTGAAATTGAAATACCCATTAAAAAGTGGAAAAAACTCGTAGAAAAGAATATAGGTAAAACAATTCGTATTGAGATCGTTGTTAAAGATAACAACAACATCTGGAAACAATTTGAATGCATTGAAAACCGGATTGCCAAAGATCCTGTTGATCCCTTTATTGTCTATCGAAGAATAAATCCGGGAATGGTCCTTTGGGAAAATATGGCAATAGTACAAAGGAGTCTTGAGAACTTTTTTGAACAAGATATTATCTCCAATCAAAACACAGAAAAGAACTGCATTCATTGTCATACTTTCCAGAACAGAGATCCGAACAGCATGATTCTGCACATGCGCAGGTCGCCAAGCGGAACATTAATAAAAACGAAGAACAAAACCCTGTGGCTATCAACAAAAACTCGCTATACCCTTTCTTCTTTTGTTTATCCGGCATGGCATCCGGGCGGACAATACATAGCTTTTTCTACCAACCTGATTCATCAGAATTTCTTTGGAAGCGGGGAAAGGATCAATCATGTCAGAGACGATGCATCAGATATAGTAATTTACGATCTGTATAATAATGAAGTATTCACAACGCCGGAAATAGCTTCAAAAAACTTTGAAAATATGCCTTCATGGTCTCCCGATGGCAATTTTTTATATTACATCCAGGCCGATTATAAATACAAACATATGCATGACAGTGTTGAAAAATATGATTTGTTACGTATTGAATTTGATCAGGAGAATAAAAGATGGGGAGAAGCTGAAATGCTTGTGTCTTCAGAAAAAATAAATAGAAGTGTTTCCTACCCGCAAGTATCGCCTGATGGAAAATATGTACTTTTCTGTCTGGCCGATTACGGTTATTTTAATATAAACAATTTTTCCAGCGATTTATATATCCTCGATCTCAGCAAGGATACGTTAATTAAATTGCCTGTAAACAGTGAATATACCGAGAGTTTTCCTTCCTGGTCTGGCAATGGACGCTGGATTCTTTTTGCCAGCAAACGCTTAGATGGAATGTTCACACTTCCTTTTTTAAGCTATATTGATTCAACCGGAACTGCATATAAACCGTTTGTAATACCTTTTGAAAAACCTGCTTCATTTTATACACGCCTAACAAATATGAACAGACCTGTTTTTCTTGAAGGTAAGGTTGAATGTACTGAAAAAGAATTATTGGAAATTGCATATTCCGAACCCGAAATGGTTGTTTTTGACTCAATTCATGTACAGATTGATGCATTGGCAGGTGCCACAGCAAATGTTGAATCATCAAACGACGAGTCGACCACACTGTACAAAAAAAACTAATCGGAATTTAGTTCTCCTTCGCATTGCTTCGGCGATCAAAGAAAGCTAAGAAGGAATAAAGAAAACGAAAGCTGATCAATTAAAAGCCGGGCACATAGACATATCCCGCAGGAGGTATAAGGCTGTTGGGATTATAATATCCATTGTGGGTTCCTACATGGAATCCAACGGAAATGGATTCGTTTATTTTAAAGTCAAGCCCCATCATCATGCCCTGATAGTTGTAACCATATGGGTAAGAAACACCTTCGGTTTTTGGCACATCGTTAATCGTTTTGTATACCGTTCCGCTTAAGGTAAGACGTGATGTCAGAAGATACGACCCTTTCGCATACAGAAAAGTACGAGTCATCGGTAATATTCCATCTGAATACAGTTCCGATGATGGCAAAACATAATAATTGGAACGTTCTACGGCAATACCTGCTGTTACTGCAAAACGAGGAGTAACGAGGTAAGTAAGACTTGGTGCTATATAAAATGAAGGTCCATAAAAATTATTCGGTGAATAAGTGAATGAAGTACCTGCTTCAAGATGAGGTTTTAATCTCTTTTCGGGTTTTACATCATTTTGTTCGTTTGCCGATTCATCCTGAACAGTAATTATTTCCAATTGATCGGGATCATTTTCAACCTGATCTTCCTGTGCAATGCTCGTTTGATAAAAGCAATTCATAAAGATCAACAGAAGAGCCAAAAATCGTACCATATCAAACTTCATTAAATTCAATGTAAATATACAACAATTCATGGTTTTTGTTCCATGCCTAATTTCTTTCAGCCCGACTTACCGAATAAATGCCTTTTATTGCAGACAGTTGAGATATTAATGCATCGAGATGTTGAATATTTCTTACAAGCAAATTGATTTTACCAATAAACATGCCTTCCTGTTCATCAATTGCTATTGATCTGACATTCACCTTCAGGTCCTTGGCTAATACTTCGGATACGCTTTTTAATATCCGTGAATAGTCTTCTCCTGTAACAATTATATTGACAGGAAATATTGGTTCCGGACCTTTTCTTGTCCATTTGGCTTTTACCACTCTGTAACCATATTTGCCAATAAGCTGCACAGCATTCGGGCAATTGATCCTATGGATCTTTATACCCTCGTTGATCGTTACAAATCCAAAAATCGGGTCTCCCATTATGGGAGAACAACATTTGGCCAGTTTAAAGTCGATATTTGCGACTTTTTCATCAATGATCAGATAATCTTCCGGAGGTGGTTTCTTTCCGGCCGGTTTTCTTGTTACTTCCAGATCCTCCAACACCGAAGTTTCGTTTTCCGGCTGTTCTGTCTGAACCGAAACGACTTCTTTAACTTCCGAAAGATCTATCTTGTTCAATGAAATATCGCAATAAAATTCCTGTGCATTTGGCAATTTATAATGTTTTAAAAGCTTTCTGATGGCATCATCCGTATAATCAATTTTCCAGTTTTTAAACCTTCTTTTTATAATCTCTTTACCATTCTCAGCCTCTTTAACTTTATCTTCATTCAGTTGCTGACGAATTTTCTTTTGCGCTTTGGAGGTAACAACAAAATTTAACCAGTCCAGTTTTGGAAACTGATTCTTTGCCGTGAGTATCTCAATCCTATCCCCATTTTGCAGTTTGTACCTGATGGGCACTGTTTTGCTGTTCACTCTTGCTCCCGTGCATGTTGAACCGACATCCGTATGAATATCGTACGCAAAATCAAGCACCGATGCACCTTCCGGAAACTTTTTTAAATCACCTTTGGGGGTAAAAACAAAAATCTCTTTGGAATACAGACTCAACTTAAAATCGTCAATAAAACTATCTGCATCCGGTTCGGGCGTTTCAAGTATTTCTCTTATCTTTCTGAGCCACTCCTCAAGTCCCTGTTCCCCATCAAGGCCCTTGTATTTCCAGTGAGCCGCCACACCCTTCTCTGCTATTTCGTTCATCCTTTCTGTTCGTATCTGTACTTCCACCCACCTGCCATCCGGTCCGATCACAGTAGTATGAAGTGACTCATACCCATTGGTTTTGGGAATAGAAATCCAGTCCCTCAAACGCAATGGATTCGGCTGATATATATCAGTAACAGCTGAATATGCCTGCCAGCAATCAGCCTTCTCGTTTGTTAATTCACTTTTTAGAATAATCCTGATAGCAAACAAGTCATAAATATCCTCAAACTCAACCCCTTTACGCTTCATTTTGATCCAGATGGAAAAAATAGATTTTGGACGACCTATGATATCATAAACAAATCCTTGCTTATTGAGTGTGTTCTTTAAAGGTTGAATAAACTCATCGATAAATTTTTTCCGTGTCTTCATCGTTTCAGCAAGTTTTCTTGCTATCATGTTGTACTCTGATCTGTTGGTATATTTCAGAGAAATATCTTCCATTTCCGACTTGATGAGATACAATCCCAAACGATGTGCCAGGGGTGCATACAAATAGGATGCTTCTGCGGCCACCTGGATCCGCTCTTCTTCAGTCATTTGCTCCATCTCACGCATAAGTTCAGTCTGCTCTGCAAGCCGAATAAGAATTACTCGTACATCTTTTGCCAGACTTAACAGGAGTCTTCTAAAATTTTCTGCCTGCGAAGAAGTTGTCTCTTTTTGAATATCTGAAACCTTCGCCAGGCCGTTAGCAATTGTTTCAACAACATCACCAAAAACCTTTTTTATTGTATCCGCTGCAATTTTTTCTTTAACACAGGCATGATAAATAAACAGACTAATGATTGAAGTATATCCCAATCCGATCTCATTAACTGCAATTTTCGATGCATCAAGAACAGAAATGATCACGTCTTTTTTATAAAATGTTTTATCACCTTTTCTGTTTTCATGAAATAATAAAAATGCTTTTTCAAGAAGCTCATTCTGTTTTTCAATCGTGGATTGATTAAGCCCTTTTAAAACATCATTATAATACTCCAGGTATTTTTTATTAACACTATCAATTGAATAATCAAACATTCGCCAACGTTGATTTAATGCAAATTTAAGTGATTAAAACGTTCGGAACAAAGAGAGAACAATTATTCGAAATACGGAGAAATAAGTTTTAGAAAATATTCAGGTGCCCTTATCACTTTTTTTGTTTTAGCATCGGTAAAAACGAGGGTAGTTGATGCCTTTGATAGTATATCACCGGAAATAGTATGCATGCTATATTCAAATTCCAGTTTTACACCCGGTTTCTTTGTAAGTGTTGTTTTCACGACAACCTCTTCATCGTATAAAACGGGTTTTAAATATTGAATATTCATTTCACGCACCGGCAACAAAATTCCATCATCTTCCATTTTTCTGTACGACAACCCAAATCCGCGTAGAAGTTCCGTCCTGCCTTCTTCGAAATACAAGGCATAATTGCCATGGTGCAGGTATCCCATCCTGTCAACTTCACCATACCTGACACGAATTCTTATTTCTGATGATAACATAGATGATTTACTTTAAAGGAGAATTGGGTTCACTGGCAAATTTTTTATAGATCACTAAATCAGTCCATAAAGGAACGATACGTTGAAACAAAACCATATACTGACCTTCGAAGGACATGATCCTTGTTCTTTTTTTCTTTTTTATGGAGCGGATCAGGTTTTTTGCTACTTTTTCAGGTGATGTCAGCTTTTCTTCAGGTCTCGGCGTTTCACCCTGCGGCTGACCATTCTCAGTTAATGCATTTTTTCGTATGTTGGAGCTTGTAAAACTTGCTGCAAGCAACATCACATGGATACCTTGCTTCATATTCTCTATCCGCACACTTTCCAAAAATCCATGCATGGCAAATTTTGAAGCAGAATATGCAGTCCGGCCTGGCAAACCATGAAATCCTGCAATTGAGCTAACACCTACCAGTGTTCCTTTCGATTCCTGCAAATGAGGAATTGCATACTTGGTACAATACACTGTTCCCCAAAAATTAACATCCATCACTTTTCTCAAAACACTTGTTTCTACATCCACCAATAATGCTCTCATTGAAATGCCTGCATTATTTACCAGAATATCCAGTCTTGCAAATTTTTCAATTGTTTTATCAATAAGGTTTTTGCAATCTTCTTCTATGCTAACATCGGTTTTTACCGCTATACAGTTTTCTCCGGCAGGATCAAGTTCTCTTGCTATAGATTGAAGCTTATCCAACGATCGGGCAGCAAGTACAAGTTTTGAACCCTCTTTTGCAAATGCCCTGGCACATGCCAAACCTATACCCGATGAAGCCCCTGTAATAACAACCACTTTATCTTTCATAGTTTTTGCAGGATTTGAAATGAGATCAAATATAAAGTTTCCAAGGTAAACGAAAAAATTATGAAACAAACAGGAAAAGCTGAAACATTATATTTTCGTAAATAAGAACGATCCAAGGCTGTCTGAAAAGGCTTTGTGGGGCTGCCTCAAAAGTCCATCAAATAGTTAACCGCAAACGGGGTTGTCTCAAGCAGAAATTTATTACAACATTTCATGCAAAAGAATACAAACGAATGAAAACATATTTCAGGTTCCTGATTCATTTCAGATATCATATTTTGTTCATAAGTTTACAGGCAAATAATACTTATTGAATGTTAGCAAATCAGCCTCTTGCAGACCGTATGAGACCTGTTAATCTGGATGATTTCACAGGGCAGAATCACCTGGTAGGGAAAGGTGCAATCCTGAGGCAGTCAATTGAATCCGGAAAAATACCATCTTTTATACTTTGGGGACCGCCCGGCGTTGGTAAAACTACCCTGGCTAAAATAATTGCGAAGGTGTTGGATCGTCCTTTTCATGGTTTAAGCGCTGTAAATTCTGGTGTAAAAGATGTAAGAGAGACAATAGATAAGGCCAAAAAACAGCAATTTTTTGATGCACCTAATCCAATTTTGTTCATTGATGAAATTCACCGTTTCAGTAAATCACAACAAGACAGCCTGCTCGGGGCAGTTGAACAGGGTATAGTAACACTAATTGGCGCCACGACAGAAAATCCTTCGTTTGAAGTCATCTCTCCCCTCCTTTCCAGGTGTCAGGTTTACATTTTAAATCCTCTGAATAAAGCAGAACTGTTGGAAATATTGAACAACGCATTAAAAAAAGACATATTCCTGAAAAACTTAAATGTACAGATAAAAGAAAATGAAGCTCTCTTGCGATTTTCCGGTGGTGATGGCAGAAAATTGTTAAATATTCTGGAGTTGGTCGTTTCATCAAATGGTTCTGACACAAATAAAAAGATCATAATAACCAATAAGCTTGTTACTGATAAGCTGCAGGAAAACATCGCTTTTTATGATAAAAACGGAGAGCAACACTATGATATAATATCCGCTTTCATAAAATCGATACGGGGAAGTGATCCAAACGCTGCTGTGTATTGGCTGGCACGAATGGTAGAAGGTGGTGAAGATCCGAAATTCATAGCACGCAGACTTGTAGTTCTGGCAAGTGAAGATATCGGGCTTGCAAATCCAAATGCTTTGTTATTGGCAAATGCTTGTTTTGAAGCAGTGAACAAAATTGGTTGGCCGGAATCCCGGATCATTCTTTCTGAAGCAGCAATATACCTGGCAAATTCACCAAAAAGTAATTCTGCTTATAAAGCCATTAATGAAGCTCAAAAACTGGCGGGTGAAACCGGAGACCTTCCTGTTCCTTTGCATCTCAGAAATGCACCCACATCCCTGATGAAAGAATTGGGATATGGAAAAGAATACAAGTATGCCCATGAGTTTGAAAGTAACTTCATAGATCAGAATTATCTTCCTGATGACCTTGCAGGAAAAATACTATATGATCCACAGGAAAATCCCGCCGAACAAAAATTTCTTGACCGGTTGAAGAAATTATGGAATAAGAGATACAGATACTGACCTTCTTCTTACTTTGTTTTTACAAGCTTTATATGTCCCAGTGACTTATTATCCATAGAAACGTCCAACATATATAAACCGGCAGGCAAATTTGCTTCATCTGTCCAGCGAAGCTTATAACTGCCCCCTCTCATATAACTGTCAAAGAAAATATCAACCACCTGCCCGTTGATATTGACAATCTGAATTTTCAAATTTCCATGATCCGGTACATAGATATCAAGTTTGAACTCATTTTCAAATGGATTGGGATATACATGAAGACTGGCAAAACTCTCGTCGATTTGCTGAACCTCGATGTCGGATGGGTATTCTGTGACCGGGTAATAAAGGTTGTCAATATTATCATCGACCCATGCAATTCTCTGAGAGAGCCATGATTTGAAGTAATCAATTTCGTCTTCGTAATTGGTTACATGGTAAGGCCAGTATTGCTGAAAAACATATTTGTCGATAACAGGCCAGATATAATAATTCCTGGCAATGGGTTCAGCCAGAGTAAGTGCCAATGAGTCAATCATTTCCATAACCGAATTTTCATTAAGCACAGTTTCCCTCAATTCAAACCACCTGTCTTCAAACCGATCGACAAGATCCGGATCCTCAAAAAGCCTCTGAATATCAAACCAATGATTATCAGGGTAATCAAATTGCCATTCGTCATATACATATCCATTTTGCCATGGTGAATTACCAAATGCCAGGTCAAAATCCCAAATGGGACCGAATTTAATTCTCGGATCGTTATCATCCCTGTCTTTATACATGTACGAACTCATGGCATAGGCATCACAATTTTTAGCAAATTCAGTAATTACTACATAGTCAATAAGGGTTGACTCATCAATATATTTTTTGTAACCCGTTTCCGGATCAAGGCCGGCATTTGAATGCAATACGCTTTTATAGTAATCATAATGTTCGGTAATATAGGCTTCCTGCTCCGGCTGTAAATCATCCTCGTTCGGATAAGAAATCTGAATATACCTTGAATCAGGCTTGTCATGTTTGAAAATATAGCCTCCGGTCAAATCGATCCCTGAAATTTCGTCAGGATTCAATCGGGCAATATCTACCCTGTTGTTATCTCTTTTTATCTTTTCCACCAGAGAATACAAACCAACGTATTGACCATTCAGAATGACTTCGCAAAATTGAGTTCGTGGTGCCCATTGTCCGGTAAGGCTGCTAAGGTAATATATCAAAGGATTTCTGAACTGACTTTTATCTGCCCAGGGGCCAAATAGTATCCAATCACTCTCACTGGGCATACCAAGCAAGGCTATATTTGTATCTTCATCAAATTCATCCCTGAAATCAAAATCATAGGAACGCTTTGGAAAGTAAGCTGAAGACTGGCCTCTGACCTCTATTTCAACCGGCCCGTAATACACATTGCAAGAGTCAGTTGGTTTGTTGTAAGCTCCTTCTGTATTTGCAATTATACCCATGTGAGCAATGGTTTCGATCCTTGATACCCTGATTCCGTGTTCGTCTGATTCGATAATCACTATCGGTAATTTTGTAGAATCAAGATCTACTTGCCTTTTGTATCTGCAGGCGCCATCGTAAATATTGTAATAATCAGTATTGCTGAAATCAAAAACATTCATTACGTAAAAAAGATCCGATCCGCCAATGCTGTCATTAAGTACATGCACTGCCATGGAGTTTGTTCCTGAAACCAGGCATGTATCAAGAATAGTCGAGTCAATATACCAGCCCAGAATCGGGGCTGTCTTGTTGTATTCAGGTTCATGACCGCGGTTTGACAGATCATTGAAAGCGGGATATTTCAGATCATCATCAACATTCACCCTGAGGATTTCTTTTCCGTTCAGGTATGCTATGTATCCGTCATCGTAATCTGCAAGAAAACTCATGATATTGAATGCATCCGGATCGGCAAGGTCGAATTCATACCGTAGATATAGAGATTGTGCCTGATCACTAATAATGACATTATAATCAGTACTTCCATAACCTATTAAACCGGTATCAACCGGCCATGAAGAGTCATCATAACCAGGCAGATACCAGTTGGCATCCGGCTCCGACTGAGCAGCAAAATATTTGAATGGAGTAGAAATATAGTTGATAATATAGTCCTGCGAATAGAGATTCAGTATCATTGCAAATGAAATTACCGTGCAAGTGATAATTGGAACATGTTTTTTCATACCTGTTTTTCAAATTGTTCTGATTATAATACAAATATCATTACAATTGCACTTAACGAAGCATAAATATTGTCCTTTCATACTCATGTCACACGCAACTGTGAAAGAACAAATTTATCATTATTTTATAGTTTTCTTTACTGCATGGACTTAAATAAGCTATGAAATAAGTAATTTCACTGCTGCAATCATCAATTTTCACGAAATGAATATCAATGAATTAAAAAGTTCCCAGTTCTTCTTAATTGCAGGTCCCTGTGTTGTTGAAAGTGAGGATATATGTTACGAAGTGGCTTCAGCAATAAAAAATATTTCATCTGAACTGGGCATAAAATATGTCTTT
This sequence comes from uncultured Bacteroidales bacterium, assembly GCA_964406315.1. Taxonomy (GTDB): domain Bacteria; phylum Bacteroidota; class Bacteroidia; order Bacteroidales; family UBA10428; genus UBA10428. The sequence continues at coordinate 69,746 of CAYORG010000005.1, read as the reverse complement.
AAAGCTTCCTACCGAAAAGCCAATCGATCGCGATTGGATTCTTTTGCAGGCATCGGAGATGAGAAAGGATTGAAAATACTCGGAGATATAAAAGAAAAATACCAGCTTCCGGTTACCACAGATATTCATTCTGCAAATGAAGCTGCCATGGCTGCTGAATATGTTGACATAATCCAAATACCGGCTTTTTTAAGTCGACAGACTGATATACTGGTTGCGGCTGCAAAAACAGGCAAAATTGTCAACATTAAGAAAGGACAGTTCCTGGCACCTGCCTCTATGATATTTGCAGCCAATAAAGTAGTAGAATCAGGCAATAAAAACATTCTTCTTACCGACAGGGGAACTATGTTCGGATACGGTGACCTTATTGTTGATTACAGAGGGATTGTTGAGATGAAAAAACTCGGATACCCTGTTGTACTGGATATAACACATTCACTGCAGCAGCCTAATCAGGCCAGCGGCGTTGCCGGAGGCCTTCCTGATATGATTGAAACCATTGCAAAAGCAGGTATAGCTGTTGGAACGGATGGAATTTTTTTGGAAACACACCCAAATCCTTCCAAAGCAAAATCCGATGGTGCAAATATGCTTCCCCTGTCCCGGGTGAGAGAACTGCTGGTGAAACTGAAAAAAATCAGATCGGCAATTAATGAACTGTAAATCGTTGGATACTAACGTATTTATTGTATAACATCCTTGTTTTTAAGGATTTCCTCCTAAGAAAATTGCTATATCAAATGATTTCACTATATTTAACACCTGGTAACCCTAACGATTTGGCCCATATTTTCAGAAAGCTTGCACTGTTTAAACTCATTGCAAGCTTTCTTATTTTAACCTGAGTTCGAAATATACAACATCTATAATTTCATTGCTTAGCTATCATTTTTGCGGTATTTCAGTGAAAACCATACCTTGCAGAGAATTGATAATCTGAAATTGTACCGAACACACACCATTCTATAAACTGGTCTTATCATTTTTAGTACCACTAAGTCAATGCGACTTCGAAACAGTAAACCTTCTTCCGTAAAAAACGCGGAATTTGCCATAGTTGCGCGTAAACTCAGAATTCATTTCATTCCTGGCTAAATAAGAATCGACAATCAGGGAAATTCCAAAATAAGATTTTTCACTGTTGTATCCCAATGCCAATCGCAAATGAGAATGTGTAGAGGGTTTGATTTTACTTTCCAAAACATTGTCAAGGAAATCCTTCGCGGTAAATGCCTGCATTGAAACGCCAATCATCAATGTACCATTGATGAAAACATGTTTTTTAATAACAAAAGTATGTGTATAACCAAAAGAACCTCCGAGGTTAAAGGTTGCAAGATTTGTCAGACTATCAAATAAAGGATATGTGGTTTGTAATATATCCGGAACAAGACTGGAATCTGCACTCACTGCATATAAGGAGAAATAAGCGGCAGCCAGCATAGAACCTGCACTATGTTTTTGCCACTCGGTATTCCCGTAGGCTGCCCGGAATGAAAACTTTTTATGATTGAAGGTATAGATGGCCCCGGAACTGAAATTAAAGGTACTTATATCTGGTCTGATAATAACAGAGTCTTTAATACTCCAGCCGGAATAATAATCGTCCACATTCTGCCAGTAAAATCCTTCATATCCCGATAAGCTCAAAAACAAAACCATACGACTTGTATACAAATCCACCTGCAAGTCAATGCTTCTGGTATCGCCGTAAATATCATTGTCCTTATTTACGAATCCAAAATTAAATGCAGCTCCTATGCCGGCCCATTTGTAGTTAAATCCCAAACCCAGATTAAAGTTCTCATTTGGTTTAAACTGGATCAGATTCTCTTTCTCTGAATCTTTCATTTCAAATGCATTGAACTTATTGATCCCATATAGGTACAGGGACAATTTGTCTTTTAGTGAAGTGTAGTAAACCGGCAGATTAACTGTTACTGTGTCATTTTGTTGAGAATGAATAATCGAGACATTTAACATGAAAACAACCAACGTATATATATTGATTCTCAAAACCAAGGAATTATTAATTATCAATAAAAACCAGTATATTTCACAACTGTTAAAATAATAAATATAACAACTTTATCACAAAACATCCTTCATTCCAAAATGTCAGATAATATACAAAGTCATTTTATACAACTATGCTTTTGTTTACAGAGCTTTTAAATAATAATCCTTATACTAAACATAACCTGAAAATGAAATTGTAACCGTTCATACAACATTTCCGTTAAATAAAGCAATTCAGAAAATATACATTCTGATCAGAAAAAAAGATAGTATTATATTTATCCTATATTCACTAATTAAAATAAGCCTCCGGCTTATGTTTATCAGTAAAAATAACTTTCATCCTATAAACGCTATTTGAAAATCTAATTATGAAAAGATCCATTGTTACATTGTTTGTTTTCTTTGTTCTTTTGCTATCTGTTATTGGAAAGCCTCCTGTTAAATTCGGTAAAATCGATATTGAAGATCTTAAAATGGAGGTTTATGATCTTGATACAAGTGCTCCGGCTATTGTATTATGCGATTATGGCAGATTCAACAGCACAACTTTTGATTTCGTTAGGATTTTACGAATAAAGATCCTTAAAAAAGAAGGATTTAGCTGGGGTAATAAACTTTTTCCAGGTTCGCAAAAAACAGCCATCCGGGGGAAGACATACAATCTTGTAAACGGCGAAATTATTACCGATAAATTAAAATCCGAATCTATATACAGAGAGAGAATTACAGATGATTATTATAGAATGCGCATTGCAATGCCCAATGTGAAAGTCGGATCAGTAATTGATATTGAGTTCACATTTCCGGGTATCCCGTTCATTTGGTATTTTCAGCAAGTAATTCCGGTAAAATGGAGTGAATTGATTATTGAAAGCTCGCCTTATATTGATTTTCGTAAGAATTTTTATGGCTTTGAAAACCTGGATGTCAATACTGATACCAGGTGGATAGCAAAGAATATGCCTGCTTTTAAAAAAGAACCGTATACCAATTCGATAGAAAATTACATAACAAAATTTGAATTTGATATACTTTCAATTTCTTTTCCCGGATATTATAAAAGTTTCACAACTTCATGGGATGCAGTTGCTAACCTACTGGATAAAAGTGATTACTTTGGAAAAGCAATAGATGGCAATATTTTTTTAAATAGAATAGCAAAAGAAATTGAATCAAGCTGTACATCTGACATTGATAAACTTAAATCTGCATGTGATAGTATAAAGAAAGTGAAATGGAATGAAGATGAAAGATTATTGACTTCAAATAATCTGTATTTAATATACAATAAAGAAATTGGCAATTCAGCCGATATAAATTTGATGCTTGTTTCTCTTTTAAATAAGCTGGATATTCCAGCCTTCCCCGTTGCAATGAGCACGCGGAAAAATGGTTTATTACCCTATTATCCCACATTGGAAAAGCTTAATTATGTTATTGCTTGTGCAAAGTTGCATGATGAAACATATTTTCTGGATGCAACAGAAGAACTAATGCCTTATGATTTTCTCCCGGAGAGATGTCTTAACTACCGAGGTATTTTGATCCAGAATGATAAGGGATCACAAATTGAAATTAAATCACCTGGTGAAAGAAAGGAAGCAGCTGCCTATATGCTGAATCTGAATGATGATTTGACCTTATCCGGAAATGCCGAGTATATACGTCATGAATATTGTGCATTTGATTTCAGAAAAGACTATCAACAATTCAATAGCGAAGACGATTTTCTTGAAAATATTGAAAATGAAAATCCGGGACTTAGAATACATGACTTTACTATAGAAAATCTTGATAGTATTTCTTTGCCTGTGAAGGAAAAATATGAAATCGAAGTAGTAAACTCGGTTACTGCGATCAATAATATGCTCTATTTTAATCCTTTATTGTTTGATTCAATGAAAGAAAATCCATTCAAGGTTGATCAAAGAAAATACCCGGTGGATTACGCACTGTGTGAAGACAAAACATATTTATACAATTTTATTATTCCGGACGGTTATGAAATTGTTGAATTGCCGGAATCAGTTATTATAAAGTTGCCTGGTAAAGCTATTCAGGCTACTTTCAATGTTACACATTTGGACAATAAAATTACAGTATTCTACAGGTTCAACATCAATAAGGAAATATTTGTTTCAACCGAATATCAAGTATTAAAAGAATTTTATAATCAACTTATTAAGAAACATGCTGAATTTATTATTCTTAAAAAGATATAAGGTAACTGTACCAAAATCTGTTTCTCTTTTTCTCTTATTATTATTGGGAACCTCTCTAAATGCCAAAGAAATAAAATACCGGGTAAGTGATATTCCTCAGGAATTAATGAATAATGCTGATGCAGTTATCCGAAACTATGAACTTGATTTCGAATTGAAATCAATTGAGAGCGCCACCATGAAAGTCACTTATGCAATAACAATCTTAAATAATAATGCAATTGAAAAATCATATTTCATGGAGTATTATGACAGGTTTTCAAAAATTAATCACATAAGCGGCAAAATCTATCAAGAAAACGGAGAATTACTGAGGAAAATACCCAACGACAAAATTGTTGATTATAGCGCCATATCCAAATATACGGTTTATAATGACAATCGTGTTAAATATATAGATCCTGAAACCAGAACAATTCCTTTTACAGTTGAATATACGTATGAAAAGGATTTAAAGGGACTTCTGTTTTTGCCTGTCTGGATCCCAAATTATGATTTTGATATATCTGTTGAAAAAAGCAGGTTTACCGTCAGTGTACCGTTTGATCTTTCATTCAGATATTATGAGCAAAATATTCATTCAACAGTCTATATTGTAAATACCCCTGACTATAAAACTTACACATGGAAAGCGGAAAAGCTTAAAGCAATAGAAAGTGAACCCTACTGTTTGCCTTTTGGAGAATATGCCCCCATCGTATACACTGCACCCAATGATTTTAGTTTTGATAAATATAATGGTAACGCAGAAACATGGTTGGATTTTGGACTCTGGGTAAATAAGTTAAATTCCGGTAAAGAAAAACTTCCAGTCGAAACGATTAACTTAATTCAAGATATGGTTAAAGATATTGCGGAAGATGAAGAAAAAGTTAAAATCGTTTATCAATACCTTCAGGATAATACCCGTTATGTAAGTATTCAGGTCGGAATTGGAGGATGGCAACCATTTGAAGCTGAAATAGTTGACAAGTTGAAATACGGAGATTGTAAGGCCTTAACAAATTATATGAAAGCTCTTTTAAACGCAGCCGGTATTCGTTCTTTTTATACACTTGTCAATGCCGGAAAGGATGCTTCACGAATGTTTACTAAATTTCCCTCCTCTCAATTTAACCATGCATTTCTATGCGTACCATTAGAGAATGATACAATGTGGCTTGAATGTACAAGTCAACACTTGCCCTGTGGTTTTTTAGGGACTTTTACTGACGATCGTAATGTCTTATTGATAACTGAAGATGGTGGAAAAGTAACTCACACACCAACCTATACATCCGGTAATAATAAGCAAATCAGAACTGCAAAAGTCACTCTGACTGATGATGGTTATGGCTCAGCAACACTTTCTAATAAATATCATGGAATATATTATAATGACTTATTACCTATACTTTACAATGATGAGCATGATAGAAAAAAATTAATGTACCAAAGAATAAACATTCCATCGTATCATTTAATTCATTTTAAACATAATCAGATCAGAGAACGCATCCCTTGTGTTGAAGAGACAATTGAAGTTCAATTAATGAATTATACAACCTCTATGGGGAACCATATATTAATACCACTAAATTTGCAAACTAAAAGCGAACCTCTTCCCAGAAAAAGAGAGCAAAGATTATCTGACATATTTGTAAGAAGAGATTATATTGAAATTGATACAGTTATTTATACAATTCCTGAAAATTATTCCATTGAAGGATTGCCTGAAGACAATAAATTCACATCTGATTTTGGAGAATATAGTAGTAAGGTCTATTCGGATGGCTCACAGATCTGGTATTATCGTTTCCTGAAAATAAATAAGGGAACATATCATAAAAACAGATACCAGGAGTTTTGTAATTTTTTTGATAAAATATCGGTCTGTGATAATGTCAAAGCAGTATTGGTGAATAATTAGCCTGATTAGAAACAATCACGCAATGAGTGGAATCGCCAGCTTTTAATCATACTTAATAATACTTTTTCTGTAATTATTTAATTTACTTTACATAAACAGTAAATGAAATTTATGTGTAAAGTATGTACTCTATTGGTAGTATTATTCTTTCTGTTATGCTCATATACAAATCAGGATATTGACTATGAATTAAACAAGACCAGTCAGGCAAGTATTTTTAAACGAAATAAAAAAGTTAGCCTAAAAAGCTCAGAAGGAAAAGCTTGCGAATACAAAGCAAGCCTGATTGGATCATGTAATTTATCCGAAAACTCAAAAATCAACAGGTTTGAACTTGTGAACAGGCATAATATTATCCACTCAGACATTGATCCCCTGAATTCTCTCACTGTCGGAAATGGCGAATTTGCATATACAGTTGATATTACAGGCATGCAAACCTTCCCTGAGTTTTATGAGAAAGGTATTCCCCTGGGAACCCAGTCACAATGGGGCTGGCATTCATTTCCGAATCCTGATGATTATACTCTGTCGGATGTTATTAAAATGTACTGGGCAGGAAATGATTCGGTCCCATACATATATCAATTCACAACAGCCAATGAAGAAAGAAAGAACAAAGCTTCTCAATGGCTGCGTGAAAATCCTCACCGGTTGCATCTGGGATTGATCGGATTGGAAATCTATGCAAATGATACTATTCCAATGGCTATTTCCGATATTGAAGATCCGATTCAGGAATTGAATCTGTGGAAGGGTGAAATTATCAGCAAATTTAAAATAGAGCATACACCTGTTAAAGTTATAACATACTGTCACCAGGATATGGATTTGATTTCATTTCGCATCGCATCTGATATATTGCTGACAGGAAAGATGAAAATAAAAATCCGGTTCCCTTATGCCAGGCATGAGAAGTTCAGCAGTGCATGCGATCTGCTTCGAGCCGATAAGCACACAACAGCAATCTCAGAGGAAACAAGGAACAGTGTTCTATTTGAAAGGACACTGGATAACGATAGGTATTATGCACACTTTAATTGGAGTAATAAAGCCACCATTGAGAAAACAGAAAATCATGAATATTACATTGTGCCGGTTGACAATGATACTATTTTCGAATTCAGTTGTCATTTTTCAAAAGAAAAAACAGACAACAGGCTTCCCGGATTTGATCAAACAAAAAAAAATAATGAAGTTCGCTGGAAGCAATTCTGGAATAACGGAGCAGCCATAGATTTTTCCGATTGTACCGATCCAAGAGCATTTGAACTGGAACGCAGAGTCATTTTATCTCAATACCTGACAAAAATTCAATGCAGCGGTTCGCTTCCTCCTCAGGAAACAGGTCTGATTTACAACAGCTGGTATGGCAAGTTCCACCTGGAAATGCACTGGTGGCACAGTGCTCATTTCATTCTCTGGAACAGGGCAGATCATATGGAACAACAGATGGAATTTTATAACCACATTTATAAGCAGGCAAAGGGTATGGCCGAAAGACAATGTTATGATGGTGTAAGATGGCCAAAAATGATTGGCCCTGAAGGCAGGGAAAGTCCCAGCACTATTGGTACATTCCTGATCTGGCAGCAACCTCATATTATCTACTTCTCAGAGCTGCTTTACAATTATTATAACCAGGACCAAACGGTTCTTCAGAAATACAAGAGCCTGGTATTTGCTACTGCCGATTTTATGACTTCTTATGCAAGAATGGATAGCAGCAAAAACCGCTATGTTTTAGGTCCGGCTTTGATTCCTGCACAGGAGCATTTTGAACCTGAGAATACAATAAATCCCATATTCGAACTGGCATACTGGTATTGGGCTCTACAAACTGCACAGAAATGGCGGGAAAGGCTGAACATGGAAAGAGACAAAAACTGGCAGAACATTCTGGAAAAACTCGCCGACTTACCCGTACAGGATAGTCTGTATCTTTTTACGGAAAACACCCGGGATTCTTATCGCAATGCTGAGTACCTGACGGATCATCCCATTGTGCTGGGTGTTTTGGGATTTTTGCCCGAAACGAAAAAGATCGACAAGGAAATCCTGAGCAACACTCTGGATAAAGTACTGGCAGATTGGGACTGGAATACAACCTGGGGTTGGGACTTTCCTCTGGCGGCCATGTGTGCAACACAATTAAACAAACCCGAACTGGCAATTGATCTGCTTATGATGGATAGTCCGAAAAACACATACCTCATAAATGGCCATAACTACCAGGATGAAATACTAACAATATACCTTCCCGGCAATGGAGGATTATTAAGTGCCATTGCACTGATGTGTATCCGTAATGGTTTTCCTGAAGACGGTAAGTGGGAAGTTAAATATGAGAATTTCTTATCTATTCACTTAAATGACTAAATCTGGATTGTTATGAAAAACTATGCTTTCTTTTTGATCATGTTATGTTCGTCATTTCTTTTCAACAGGTACCAGAAAGATGAACTTGTTAAAATTTCTCAAAACGAGGAAGACGGATATGTAATTTTGACCGTATTGCCGGAAAATAGTGAAACACCTGTTCTGTTTTCAGTGGATAATACAAATAAAACAGGTGCGATATTTTTTGAAACTTCTGAGGGAAAAAGCTGGTTAAAAGGTGAACCGCTTGAAATCAATTCCGGGAGTGATAATTTCCAGGGGGTATGGAAAATTGAAGAAAGAACAGTGTATGTCCGTTTTCAGGAAAACAACGGAAAGTGCACGTTTTGTTTTGAGGCCAATCCTGCAGATGGGATATATAAATGGGGAATGAACATCGCCGCATCAGAAAAAGAGTATTTTACAGGTTTATTTGAGAGAGTGGTGGATGGAGATCAAAAAGAGTCCTGGAAAAAAGGGATTTCCGAGGCTATGGATCTGCGAGGACAGGAAGCAGATATGATTATTAAACCTACCCTTTCTTTATACTGTCCCTTCTATCTTTCCTCCCTGGGATACGCTCTGTTCATAAATGGTTACTGGCCGGGGCACTATGATATTTGCAAATCAAATCCGGATCTGGTGAGTATTGAATTTGAAGGTTCATCCATAAGCGGAGTTATTTATACATCTGATACGCCTGCAGAAATTGTTAAAGCACATTCCTTGCATGTTGGACCAACCATCGTGCCTCCCAAATGGGCATTTCTTCCCTGGAGGTGGAGAGACAATCATACGAATCTTGATACCTATTACGACAGTACACCGGCAGGTGCTCCGTACAATAGTATGGTCGTTGAGGATATTTTAATGATGGAAGCCCTTGATATCCCATGCAGCGTATATTGGGTAGACAGGCCATGGGCCGTTGGTACGCATGGTTATGCCGATTTTGAATGGGATCCGGATCGATTTCCTGAAGCAGAAAAAATGATAGAATGGATCCATTCGAAAGATATGAAATTTCTATTGTGGATAGCACCCTGGGTAACAGGAGATATGAAAACTATAGCAGAACAAAAAGGATATTCACTGCCTATGAAAAACACACACCATAATGTGGATTCCTCAAATGCAGCACTTCTCGATTTTACAGATCCTGATGCATGCGAATGGTGGCAGATCAATGGTATTGAGAAAATGCTAAAACAGGGTGTGGATGGATTTAAACTTGACCGATCTGAAGAAACAGTTCCTGAAACCAGGGATATTGTACTTCACGATGGCAGAACATCGCGGGAAGTAAGAAATGAATATCCTGTACTATATGTTAAAACAGTACATGAAAGTTGTAAAAAAATACATGGTAACGATTTTGTGTTGATTCCGCGGGCCGGGTATACGGGAAGCTCCCGGTATAGTGGATTCTGGGGGGGAGATATCGGATCACCACCTGAAGGTTTGCGTGCCGCTATTATAGCTGTTCAACGAAGTTCGATTCTTGGATTTCCCATCTGGGGTTCAGATATTGGCGGATACTGGCAGGGAGATCTGGATCGGGAGATCTGTGCCCGTTGGCTGGCATTCGGTTGCTTTAATCCTATTATGGAATTCGGACCAACCGAGGACAGGGCACCATGGAATATGGACACTGAACCCCGGTATGATACTACCCTTATCGCTATATGGAGACTGTATGCAAAAATTCATACATCTCTGGCAGATTATTCACACAATCTTGCTAAAGAAGCCAATAAAACAGGAATGCCTATAGTAAGGCCATTATTTCTCGAATTTCCGGAACAAAAAGAATGCTGGAACGACTGGCAGACATTTTTATATGGCCCCGATATTCTGGTATCAGCAATTTGGCAAAAAGGCATTGCAAAACAATCCGTTTATCTTCCGGCAGGATGCAAATGGAGAGATGCATGGAATACCAATAGGTTATATGATGGCGGACAATATTTAGAAGTCAAAACGCCAATCTATAAAATCCCCGTCTTCCTGCGTGAAAATTCAGAAATCGAGCTTGGGGATCTGAATACTTTGTACCTTGAATCTTTGAAATTAGCAAGTGAAATTCCAAATCTTCAAAAACTCGAAAACATTCACTTTAATGAAAACTGATTATCGGTTCATCTGAGAAAGACACTTTATAAACCATTGACTAAATTCTATTTCTTACTGTAGAATTATGAGAAAGATTTTGTAAATTCATATTGTCGCATCAATTGCTTTATTCAAAATAGGTCAAATATCTGAATGAAAGAAGATTACAGTAAATACAAAGATCTTTTTGATACAATGGATATGGGTGTTGTATACCAGGATGACAAAGGAAATATCATTGAAGTAAATCATGCTGCTCAAAAAATCCTTGGATCTGTAAAAAAGGAACTCATTGGTATTCATTTTTTATCCACTGAATTTAAAGCCCGGAAAAAAGACGGTACAATACTTCCTGTGAATGAACAACCTGCATTGTTAGCATTAACCACGGGCAAAAAAGTCAGTAATGTTGAAATACAAGTTTACATCAGCAAACAAAAGCAATACAAATGGATCAATATATGTTCAGTACCTGAGTTTAAAAAAGGAAGCCAAAAACCTTTCAGGGTATTTTCAACAATTCGGGATATAACAACAAGAATAAATCATGAAGAACAGTTAAAACTAACTCATTTTGGGATCAATCATTCTCTGATTGCCATAACACAGGTGGACGACAATGGAAATATTTATTATGCTAACCATCAGGCATGTAAGAATCTTGGATATACTCACAACGAAATTACCAAGCTCAAAATATGGGATATCGATCCAAATCTTGATACGGAAAAATGGAAAGTACATCGAGAACATACACGAAAACAAGTCAATACAATCATAGAAACAACACAAAAAAGAAAAGACGGCAGTATATTTCCCGCTGAGGTAGTCATTAATTTTTTTAAGTTCGGAAACCGAACTATCTCATTCTCATTCTCAAAGGACATTACGGAACGTAAAAAATATGAAAAAGAACTGAAGGAAAACGAAGAAAAATTCCGTACTCTGCTGAATAGTCAGAATGATGCTATATTCCTGTATCCATATAATGAAAGAAAAATTGAAAAGTTCACTGAAGTCAATGATATTGCCTGTGAACGTTATGGTTATTCCAGAGAAGATTTTCTGAAACTTACCATAGAAAACATTACTGAGGCAGATGACATCAAAAAAAACAATTTTCCTGAACAAAATAAAATATTACAACAAGGTAAAAATTTAGTAATTGAAACAGAAAACATTAAAAGATCCGGAGAACATTTTCCGGTTGAAATCAGCTCAGATCTCATCAAAATCAAGGATAAACAATATATTCTGTCTGTTGTAAGAGACATTACAACACGTAAAAAATCAGAAGAAGCATTGCGCGAAAGCGAAGAGCGATTCAGAAGGATCTTTGAAGAAGGACAATTTGGGATCACCATTGCCGGTCCTGATTTTAAATTTATAGATGCTAATCCTGCATTTTGCAAGATGATAGGTTATACGCTGAATGAATTGAGAACAAAAACGTTTGCAGATATTACACATCCCGACAGAGTAAATGATGACAGAAAAAAAGTCATCGCATTATCGCAGGGAAAAATAAAGCAGATCAAGGTTGAAAAAGAATATATCAGAAAGAACGGACAGGTACTCTGGGGCAGCCTGATATCCACTGTTATTCTCAATGAAAAAGGCAACGTACTTTACTACCTGGCAATGATACAGGATATAACGGACAAGAAGAAAACGGAGAAGATGTTGCAAAACCAAATGAAAGATTACCAATCACTGAGTGAAGATTATATGCTGCAAAACGCGGAACTGATTGAAAGTCTTGAAAGAATAAACAAGATCAATACTGAACTGGAAGAAGCAAAAGAGAAAGCCGAAGAAAGCGATCGTTTAAAAACTGCTTTCCTTGCGAATATGAGCCATGAAATCCGAACTCCCATGAATGGCATTATCGGATTTTCTGAATTGTTGAGAAATCCTGAACTTACAAAATCTGAACAACAGAAGTTCATTGATGTTATCCAACAAAGTGGTGATCGTATGGTCAATATCATTAACGATCTGATTGAAATTTCAAAGATCGAAGCCGGGCAAATGGAAATCAGACTGGAAGAAACAAATTTAAATGAATTGCTTAACAACCTGTATACATTCTTTCTCCCTGAAACAAATAGCAAAAAATTAAACTTAGCATTCGACCGGAATTTATCGGATAAGGAGATAACAATTATTACAGATAAAACAAAATTGACACAAATACTGTCCAATCTGATTAAAAATTCCGTAAAATATACAGAGGAAGGCCAGATAAACTTTGGTTACTCAATCAAAAAGAAATACCTGGAATTCTATGTTAAAGATACCGGGATCGGGATCAGTCCGAATATGCTTACCAAGATATTTGAACGTTTCAGACAAGCCGATTTATCTGATACCAGACCATACGAAGGTGCGGGACTGGGATTGTCGATCTCAAAATCCTTTGTTGAAATATTGAAAGGAAAAATATGGGCCAATTCAGAAACCGGAAAAGGCTCGACTTTCTATTTTACTTTGCCCTATATCAGAGCAATAGAAGAAGGTGAAACAAAAGAAAAGGATGAATCCCCCGGATCCGGATCACTAAAAGGAAATACGGTATTAATTGTCGAGGATGATCAAACCAGTTTATTCCTTGTAAAAGAAGTAATGAAACAATTGGGTATACAAACTCTTGTTGCCAGTAATGGAGAACAGGCTGTTGATATCGTCAGACAAAACATGAATATTGATCTTGTATTGATGGATATTAAAATGCCTCTTATGAATGGTTATGATGCAACGAAAAAAATCAAAGAACTAAAACCTCAATTGCCGGTAATAGCCCAAACTGCTTATGTATCTCCGCTTGATAGGCAAAAATCAATGAATGCCGGCTGCGATGACTATATTGCAAAACCTATCAGCAAAGATACTTTACTGAATATCATCCAAAAATACCTGTAAACTGTTCTTCTTGCTATTGTTTGTTATCGTATATCTGAATGCAAGCTGAACAGTGTTTTTGTTGACTTATCAGTCAGTCATATATTTTTTCAGTAACTCGAGCATCTTTCTGTCCAGCTTATGTCCTTTGTAACTTTCATATTTTACATCCGGACGATTGCTGTTCATTATGCCAAAATCTCCTTTAAGATTCCACAAAGCATGCCCCCACCCTGCTTCTTTCCAAAGGGAAAGCAGATCTTCCATCCATGCCAAGGCAACATGATGAGGTGTCTTATTATAACAACCCCATTCCCCGACATGAACCTGTACTCCTTTATCTACTAAAGGTTGCCATCTGTTTATCAGGTTTTCTTTAAGATATTTTTTATCGTATATTTTCCCATCGTTACCTTTAAGAGGCCACGTAGGAACATTAAATGTTTGAAATGTATCCTCCGGTACCCATTTGGCAGTATAATGACTTACACTCATCGGATCATATCCCCTTGTACTTTGTACAACATTCAAATTAACAATACCATACACAGGGGTTCTTCCCACATCTTTGCCATCAGCAACAATTAATCTTTCAGGATCTTTTTCGCGAATCCCCTCAACCAGTGCTTTAACCACTTCAATATAGCGGGTTTCCTCTTTCAGATGAGGGGGTTCATTGATCAGATCAAAACTTAACCGTTCGCTTGATATCCCTTTGTATCTTTCGGCAAAAAGCTTCCAATGGTGAACAACTGCATCCAGAGCTTTTTGCATATTTGCCTCACTATCATGAAATAAATCAAATGGTTCCAAATCGCCCCTGTTAATACAGTACCCGGGGACTCTGTGCATATTCAAATTAATGTGTATTTTGTACTGCTTACCGAACTCAACAACCTCATCAATGTCTTTGAATATTTCTTCATCGATTGCATACCAGTCATCAACTCTTGCCCAATTCCAATAGGACATTGGTATCCGGGCAAAATCAAATCCCAACTCAGCCATAATCTCAAAATCTTCTTCCTGAAATCGTTTTCTGGGACCCATACCACTGAATTTGGCAAGAAGATTAAATCCCCGGTATTTTGAATATTTTGCCATAGTATTAACAGGCTGATTACAAGAGATGAAAGAAAAACCGGCAACTAAACCAGAACTTAATGTACCTGTTGTTTTGATAAAATCTCTTCTGTCCATAAATCCAATTATTTTCAAAGGTTATGAATTATTTAAATATACTAAATCGTAATGATTTTTAATAGTAAGTTTATAAATTACTGTAAATGTACCACTTATGAATTAAGTTTTCTTCAAAAGAAAAATTGTATTACATTTGGCCACCTGAAATACAAAATAGTTAACAAATGGGTAAAGGCGATAAAAAAACAAAAAGAGGTAAAATCATTAATGGTTCTTACGGAGTCAGAAGAAGAAGGAAAAAGGCAAAAACAAAAAAGTCAACATTAATTTCTTCAAATAAAGTATCTCGGAAAAAAGTTACTCCAAGGAAAACCGCACCTAAGAAAGAGGAAGTTGTAATTGAAAAATCTATAGCACAGGAGGAAGTAAACGAAGTGCAAACACAGGAGCAACAAGAGGTAAAGAAAGCGCAGGAAGAAGTGCAGGAAAAAAACCAGGAAGAAAAACCTGTAGGTGAAAAGCAGAAAGAAGAAAAAACAGGGAAAGAAACAGATAAGCAACCTGATACAAAAAAAGTCAGACCGGCAGAAGAAAAGGAAATAGTAAAAAAAGAACCCGGCACAGAAAAAATAAAAGCATCTGATAAATCCGAAGAAAAGCCCGGAAAAAAAGAAGAAGAGTCCGAAAAAGCAAAAAAGGCAGAAAAAAAAGTCAAAGATAAAAAACAACCAAAAAAGCCTGTAACCAAGCCAAAAGCTAAAACCAAAAGTGACGAAAAGAAAAATCTTACCGAAGTAAAAAAAGAAGGAGATAAATCATAGGAAGTCGTGGTGAAATCGGCTAAAAACCGAAAATAAGGCCTAGAGATCTTACTTAGGATGAAGAGAAGACTGAGGAAGAATGGTATATTAATTATACACGTTAATTGGAATTGCCGCCTCGGTTCAAGCAGCATTTTTTACATATAAATAAATTGATATTTGCGAGCTATTTATGACAGGCAGCAATGTATAATGTTATTTATTAAAACATAGATTAATTAAAAACTGCACAATTTATTTTGGTATATTATTTTTAATATAAGGTTTCAATTTTTTTGCCAGATTAATGTTTAAACTTGTTTCAAGCAATTTTTCAGCCTCAATGCGCCTCGTTTTTTTCAAAGATTTACAGTTGTCATTATTGCTATTGTACTCAGGCACCAATTCCCTGAAAAATTCGACAACTTCTTGTTTCGATAAACGATAAAGGTTAAGATTTTTCATTTTATACTCTGAATAAAATACAATTACAGAATCTTCAGCAATAACAATCAATCCCTCTTTTGTGGTATTGAATGTATCCACTGAAATTCAATACCTGATATAAAAAAAAACCGGAAAATTCAGAGTAAATAAACTGAAAATCCGGTGAAGACAATCCTGGTTTTGAAAATCAGACCTCCTTTACGGATAAGGTAGTTCCGGTAAAAGTATGTTTATATCGTGATCCAACTATTATCAATTCATCATTTGTATAGTGAATTCACAGATTAAAAGAATGATATATATCTACTCCAGGATTAGTCCTCAGGCTCAAACAGAATAAGAGATGAGATTAGAATAAACAGGCCATACATACAAGCCATTATGCCCAGAATGAAAAATACTTCTCTTTTTTCATGCATCCTTAATGCAATCAGAAGAAATGCCATTACAAAGGATAAAATGCCGGAAATAAGTTCAAACCACCAGTTTATAATACTTTCGTGTATTAATACAATGGATTCTACTGCCTGTAATACTCCGGTATACAAAAACCAGACAGCCAAAACAAGGACAACCGACTTAGATGATATTTCAGGTACTAACCATAACATGATACCAAATGAAAAATCAATTAAACCTCCAACAAGCATCCATTGCCAATTCAAATGATGTCTGTTAAAAATGGCCGACTGTATCATTAAAAGGCCACTTGCAATGGCAAAAAGTTCAAAAATTTTGATAAATCTGATTTTACTTTCGTAGGAAGGCAGGAGTAATGCAAATACTCCCATAGTGATAATCAAAAGACCTCTAAGAGTAAGCAGATACCAATGTTTATATAATTTTGTATGTTTTTTCATAATGAATGCGAATAAAAAGATTTAATACTAATTTAGGCAAATGAAAATTATTTATACAACTTAGTACACTAAAAATTATATCAATAAAAAAAAGAAAATCCCTGTTGCTATCGAAGCTATACCAGAAGCAAATTAATCGTATAATTCATGTTCTCACAAATTAAATATCTCTTAAAATATTATCTGTACTGGCTATTTTTTTTTATCATCCTGAAAATTATTTTCCTTATTTATTATCATGAAAAATCATTGGAAATTCCGGATCTGTGGGGAAAAATTTTTCTGCATGGTTTCAAACTGGATTTATCTGCCTCGGCTTATATAATGCTGATTCCATTGCTCACTGTTTTGATTTTTCATTTTTATCAGCCACTTCAATCACACCGAATCATTAAGATTTACACCTGGTTGATACTTGTTGTTATTTCCTTTCTGGCTGTTGTTGATCTGGCACTTTATCGTGAATGGGGATATAGGATGGACGCAACACCACTTCTGTATATCACAAAGCCAAAAGAAGCATTTGCATCGGTTTCTCTCTTATTCATTCTGAGCCATTTATTAATTGCTGCAGCAATGGTCGCTGCCTTTGTATATCTTTTTCAAATCACTTTTGCTGCTAAATCTTTTGAAGGAAAAAAATCCCTTCGGTCGTTTATCTCAATATTTTTATTTCTTGTATTCCTGTTTCTTCCCATTCGTGGAGGATTGGGAGTATCTGTAATCAATATCAGTTCGGCATATTTCAGTGATAATACTTTTGCAAACCATGCAGCGATTAACCTTCCCTGGAATATTGGGTTTTCATTGACGAATTTTGAAATCTCTGATAATCCTTATCAGTTTTTTCCTGTAGACGATGCTGAAAAATTAGCTTCATCATTTACTAATAGCGAAAATTCATACCCGCAGATCATCAAAAAAGGGAAACCCAATATTATTCTTATTGTTCTAGAAAGTTTTTCAGCTAATGCAACAGGCTGTCTGGACGGACAAATTCAGGTTACGCCCAGCCTGGATTTGCTTGCAAAAGAAGGTATTCTGTTTTCAAGAGTCTATGCCAGTGGAGACAGAACAGATAAGGGGATGCTGGCCATTTTCAGCGGGTATCCGTCTCAACCTACAACCTCTATTATCAAATTTCCAAACAAAACTCAAAATCTTCCCGGTCTTCCAAAAACACTAAAAAAATATGGGTATAGCACGTATTTTTATTATGGAGGAGATATCAATTTTGCCAATTATAAATCCTACTTAATGAATGCAGGTTTCGAAACCTTTGTTTCAAAAAATGACTTTCCGGGATCAAAGAATATCTCCAAATGGGGAGTTCCTGACGAGCATTTATTCACTAAAGCACTGAAGGATATAAGTTCACTTAAGAAACCCTATCTTCTTTCTTTGTTCACCTTAAGCAGTCACCCCCCCTTCGATATACCTATGGAACCTTATTTGGAAGGGGAAAGTGAAGAAATAAAGTTCTGTAATTCTGTTTACTACACCGATCATTTCCTTGGTAAATTTATTCATGATCTGGAATATGGAAAACATCTTGGAAATACCCTTGTTATCATCATCTCGGATCACGGTAGTGTCTGGCCTGGAAATTTAGACTTCAACTCGGCACAAAAATATCATATCCCGATGATCTGGTATGGAGATGTCTTATGCACCAAAGACACATTGGTATCTGTTATTAGCAGTCAGACAGATCTGGCCAAAACGCTTCTTTCTCAGCTCAAAATAAATTCGGATAACTATTTGTTTGGTAAAAATATTTTTTCTGTAAATCCACCGATGCAAGTAGTTTACACGATCAACAACGGCTTTGGTTTTGTATCCGATTCCCTGGAATTCATATACAACCGGCAACCAGATCAACCTATTGTACGAAAAGGGAAATTACAAACAGAAAAACTAATGGAAGCCAAAGCATTTTATCAGTTGCTTTATGATGACCTCCTAGACAGATAATATGCTGGAAAAGATGATTTTTCAAAATTTCAGGCAAAATTATATCAATTGTTTCTTCATCAACTATAAATTAGAATGAAAAATTGTTATCATATCATCCCGTATGATAGTAAAAAAATATTTAACTTAAGGTGGAACAAAAAACATATCCGGCAATGGTTTTTTATCACAGAGCTCTTAAAATAATTTTTCTTTATGTATTGCTATATATAAGCTATACAACATCGGCACAAGATTTTCAGGATACTATACTTTTTGAAGAAGATCCATTCAATGAAATGAATGTGTCAATTTCTGATAACGTCACAGAAACAGATTCCTATAACCTGCAGGTCGAATCTGCAGTAATAACTGAGACGACTTTGGATACGGCTTTTATTGACTCATCTTCAGGATTTATTCAGACAGAAACCAAAAAAACTGCAGATACCATTCGTGATGAAGCAAATTTAACTGCTTTACCAGAAAAAAAAGAATCTGTTACTGCAAAGAAGATCCGCTTTTATCAAAAATGGTGGTTCACACTTATCCTAATATTACTTGTCAGTCCATTTGCCTATAAGTTTCACCTGGATATTGTTGAAAAAATAAAAGATCGTGAGAAAGAAATAAAGAAACAAAACAAAGAACTCCAATCGCTTCTTAAAGAACGCGAAATGGACTTTGAAAAAAAGGAACTGGAATATAAGGATAAGTTTGAAAAAGAAGAAGAACTTAAATTTCAAGCCGTTGGTCTGTCAAAGTTTTCAGATATTATCTCAAAAAACAAGGAAGATCTGAAAAAGCTGGGACAGCATCTTATCTATGAACTTGTAGGCTATATCAGTGGCAATTCAGGTGTAATTTACCTCTTAAATGAAGATAAAAATACTTTGCAGGTACTGAACTCATATGCAACAGATCAGACCAAGATAAAAAGTACCTTCAAACCAGGGGAAGGATATATTGGAACGTGTTTTAATGAAGGAAAGACAATGGAGTTGGAAAACATACCTGATACCTATACTAAAATAGAATCCGGTTTGGGAAAAAGTTCACCAAAGAATATAGTTTTCATACCCCTCGTCCAGGATGAAAATAAACTCGGTGTTATTGAGATAGCTTCTTTCCATAAACTGGAAAATTATAAAATTGAATTTATTGAAAAACTTGCCTACAATATTGCATCTGCTATTGCCATTCAATCTGCAACAGATAAAATGAAACTCATGCTAGAACAGTCGGAAGCACAAACTGAAGAATTGCATGCACAGGAGGAAGAATTGAGGCAAAATATGGAGGAAATGCAAAGTGTCCAGGAAGAATTGCAGCGACAAAAAGACGAATTGACGCAGGAAAAGACCCTCATGGATACTTTGCTTGTCAATGCAAAAGAATCTATTTATTTTAAAGACAAGGAAAGCAGATTTATCAAAGCCAGCAACTCCATGGCAAAACTTTTTAAGGTCAAAAAAGTAGAAGATCTATATGGGAAAAATGATTTTGATTTTTTCACCGAAGAACATGCAAAACCTGCATTTGAAGATGAAATGAACATCATCAAAACAGGAAAACCCATCCTGGATAAAAGAGAAAAAGAAACCCATGCCGACGGAAGAATTACATGGGTGAATACTTCCAAAATGCCATTATACAATGAGAAGGGTGAGATTGTGGGAACATTTGGAATATCAAAAGATATAACCAACGCCGTTGAAATGGAACAGGAAGTTAAACAACGGAATGAAGAACTGCAGTCACAGGATGAGGAGTTGCGACAAAATCTTGAAGAGATGCAGACGGTACAGGAAGAGTTGGAAAGACAAAAGAACAAGTTGGCACAGGAAAAAGCACTGATGGATACCTTGCTCAACAATGCCAAAGAGACTATTTATTTCAAAGACAAGGAAAGCAGGTTTATCAAAGTCAGTAAATCCATGGCAAAACTATTTAAGGTCAAAAAAGTAGAAGATCTATATGGGAAAAGTGATTTTGATTTTTTCACCGAAGAGCATGCAAAACCAGCTTTCGAAGATGAAATGAACATCATTAAAACGGGAAAACCTATCATTGATAAACTTGAAAAAGAAACCCATGCCGACGGAAGAATCGCATGGGTAAGCACATCGAAAATGCCTCTTTATAATGAGAAGGGTGAAATCGTCGGTACTTACGGAATTTCCAAAGATGTTACAAAATCGATGGAGATGGAGATGGAAGTCAAACAGAGGAATGAAGAGTTGCTAGCCCAGGAGGAAGAATTAAGACAAAATCTCGAAGAGATGCAGACAGTGCAGGAAGAACTGGGAAGACAAAAAAACAAATTGGTCCAGGAAAAAGCCCTTATGGATACCTTGCTTAACAATGCTAAAGAATCGATTTATTTCAAAGACAAAGAAAGCAGGTTTATCAAAGTCAGTAAATCTATGGCTAAGCTGTTTAAAGTGAAAAAAGTGGAAGATCTATATGGAAAAAGCGATTTTGATTTCTTCACCGAAGAGCATGCAAGACCTGCTTTCGAAGATGAAATGAAAATCATTAAAACAGGGAAACCTATTGTTGATAAAATTGAAAAAGAAACCCATGCTGACGGAAGAATTACATGGGTAAGCACTTCCAAAATGCCACTTTGCAACGAGAAAGGTGAAATCGTTGGCACTTATGGAATCTCCAAAGACGTGACAAAATCGATGGAGATGGAGATGGAAATTAAACAAAGAAATGAAGAATTGCTGGCCCAGGAGGAAGAATTAAGACAAAATCTTGAAGAAATGCAGACAATACAGGAGGACCTCCACAAACGGATTGCAGAAAATGAAAAACTTCGGTCTGAATATGTAAAAAGAGAAGCTGAATTGAAAAAAACCATTCAAAAACTTCAGAAAAAATAGAATACTTTATCAGATAGTATATCCCATTTTAAAGCCATTATTATTCTGATTATCCTGTTTTAATCTTCAGAAGTGTCTTTTCTGTATTTTTCTTGCAATCAGTTTATAATTAAGATTTTCCCTGCCTTTTTTAATGACTCTATACTGGGAATTATCAAGTTTTAGTCTCTATCAAATAAATTTTATTTTCTGAAAAATATAAAATTTAAAAAGTATTTTTTACTTTTATTCACTCTTCTGCGGAATTGATTTTATTAAAATGTGTTTATAAACACAAATATCGCAGGCAATGAATCTATTTATTTATGATTAATACAAATTCGAAAAAGTGAATAAAATTTTTAAAAACAAAGAAATTTGGTTTGTAACCGGCAGTCAGCATTTATATGGTGAGGAAACCTTAAAACAAGTTGCATCAGATTCACAGGCAATAGTCAATGCTTTTAATGAATCAGATACGATCCCTGTTAAAACAGTATTTAAACCTGTTGTTACTACTCCGGATTCTATTTATAATCTGTGTCTGGAAGCAAATAATACTAAGGAATGCATTGGTCTGATTACCTGGATGCATACTTTTTCACCTGCAAAAATGTGGATTTCAGGTATTCAAATACTTCAAAAACCGATTGTACATTTGCATACACAATTCAACCGTGATATTCCATGGAACGAAATTGACATGGACTTTATGAACTTGAATCAATCGGCACATGGAGGGCGAGAATATGGATTTATACTGAGCCGGATGGGCATTAACAGGAAAGTTATTGTAGGCTTCTGGAAAGAAAAAAAGATTCAGAAACAACTTGCAGATTGGATAAGAGTTGCTGTTGGCTGGAATGAAATGAATACAATGAAAATTGTACGTTTTGGTGACAATATGCGAGAGGTGGCAGTAACCGAGGGAGATAAAGTAGAAGCTCAGATAAAACTGGGCTGTGCAGTATATGGTTATGGCGTTGGTGATTTGGTAGACTCGGTAAATGGTGTATCTGAAAAAGCCATTAACTCCCTTCTTGAAGAATATGAATCGGAGTATACGATAAATAAAGAGCTGCTTAAAGTTGGAACAAAAAGACAATCAGTAATTGAAGCCGCAAGAATTGAGCTGGGAATCAAGCAGTTTCTCGTTGACGGAGGATTTAAAGCCTTCACTACAACTTTTGAAGATCTGCACGGACTTGTTCAATTGCCCGGATTAGCAGTTCAGCGATTGATGAAACAAGGGTATGGTTTCGGAGCTGAAGGCGATTGGAAAACTTCAGCGATGGTCAGAGTTGTTAAGGCAATGACTGAAGGTGCAGATCGAGGTACTTCCTTCATGGAAGATTATACCTATCATTTTGATCCTTCAGGTATGAAAGTATTGGGAGCCCACATGCTGGAAATTTGTGAATCTATAGCAAAGGGGAAACCTTCATTGGATGTTTTTCCATTAGGAATTGGAGGTAAAAGTGATCCGGCACGCTTGCTTTTCGATGTGCCATCGGGTCCGGCGATTAATGTTTCCATTATGGACATGGGCAACAGGTTCAGATTACTCACAAATAAAGTTCATGTTGTACCAACACCACAGGATTTACCAAAATTACCGGTAGCAAGAGTTTTATGGGAACCGAAACCTAATCTGGAAATTGCGGCAGCAGCATGGATCTACGCAGGGGGCGCACATCACACAGTATTTAGTCAGGCAGCTACAACCGAAATGATCCAGGATTTCTCTGAAATGGCTGGAATTGAACATTTGGTTATTGATGAAAAAACCAATATTATTGATTTTAAAAATACAATCAGGTGGAATGATGTATATTATCATATTCAACCTAGATAAATAGTAACCTTAATCATTTAAAACCTTAACAAAATGCATCAATTAGATTGGATTGTACTGGGAATCTTCTTCATCGTGCTTATTGGTATCATTATCTGGGTACTCAGACAAAAAGAAGAAACCACAAAAGATTATTTTCTTGCAGGCAAAAAAGCAGGATGGCTTTCCATCGGCTCATCGATTTTTGCTTCAAATATTGGCTCAGAGCATTTGGTTGGTCTTGCCGGTGCCGGATTTTTAACTGGTATGGCAATGGCGCACTGGGAAATGCATGCCTGGTTGATTCTTATTTTGGGATGGGTGTTTGTCCCGTTTTACGACAGGATCAAGATCTTTACCATGCCCGAATTTCTTGAAAGAAGATTCTCACGGGGTTCCAGAACAATTCTATCTGTTATCTCACTGGTTAGTTATATACTGACAAAAGTTGCAGTTACGGTCTATGCCGGAGGAGTAGTTTTCAAAGAAGTCTTCAATGTAGAATACCTTATTCACAGTAATGAAGGATGGGGTATTGTTACGCAATTGCAGGCAGAACAAGGAGCTATGGAAACACTCAGCTATTCTTTTCATATTGATTTCTTTTGGGTAGCTGCAATCGGTTTGGTTGTGATTACTGGTCTTTACACCATATTCGGTGGGATGAGAGCTGTATTGTATACGTCCGTATTACAGACACCGGTTCTTCTCTTTGGATCGATTGTGATACTTATCGTTGGCCTTGTAAAGGTCGGCGGCTGGGCAGAAGTTGAAAGAATTGTTGGCCCGAATCTCAAATTGGTCAGATCTGCTGCAGATCCTGAATTCCCATGGACAGGTGTCTTGTTGGGATCTGCCATAATCGGTTTTTGGTATTGGTGTACCGACCAGTTCATTGTTCAAAGGGTGTTGTCAGGAAAGAATCGTGCTGTTGCCCGTAAAGGAGCCATACTTGCAGGTTATTTTAAACTATTGCCTGTTTTCATTTTTCTTGTTCCTGGTATGATTGCTTTTGCGCTTACTCAAAAGGTTGATCCTGAAACAGGAGTTGCTCTTCTGAAAGTACCAACCAGCGACGCTGCCTTTGCATCAATGGTCTCCCAGCTATTGCCTAACGGAATAACAGGGATTGTTGTCTGTGGTTTATTAGCAGCTCTCATGAGTTCCCTGGCATCATTGTTCAATTCTTCTGCTATGCTATTCGTTGAAGATTTCTACCGGAAATACAGGCCTAATTTTAAAGAAAGGCATTATGTAATTGTAGGTCGTATTGCAACTGCTACAGTTGTTGTTCTGGGTGTTGTATGGATTCCTGTAATGATGGGATTGGGCAAGGTGCTTTATGAGTATTTACAAGCTGTGCAAGGTTTACTGGCACCGGCTATTGCATCGGTATTTCTTTTAGGTGTCTTTTGGAGAAGAACAACCGCGAAAGGTGCTTTCTGGGGAATGATAACAGGATTTTCTATAGGAATGTTCCGCTTAGCTCTGAATGTCATCTATGGTGCCAAGGCCAGCTTAATAAGCTCACTCGAAAAGTTCAGACAGCAAATTGCAATAGTTAACGAAACAAGAAGAGGCCAGGTAATTGAGGGACTTGCAAATATGATCAAGGAAGACGAACTTCAGAAAATTGGCAATTCATCAGTTGTCGAGCCTATTAAGGAACAAGTTGGTCAGGTGATTAATACACTCTCTAACAGTATCGGTCCTGAAGCAATTGATAAGTCCAACTCCATTTTAACCAATCTTAAGATGCAATATGAAACACTGTTCATTTCAAATCATGGAATTTTATATAAAATAGCTGCTATTAATTGGTTGCATTTTTGTATTATCCTTTTCTTCATATCAATCCTGACTACTGTTGGTATTAGTCTTCTTACCAAAAAACCATCAGATACGCAGCTGAAGTATACTTATAAGGCAGCAAGTGCTGAGGACAAGGCATTAACCAGATCAGGAATAACGAAGTGGGATATAATCAATACCGCTGTAATAATAGGAGTTATTATCCTTTTCTATTTACTATTCTGGTAATATCTTAAAAATGCTTAAGCAATTAAAAGAACAGGTATATCAGGGAAATATGGATCTGGTAAAGCATGGACTGGTAATCTTTACCTGGGGCAATGTAAGTGGAATCGACCGTGAACAGGGATTGGTAGTTATTAAGCCAAGTGGTATTTTGTATGAGGATCTGAAACCTGATAAACTGGTTGTGGTTGATTTGGAAGGTAAAGTTGTTGAAGGCAAATTAAATCCTTCCAGTGATACACCTACACATCTTATTTTATACAAAAACTTCGATTCTATAGGAGGAATAGTGCATACCCATAGCGAATGGGCTACAAGCAGGGCACAAGCCGGAAAATCCATTCCTCCTTATGGTACGACTCATGCAGATCATTTTTATGGTGAAATTCCCTGTACAAGAAAACTGACAAAGAAAGAAACAGAAGAAGAATATGAAAAGAATACCGGGAAGGTCATTGTAGAAACATTCAGAGATCTGGATTATGCATCCATACCGGCAGTATTGGTTAACAATCACGGACCATTTGCCTGGGGAAAAGATCCTGTTGAAGCAGTTTATAATGCTGTAGTGCTTGAAGAAGTTGCAAAAATGGCGTACCAAACTGAAATGCTTGGAAATTCAGTGCCTGTTGACAAATACCTGCTTGATAAACACTATCTGCGAAAGCACGGTAAAAATGCATATTACGGACAAAAAAAATGCTAATCTAAACTTATTTAATACGATGAAAACTAATAAAAAAACACTCTTACTTATTGCTTCAATTTTCTTTTT
The DNA here is from genome assembly GCA_964406315.1 of uncultured Bacteroidales bacterium. GTDB lineage: Bacteria > Bacteroidota > Bacteroidia > Bacteroidales > UBA10428 > UBA10428. The sequence continues at coordinate 43,479 of CAYORG010000005.1, read as the reverse complement.
CTCGCTTGTCATAGGGCAGGAAAATAAGATCATTATCAAAACAAAAGAAGCCAAAGACACTATTAGCAGGTACATCTATGGTCATTTTGCTGAACATCTGGGACGTTGCATATATAATGGTATATGGGTAGGCGAAGATACAGACATTCCAAATACCCGTGGTATTCGAAACGATGTAATTGATGCATTGAAAGAATTGGATATTCCGGTATTGCGGTGGCCCGGGGGGTGTTATGCCGATCTGTACCAATGGAAAGATGGTATAGGCCTCAAAGATGAACGTCCACCTATAATTAATAAATTTTGGGGTGATGTTCGTGAAGATAATAGTTTCGGCACTCATGAATTTCTTGATCTTTGCGAAATACTTGAAACAGAACCTTACCTGGCTATTAATGTGGGAAGTGGTAGTATTGAAGATGCATACGACTGGATTGAATATGTGAATTCCGATAAAGCAAGTCCGATGGCCGATCTTCGGAGAAAGAATGGTCGTGAGAACCCCTGGAATGTCAAGTTTTGGGGAATCGGAAATGAAAACTGGGGTTGTGGCGGAAACATGACTGCAGCTTATTATACGGATCTGTATAAACGTTATGCAACCTATTGCTGGGCAGATTATAAGGTGGCAAGCGGAGGATTAAATCATGATTATAACTGGACCGAGACCCTATTGAAAGGCACAAAAGATGTCACTCATCTCATTCAGGGCATTTCCTACCACCACTATACTGTTTGCCATACATGGGATAAAAAAGGATCAGCAACAGATTTTGATGAAAGTGAATGGTTTTCCACAATCCGGAAAAACATGGAAATGGAGGAGAATTTAAAAGGGCATATTGAATTATTCGAACAATATGATCCGGACAATAAAATAGCACTTATAGCAGATGAATGGGGAAACTGGCATGATCCTGAACCTGGCATCAATCCGGGACTCCTATATCAGCAGAACACACTGAGGGATGCGATTACAGCTTCAATATACCTTAATATTTTTAATAATCACGCTGATCGCGTGAAAATGGCAAACATTGCGCAAACAGTAAACGTATTGCAGGCAATGCTTCTTACACAAGGTGACCTGATAGTAAAAACACCATCATTTTATGTTTTTAAGATGTATAAAGTCCATCATGATGCTCTGCTATTGCCTACTGAAGTTGTATGTGAAGATTACATAAATAAAGAAAACAGCATACCGGCACTATCTGTTTCTGCTTCAAAGAATGAAAGTTTAATTCATGTCACGGTTACAAATGTAAATCCAAACAAAGAAATAGCAACAATTCTCACACTGGAAGGTATTGAAGAATATAAAGTAATTTCTTCTGAAATAATAACAGCCAATGAAATGAATGCTTATAATGATTTTGGCAAAGAAGAAGCAGTATGCTTAAAAAAATTCGATGATTTGAAACAGAAAAATCAAAATATCACAGCAACTCTTCCTGCAAAATCAATTGTATTAGTAACACTTCAAACAAAATAATCTTTTTTTATGAATTCGAGGCAGTATGTAATAGGTGTTGATTATGGTACGGATTCTGTCCGGTCAATACTTGTGAACGCCTCGGATGGCAAAGAATTGGCTGAATCTGTATTTATATATCCACGCTGGGAAAATGGCAAATTCTGTGTTCCGGCAAATAACCAGTTTAGACAGCATCCACTGGACTACATCGATGGACTTGTATTTACAATTCATGAAATAATTAAAAGTGCAGGCAGCGAAGTAGCTGAACATGTGAAAGCCATATCTGTCGATACAACCGGATCGACTCCCGTAGCAGTAAATGAGAAAGGTATACCTCTTTCTTTGACTGAAGAATTTAAGGAAAATCCGAATGCAATGTTTTTGTTGTGGAAAGACCATACCGCAGTTAAAGAAGCTGATGAAATAAATAAAATTACACAATCCTGGGGAGGTATAGACTATACTATGTATGAAGGTGGTGTCTATTCATCGGAATGGTTCTGGGCAAAAATCTTACATGTTTTACGTGAAGACAAGAAAGTTCGAGAAGCGGCATATTCATGGGTAGAACACTGTGATTGGATACCTGCATTGTTGACCGGTGTAACGACAGCTGAAGATATCAGGCGAAGTCGATGTGCGGCAGGACATAAAGCTATGTGGCACGAAAACTGGAATGGTCTGCCTTCAGAAGAATTTCTTATCAAACTGGACCCTTTGTTAAAAGGTCTTCGGGGAAGACTTTACCAGGATACTTATACTGTAGATAAGCAAGCCGGAACCATTTCAAAAGAATGGGCAAAAAAACTGGGACTTTCTGACAAAGTAATTGTTGGAATTGGTGCATTCGATGCTCACCTGGGAGCCCTGGGTGCAGAGATAAAACCTTATTACCTCTGCAAAGTAATGGGAACCTCCACGTGCGATATGTTGATTGCTCCAAAAGAAGATCTGAATAATAAACTAGTAAAAGGTATTTGCGGACAGGTTGATGGTTCCATTATTCCCGGACTTATTGGTCTTGAAGCCGGACAATCTGCTTTTGGCGATGTGTATGCCTGGTTTAAAGAACTTCTTTTATGGCCTCTGCAGAATTTACTGAAATTTTCAGATCAAATTGATGAAAGTACCAAAGACAATATAGTTCAGGAAATTTCAGATCGTTTAATTCCTCAGCTTACTACAGAAGCTGAAAAACTTGCACCTGAAGAAACAGGAGAACTTGCCCTTGATTGGCTAAACGGAAGAAGAACTCCCGACGCAAACCAAAATCTGAAAGGGGCTATTACAGGTTTATCATTAGGTTCTGATGCTCCGCGGATTTTTAAGACACTGGTAGAAGCAACTGCCTTCGGTGCAAAAGCAATTGTTGAGCGGTTCATAAACGAGGGAGTTAAAATTGAAGGAATTATAGCCATTGGAGGAGTCGCTAAAAAATCAGATTATATTATGCAGGTAATGGCCGATGTATTGAATAAACCTATACTTGTAGCACGTTCTGAACAGGCTTGTGCATTAGGCTCTGCAATGGCTGCAGCAGTTGCAGGCAAAGTGTACGGGAATTTTGAAGGTGCAAAGAAATCCATGGGCAGTGGTTTCGAAAAAGAATACCATCCAAATGTTACAAGGTCAAAAAAATATGAAGCATTGTATTCAAATTACCTGAAACTTGGAAATTTTATAGAAAATGAACTTACAAAATAATGAACTATGAACAGATTTATAATTGCAATTTTAATTTCTTTTTCCATATCCTGTATAGGACCCTGCAAAAAGAAAGAACAAGTAAAACCTATTCAGAAGGAAGACTTCGATACTGTAATAAATAATAAACAAATCAGTCTTTTTACTTTAAGGAATGCGAATGACCTTACCGTTCAACTTACAAATTACGGAGCACGGGTAGTATCAGTTTTAACGCCTGATAAAAACGGCACAATGGCAGATATCGCTCTTGGCTATTCCGATATAAAAAGCTATCTGAAAGATCCGATGTATTTAGGTTGTATTGTAGGACGTTATGCCAACCGGATTGATAATGCAAAATTCATTCTTAACGATAAAGAGTATAACCTTTATAAAAATGATGGTGTAAATACTCTACATGGCGGAAAGGAGGGATTAGATAAAAAAATATGGGACGCTGCCCAGGAAGGAAATACAGTTATTTTCTCATACCTCTCACCCGATGGTGAAGAAGGATATCCTGGAAATCTGATAATCAAAAAAAGCTATACGCTTACCGAGAATAACGAACTTCATATTCGTTATGATGCGGAAACCGATCAGTCAACGGTAATTAACCTTTCAAACCATACCTATTGGAATTTAAAAGGAGAAGGTGACAGTACAATACTCGATCATTATATCTTAATCAATGCTGATTATTATGCACCCATTGATAGCGAATGGATCCCTACCGGAGAGCTGGCAAAAGTTGCAGGATCACCCTTTGATTTTACCTCCGGAAAAAAGATCGGCAGCGAAATCAACCTGGATAATGAACAGTTAAAAAACGGCCAGGGATATGATCATAACTGGATCCTAAACAAAGACAATGCGAATGAATTGTCTTTTGCAGCAAGATTATGGGAAGAAACAACGGGCCGGTCAATTGAAATCTTTACTTCAGAACCCGGAATTCAGTTTTACAGTGGCAATTTTATGGATGGTTCAATATCCGGAAAATCAGGAAAACCTTATGTTTATCGATCCGGATTGGCTCTTGAAACACAACATTTCCCGGATTCTCCCAATCATCCTAATTTTCCGTCAACAATATTAAATCCTGGTGAATTATATGAACACCTTGTAATATTAAAATTTGGTGTGATGAATAATTAAATTATACGACCAAGGGTATAAATTTAATTTATCGACCATCAATTGAATGACAAGCGGATACAAATACTTAAAACACCACGTAGCTGTTGATTGTATCATTTTTGGCTATGAAAAAAATGCCCTGAAACTGTTGCTAACAAGAAGAGTTTTTGAGCCCGAAAAAGGAAAATGGTCATTGGTTGGAGGCTGGCTAAGGAAGAATGAAACTGTTGAAGAAGCAGCCGCCAGAGTTCTTTTGCAGTTTACAGGTTTAAAAGATATTTACCTGGAACAGGTTCATGTGTTTTCTGATCCTGAGAGGGATTTTGGTGGCAGAGTAATTAGTATTGCTTTTTATGCCATGATAAGGATTGACCAGCATGATAAGAAACTAGTGGAAAAACATGGTGCAAAATGGTGGAATTTTAATAAAATACCCGATTTAATATTCGACCATAATGAGATGCTTGAATCTGCTCATGAAAAATTAAAACTGAAGGCGAGTTATGAATTGATAGGCGAACGATTATTACCATCAAGATTTACTATGTTACAACTCCGGAAACTTTATGAAGCAATTTTTCAATATAGCTTTGATCCAGGCAACTTCCGAAAGAAAGTCCTTTCACTCAGGGTACTGAAAAAATTGAACCTTAAAAATACAACAGAGTCTAAACGAGGGGCCTACTATTTTTCTTTTAGAAAGAAAAGCGAGTTTCCATTAAGCGACAGAATCGTTAAATTGCATAATAAGACTTCTCATTCCTGAACACATGAAATCCAAATGCAATTGGTGAAACGAATATCAGATTATTGAATCACTATAAAAAAATGCAGGTGGAAAAATCAGATTTGTTTTCGAAATATATGAAAAGAAAAAACTTCCTCTTTTGGAGGAAGTTTTTGTTTCAGGGCATTATTCCAAGTCTTTCAATAAAGTCAGCAGTTTTTGCAAATTGCCTTTTGAAGCAGATTTTACCCCGGCGATATCAGCACTCTTCGTGGAAGTTTTGGTTGCTGACCATGCGCCGCAATCAATACCAACACCTGACATGGTTAATTTGAGATTCGACCCGTTCATAGTAGTTCTTTCAGCATTAACTACACCCGTAAAATCAAATGTAATAGTATAACCTCCTGAACTTACACTAAAATTGATTTTAAGAGCATCATCTTCCAGTTTTGATAATGAACTAAATGGAGCATAACCACTTCCATCAGTAAATTCAAAGCTCCCGGAAAGTTTCTCACCATCCTGTTCAACATCATTAAAATAAAATGGAAAAACGTCACCCTCTAAATTGAAAGTACCGCTGAAATCTCCTTCCAACAAAGGACCGGAATCATCACTATCTTTTTTACACTCGGTAAAAAAAGCTGCCATCAGGATAACCAGCGCTGAAATTAAAACTTTAGTTTTCATTGTTACATAGTTTAATTAATACAACAAACTTATCTAAAAAAATATTATGAAATCATCAAGGCATACATTCACTAGATGCTTTAAATTCACCAAGATTCTCTTCTCTTTGGCTCTAACTCTCTTCGGAATAATCGTATCGGAAATAAATATACAACCGATTACCCGGAATCTGTATAAATTCCGTTACAAGTAAAGAAAAATATTTAACTTTTCAAAATGAACTCATTTGAATATAATATAAAATACAAACTCTCAGAATAGTTGCTGAGCATTTAACAGTACCTGAATACCTTAGGTTTGCGTTATCATTTCTGAATCTTGAAAAACTGTATATTTGTATATATGGACCATGTTAACTTGATTTTATTCTTTTAGTTAAACCAAACACAATGCGACATATTATAAAATTGCATAACTAAATATTGAGATAGGATCAGGTATGTTGGTATTATTCGATCTGATGTTTGAATTTATATAGAGTATCGATTAATAATTGTTCTTTAACCAAAGTGATTTATGACCGGATACAAACATATTCTTTTTATACTGAGTTTATACATTTTCCTAACAAACATTTCAGTATCTCAGGAATTTCTTCATACTGAAAACAAAAAAATTGTAAATGGTCAGGGAGAAGAAATTTTTCTCAGAGGGATAGGTCTTGGTGGTTGGATGTTACAGGAGGGATATATGCTTGAAACATCTTCTTTCGCGAATGCTCAGTATGAGATCAGGACAAAAATTGAAGAATTAATTGGTACTCAAAATACAGATACCTTTTATAGTGCCTGGCGTGCAAATCATGTTCGAAAAATCGACATTGATTCACTTGCTTCCTGGGGATTCAATTCCATAAGACTTCCTATGCATTACAACCTTTTCACACCGCAAAGTCTGGCAGTTGGAGAATACATTGATACAGGATTTGTAATGGTTGATAGTTTATTAAGCTGGTGTTCGAAAAATGAAATGTACCTTATATTGGATCTTCATGCAGCGCCAGGTGGTCAGGGAGATGATGCGGCTATATGCGATTATGATCCGACAAAACCTTCCTTATGGGAATCAGAAGAAAATAAGGCACGAACTGCTGATCTGTGGAAAACACTGGCAGCAAGATACGCTGAAGAGGAGTGGATTGGAGGTTATGACCTGATAAACGAAACCAAGTGGCCACCTCTCTCCGATAACAATAACCAGGATCTGTGGGATTTAATGATTCGGATAACCGATTCCATACGAACTGTTGATACCAACCACTTAATAATAACCGAAGGGAACTGGTGGGCCAATGATTATACCGGATTCCCCGGTCCCTGGGATGATAATCTGGTAATTAGTTTTCATAAATACTGGAATCCAAACAATACGTCTTCGATACAATGGATGCTTTCTATGCGTGATCAGCATAACGTGCCTTTATGGCTGGGAGAAACCGGTGAAAACTCAAATACCTGGTTCACAGAAATGATAGAGCTTATGGAAGAATATACAATTGGTTATTCTCTCTGGCCTCAGAAAAAAATCAGTTCAGTAGCAGGCCCGGTTACCATAATAAAGACAGATGGATACCAACAACTTCTTGATTATTGGAATAATCCCGGACAGCATGTCAAACCATCTGAAGAATTCGCAAAAGCAACTCTGATGGAGATCACTGAAAAACTGAAACTGGAAAACTGCAAAATAAATATTAATGTCATTGATGCTTTGACCCGACAGGTAAACAATGAGAATTCGGTGCCATTTCATGAACATACTATCCCTGGGCGGATCTATGCCACAGATTATGATATGGGCCGGCAGGGAATTGCATACTCAGATATCGATTATCAAAGGATAAGTGAAGGGCAAACATGGAACAACGGGGGCGCGTACAGAAATGACGGAGTAGATATAGAATCCTGTACCGACAATGTTGCAGGCAATGGGTACAACGTTGGATGGACATCGGTTGGTGAATGGATGAACTATACAGTTCATATAGATTCCTCTGCTGCATATACTCTCACACTTCGATATGCCAGCGATAATGCGCTTACCAACCTCCATTTTGAACTTGATGGTGTTGATATAACAGGTACAATTGAAGTACCTTATACAGGTGGATGGTTTGACTGGGTTACTTATACAAAAACCAATGTAATCCTAGAAAAAGGGACTCATTCTCTTACAGCCCATATTGATTATGGAGGCTGTAACCTGAATTATTTTCAATTCAGTGATCCCACAACACCCAGCCAGATAGAGTATCCCCGGAATACTGTAAAAGACAATTTCATTATTTATCCCAATCCTTGCAATTCAGTAGTATTTGTTAAAAAATATATTGATGCTCAAAGCAATGAGATAATAAGATTTCTTGATATCTCGGGCAGAAATATTCTGTCTGTATTTCCGGAATACAACCCGGAAAATACATACAGACTCGACATAAGTTCTCTTGCTTCAGGATATTATATTATTACAATGAAAATATACGGCGAAACTATCTCTTCGCCTGTTGTCATTCAATAACAACAGAATTTACTCCGAAAGTCTTTTCCAGCTATCTGTCCTGAAAGGTGATGCAGGCAATCCTTCGACATTATACAAATTGGGTTCTGCAATATCCCGCCATCCAAATCTTACGGCAACAGGTTTTTTAACTAGTTCGGACGTGACAATCACAGTGTTACCTGAAATTTCTGCATTTGCAGGATGGTATACCCGGTCATTCCCTGCAATTTCAAAAAAAGCAAGCGGCCCATTTTTAGTCATCAAACCATTATCTGCATAATTAAAGTGCACAATTGCTTTGTTTTCCTGAATATCCAACAAATTGTAAATTGGTCCTGAAAAGGTCAATGAATCATATCCGTAATCTTTTGCCAGTGCCCAAAGCGCCAGACGTCTTCCTGTTTCCTGTTTATCTGAAGGGTGGATAGTCTCAAGCGATCCAATATCCGTAGTCACTACCATGCCGGTTTTGGGTATTTTCATCGTCATGAGTTGCGCTTCCCTGAGTTCGGCCGCCGAACTGGGTATATCCCCGTCATAATACCATGGCGCTATCTGAACAAAGTAGAATGGAAAATCACCCTGTCCCCACTCTCCTCTCCAACTCTCTATTAATGCCGGGAATAGAGTTCTGTATTGATAACCTCTGCCAACATTTGATTCTCCCTGATACCAGATTACACCTTTTATAGTGAATGGTTTTACAGGATAGATCATACCGTTAAATAACAGTGTTGGAGTATCCTGATTAATCGCAATACTCAGATCAGGTCTGGAATCATATGTATTATCGCTATCAAAAAAATGCAGGTTGAGATTTATTAATTCTGCTACCGGTAAGAATTTCCAATCTCCGCTTATACTAAATGAGTCCATATTGTCCGTATCAGAAATAGTAACATCTGATGAACTATATATACCACCACCTCCCACATTATCAATAACAAACACCGTAAGAATATTTTTACCGGATTTTACTATATCAGCGGGTATTGAATAAACTCTTTCTTTCTTCCAGAATCCGGGAGCTAACGTTTCACCAATTCTCTTGCCATTAACATAAGTGTCGTCCATGTCATCGATCGGTCCGAGGTGTAATGTTAAATCTTTACCGGTAAACGATTCCGGAAGGATAAATTCTTTTCTATAACATACTATACCATCAAATTTACCCAGTTCCGTTCCCGACCACTCTAACGGGACTTTCATTGTGGACCATGAAGAATCGTCATAATCTAACTTTGTAAATTGTGCATCAATAAAATCCAACGTTTCATAAAATTCTTTTGTTGACTGAACAGGAATAGTGTTCAACTGATTCATCCATTTCAATAAGGAGTCATATTGATGAACAGCTAATTCTAAAGTATCCTCAAAAGTAGCAAAAGAAGGAATTTCTTCTAAATAATCCATTGAAATCCAGGATTCTGCTGGTGTACCACCCCAACTGCTGTGAATCAATCCGATGGGAACATCCAGTTCTTTGTGAAGTTCTCTGCCGAAAAAATAAGCCGTTGCACTAAAATTGGCAACAGTTTCGGGTGTACATTGTTTCCATTGACCTTCACAATTGTTTAATTTTATTAACGATACATTTTTTGGAACAGTGAAAAGCCGGATCTCGGGATAATTGGCGCTGGCAATTTCTTCCGTACTGTTAATAATTGTATCGACCGGTGGCCAACCTGTCAGTGGCATTTCCATGTTGGATTGACCTGATGCCAGCCACACTTCTCCCAATAAAATATCATGAATAACAACACTTGTATCTTTCGTCTGAAATGCCAATTCATATGGGCCTCCTGCATCCACAGTAGAAATTTTTATCTTCCAGAGACCGGTATTATCAGATCTGACAGATTTTCGGGTACCCCAGCTTGACGTAATTTCAACTTTTTGATGTGGAACAGTCTTGCCCCACAATACTACCTCTGTATTTTGTTGAAAAACCATTCCATCACTAATAATTGAAGGCAGTTCAATAAAATCTGATTGTGGTGATGAGCAGCCCAATATAATAACAACTAATAATAAAATAAATGATAGTTTTTTCATAATCAGGATTTTTATTTGATTAGAAACACCCAATGATAACAAGGTTTATTCTTACTTCATGTCATTTTGTTAAAAATACAAATTATTCATAATCTCAATTCATTTTTTTCAGGAAATAGTGTATTCACCGATTCAGAATCCAGGAAGATTACCAACCGGTTATTTCTTTAATGTATTGAGTCAATTCACCGGCGTTGTATTCATGTTGTGCAACAGAAGGATGCCAATCGGCTCCGTATCCGTACTCCCCTGTTTGTTGTGTCAATTCAAAAAAATATATTTTATTATCTCCTGTTCTTCGTTTTACGGAGACAATGGAAGATACTATGTTCCTGCTGATATCCAGTGCGTTTTCGGGATAACTGTTATTCAGCATTGGGCCAATTAGACAAACAATTGAAGTTATTGGATATTCTTTTCTTACCTGTTTAAGAAATGATGCATATGCTTGTTTGAAAAGACCTGTATCAACCCCGCTTGAGAAATCATTGGTTCCAAGATTGATGACAGCAATATCAGGAGTGTAAAGCTTATGATCCCACAAAGGTTTGTCTTCATCCGGGAATATTCTGTTCCAGATCTCAGGAACCACATTCACCTGTGAACCATCATAATTCTGAACAATGCCTCTGCCGGAATAGGCTACTGCAACATATTGGGCATTGAGACGATCAGCCGTTATTGCACCATATGCAAGAGAAGCATTTTCAGTCTCACAGCTAAACGGCTGGTATTGATCTATTGCTTCGTTTCCATATCCGCATGTGATGGAATTGCCAATAAATTCCATTTTTCTCTCCGGGATGGAAGGAATCTCAACAAGCACTCCATTCTCTTCCAATTGAATACCAGAAAACTCAACCTTGCCTACAAGAGACTCAGTGCGTTTGACAATTCTAATAGTATGTACGGTATCATTAATACCGCTAAAAAGCTGATGAACAGTATCCATTTTATTTAACTCCAGAAGAAAATACTTTTCCTGATCAACGTAAACGTTAAACATATTCCTGATAGGATTTCCAGCCGGATCAGCAGCTGATGTAGTAAGATCATTCAGCAGGATCCCGGCTTCCTTCCCTTTAAACCGGAAAGAAATAGTACTTGCGGGATGAGAAAATATATACTTCAAAGGATCGGTAGTATCAAAACGTCCGATGCATTTGATATATTCATGCGAGGGAGAGAAATATCCCGCATTAAAAGTTGTATGCTGATCACTATCAGGATGACAACAATAAAAAACAGATGTAAAAAGGATGAAATAAAACAATAAGTACTTCATAAGCAGAAAGTTAATATTTAATGGTTGTATGGAAATCCCCATTCAATTTAACTTTAAAATTACAGGATAAATTGAACGGACATTTTAGAATTAATCTATAAAAAAAGCAGTAAACCTGTAAGCCGGATTCTGTTTCCCGGTAAACCGGGATTTCTGTCATTTATCTTTGCGATCTACCCCTCAGCATCAGGCGGGCAGCCTTCATATGCTGATGTACACGATCTTGCAACCCGCAAGGCAGGCAGCTTGTAATGTCACCATCACAACTGGTAAGCTCTTACCTCACCTTCTCACCTTTACCCGTCGAAGTATAGCAAAGGTTGACTTACGCCAGCCTTAGCATTCTTCAACAGGAAGTTATTTTCTTCCCTGCTTCTGTACCCTCACAGATACCTCTCTCACGAGAGTACGGTGCCCTTTGTTGTCCGGACTTTCCTTACTGATTTCATTATGAAATCAGCACGACAGAACGGTTTACTGCTATATAGTAATTTGTTATTCGTGATCGGTTATCAGTATTCGGTATTCAGTAACCAATCAACTCCTCAACTTCTCAACTCCTCAACTAAATAACTAACTTAATCTCAAAACTCTAAACCCTAAACTTCAGACTATTTCAAATACACCATAGTTGCACCAAATCCATATTCTTTAAAAGATGCATCCTGGTACCTTAATTCCGGATAGTCTTTATCCAGCTTCTTTCTCAATTCATACTTAAGAATTCCATTTCCAATTCCATGAATAAATACTATCTTCTGTGTTTCCAACTGTAATGCTGATTCAAGAGCATCCTTAAATTTTGAAAGTTGAATATTCAAAATTTCACTGTTTGACAACCCGGCATGAGTCTCTACCAATTCTTCTATGTGAAGGTCAATCTCCGTCAGATTGATATTTTCAGGGGATTTCTTAATTACTTTTTCTTCAGCTCCCTCCTTCTGATTGATAATATCTGACCAGTTTGTTTCTATCAGGTTCTTGGCTACAAGTTTATCATCCAGTTCGTTTTTCCTTCTAAAAATCAATGCCTTCTGATGAAAATAATCATTTGTTTTAAAGAACTGTATCTTATAAAAGTTTATTTTTTCAATGTTAATAGCTTCATAGTATGGTTCAACAGGTTTGTACAATCCGTGTTTGTAAAAGATCCCCTGCAACATGAATTCACTTATCTTGCTTATGTCAGACTGACTGTATTGTGCAATTTCCAACTTTGTATCAGGTTCTACAGTTCCCGCTGATATATGAGTAAAAACGCCTTTATCTTTCTGACTGGCAATATAATTCATATAGTAATTGCTATCATTAATTAAATACAATCCCAAATTGCTGACATGCAAAATCTGATCATTTTCAGGTACAAGGGCCAGAAGAATTTCACCTGTAAATTCAGCATATTTTTTATCTTCAAAAGAAACATCTGATTTTTCCACTTCCTCAATTCCGGATTCAATTTCATTGTGTTCCGTTTGGCTTCCGGCACTCCCCGGATCATATGAATCAGAAGACTCAAGTATCAGATCAGTCACCAGAACAGGTATATCAAATCCATCAACAGTCTCGATAAGAGCTGTCTTGTCATCAGAAAATCCTTTTACGGTTCCTCCACCTACTGCATTCAGAAATTTGACTTTGCTTCCTATTCTAATGTCCATCGCCTGTTATTTTCGCTGCAAAATTAGCTATTTTTGGCGCAAAAGCATACTTATGATGATCCCGGTTGAGAAAATATCTATTAATGATTACAATTACAACTTGCCTGGAGATCGGATAGCGAAATATCCTCTTGCTAAAAGAGATGAATCAAAATTGCTCGTGTATAAGAACGGACAAATTTCTGAATCAAAATTTAAATATCTCCCAGATCTTTTTCCCCTAAAATGTCAACTTTATATAAATGACACCCGTGTAATTCATGCCCGCCTGAAGTTCACAAAGAAAACAGGTGCAAATATTGAGATATTCTGTTTAACCCCCTATGATCCTGTTGATTATCAATTGTCCTTTTCAAGAACTGATTCGTGTGCCTGGACTTGTATTGTAGGCAATCTGAAGAAATGGAAAGACGAACCTCTTCAGCTTGAATTTAGTATGGGTAATAAAAATTATGTATTAACTGCTGAAAAAATCAAACTTCAAAAAGGGTACACTATAGTTAGGTTTTTCTGGAACGGAAATTTCTCCTTTGGGGAAATTCTGGATTTCTTAGGTGTAATTCCCATACCTCCATACCTGAATCGTAATTCTGAAACGATTGATAAAGATCGATACCAGACTGTTTATTCTATTGTAAAGGGTTCGGTAGCAGCACCTACAGCAGGTCTGCATTTCACTCGAAATGTTCTGAACAAGCTGAGAAAAAAGAATTTTACCCCGGAAGAGATTACTCTGCATGTTGCTGCAGGAACATTCCAGCCTGTAAAAACAAATGATGCATCAGATCATATTATGCACAATGAAGTATTTTCTGTCACTATACAATCACTGAGAATGCTTTCAAAATCAGACAGAACGGTTATTGCAACTGGCACCACCACACTTCGGACCCTGGAAAGTCTTTACTGGCTCGGCGTTAAAAGTATAGTCAATCAAGAATTGTGCTTTAAACTTGAACAGTGGGACTACAGATCCCTCCCTGAAAATTATTCCAATCAGACTGTATTTGAAAATCTCATTAAAATGCTGGAAAAAGAAAAGCTCAATTCGCTGGAAGGTGAAACAGGAATAATGATCATACCAGGATATGACTTTAAAGTTGCTGATGCACTGATAACAAATTTTCATCAGCCCTGCAGTACCTTATTGTTGTTGGTAGCAGCATTCATTGGTGACGACTGGTCAAGGGTATACCAATATGCATTGGAACATAATTTTCGTTTTCTTAGTTACGGAGATAGTTCCATCCTCTGGAAAAAGAAATCTGCTGAAATCCCGAATACCTGAGTTCCTTTCCATCGAATGTTAGTGCCTCATATTTCTATAATCCCGATAAAATTTCTTTTATTCTTACAGTAAACTTCACAATGTCCTCTTCCCTGGTATCAAATGAAGTCATCCATCGTACCTCTCCTGTATCTGCATTCCATGGATAAAAAAAGAATTCCTTTTGAAGCAAGGGAATTGCAGGTTTTGGTACAATGGCAAAAACTCCGTTTGCTTCAACTTTCTGTGTTACCTTTATTCCGGGAATAACTTTAACAGCAGCATAAAGTTTTTGGGCCATAAGGTTGGCATTCTGAGCATTTCGTTTCCATAATTCATTTTCAAAAAAAGCGATAAACTGTGCTGCAATAAATCTCATTTTAGAGGACAATTGCATCGCCTGTTTGCGTATGTATTTAAATTCGCCGGTTAGTGCTTCCTTAAAGAATATAACCGATTCTGCTGCCATAAGTCCATTTTTAGTACCTCCAAATGAGAGAATATCCACTCCGGTATCTGAAGTCATTTCTTTGAAACTTCTTTTTAAAGTAACTGCAGCATTCGATAGACGCGCCCCATCCATATGCAATAACAGACCATAGCTATGGGCAAAATCCACCAGATCCTTAATTTCATCAATTGTATAAACCGTACCCATTTCAGAAGCCTGTGAAATGGAAATTATTCCGGGTTGAGAATGGTGCTCAAAATTGAATCCCACCATATGTTTTTTCAACATTTCAGGGACTAACTTACCATCAGGTGTCTCGACAGGAATCAGTTTGCATCCTGTAAATCGTTCAACTGCACCACATTCATCAACATAAATATGTGAGGTTTCTGCACAAATCACTGAATGAAATGGTTTAAGGGCAGCCGCAATGCCAAGTACATTTGCTCCTGTCCCTGTAAAAACCAGGTATGGAAAAGAACCTGGTCCAAAGTTATCTTTCAGTATTTCCACGGCTTTTGCAGTGTATTCATCATCACCATAACCCACTACATGTCCCGGGTTCAATTTTTTAATTTTGTTTAATACTTCTGGCGAAATGCCTGAATTGTTGTCACTTGCGAAGCTTCTTAAGCTTCTTAATTGATCATATTTCACTTTCATACCAAACTTTAAAGTAAGTCAATTGTTATAGTAACTAAAGTAATGAGAAAATCTCTGAATTAAAATTATACCAATGAGTTTCAGATATATAATAGTGGCGATTGCTTTAGCTTTTGTATCACATGCTATTTCTGCAAAAGATAAACAGAATATTCATGTTCTTAATTTCAACGAATTCGAACCTTATTTGAATTTCAGCAATGACACTGTTTATGTGATCAATTTCTGGGCTACCTGGTGTATTCCATGCAGGAAAGAATTGCCTGAATTTGAAAAGATCCACAAAGAAAATCAAAGCAAAAAGATAAAGGTGTTGCTTGTAAGCCTTGATTCACCTTCCAGAATTGATAACAGTCTGCTGCCCTTTTTACACAAAAATGGAATTACTGCAGAAGTTCTGCTGTTGCACGATCCAGACAGCAATGCATGGATAGATAAAGTCGACCCTTCATGGTCCGGATCACTCCCAGCCACCGTTATCTATAATAAATCTGAGAAAAAATTCTTCGAAATGGAACTCAGTTATGAATTAATTCATAAAACTGTAAATGAATTGTCTAATCTTTAAAAATAATAATATGAAAACACTATTTTCCCTGATTCTGATTTTTAATGTCTTAACCCTACCGGCCGGAGAAGGATATTCGGTTGGTGATAAAGCATCTGATTTCAAATTAAGAAATGTGGACGGCTCTATGGTCAGTCTTTCCGATTTTCCTGATGCCAAAGGATTTGTTGTTGTATTCACCTGCAACCATTGTCCTTTTGCCAAAGCCTACCAGGACAGATTAATTGCTATTGATAAAAAATACAAAATGAAAGGTTATCCGGTCATTGCAATTAATCCGAACGATCCGGAAATAGTTCCGGAAGATTCGTATAAGGAAATGCAAAAAAGAGCAAAAGAAAAAGAATACCCTTTTCCCTATTTGTTTGATGAAAAACAGGTGGTTTTTAAACAATACGGGGCAACGCGTACGCCGCACGTATTTCTTTTAAAGAAAAATACCTCAGAAGAATACATTGTAAAATATATCGGTACTATTGACGACAATTATGAAGATCCCTCTGCTGTTAAACAAACCTATTTAACTGATGCACTGGACGCCCTGATAGCAGACAAAGAACCTGATCCTGCCTTCACAAAAGCAATTGGATGTACGATAAAGGTTAAAAACTAGTTCAACAGGTACAAAGAAGTTATCTGAAAAGTATTAGTGTGCCTTCAGTTTTTCTACTTTTCAGACAACTTTTTTCCCTTAACTATTCTTTTTTGGATTCCTGTTCTTTATTATCCTTAAATTTTAACGCAATAGAATTGATACAATACCTTAATCCCGTAGGTTCAGGTCCGTCTTTAAAAACATGTCCCAGGTGACCTCCACAATTCGCACACCTTATCTCAGTTCGTAGCATACCATGACTGGTATCTTCAATCAATACAACATGACTTTTAGAAATAACATCGTAGAAGCTTGGCCATCCTGATCCTGAAGAGTATTTTGTATCAGAATCGAACAATTCATTTCCGCAGGCAGCACATAAATATGTTCCTTCTTCAAAGAAATGATAATATTTTCCGGTACCAGGAGCTTCTGTACCACATTGTCTTAATATCTTATATTCTTCGGAAGACAACTCCTGCTGCCATTGCTGATCACTTTTTTCAATCTTATACATAGATCTTGTTTCTTTTTGCTTTGTTTTTTCAACCTGTCCGTTTGATGTACAACAAACAATCGGAAGAAAAAACAAGGAAATAATAATTGGTATTCGCATCTTATTTGTTTTACTCTTTAAACAAATAAAAACCTTGTTTGTTTATATACAAAATAAGGATAATCGAAAGGAAATTCAGTCTAAAATAACTTACATGCGATAAAAAGATCTATTTTCCTTTCATCAACAAAAAACAGTTATTAACAATAATAATCAGTTATGTTGAAAAAATAACATGATGAATATGCCCGAAAAGGACTAAATTTGGACCTTGAATTGGGGAGGTTATATTTTTAACGCGTTTGTGGAAAGAAACTGGTATTTAATCAAACAATCAACATATATATTGGGTAATAAATGTCTTTTGGCGTGGTAATTGATAAAAAGCAAAAATATTATTTGTTTAAAAAGCGTGTGAATAAAAAAAATGAAAAGTAAATGTTTACTAATGCGAAAAGCATGTGTAAATAGTTTTCAAGTACGAAATGACTGATATATGAGACCAAAAGTATTTTTAACTATAGCATTGTTTTTACTTTTCTTTCTGGGAGAAATAGCAATTACTTTTTCTTTCAAAATGGAAAGTGACAAAACCTATGCAAAGCCCGGCAATACTCCTTTGTCATATAAGATCACCAATTCATATTCTGACTTGCCTGAAACTCACAATGTGGACAGTATTTTTGCTGATTTTATGACAAGAAATGAAATTGTCGGAGCGTCTTTGGCTATCACAAATAAGGGTAAACTGGTATATTCTAAAGGATTTGGGTTGTCTGACAGTGAAATAGCAGATTCTGTGACACCACGAAATTTATTCAGAATTGCCAGTGTTTCAAAGCTTATTACAGCTGTTGCAATCATGAAGCTGGTTGAAGATGAAAAGCTGGATATAAATTCCAAAGTATTTGGACCGGACGGACTATTAAACGATCCTGTCTATCTGAATTACCAGGATAAAAGATATGAACTTATCACGGTTCATAATCTTTTAAATCACACAGCAGGATGGAATGGTAAAAAAGCTGATCCTGTGTTTAATTCCCTTTATGTTGCACATGTAATGGATGTTCCACCTCCTGCCGATATGCCTGTAATCATTGAATATGCATTGAATAAGCCACTTGATTATACACCTGGCAAAAAGTATAGCTATTCTAATCTAGGTTATTCCATACTTGGAGAGATCATTAAGAAAGTTACCGGTATGAAGTATGAAGAATATGTGCAGTTTGCAATTTTGCATCCCCTGGGAATTTATGATATGCATATTGGCAAAAGCTTCTATGATGAGAGATATCCTTACGAGGTACGCTATTACGATTTACCCGATAATTCGTTGATATGGTCATACAATGGCTCAGGTGATCTGGTGCCTGTGGAATATGGCGGCAATCACATAGAACTTCTCGGTGCAGCAGGTGGTTGGGTAGCTTCGGCACCGGAATTGGCTAAGCTACTGGTGGCAATAGATGGCTTTGAAAGCAGACCGGATATTCTTTCAAAAAGAAGTATTCAATACATGACAAAATCCAAAACTCACACACGCAAACTTATTGGGTGGAGAGGATCAGACGGTTATGGTACCTGGTGGAGAACCGGAACCCTTTCGGGTACAACTGCCCTGGTAATGAGACATGCGAATGGAATTAACTGGGTGGTGCTCATGAACACTACTCCCAAAAAAAGATCAAGAATACATAACGAGCTTTCACGCACTATGTTCAGAGCCCTCAGAAGTGTTGACGAATGGCCTGAATATGACCTGTTCAATCCGGAATCAATAGAATCAACACAAGAAACCTACGCATACAGATAAGGAAATCCCATTTTGACAGTATTGAAAGTCCTGCCCTCCCGGGCAGGATTTTTTTATTGTGAAATGTTGGAAACTCTTACCTGATTAAACAGCATCCTTTCTTATCTTTACTATTCAAAGCCATGATGTATGTTCTTAAAACGGTACATAATCTTCCTGTCTGCGTTATTTTGTTTTCTCAGCGCAAGTACTCAGATTATTCCTTTTCAAAACTACACTGTTAAGAATGGTTTACCATCGAACTCAATTTTTGATATTGAGCAGGATCATCTGGGTTATCTCTGGCTTGCAACTCAGGTTGGAGCAGTGAAATTTGACGGTTACCGGTTTAAAACTTATACAATAAACGATGGTTTGCCTGATAACTATATACTGGACATCTATGTTGACAGTAAAAACAGGATATGGTTTTTCACAGAAAGCGGCGGACTTGGTTATATGAAAAACAATAAGATTCATGTGATAGATCAGTCCGGAGGCCTTGTTTCTAATATTTCCATTAAAGTATTTGAAGATAAAAAGAAAAATATCTGGTACATTTCAGACAATGGCTTTTCCATCATCATGCCTGATACGATCATGAGCTATAACGAAACAAATAGTCCCATAGTAAGTGAAATACTGTGTACATATGTTGCCTTTGACGGAACGGTTTGGCTTACTACAATGGAAGGCATTTACTATTATGATACGGAACTTCATATCTATAAACAACCTGATCTGAAAAATCTGATCGTTAGGGATATCAAAGAAGATAAACCCGGATCGTACTGGTTTGCTACGCAGGAAAAAGGAGTTTTGCATATTGAAAACAATAAGCTAACAAAACAATTCAATCATTCAACCGGGTTAAAAAGCGATATTTCAATTACGGTGCAACCGTTGAGCAAAAATAAATTACTTATAGGTACATCATTTCCCGGGGGATTATATTTAATTGAGAACGACACAATAAAAACCAGTTGGACTCAGGATATAAAAGATTTTATTATCCGGCAAATTCTTGTAGATAAAAGAAACAGGATCTGGTTAAGAACACATGAAAACGGACTGGTATTGGTAGAAAATGAGAAATTACAACGAATAGATGAAAGCAATAATCTGATACATAACCGCCCTACCAAGCTTTTTGAAGATGAAAACGGAAATATCTGGATAACTACATGGAACGGGCTATCCAAATACGGGAAAATCGTATTCCATATTTACAATGAAGGATTTGTGGATGAGGACAAAAACATCCAGAGTATTGCGTCATATGAAAATACTATCTATGCAGGCAGTTACAGTGGATTGAATATTATAGAAAACGATAAAATCATAAAAAAATACAATACGGCAAATGGTTTGAAGGGATCTAATGCTTCGGTGCATTCCATTTTTCCCGTTACTGAATCAGAAATATGGCTCGGTACTTTCGAGGGATTAACACTCTTTAACGGAAAAAACTTTTACCTGTATGCAGATTCTGTTTTCTCCGGAGATTTCCCGTATCCTGCCTGGGATATAGAAAAGTGGAATAGTCAATTGTTTTGTGCTTCCGGTAAAGGACTGATCAATTACAGTAAAAGTCGTTATCAACTGTTTAATATGTCAGACGGTTTGGCTGATGACTATATCTGGAGTATTGAAATAGACAGTAATAAAAATATATGGTGCGCCACTATTAACGGACTCTCCATATTTGATGGCAAACTCTTCCACAATTACGATACTTCCGACGGTATGACCATCAATTATTGCCACGATATAACATTTGATAAAAAAGGTTTTGCCTGGGTTGCTACTGATAAAGGTATTTCAAGGATCAGGTTAAACACAGACTGGTCAATTGATTGCAGGAACATTTTAAAAGAAGATGGTTTGTTCTCGGAAAATATCTTTCTCATTACTATTGATGAAAAAGGATATATCTGGGCAGGACATAACAACGGATTGGACAGGATTAGTCCGGGTGATTTTTCAATGGAACATTATGGTCCCTTGGAGGGCTTCCTGCCGGTAGAGACTTCCCTGGGAGCTGTGACCCAATCGATAGATAGCAGTATTTGGTTTGGTACGGCGGGTGGAGTAGTCAAATATATGCCACAGAATGATATTACCAGGAACGATCCTCCCCTGGTATATATTACCGGAGTGAATCTGTACAACGATACCACATCCTTAGTGAAATTTGCTACGGGCAAAGACAGTATACACCAATTACCCGTTAACCTGGAACTGAAATACAACAAAAACAATCTCGTATTCAGTTATGTAGGTTTACATTATACAATCGTTGAAAAGAACCGATACATATATAAACTTGAAGGTTACGACAACTATTGGTCTGAACCCACAACTGAAATTCAAACTCCACCTTACCGAAAAATACCTCCCGGAAAGTACACTTTTCAGGTCATTGCTTCAAATTGCGACGGAGTCTGGAACAAAGAGCCTGCTTCTTTCAGTTTCGAAATCAGGCCTCCTTTTTACAAAACCTGGTGGTTCTATGCTATCGAAGCAATTCTCGGAATAAGTCTTTTTATCCTGATCATCCGCTACAGGGAACGAAAACTCAGGCACGACAGGGAAGTTCTGGCACAAAAGGTGAAGGAAAGAACGATTGAAGTAGAAAAGCAAAGAGACCAGATTGCCCTGCAAAAGAAAGAAATTACAGACAGTATAGTGTATGCAGAAAAAATCCAGTCTGCCGTATTGCCAAACAATGAATACATAGACAAACTGTTGAAAGACTATTTTATTCTTTACAAACCAAGAGATATAGTAAGTGGCGATTTCTACTGGATTGACGGGTATAAAAACAAGACAATTGTTGTGGCGGCAGATTGCACTGGACATGGCGTACCCGGTGCTTTTATGAGTATGTTGGGCATTTCCATACTAAATGAAGTAGCTGATCCTTCGAATAACTATGATGCCGGGCAAATACTGGATACACTGAGAAAACATTTAACCACTACCCTATGGCAAACAGGAAAAGATGAAGATGCGAAAGACGGAATGGATCTTTCATTGTGCATTATTGACTTTCAAAACAAAAGATTGCAATTTGCCGGGGCTTATAATCCTCTTGTGCTGATTCGCCAGAGTGAAATTATTGTATACAAAGGGGATAAAATGCCGGTGGGTTATCACCAGGCAAAAATATCTGAATTTACTACTCATAAGATCAATATAATCAAAGGCGATTGTCTGTACATGTTTTCTGACGGATACGCAGATCAATTCGGAGGATCCGAAGGAAAAAAATTCAAATCCTCAAACTTCCGGGAATTGTTACTGGAAATCAATAATTTATCCATGTCGGAACAAAAAATGAAACTAAATGAAACAATTGAAGACTGGAAGGGTATAAATGAACAGGTAGACGACATTCTGGTTATTGGGATCAGAATATGATGAAATTACCAAATAACGACTGATATTTTAAGCTTATATGCTATTAATCAATCTTTTATAGAAGAAATTGGTTTAATCGTACACAAAATGTTAAATACATCCAAATTCTGAAACATGAAAACCACAAAAACCTTTCGTCAAGTATCGGCATTCATTTCGCTTGCCGTTTTTCTATGTTTCCCGTCTCTTTCGCAACCAACCAATCTGATGTGGAAATATGCGAAATCAGCAACAAATGGAATTGTTGATAATATGATTGCTGATTCTGTAGGTAACGTTTACCTGTCAGGAAGATTTTATAAAAACGTATTCAACTACCAGGGAAGCGGAGCCATTGGAAGTCCAAACGAAAGCATAAGTACTATTTTTCTAATGAAAACTGCACCCACAGGACGTTTGATCTGGCTGCACGCTGTCCGGAGTTTGAATCCGGATGTAAATGTTGCGCCCGGAAATATGTCAATTAATCAACGTGGTGAACTTACAACAGTTTTTACCATCTCTTCCGAAACAGAATTTCAGATCGGTGATTATACTGGTCAAACTGCAGGAATATATGAACATACACTTATTACCAAAATATCAAAAACGGGATTTATTTCGTGGGTTCACGAGATTGGTATAGATCCTGATACAGCGTGTGTTATGTATTCACCTGATTTGTTTTTGGATGAAGACGGGACAACTTATGTTTCAGGCGCTTTTGAAGGAGATTCTGTTTATATTGAAGGCCTGGAAGCACCCGGTACCCAGGCAGATGCCATGCTTTTTGTTGCAGGAATACAAAATGACGGTACCGTAGAATGGCTAAATACCTGTGACTACAATCACGGAGCTGATAATGGCGAAATATTTGTTTTAGATATTGCCAACAGTCATTCCGACTACTTCTATATGGGGGGTTATCATCGGGGGAACAGGCCATTTTATTTTGGCACGGATTCCATTTCGGGCACAACAGGGGATGATGCATTCCTTGCCATGTATACAAAAGACGGAGAATCACAATGGGCACGTTCATTTCCCGGAGATTCATCAGAATATATTAAAAATCTCATCGTACCGGAAAATGGTGATGTTTTTGTTACCGGAGTATTTAACAGCAACAATTTGAATATCGATGGAACTATCTATTCAAGCGTAAATGGTTATGATCTGTTTATCGCAAAATACGGCACATCAGGAAATTGTATACAATCAACACATATAGCAATTCAAAAAAGCAGCTACAGTGTTGATGAAGATGTTGTTCATACTGGTACCGATCCTCAAGGTAATCTGGTAATTTGTTCTGATTTTTATTCCGCATCGGTTTTTACCGGCAGCGGATTTGAATTAAATAATCCCGATGACCCGACAAGTGATATGATGATGGCAAAGCTTGACGGGATGAGCCTTGATCCAATGTGGACCAATCAGGGAACATCAGCGGGTGATAACAATTTTGAAAGCGTTTTTATTAACCGGGAGGGTGAAATATATTTTACCGGAACATCATACAACAAACTCAATGTCGATCTGGAAACAGTGGATGAAAACCTCACTGCCGGATCTCCTTATGTGGCCAAAATGATTACAGAAGGCATTCTTGATTACCTGTACTGGCAGCCAAACACACTGGGTAATGCAATTTATGCCGGGAAAGTTGCCAGTGACAAATATGGTAATGCATACGTATCGGGTAATTTCTTTGGTCCTGACAACATGCTGGATGACATCGGACTGGTACAACCGGGAGATTCAGGTGTATTTATTGCCAGATATAGCCGGGTACGCAATGTCAGCGGAACAGTATTTGATAATGCCAATAATCCCATATCGCAGGGTTATGTGAAAATATACGGGTATACGTATTATCAGAGATCACCCATAAACGACTCTGTTGATGTAGACGTAAATGGCAACTACGTATTCCAGGATATACCATATGGTGAGTATATTTTGGTTGCTCTTCCGGGAGATGATATGACAACCGGTTTTGTTCCCACCTATTATCCTACTTACGAATACTGGGAATTTGCAGAACCAGTCATTGTGGATCCAACGTCTGTTACGGAAGATTTGAACATTCATTTACAACCATTAGCGCTTTTTGAGGGCATTACACAGGTTGGTGGTCAGGTACTTGACGCAGAAGCTCAGGATCTGAAATCAGCTTTTTTTGAAAAAGCTAAACCAAGCAGAAGAGCCACTGTTGTTCTGGCCGGCCAAAAACATACAAAAAGCGCGTATGAAGTTGTAGCCACCACGGAAACCGATGAAGCCGGGAATTTCGCATTTTATGGCATTGAGGACGGCAACTACTATTTATGGGTGGATATACCGGGATTACCGGTTGAAGATGTCTACTTTATTGAGGTATCAGGTCACCAGTATGTTTCCTCGCTCGATTATCTGGTTACGGAAGAAGAAGTTGTCCAGGATGGCTTTCCGGAATACAGCAGCAGTCATGATATTATAAATGATGCAGATATTCTGGTATACCCCAATCCTGCCAAAAATTTCTTAATCATTGAACTGGTGAGATCCTCTGTGGGCATTTGCGATGTGTTTGATTCGAACGGACGTTTGCTGAAACACAAAAAAATGGCATCCGGAACAGAGATTCTTGACATTTCCGAATATCCCTCAGGGGATTATATTATCAGAGTAATTACAGATCATAGTGTTGATTTCAGAAAAATCAATTTTGTGCAATAAATACAAATCCTGTAATACTATTTTTAGATCAGACCGGGAGAAAACATACTCCCGGTTTTTTGTTTTAAACATATCTTACCTACATTTGTTAATGTGTATAAATGAGTTTGTAAATGCTCTGAATGCATGAATTTATGCGCAACAAGTCAGATAACCTTTACTCGGAACGAGTTTAAATTGCTTTGTTGTTCTTATATTCACGCACCGATAGATTACACAGAATGAATCTTTTATGGCAACATTTGATATTATTATGCCCAAAATGGGCGAAAGCGTCCAGGAAGCTACAATAACCAAATGGTTTAAGAAGGTTGGTGATGCGGTTGAAGAAGAAGATGTTCTTCTTGAAATTGCAACAGATAAAGTGGATTCTGAAATCCCGTCGCCTGTCGACGGCATAATTACTAAAATACTGTATGAAGTAAATGCAGTTGTAGCTGTCGGAGAAGTAATTGCAGTAATTGATTTGAGTGGAGATCTGCCTGATGAAGAAAAATCAGGGAAAGATATCGTTGAAAAAAAAGAACCAAAAAAAGAAATACCAAAAGCAGAAGTCAAAGCAACTCAAGGTTCCGGTAAAGATTATGCAAAATCAGCCAAATTCTTTTCTCCGTTAGTTAAAAATATAGCCGAATCAGAAAATATACCGGTTGAAGAACTGGAACAAATAAAAGGAAGCGGACATAACGGAAGAATTCGCAAGCAGGATGTACTGGAATATGTCAGGACAAGAACAGAGCAGAAATCAGGAAAAGAGACACAAGGGAAAGTCAAACAGAAACCTGAAGTACAAATTGCAGTACATGAAGGGGATGAAATCATACAAATGGACCGTTTGCGTAAGTTAATTGCAGACAAGATGGTCCTTTCAAAGCAAATATCTCCTCACGTAACGAATTTCATCGAAACCGATGTAACAAATCTTGTGATTTGGAGAAATAAGGTAAAAGTAGAATTTGAAAAGAGGGAAAAGCAGAAGCTTACTTATATGCCGGTATTCATTGAAGCTGTTGCAAAGGCTCTGAAAGAATTTCCGGGAGTGAATGCTTCTGTTGATGAGGACAAAATCATACTGAGGAAAAATGTTAATATTGGTATTGCAGTAGCTTTGCCTTCAGGAAATCTTATTGTTCCGGTAATTCAGAATGCTGATCAGAAATCGATTGTCGGGTTAACTGTTGATCTTAACACCCTTGCTGTAAATGCAAGAAACAATAAACTCAACCCTGATGATATCCAGGGAGGTACATTCACAATTTCCAATTTCGGAACATTTAAAAATCTTACCGGTACTCCGATAATTAATCAACCTCAGGTAGCAATTCTTGCTACCGGAACAATTGAGAAGAAACCGGCCGTTCTCGAAACCCCTTCCGGCGATGTTATTGCTATCCGGCATAAGATGATACTTGCTCTTACGTATGATCATAGAGTCGTTGATGGTGCCCTGGCAGGAGCATTCCTTAAATATCTTTCCGATTATCTGCAGAACTTTGATATAAACAGATCTTTTTAATCTAAAAAAATATTTCAATGGCATATACCGATACACCGGTTAAAAAAGCATACAATATTAAGTCTACAGATAAAAAGACCTTAAAAAAATGGTTTCATCTTCTGGTACTTGGCCGCATTCTGGACGATCGTGCTCCAAATTACCTTAAACAGGCTATCGGATGGTCTTATCATGCTCCTTATGCCGGGCATGATGGGATTCAGCTTGCTATTGGTCAGGTTTTTGACAAACAAACAGATCATCTTTATCCATATTACCGTGATATGATGACGGCCATTTCAGCAGGACTTACTGCAGAAGAGATCATATACAATGGCATTTCGAAAGATATTGATGTAGCTGGTGGCGGAAGACATATGTCTAACCATTTTGCTAAGCCTGCATGGAATATTCACAATGTTTCGTCTTCAACAGGAAATCATACTGTCCATGCAACAGGAACAGGCCGAGCATTCACAAAATACAACCATAAAGGAGTTGTCATCAGTTCGCAGGGTGAATCATCAGTCTCAGAAGGATATGTATATGAAGCTATAAATGGAGCCTCAAATGAAAAGCTTCCTGTTATCTTTGTATTCCAGGACAACGGGTATGGAATATCAGTTCCCAAAAAAGACCAGACGGCCAACAGAAAAGTAGCCAATAATTTTTCAGGATTTAAAAACCTTCGTATCATTTACTGCAACGGGAAAGATGTTTTTGATTCAATGAATGCCATGACAGAGGCAAAAGAATGGGCAATAAAAAACTCCATGCCGGTGATTGTTCAGGCCAATTGTGTCCGTATCCACTCCCACTCCAATTCAGACCGACACGAATTGTATCGCAATGATTATGAATTGAATTATGTTAACCAATACGATCCGCTGGCAAAATATCGACGGCTTTTGCTTAGGTATAAAAGGTTTACTGAAGACGAACTTGTTGAAATTGAAAACAAAGCAAAAGAAGAAGTCAAAGCGGCCCACAAAAAAGCGATGTCTGCACCGGATCCTTCGCCTGAATCAGTCCATGATTTTGTAATAGGACCGGAATACAAACCGAAAAAATACCCTGAAGGAATTCATGCTGAAGAAGGACCGAAGAAGAAGCTCATTGAGGCGATCAATGAAACTCTGAAGGCAGAATTCAGGTACAATCCCGATACATTTATCTGGGGTCAGGATATAGCATATAAAGAAAAAGGAGGGATCTTCAATGTAACAAAAGGAATGCAAAAAGAATTCGGTAAGGAAAGAGTATTTAATGCTCCTATTGCCGAAGATTTCATTATGGGTACTGCAAACGGAATGTCAAGATTCGATAAAAAGATCCGGATCGTTGTTGAAGGTGCTGAATTTGCAGACTATTTCTGGCCGGCTATGGAACAGTTCGTTGAAACAACCCATGAATACTGGCGTTCCAAAGGTCAATTCTCACCCAATATCACCGTACGTCTTGCTTCGGGAGGATATATCGGTGGTGGATTGTACCACTCGCAGACCATTGAAGGCACGTTAACTACTTTTCCGGGTACAAGGGTGGTTTATCCTTCATTTGCTGATGATGCTGCCGGATTGTTACGAACATCCATACGATCGGAAGGGATGACTGTGTTCCTTGAACCAAAATCTTTATACAATGCACCAATTGCTGCTACTCCGGTACCCGAGGATTTTGAAGTTCCCTTTGGCAAAGCACGGATCAGACGCGAAGGCAAAGATCTTTCTATCATCACTTACGGAAATACAACACACATGTGTTTGGAGGTTGCAGAAAAACTGGAGCAAGAAACAGGAGCTGATATTGAAGTTGTAGATCTGCGATCATTACTTCCACTGGACACAGATGCAATTCTTGCCACAGTAAAAAAAACAGGAAAGGTTCTGGTTGTGCATGAAGACAAAGTTTTTGGCGGCTTCGGAGGAGAAATTGCCGCAATAGTTGCCGATAAAGCATTTGAATACCTTGACGGACCGGTGCGACGCTCAGGATCAACATTTACGCCGGTTGGCTTTAACCGGATACTGGAAAAGGCTATACTCCCCAATGCGGATAAAATTATGCAGGCAACAAAAGAACTTCTGGATTACTAATATCTATCTGAAACCATTATGAAAAAGGCAGGTTTATTCTATAGCTTCAATACCAGAAAAACTGCGCAGGCAGCAAAACGCATTGTTGAAAACCTTGGAAAAGAAAACCTGGATGAGATCAATGCGGAAACGGTAACAGAAGATCAGTTTATTAAATACGACAACCTGATCCTGGGAGTACCTACATGGTTTGACGGAGAGTTACCCAATTACTGGGACGAATTTGTTCCTGCACTTGAAGATCTTAGCCTGAAAGGCAAACGAATAGCCATTTATGGCGCCGGTGATCAGAAAGGATACCCGGAAAACTTTGTAGATGGAATTGGTATTATGGCCAAACTTGTTGAAGAACAAGGAGCTGAGTTGGTCGGATTCACTGATGTTAAGGGATATACTTTTGAACAATCAAAAGCACAGCGGGGAAATAAATTTGCCGGCTTAGCACTGGACTTTGAAAACCAGGCAAGTAAGAACAAAGAACGAATTGCCACCTGGTGTAACCAATTAAAAAAAGAATTCCATTGAAAAAGCCAATCCAAATTACCTTCAAAAAAGAGTATTTTCTGACAGATCCTGATTTTTTCTGAACAAGTTCCGGTCAACTTCTACTGCATACATCTTATCTTCTTCATACGGCCGCAGAAAAGAAAGCGTTTTTTCCAGTGAAATAGCCGGATCAATCCATGCCTTTTCAATTTCTTCGTCAAGAATTACAGGCATTCTTTTTTTAAGATTATGAATTTTCTCCATCAGGGGATTGGCCCTGGTAGTAATTACTGAAAATGTATCTAAAATTTCACCTGTTTCCCTGTTTGTCCACGAATCATATATTCCCGCAAGAGCAAATGCTTCAGCATTCTTTACATTGATATAATAGGGTTGTTTTAACTTTCCTTCCGTATGCCACTCATAAAATCCATTGGTCAATACCAGACATTTCCTTGTTTTTATTAAATGTTTGTATGAAGCTTTCTCTGCAATTGTCTCAGCCCTGGCATTAAAGGTCTTCATCCTGATTTTATCAGCAGATTTAGTATCTTTTACCCAAAATGGGATAAGACCCCATGCAAATAGTTTTATCTTTTCCGGTTCATCCGAACAAACAACCGGACATTCGGGAAGATTGAATGCTGAAGCTCTTTGTTGCTTTCTATACGGAAGGTGTTTATCAAGGTTTGCTTTGAATCTTTTTTCCAGTTGCTCCCTGGTCAGGTTGATCTCGATAGTATAACACATGAATTTTCGTTCATTGAATTATCTATTTCTGAGTACTAAAACAAAAATCCTAAGCTAAGAATCAGTTGATTCAACCTTTGATCAAAATTAAAATTCTGGCCGGCAATGGTAATGCCATCTCCGAATTTACTCAAATTCCCTTCGTATTTTACATCCAGTAACAAAGATCCTAATTCAAGTCCTATTCCGGCCTGGTAGCCAATAGTAGCTCCTTTAAAACTTTGTTCAATTCCGTTTTCTTCCAGCAAATCCGATTTAGACTTTAACATCACACTGGCAACTGGTCCGGCCTGTAATTTCATGGGTCCTATTATTACACCTGCTATTATTGGCAAATCAAGTTTATTAAATGACTGTTTCCCAATCTGTTTTTCTCCGGTTGAGATCTCAGTCAAAGCCAGATCAGTTCTGGCTGTTGAAAATAACAATTCCGGTTGAATAACAAGCATTGATATTTTAATTTGAGAGATAACACCAAAATGAAATCCAACCTGACTATTATTATAATCAAGTTTATACTCGGGATTATCAAATTCTTTAAGTTTGACCCGGCTTGAACTTATTCCTCCCCGAATACCGAATTTGATCTGAGCCTGACCCGGAGTCCAAACCAATAATGCAATAATAACAAGAGTTATATATTTTAATCTCATTTTAGTAGTATTTTGATTCGAATCAATAATTATAGACAAATATAGTATGAACTGGTTGCAATAAAATTATATTTTATTCAATAAAAACTGGAAATAAAAAACGAAAAAAACCAACTTATTAGTGTAAATACGAACAATCAATACAATAAAATTATACCAAAAAAATAGTAATTAATTGGTATTCAGGCATATAACCAAACTTTAATAAAAATGACAAAAGGTGTCTTTTAATCGAAAGTGAGCCAACAAAAGAAACATACGGTTTGAAGAGAAGAACAATTATTTTTTTTTACTTTTGCCATTCAAAAAAAAACGATTATGATAATTTCAAAAGACAAAGTAGTATCACTCACCTATGAATTAAGACTTGACGGAAATAAAGGAGAAATTATTGAAACTTTGAATGATGATTCACCTCTTACTTTTCTTTACGGATCGGAAAATTTATTGCCGAAATTTGAGCAAAACATCAACAGCCTGAAAGTTGGCGATAGTTTTAGGTTTGATCTTAAGGCAGAAGATGCTTACGGTGAAGTCAACGAAAATGCCATTGTAAACGTACCGATCTCAGCATTTGAAATAGATGGCAAAATTGATAATAATATGTTGAAGAAGGGCAATAAAATACCAATGCAGGATTCTTCCGGAAATAAATTGACAGGGATTGTAAAAGAAATTACCGATGAATCTGTTGTTATGGATTTCAATCATCCGATGGCAGGTAATCATCTGTTTTTCAGTGGCAAAATAACTGAGATCCGTGAGGCTACTGATGAAGAGATGCATCGCGGCCATGTTCATTATCCCGGAAATTGCGAAGGATGTTCAGATTGCAATGGTGAAGACGGTCATTGCTAGAGAATAAAATATTCAGATCGCGGCAAATCCTGTATTCATTGAAATGCAGGATTTTTATTTTAGCTTGAACTCATCAGCATCATTTAGCACCGGAAAACTATTTCTGAATTTGCCCAGAAGCTGAAGGTCAAGATCACCACATAGTATTCCTTCTTTATTTTCAATCTTATGTATTACTTCACCTGCAGGGGATACGATTTGCGTATTCCCAATATACTGAATGTTTCTTCCGTCTTTTCCTATCCTGTTAATGCCTGCCACATAGCATTGATTTTCAATGGCTCTGGCTTTCAATAATGTTTCCCAGGCATCATTTCTTACCGATGGCCAGTTTGCACTGAAGATCAACAGATCATATTTGTATTTTACATTTCTGCTCCATACCGGAAACCTCAAATCATAGCAAATCAGCGGATACAATTTCCATCCATTATACTCAATGATTCTCATTTTTTCTCCGGCCACATAATGTTGTGGTTCATCCCCCATGGTAAACAAATGCCTTTTATCATAAAATTGCAGGGGTCCTTCAGGAGGAATAAAATAAAGCCTGTTATAAAATTTGTTTTTTACTCTTGCAGGAAAACTTCCAAGAACAGCTGCATTATATTTCTTTGATACAGAATGCATCCAATCCTGGACTGATTGATAATCCTCTTCACAAAATAGTTCCGGTTGCATCGTAAATCCTGTAGCAAACATTTCGGGCAAAAGAATCAAGTCTACCTGCGAATTTAGCCTGATCAGTAGGGTGTTAATTTTGCTTAAATTGGCATTGATATTATGCCATTCAATATCGTATTGCACTGTTGCAATATGTAGAATGCGTCTCACAAAAGAAAACTTATCTTTTAGAAATAAGCATTTTGGTTATTTTAACAATCAATTCCTCCGGGTCAAAAGGTTTCACAATAAAATCGTTTGCACCGGCAGTGTATGCTTTCTGAATAGACTCATCCAAATGACTTCTGCTCAAAATGAGAATGGGCGTATCGATATGCAATTCATCGCGGATGATTTCAACAACTTCAAAGCCACTCTTTTTTGGCATGAACAAATCAAGAATAATCAGGTCAAACTCTTCATTTTCAATAGATTCCAATGCTTCTTTGCCATCATCAACGGTTGTAACTTCATAGCCCAGTCTAACAAGAGCATGAACAACGATCTTTTGCATCATGGCATCATCTTCAGCATATAGAATTTTCATACACTAAAAATTAAAATCCCGATCAAAACTTTCAATTAATTTCTTTATTTTAAAATCAACATTATCAATTAAAGCAGGGACCAGATCCAAATTTTCATTTTTCTTAGTGAATTCTTCAATTTTCATCAGATCTTCCTCTAACTTTTTTGCTCCCAGAAATGATACTCCCGGAATAAATCTGTGTGTTTCTTTGCTCAAAGCATCAATCGCTTCACATTCTAAATTGCTTCTGGCTTTATCCAGATATGCAGGGGCAACTTCTTTAAAAGTATTGATCATTTCGCGGATAAAACTTTTATCGCCATCTGAAATCTTATTCAAAAACGACAAATCGTATAACTTCTCTTCCGGCATTTTGACTATTTTATCTATTCAATTACAAAAATGAAAAAAAATCTCACTTTCACCTCATATTCCAGTCAGGTGTTATTGACAAAAAAATGATTATGGTGTAATTTTTGCATTAATGTTATTGATGTATTATTTTCGCAAGATATTTTAAGTGACTGATTATTATTATACTTGGAAATTATTGCTATGAAAACTAATTATTTTAAACTATGTATCGTTATTACCGGAATATTTGCCATTACCAGTATGGCCAGTGCGCAACGTGCAAAAATTTATGAAAATCCTGAATACGGTGCTGATAGTTCCTCACGTATGGAATGTGCTTCCAACCTCTCAATAATGAATCAATATGTTAAAATTAACACATATGAATATGCATATGATTCTTGGAGGTACTGTTTTTACAACTGCCCGAAGGCAAGCAAGAATATCTACATACATGGAGCAAAAATATTAAAATACAAAATTGAGAAGGAAGAAGATGAAGTAGCAATGAATGCTTATATTGATACGTTGATGATGTTGTATGATCAACGAATGGAGTATTTTAAGCAACCCGGATATGTCTTTGGAATCAAAGGAATAGATTTGCTTCGATACAGGAGTTCCGATATTGAAGAAGCTTATGGTTACCTTGAAAAATCCATTAAATACAATCAGGCAAAAGTAGATGAATCGGTTGCTGTAACGTATATTACAGCCTCTTATAAATTATTGCAGGACAACAAAATAGGTGCTGATATAATGATCAATAATTATGTGTTAATCATGGATTTGCTGAATGAAAAGGTGCAAAGTGGTGATAAAGATCCCAAACTGCCTCAAGCCATTGAGAACATTGAAAAAGTCTTTGCTGAAAGTGGGGCGGCAGATTGTGAATCGCTTATTGCGATCTTTAGTGAAAAATTTGAAGCAGAACCTGAAAATGTCGATCTGCTGAAAAAGATCACCTCTCTTCTCTCAGAAACAGGATGTGAAAAATCAGAATTGTATGCAAAAGCTGCCGAAGCACTATACAAATTAGAACCATCAGCCGAATCTGCAGCAAAACTAGCTAATCTTTTTGCTATCCGGGAAGTATATTCAAAGGCCCAAGTTTATTATAATAAAGCCATAAGCCAGGAAACAGACTATGAAAAGAAAGCGTATTATTACTACAACCTGGCGAAAGTTGCATTTCAGCAAAAAGATTACCCGTCATGCAGAAAATATGCTCTATCGGCCATAAACCTGAAAAGCAATTATGGCGAAGCGTATATTCTTATCGGTACTGCTTATGCAGCAGGCAGCAGTTCTTGTGGTTCAGATTTTGAGAAACAGGCAGCATATTGGGCTGCAGTCGATAAATTCATAAAAGCAAAAACCGTTGATCCCTCAGTGAAAGGAATTGCCGATGAACAAATCAAAACCTATTCTCAACAATTCCCAAACAATGAAATCACTTTCTTTAACGGGTATACCGATGGAGATACTTATACGGTTGGTTGCTGGATAAATGAGACTACAATTGTCAGAACGACTAAATAGTTCAAAAGGCTCTTCTATGAAGGGCTTTTTTATAACTATCAAGCCTCAAATTTATATCCTACTCCTTTAATGGTTTTAATTCTCTGATCTCCTGTCTTTTCCCGGAGTTTCCTGATGTAAACGTCAATTGTTCTGTCACCGACAAAAATGTCGGTTCCCCATAACTGATCAAAAATCTCTTCACGGGTAAACACTCCGGATGGTTTTGACGTTAGAAGTCGCAGGAGTTTAAATTCCTTCCTTTCGCAAAATACAGGAATGGGATTCAACAATATCAGGCTTATCATCGACAACAAGTATCTTTGCATCAGAGGGATTCATAGTAACATAAGTATCCTGCATTTACAAAAATACGAGCGGATATTCAGGAATATGTTAAGAAAAAATTATTATAAGGGATGTGTATTTTAATTCTGAATTAAATGACTTAACATTAATTTAACATAGAATTATCATTATATTACTTTTCAAAACTATTTTTGTGCTTTGAAATTTTCTGAAAATGGATAAAGTTTTTCTGATCATTGTACTTGTTCTTTTTATACTGGCAATATCCGATTTAATTGTTGGAGTGAGTAATGATGCTGTAAATTTCCTCAATTCAGCTATAGGAGCCAAGGTAGCGCCGCTTCGCATAATACTGATTGTAGCTGCAGCAGGTGTACTCTTCGGAGCCACTTTTTCGAGCGGTATGATGGAAGTCGCCAGAAAGGGTATATTCTTTCCAGGTTCCTTCACTTTTGCCAACATCATGATCATCTTCCTTGCCGTTATGATTACTGATGTTGTATTGCTTGATCTCTTTAATACTTTTGGTCTCCCGACTTCCACTACCGTATCCATTGTCTTTGAGTTGCTCGGCGCTGCTGTTGGAATGTCTATTTTGGTAATTATGCAAAAAGGAGAAGAGCTTGCTACGATGAGCAACTACATCAATTCCGGAAAAGCACTGGCCATTATATTTGGTATTTTGTTATCTGTAGTCATTGCATTTACTGTTGGTGCCATTGTGCAATACATTTCCAGATTGATATTCACATTCAACTATGAAAAAACCATTAAATATTTTGGCGCTGTCTGGGGCGGTATTGCTATAACAGTTATAACTTATTTTATCTTAATTAAAGGAGCCAAAGGAGCTTCATTTATGACTGAAGAATATCTTTACTGGATTAAATCACATACTTTGCTCATTCTTGGGGCCAGTCTGTTGATCTGGTCAATCATACTTCAATTGCTGTTTTGGGCATTTCATTTCAATATTTTAAAATTTATCGTATTAACAGGAACTTTTGCGCTGGCTATGGCATTTGCAGGAAATGACCTGGTAAATTTTATCGGTGTGCCACTGGCAGGTTTTGAATCATTCAGAATTTTTTCTGAAACAGAAGGAGCAAGTCCCGATGGATTCCTGATGTCCTCACTTGCCGGGCAAGTAAAAACACCAACACTATTTTTATTGATTGCCGGTCTTATTATGGTTATAACACTCTGGCTAAGCCGGAAAGCCAGATCGGTAGTTCAAACCACTTTAAATTTGAGTGACCAGGACCAGATAAACGAACGGTTTGAATCAAGCTTTCTGGCACGATCATTAGTTCGACAGGCAGTTACGATAAACAAAGGAATACAAAAAATAGTGCCTGAATCGTTTATCAATAGAATTGAAAAAAGATTTGACACTTCGTATTTCAAAAATCAGGTAAAAGCAAATCCTGGTATGTCTTTTGACTTGATACGTGCTTCTGTTAACCTTGTGGTTGCCAGCATTCTGATTGCTTTTGCCACATCACTGAAATTGCCTTTATCAACAACGTATGTGACATTTATGGTCGCCATGGGGTCTTCGCTGGCTGATGGCGCCTGGGGACGTGAAAGTGCTGTTTACAGAATAACGGGAGTTGTAACTGTTGTTGGCGGCTGGTTTTTCACGGCATTGAGTGCGTTCACAGTCTCATTGCTGGTTGCACTTATTTTAAAATGGTCACATTTGTATGGCCTGATTGCCCTTATACCTCTTGCCATCTTTTTAATAATTAAGTCACACTTCATTCATTCAAAAAAAACCGCTGAGGAAGTTAAAGAAATTGAAAAATCCGGAATTTCTTCCCTTGATGGTGATAGTGTTTATGACACCTGTTCTGAAAATGTTAGTAATATGTTAATGGCTGCTGCAAAAACACTGGACAAGTCTGTTGAATTTCTTATAAAAGAAAAACGAAAAAAACTAAAAGAGGATGTAAAATCAGTAAAACATTTGAATAAGAATGCAAAAGGATTAAAGAAGGAAATTCCGAATACTTTAGAGAAACTTACTGAGGAATCTTATGAAAGCAGCCACAATTACATAGAAATAATTGATTATTTGCGGGAGATGATGCATAGTCTTTCTTTTATTGTGAATCCCTGTTATAAACATGTAGATAACAATCATGCTCCTCTTACCGAATTTCAGGCCAAAAGTCTTACTGAAATGAGCAAGGATATTAAAGATTACATCTCAGAAATTGTAGGGGTAATCTCAACATCTGATTATTCAAATTCTGAAAAATTGATCAATAAGGCTTTGGCTCTGAATGAGAAAATCACACGAATAAGAAAAAAACAATTGAAGCTGATCAAGAAGGAACCCGGAAGTACTCGTACCAATATGTTATTTATGGATATTCTTAATGAAGCTAAGAATATCATTCTTTTTGTAAATAATATTTACAAATCATTCCGTGATTTTGCAAAAAACAATCAATCCGTCAGTCTTAAAAGCATACAGAAAGGAATATAATACACACAGCTTCATCGATCTTCTTTGAAAAAAACAAGTATTTACTTTTCTTTGTTCACCTCCGGAATATGAAATCGCTTTCTGATCTTTTTATTCCGTTTCCGGTGTTTAATGATCTTCGATTCTATGTAAAATATTATTTCTTCGGCCATGTTTTTGATAAGATCACCGCAACGCTCAAGTTTTCCAACAGTGCGTGAAACAAGGATGATATTTGATACCTTATCTTTCGAAGTCTTCATGTAATCCTGCATGAGCTTAGGAACTTTCTTATTCACCTTATCGATCTCCTTATCGATTTTAAATACTGTTTTTGCAAGTTTTACATCACTGTTTTCCAGTGCACTGGAAACATTGGAAAGCATTTTATCAATATGATCAAACAACTCAGGCAACCTGACAAGATGAATGATTTCTTTTGAAAGGATCAATTGATCCTCATAAACAAAACTGGATATTCTATACGCATGGTCACCAATTCTTTCCAAACTGCTTGCCATTTTTAAAATGGCTATTGCCAGTCTCAGGTCGGCAGCAACCGGCGCATGCAACGCCAGAAAATCTTCACATTCCCTGTCAATAGTCAGCTCATAAGAATTCACCCGGCTTTCTTTTTGCATTACTTCACTGGCAACTTCGGTATCGCCGGTAAGAACCGCTTCTTTTGCCAGTGCAAGCTGATCTCTTACGAGATCAACCATTTCAAAAAATATATTTTTTATTCTGTCAACTTCGTATTCAAGAGGAATCATATTTTATTTGTTATGAATTAAATTGAATAAAATTAGAATAAAGAGATTCAATTATCCAAACCTTCCGGTAATATAATTTTCTGTTCTTTCATTCTGAGGATTGATAAAAATATCCTTTGTTGCCCCTTCCTCTATAAGCTCACCCAAATAGAAAAACGCCGTACGATCACTCACCCTTCCAGCCTGCTGCATGTTATGCGTAACAATGATAATCGTATACTCATTTTTCAATTCAAAAATAAGCTCTTCAATTTTTCCAGTTGAAATCGGATCGAGTGCTGAAGTCGGTTCATCCATTAATATTATATTCGGTTCAACTGCTAAAGTACGTGCTATGCACAATCGCTGCTGCTGACCGCCTGATAAAGCAAGGGCGTTTTTTTTCAGGTCATCCTTTACCTCATCCCATAAAACAACCTGCTTTAAAGAAGATACTACCCGCTCATGCAAAAAAGATTTATCTTTCACTCCCTGGATTTTAAGTCCGTAGGCTACATTATCAAAAATCGATTTTGGAAAGGGATTTGGTTTCTGAAAAACCATACCAACATCTTTACGCAACTTTTCAAGGATAATTTTTTCACTATTAATATCCTCTCCGTCAATAATAACATCACCTTCCAGCCTATACCCTTCGATATAGTCGTTCATGCGATTAAATATTCTAAGGTAGGTGGATTTTCCGCATCCCGAAGGACCAATCAGGGCTGTAACAGAAAAAGGCTGAATTTGCATTGAAATATTTTTCAGTGCCTGAAAATTATCGTAAAAAACATTCACTTTTTTGGTAACGATTTTATGATCCAGATCTCCCTCGTTTTTCACAACGGTAAAGTTCTCAATATTTTTTGTCTTTTCTTCTATCATGTGTATATTTATATCATTCATTAGCATACTATTACAGGTTTTCTTATTACCAGGCAACTTTCTTCTGCCATCTGTTCCTCATATAAATTGCTATTCCGTTCATTGCGAAAGTTAAAACCAACAAAATGACAATTGCAGCAGCCGCATTCGTGATAAAACCATGTTGAGGCCTTGATATCCAGTTGAATATTTGTATTGGCAATACTGAAAATTCATCCATTGGAGTACTGGGAGCAAAAGGCACGTATGCCAGGGCTCCCACAACGATCAATGGAGCAGCCTCACCAATTGCACGGGAAAGAGCAAGTATAACTCCCGTAAGGATTCCACCAAAAGAAGCAGGTACAACCTGGTTATATATTGTTTGCCACTTGGATGCCCCCAGTGCATAGGAAGCATCGCGAAGCGATTGGGGAACTGCTTTTATACTTTCCCGGGTAGCTACAATGATTATAGGCAAAATCAACAATGCCAGTGTTAGGCTTCCGGCAAGAACAGAACTTCCCATATGCATCACTCTGGCAAAAATTTCGAGGCCCAGCAAACCGTAAATTATTGAAGGAACTCCGGCAAGATTTGATATATTAACTTCAAATACTTTTGAGAGCCAGCCTTTTTTTGCATATTCTTCAAGATAAACTCCTGCAGCAATGCCAATAGGGAATGCAATAATAGCTGTAAGAAACAAAACCCATATTGAGCCCATCAGGGCCGTATAAATTCCCGCTTTTTCCGGTAAACGCGAAGGAAGATTTATGAGAAACTTCCAGCTTAGTCTTGGTAAGCCTTCAATAAGAATATTCCCGATAAATATCGTGAGTAGCACAAGACCAATGAAGGTACTAAATACACCTGCTGTAAGAAAAAGCTTATCTTTTAATCGATTTATTTTTACTCTATTCATACTTTTCCCTGTATTTATTTTTTAACCAATGACTAATGCTGTTCAGAATGAAAGTAACCGCAAACAAAGTGATGCCTGCTGCAAAAATTGTCCGGTATTCCACAGAGTTATGAGGAACATCACCAAGACTCACCTGCACTATATAAGCTGTAAGGGTTTCAATTGGCACCAATGGATTGAACGTAAATCGTGGCTGCTGTCCGGCCGCAATAGCAACAATCATGGTTTCTCCAATAGCTCTTGATATTGCCAGGATAACGGATACCACAATACCTGATGAAGCCGCCGGAACGGTCACCCGTATGGCAGTCTGAAAACGAGTTGAACCCATACCATATGATGCTTCGCGCAAAGAATAAGGAACTGCATTGAGTGCGTCTTCACTCAAGGAAGATATTATGGGAATAATCATTATCCCCATTACAAAGCCTGCTGAAAGCGAATTGAAACCAGACATACCGGGAATAAGCATCTGCAAAAAAGGTGTTACCACAGTCAATGCAAAAAACCCGTAAACAACAGTCGGCACAGCAGCAAGCATTTCGAGGGAAGGTTTTACATATTGTCTGAAACGTTTTGGTGCATATTCGCTCAAATATAT
This sequence comes from uncultured Bacteroidales bacterium, assembly GCA_964406315.1. Classification (GTDB taxonomy): domain Bacteria; phylum Bacteroidota; class Bacteroidia; order Bacteroidales; family UBA10428; genus UBA10428. The sequence goes on along the minus strand of CAYORG010000005.1, from coordinate 2,903 downwards.
TGCTATGGCCAGTCCGATAGGCAGAGCAACCAGAATGGCTATGAATGAAGTTAACAAAGTACCTGACAAGAGCGGTAATATCCCGAACCTTTTCTTTGTAAACAGAGGGGTCCACTCTGTACCAGTCAGAAATTCTACAATGGATACTTCACTGAAAAATTTAAATGCTTCAATGGCCAACATAAGAACTATTCCTACTGTAGTAAGAATAGTAATACATGCACTAAGCAACAAAAATTTCTCTATAAAATATTCCGATTTGCGGACCATCTCTTATTAATTCAAGACAAATCGCCAGATCTTGTCCGGCGATTTGCAGCTTTCTTCATTACCTATAAACTTTCTACAAAGGATAAAAATTTGCTGGTCTGAGTTTCATAATCTTCAGCCGGTAAAGGAACATACCCAACTTCCTCAGACAAAACAGGAGCATTTTTCAGGTAAAATTTCATAAATTCCTGAACTTCGGTTCTTTTGGCTGCCGTGCTGTTTACATATACAAACAATGGTCTTGAAAGAGGAGTATATGTGCCATTGCTGACCGTTTCAATTGACGGAGCTACAGGGCCATCACCACCATCCACAGCAACAAGCCTTAATTTATCCGCATTCTCCTCGTAATATGCCAGACCAAAAAATCCAAGTCCGTATTTGTCACCTGCCACACCCTGTACCAGAACATTGTCATCCTCCGAAGCAGTGAAATCTCCACGACTGGAACCACTTTCACCAACTACTGCTTCTGTAAAATAATCATAGGTTCCTGAAGCAACACCGGGTCCAAATAAGTGAATTTCTTCATCCGGCCATTCTGCACGCATCTGGTTCCATTTTATCACTTCTCCCTGGGCAGCAGGCTCCCACAAACGCTTCAATTCATCAACAGTAAAATGATCCACCCAGTCATTTTCAGGATTTACAATCACTGCAAGACCGTCAAAAGCAACTGTTAAATTAACATAGGTAATATTATTTTCAGCACACACATCAATCTCCTTTTGCTTGATCGGACGGGAAGCATCAGAAAGATCGGTTTCACCCCGACCGAATTTTTTAAATCCTCCACCTGTGCCAGAAATTCCCACTGTAACTTTTACATCCGGATAATCCACCCTGAATTCTTCAGCTACAGCTTCTGTTATTGGATATACCGTACTTGAGCCGTCAATTTTAATCGTACCGGAAAGATTTGACTTCTGTTTGTCTGTACCTCCTCCGCAGGATGCAAGAAGAAGCATGATTGCAATTGTTAACACATTAGATTTCATGATCTTATAAGAATTAATAATTTACACCAAAAATAGGTTTAAAGATCAGTATGAGCGTTACCGGTGAATTAAGCTTATATTAACTTAATGTTAAGTCGAAAGTCATAGTCCTGACAATCCGAATAACGGTATTACAAGTGAAAAATATTTACTACCTAATAGGAATGATCAACATATCATAAGCAAATAATAATTATAAGACCATGCAAAAAAACAGATATCAATATTTAGCTAAGGTTAGGTAAATATTAACTTATAGTTAAACTAACATTTCGACTGCATCAGGAATGATAATTCTTTTTATTTTCGAATGCATAAAACCTTTATAAGTTGCTCTTAACTCACTAATAAACTTATAGTAATAACGATTTATTACAATATGAAAAGAATCTTAATTAAACATTTAATCTTTATGGAAAGTAAATTAAATACCTGGGTTACAAAAAAGCTTTTTCTCAGCATCCTAACTATTTTGTCCATAAGCTTTGAACTTTTTGCACAAGAAGAAACTGTAACCGAAAATGAATTTAAACCCAATGGTCGGGCATTCGTAAAGGTCTTCTGGAATTACAATTACAACTTTACAAAAGACGCAGAGCAAAGAAACGCATTTGCACTGCAGAGAGCCTATCTGGGTTACAAATACAATTTCAGTGAAAATATATCCACTAAAATCACTCTCGATGGTGCACGCACTTCAGATGCCAGCGACTTTACTGTTTTTCTTAAAATTGCTCAATTAGACTGGAAAATTGCAAAACCAGTTAAACTATCCCTTGGAATGATTGGCACACAACAATTCGATACTCAGGAAAAATTCTGGGGTTATCGGTACTTATTTAAGTCCTTTCAGGATGAATTTAAACTTGGGAGCAGTGCTGATCTTGGCATAAACACCGAAATTTCCATTGTAGAGAATTTAACAGCCAATTTGTTTGTTTTCAATGGAGAAGGATATACCAGTGCCCAGGATATGAATGGAAGGATGAAAGCCGGTGGTAACATCATCTATACTCCTGTAAAAGGTTTGATAATAAAGGGATATTATGATATCTATGGTGGCAAAATGCAAATTAATGATAGTATATCAAGAGATACTGTATCAGTTCAAACCCTTTCATTCTTCGCTGGTTACAAAACTGATAAGTTCAGAGTTGGCGGTGAAATAGACTATCAAATGGATGGTGAAAAGTATAACCAACAGGCAGCTGACCATGATATTATAGGAATGGCAGTATATGGAGCTTATGTAATCAACAAGAAGTTTGAAGTATTTGCAAATTGGTTTAAGTACCAGTCGAATAAAGTTGGGAATACAACTGAAACCTGGAATAATAAGCAGGATGGAAACATAATCATAGGAGGTATTCAATACAGTCCTGCTAAAGGTGTTAAATTAGCTGCAAATTACAGGACCTTTATTTATAATGATCCGGATATTAATACTGGATCTTTCTTTTTCCTGAATTTTGAATTTGCTTTTTAGTATTTTATGAACTGATGAATCAGGCAACTGAAATAGTCTCAAGTCTCTGGTCGCAAGTTTCAAGTCTCATCTTTTCTTTGATTAACTGGTAAATAACGTCATTGCCTTTAGATTAGCATTCAGTATTTTAATTTATTTAAGATAATGAT